>NZ_JAWLRW010000002.1:307142-517661 GCF_033142235.1 Rhodococcus sp. IEGM 1408
GGCGCGCAGACCACACCCGGGCCCCCCGCAATCCCCACCAGAGCGGGGACCTCTATATCCCTGGGGGGCCCGTTCCGCCCCCCCCCCCGCGCCGGGGCCCGGTGACCCGGGGCCCCCGGCTCGGAGGGGTTCTTTCCAGGCAATTCAGTGCTGCTCACCCGGACGAGCGTAGTCGATCTACCACCGCAGACTGCGGTCGAGTCGGCCCCGCCCGATCAGCTCAGCGCTTCTCCTTGATCTTGGCCTTCTTGCCGCGGAGATTACGCAGGTAGTAGAGCTTGGCGCGACGGACGTCGCCGCGCACCAGGACGTCGATCTTGTCGATGGTGGGCGAGTGCACCGGGAAGGTGCGCTCGACGCCGACGCCGAAGGAGATCTTGCGGACGGTGAAGGTCTCGCGGACGCCGCCGCCCTGGCGACGGATCACGACGCCCTTGAAGACCTGGACACGCTCCTTGGAGCCCTCGATGACCTTGACGTGTACGTCGAGGGTGTCGCCGGGCCGGAACGCCGGGATGTCGTCGCGGAGCGACTTGTTGTCGATGAAGTCGAGAGTGTTCATTGAGTTCCTCAGATGTCAGGAATTGAGGACAGAGGACCCTGGCGCCCGCCGTCAGGCAGGTCGACCGGTTCGTGCCCCGGATCAGCGCGACCGTCCGCGGGCGCACGGATGCGCCCGAATGGTCAACCTCGCTAGTGTGCCATCCCCGGAGCACCCGACCCAAATCAGTGGGTGCCGGGTTCGAAGCCGAACCGGGCGAGCGCCTCGCGGTCCTTGACGTCGAGGTCGGCACCGGCGAGGAGGTCGGGACGGCGCGCCGCGGTGCGGAGCAGCGATTCGTCCCGGCGCCACCGCACGATCCGGGCGTGATCACCACTCTTGAGGACCTCGGGAACGGCCCGGTCCCGCCACACCTCCGGACGCGTGTAACTGGGCCCCTCGAGCAGACCGTCGGAGAACGAGTCCTCCTGGTGGCTGCGCTTGTTGCCCAGGACGCCGGGCAGGAGTCTGACCACGGCCTCCGCGATGACCAGCACGGCGACCTCGCCCCCGATCAGCACGTAGTCGCCGATGCTGACCTCCTCGACGTCCATCCGTCCGGAGGCCTCGTCCACCACGCGCTGGTCGATGCCCTCGTAGCGACCGCAGGCGAAGAGCAGGTGGCGCCTCTCCGCGTAGCGGTGGGCGTCAGCCTGGGTGAAAGGCCGACCGGCAGGCGTCGGGACGATCAACAGGGGGCGATTCCCCGGATCCGCCTCGTTCATCGGGACCAGCTCGTCGAGCGCCTCACCCCACACCGTCGGCCGCATGACCATGCCGGGTCCGCCGCCGAACGGGGTGTCATCGACGGACCGGTGCACGTCGTGGGTCCAGGTCCGGAGGTCGTGGACGCCAACCTCGAGGATTCCGCGGTCGATCGCGCGCCCGAGCAGTGCCAGCCGGAGCGGGTCGAGGTAGTCGGGAAAGACGGTGACGACGTCGAGACGCATCAGCGGTCCGGAGACCCCCTCGTCAGGATTCGTCATGACGACCCCAGGTCTAGCAGCCCTTCCGGTGGGTCGATGACGCAGGTGCCGGCTCCGAGGTCCACTTCGGGCACGATGTCGGTGACGAAGGGCACCAGCGCGTCGCTGCCGTCCGAGAGCCGGATGCTCAGCAGTTCGCCGCCCGGGGTGTGGATGACTTCCGTGACCTCGCCGAGCTGTGCTCCGGCGGTGTCGAGGACCCGGAGTCCCTCGAGTTGGTGGTCGTGGAACTCGTCCGGGTCGTCGTTCTCCGGCAGGGCGTCGGAGTCCACGAGCAGGAGCGTCCCGCGCAGTGCGTCCGCCGTGTCCCGGTCGTTCACACCCTCGAGGCGCACGAGAAGCCGCCCGGAATGATCCCGGGCGGCTTCTACGACGACCTCTCGGTCGGTGGCCTTGGGCCCCTTGCCCGTGCGTCCGACCAGGCGCGCACCCACGGCGAACCGGTCTCCCGGCGAGTCCGTGCGCACGTCCACCACCAGTTCACCGCGGATGCCGTGTGACTTGACTACGCGTCCCACGACGAGCTCCATGGTGTCCTTCCGGTTGGGGCGATCCGAACAGTTCTAGCGGTCGGTGTCGACCACGTCGACCCGGACATCGGGTCCGCCGACGGCGGAGACGATCGTCCGGATCGCCGAGGCCGTGCGACCACCGCGGCCGATAACGCGTCCGAGGTCATCGGGCGCGACGGCGACGCGGATCACGGTGCCGCGCCGGCCGCCACTCGACTCGACGGAGACCGCGTCGGGGTCCGACACGATTCCGCGGACGAGGTGGTCGACGGCATCGACGACCATGTCACTCATCTGTCTCAGGCCTCGGGCGTCTCGGCGTCGGCCGGCGCGGCCTCGGCGGACTCGCCCTCGGCTGCGGCAGCCTTGGCGGCCTCTTCAGCCTTCTTGGCGTCGTCGGCGGCCTTCTTGGCCTCGTCAGCCTTCTTGGCCTTCTCGGCCTTGCGCTTGGCGGTGATGGCCTCGGCGGTCGGCTCGCCCTGGGCATCCTCGAGCGCCTTGTTGAACAGGTCCAGCTTGCTGGGCTTGGGCTCGGCCACGCGGAGGGTGCCCTCGGTGCCCTCGAGGCCCTTGAACTTCTGCCAGTCACCGGTGATCTTCAGCAGGGCGGCAACAGCCTCGGTGGGCTGCGCGCCCACGCCGAGCCAGTACTGCGCACGCTCGGAGTCGATCTGGATGAAGCTCGGCTCCTCCTTCGGGCGGTAGAGACCGATGGTCTCGACGGCGCGCCCGTCACGACGGTTGCGGGCATCGGCGATGATCACGCGGTACTGCGGGTTGCGGATCTTGCCGAGGCGGGTGAGCTTGATCTTGACGGCCATGGGTCGTCTCGCTTTCTGTTGCGGGTCACGTGGCGATTCAGCGACTCCCGCGGGTGTGCGGGGTCCGGTTTCGCCTTGTGGGTGACCGCCGGTCGGCACGGGACCAACCGGCTCACGCCGGCAGGACCCACCGATGACGGCGTCCAGCGGACCAGTCTAAACGCCGCCACTGCCCTGATCCCAATCGGACCTGATCCCCGATCGGCCCTGGCACCGATCGCCAGGGCCCGGACCGGACCGGTCAGCGCTTGGGGAACTTCAGGTCGTTGAGGTCCAGACCCTCGAGACCCGGCGGGAGCTTGTCGAGTCCGGGCGGCATCTGCGACAGGTCCGGCATCCCGCCCGGGGGCAGCCCCGGCATCCCCGGCATCCCCGGCATCCCGCCGGGCATCATCGCCCTGTTCTTGGACTGCGTCGGTCCGCGCCCCTTGCCCTTGCCCTTCTTGCCCTTGCGCTGGTTCTTCTTTCCGGCACCGGGCATGCCCATCTGACCCGCCATCCGGCTCATCATCTTGCGGGCCTCGAAGAACCGGTCCACCAACTGGTTGACGTCGGTCACCGTGACGCCGGAGCCCTTGGCGATGCGCTGCCGGCGGGATCCGTTGATGATCTTGGGATCGGCGCGCTCCCCCGGGGTCATGCCCCGGATGATCGCCTGGATGCGGTCCAGGTACTTCTCGTCGATGTCCCCGACGGCGGCCTTCATCTCCTTGCCGCCCGGCAGCATGCCCAACAGGTTCCCGATGGGACCCATCTTGCGGATCATGAGCATCTGGTTGAGGAAGTCCTCGAGGCTGAGCTCCCCCGAGCCGATCTTGGCGGCGGTCTTCTCGGCCTCCTCGGCGTCGAATACCGTCTCGGCCTGCTCGATCAGCGAGAGCACGTCGCCCATGCCGAGGATCCGGCTGGCCATCCGCTCGGGGTGGAAGACGTCGAAGTCCTCGAGCTTCTCGCCGTCGGAGGCGAACATGATCGGCGTACCGGTGAGCTCGCGGACGCTCAGCGCGGCGCCGCCGCGCGCATCGCCGTCGAGCTTGGTCAGCACGACGCCGGTGAAGCCGACGCCTTCGCGGAAGGCCTCGGCGGTCACCACGGCGTCCTGGCCGATCATCGCGTCCAGGACGAAGAAGGTCTCGTCGGGCTGGACCGCGTCGCGGATGCCCCTGGCCTGGGCCATGAGTTCGTCGTCGATACCCAGTCGACCGGCGGTGTCGACGATCACCACGTCGTGCATCTTGGCGCGGGCGTGCGCGAGACCCCGCTGGGCCACTGACACCGGCTCCTGCACCCCCACGACCTCGCCGTCGCCGCCCACCGACGTGCCGGGGTGCGGGGCGAAGACCTGGACGCCGGCGCGCTCGCCGACGATGCGGAGCTGGTCCACGGCGCCCGGTCGCTGGAGGTCGCAGGCCACCAGGAGCGGGGTGTGACCCTGGCCCTTGAGCCAGTGGGCGAGCTTGCCGGCGAGGGTGGTCTTACCCGCACCCTGCAGGCCCGCGAGCATGATCACCGTCGGGGGCTGCTTGGCAAAGTCGATGCGGCGGACCTCGCCGCCGAGGATGGCGGTGAGCTCGGCGTCGACGATCTTGACGACCTGCTGCGCGGGGTTGAGCGCCTCGGAGACCTCGGAGCCCTTGGCCCGCTCCTTGACCCTGGCGATGAAGGTGCGCACGACGGGCAGCGCGACGTCCGCCTCGAGCAGCGCCAGGCGGATCTCACGGGCCGTCGCGTCGATGTCGGCGTCGCTGAGCCGGCCCTTTCCGCGCAGGTCCTTGAGCGCACCTGTCAGGCGATCGGACAAGGAATCGAACACGGCTACAGCTCCCTGGTTCGCGGGCCGGGAGCGCGGGGATCCCGGCGTCGTCGGCGACGACTGCTCACAGGGTATCGGCATGCCCGCCGAGCGGCGTGGCTGGATCCGGTCGGGGCAGCAGCGACTCGACTTCCGTGGCCGTCCCCAGGACCGCTCCCGGGCCCGACAACGCGAACACGTCCTCGACGGCCGCGCCCCGGGTGCGCACCACCACCCAGTCGATCCTGGCCCCGGTGTTCACGATCGCCGCGACTATCCGCGCGAACAATCCCGGCCGATCCTCCGACCGCACCTCGAGGAGGATCCCGTCGGCATCGCTGCGGCGGGTAACCAGAACGGATGATCTGGCCTGCGCCGGTCCCAACGGGTGGGCGATACTCCGCTCCAGGGCCGCACGGAGCTGTGCCGAGAGCCCGGAGTCGACCGCCCTGCGCAGGTCCTGGCGCAGCAGTCGCGGGTCCGCGGGGTCGCCGAAGCGGGTGGAGACGGTCATCCTCGCGCGCATCCCGCCGGGCGGTCGAAGGTCGACCTCGGCGTCGACGATCTCCAGGCGGTGCGCGGCGAGTACCTCCGCGGTGACCGCGAGCGATCTCCCCCCGCCGGGGACGACCAGCGTGACCTCGTGGTTCGACCCGGTCCCCGCGGTGCTGAGATCCACGACGACATCGGGCGGTCCGTGCGGCCGGGTGGCGTCCACCTTCGGGGCCTCGACGGGCCCGGGCACGGACTCGAACCGGTGGCGGCACGCGTCCACCAACGCCGCGTGCGCCCTCTCCCGACCAGGGGTCCAGACCGTCGGGCCCGTGGCCATCGAGTCCACCTCGGTGAGCGCGGCGAGCACGTCGAGCGCGGTCGCGTCGCCCTCGAGCGCGGCCGACACCTCGTCGACCGTGTCCGGATCCGAGGGATCGCGACGCACCGCGGTCGCGGCGAGCAGCAGGTGGTGCCTGACGATCCGGACGAGCGTGTCCACGTCGTCGACGGCGAGCCCCATCCGCCGCGCGATCGGCCCCACGATCTCGGCGCCGTTCACACTGTGGTCCCCGTCGCGGCACTTGCCGAGGTCGTGCAACAGCGCCGCCAGCAGGAGCAGATCGGCCCGCGCCACGGAGGTGGTGAGGCGGGACGCCTCGACCGCCGTCTGGACCAGGTGACGGTCGACTGTGTACACGTGGGACCGGTCCCGGGACGGCAGGTCCCTGACACCCGACCACTCGGGCAGGATCCGCTCCCACAGCCCGCTGCGGTCGAGGGCCTCGATCACCGGGAGCTGCGCCTCGCCGGAACCCAGGAGGACGAGCAGGTCCGAGAGTGCCTCGGCGGGCCACTGACCCTCCGGCGCCGGAGAACGTTCCACGAGCACGCCGAGCGTCGAGCCCGCGATGGGGAGGCGGAACCGGGCGGCGGCGGCGGCCATGCGCAGCGGCAGCCACGGGTCCTCCCCGACCCGTGCGTCCCTCGCGAGCGCCACCTCGCCCGCATGCTCCACCACCCCGTCGTCGAGCGGACGCCGCACCGGCGACCTGCGCAGCAGCCCGGAGAGTCCCCGGGAGGACAGGGTCGCGCACGACCCGCGGATAGCCTGATCCGCGGTGAACGCGATGGTCCGCGACGCGTCGCTCAGGGCGCGCGCGAGATCGAAGCGGTCGCCCAGCCCGAGCGCCTGCCCCACCTCGTCGCCGTACTGGGCGTGGAGGACCTCCCGGCCCCGCCCACTGGCCCGGTGGAGTTCGGTCCGCGCGTCCAGGACCAGCCGATGGGCGGCCGCCATCCCCCCCGGCACGGCCGGTCGGCCGTCGCTGAGGTGGGCGACGGCCAGAGCCGACACGAGCTGCGAGTCACGGAGCCCGCCCACTCCGTTCTTGAGGTCCGGTTCGATGCGGTGGGCGATCACCCCCGACCGGTGCCGGCGCGCGCCGGCCGCGGCCACCAGGTCGTCGAACCGGGACGCGATCTGGTCCCGCCACTGGCGCCGGGCCCCGTTCACCACGAGCGCCCCGAGGTCCGCATCACCGGCGATCACCCGGCAGTCCAGCAGGCTCAGCCCCACCGAGACATCCGAGGCCGCCACCGAGAGGCATTGGTCCACCGTCCGCACGCTGTGGTCCAGGGCCACCCCGGAGTCCCACAGGGGGTACCACAGGGCGTCGGCGAGTTCGCCGACATCACGGCCGGGGCGACGCTCGTGGATCAGCACCAGATCCAGGTCCGAGTACGGCAGCACCTCTCGCCGACCGAGCCCGCCGAGCGCCACCAGCGCGAACCCGGAGTCCGGGCCGATCCCCGCGTCCTCCGCGAGCCGTCCCAGCTCGATCTCGTAGAGCTCGCACAGGGCCTCTCGGAGTGCGGCGGCCGACAGGCTCTCCCGCGAAGCGGAGAGGATCTTCTCGCGCCCGTCCCGGAGCGCCGTGGCGCGCCTGCCGTCCGCTGTCGCGGTCATGGAAGTCCCCTCGTCGTCATAGGTCGTGTCCCAGCCTGTCGCGGCCGTGTCACACGCACGGGGCCTGCGTGTTTCACTTCTGTGAACGAGTCCGCACACACGACGGCGCGGCCGGCCCCCGTGTCGGGGGTCGACCGCGCAGCAGCGGTGAACCGGTCAGATGGCGGCCTCGCCCGCCTCGCCTGTACGGACCCGCACGATGCTCTCGACAGGGGTCACCCACACCTTGCCGTCGCCGATCTTCCCGGTCCGGGCGGCGTCGACGATCAGCTGGATCACCGTGTCGAGTGAATCATCGTCCACCACCACCTCGACCCGGATCTTGGGCACGAAGTCCACGGCGTACTCGGCGCCACGGTAGACCTCTGTGTGTCCCTTCTGACGGCCGTAGCCCTGGACCTCGCTGATGGTGAGTCCGTGGATACCCGCTTGTTCGAGGGCGGCCTTGACGTCGTCGAGTGTGAACGGCTTGACGATCGCGGTGACGAGCTTCATATCTGGACTTCCTTTCGCAGTTGTCGGCTCAACGGATGAGCGCGTTGGTGGAGGCCTCGTACGCGGTCTCCGCGTGCTCGGCGCCGTCGATGCCGGACTGCTCGTCCGTCTCGCTGATGCGCCAGCCCAGCGGGCGGCAGATGACGTAGGCGATCGCGGTCATGATGCCGGTGAACACGAGGGCGACCAGGGCGATGACGATCTGGACGATGAGCAGCCGCCACCCGTCCGCCGAGTAGAACACGCCGGCATCCGTGCCGAAAGTACCGGTGGCCAGGAGGCCGATGGAGATGGTGCCCCAGAGACCGGCCACGAGGTGGACACCCACGACGTCGAGGGAGTCGTCGTACCCGAACTTGTGCTTGAGCCCCACGGCGAGGGCACACAGTGCACCGGAGATCGCACCGACGGCGATCGCACCCAGGGGGTGCACCGAACCGGCGGCCGGGGTGATGGCCACCAGGCCGGCGACGACGCCCGAGGCGGCGCCGAGACTGGTCGCGTGTCCGTCCCGGATCCGCTCGGTGAGGAGCCAGCCGAGCATCGCGGCGGCGGTCGCGACGGTGGTGTTGATCCAGGCCAGACCTGCGGCCCCGTTGGCGCCGAACGCCGAACCGGCGTTGAACCCGAACCACCCGAACCACAGGAGGGCAGCACCGAGCATGACGAGCGGGAGGCTGTGCGGCCGGAACGCGGTGCGCCCGAAGTCGTAGCGCTTGCCGATCAGGAGGACGAGGACCAGCGCGGCCATACCGGCGTTGATGTGGACCACGGTGCCGCCCGCGAAGTCGACCGGGGCGACGGCCGCGGCGAGTCCGCCCTCACCGTCGTCGACGGTACCGAAGATCATCGACGCCAGGCCGTTCTCGGAACCCGAGAGGAGCCCGCCACCCCACACCATGTGGGCGAGCGGGAAGTACGCCAGCGTGACCCAGACGCCCACGAAGACCAGCCAGGTGCCGAACTTCACGCGCTCGGCGATCGCACCCGAGATGAGGGCGACGGTGATGATCGCAAAGGTGACCTGGAAAGCCACGTCGACGACCTGGGGATAGGCGCCCAAGCTGGACACCATCCAGTTCTCCGCGTCACCGATCACGCCGGCCAGGCCGAACATCTCGAAGGGGTTGGCGAACACCCCGAGAACCGACTGCGTGCCGTAGGACATCGACCAACCCCACAGCACGTAGACGACGCCGACGACGCCCATCGCGCCGAACGACATCATCATCATGTTGAGCACTGACCGCTGGCGTGTCATACCGCCGTAGAACAAGGCCAGCGCAGGCGTCATGAGCAACACCAGGGATGCCGCCATCAGCATCCAGGCGGTGTCTCCCGCACTGATCTCCGTCGTCGTCGCCTCCTGGGCGAGCAACAGGACACTGTCACCTATCACCGTGAGGTCCTCCTCGTCTCCGCGGTGAGCGTCTGGTCGCTCACCCTCGGGACATAAGATTTCCGTTCCGGTGTTGCGGCGGGTGTGCGGCGTTGTTTCATCCCTGTTACGTGGTGCGGTGCCGCGTTCCGGTCATGTGTCCTGGACGCCCGGAGGCCCTGGCTGCGGGTGTTCTAGATCCCGAGCAGCGCGTCGACGAAGGCCTCCGGGGTGAACGGCGCCAGATCGTCGGCGCCCTCCCCCAGCCCGACGAGCTTGACCGGGACGTCGAGCTCGTGCTGGACCTGGAACACGATCCCGCCCTTGGCGGTGCCGTCGAGCTTGGTGAGCACCACACCGGTGATGTCCACGACGTCCTTGAACACCCGCGCCTGCATGAGACCGTTCTGCCCGGTGGTCGCATCGATCACCAGCAGCACCTCGTCCACGGGGGTCTTCTTCTCCACCACCCGCTTGACCTTGCCGAGCTCGTCCATCAGCCCGGTCTTGGTGTGCAGACGACCGGCGGTGTCCACGAGGACGGCGTCGACCCCGGTCTCGATGCCCCGGGCGACGGCGTCGAACGCCACCGACGCGGGATCCGCCCCCTCCCTGCCGCGCACGACCTCGGCGCCCACGCGCTCGGCCCAGGTCTGGAGCTGGTCGGCGGCGGCGGCGCGGAAGGTGTCCGCTGCGCCCAGGAGGATGTTGCGGCCATCGGCCACCAGGACGCGGGCGAGCTTGCCGGTCGTGGTGGTCTTACCGGTGCCGTTGACGCCGACGACGAGGATGACAGCCGGCTTGCCGTTGTTCGGCAGCGCGCGCAGCGAGCGGTCGTACTCCGGGTGCAGGTTGTCCACGAGGGCCTGCCGGAGCAGATCCCGCACCTCGGCCTCCGTCCGGATCTGACGGGTCGCGATGTCCGCGCGCAGGCGGTCCACCACACGCTGCGTCACCGTCGATCCGAGATCGGCCATGATCAGCGTGTCCTCGATCTCCTCCCACGCGTCCTCGTCGAGGTCGCCCGCACCCAGCAGCCCCAGCAGCCCCTGGCCCACCGTGCTCTGGGAACGGGCGAGCCTGCCCCGGAGGCGGTCGAGGCGACCGGCTGACGGGTCGATCCGCTCGACGGGGGCCACGGGCGCGGGGGCGCCGCTGATCTCCACCGCCGGCGGCGCGGGGATCTCGGCGTCGGGGACGTCGGCAGGCACCACCACGGGTTGGACCGGGGCGGGCTCCACGACGACCGTGTCCGCGCTCGTCCCGGGCGCGATGTCGGGCTCGGGCGCGGGCGCCTGCGGCTCCGCTGCCGGTCGCGGCTCCGCTGCCGGCTCCACTGCCGGTCGCGGTTCCACTGCCGGTCGCGGCTCTGCCGTGGGACGGGTCTCGGGCCGCGTCACCGGGCCCGGGGACGGTGCCGCCTCCCGGGGCAGGGGCTCTTTCGGGAGCGCCGCGGTCGCGGTGCTGCCGGCCGGGGTGAAGGAGAAACCGGTCCCGGCCTGATAGTTGCCCGAGCGCTCCTCCCGGGTGAGCTCCCTGCGTTCCTCCGGCCTGCTCAGGGAGATCTGCCGCTTCTTCCGGAGCTGAAGCCCCACGACGAGCGCGATGACGGCCAGCAGAATGACGACGGCGACGGCGACGATGATCCAGGTGGTGGTATTCACGATGCCCAGTATGGACGACTGCACCTCGCTGGCCGACTGCACCTGTGACGATCGCCGATCCCGGGAGACGCGCGCACCTAGACTCGGACACGTGACACGAGGAGGTGCGCGCGAGTGACCGAGGTCGACGCCGGGGCCCCCTCTTCCATCCACCTCCCCACCTGGATGGTCAAGTTCGTCATGGCGGTCACCGGCCTGCTCTTCACCGCGTTCGTGGTGGTCCACATGATCGGCAACCTCAAGGTCTTCGGCGGTGCGGCCGGATTCGACGGTTATGCGGTCTGGCTTCGGACCCTCTTCTATCCGCTGGTCCCCCACGGCGGCGTGTTGTGGCTGCTGCGAGTGGTCCTGGTGCTGGCCCTGGTGGCGCACGTCGCGTGCTCCGTGGTGCTGGTCCGCCGCTCCCGCGCGGCCGCGGGTCCGCATCGGCGCCGGACCGGGTTCACCCTCGCGTCGTTCGGGGCGCGGAGCATGCTGCTCACCGGTGTGGTGCTGCTGCTCTTCGTGGTCGTCCACATCCTGGACATGACCACCGGCACGGCACCGGTGGCCCCGGAGACCTTCTCCGCCGGATCGGCCCACGCCAACCTGGTGGCGAGCTTCTCCCGGCCGTTCGTCGCCGCCTTCTACGGGATCACCATGCTGCTGCTCGCGGTGCACGTCGCCCACGGAGTCCGCACGAGCGCCGGAGACCTCGGCGTGACCGGGGTCCGGGCCCGCTCGGTCGTCGCGATCGTGGGCGGGATCGCGGCCGTGGCGGTCCTGCTGGGCAACGCCGCGATCCCCCTGGCGGTCCAACTCGGGTGGCTCTCATGACCTTCACCCCACCGCCGGTCACGGTTCCCGGCGCCCGCGTCGGGGAGATCCTGGCCCCGGGGACCCCCGAGGGCGACCCGGCCACCGCCTGGGCCCGCCGCAGGGACGACTACGGGCTGGTCTCCCCCGGAAACCGGCACCGCTTCCACGTGATCGTGGTGGGAACCGGTCTGGCCGGGGCGGGCGCCGCCGCGGCGTTGGGCGAGCTCGGCTACCGGGTCACCGCGCTGACCTATCACGACGCGCCGCGACGCGCGCACTCCGTCGCCGCGCAGGGCGGCATCAACGCGGCGCGCGCCCGGCGGGTCGACGGCGACTCGCTCACCCGGTTCGTCCGCGACACCGTCAAGGGCGGCGACTTCCGCGGACGCGAGGCCGAGGCGTACCGGCTGGGCGAGGAGTCGGTGCGCGTCATCGACCACTTCGCCGCGATCGGGACCCCCTTCGCCCGCGAGTACGGCGGGGTGCTCGCCACCCGGTCGTTCGGCGGCGTCCAGGTCTCGCGCACCTACTACTCCCGGGGCCAGACCGGGCAGCAGCTCCAGATCGCTGGCGTGCAGGCCATGGCGCGCCAGATCAGGGCGGGGACCGTGACGTTGCACACCCGCCACGAGATGCTCGACCTCGTCGTCGACGACTCCGGGTGCCACGGGGTGGTGGTCCGCGACCTCGTCTCCGGGGACATCCGCGCCGTGACCGCCCACGCGGTCGTCCTGGCGACCGGGGGGTACGGCAACGTCTTCCACGACTCGACGCTCGCGGTGAACTCCAACGCCTCGGCGGTGTGGCGCGCCCACCAGCGGGGGGCGCTGTTCGCGTCGCCGTCGTTCGTCCAGTTCCATCCCACCGCCCTGCCCAAGGACACGGCCTGGCAGGCCAAGACCATCCTCATGAGCGAGTCCCTGCGCAACGACGGCCGGATCTGGGTGCCGCTGCGCGAGGGAGAGGATCGCGCCCCGGGCGACATCCCCGACGCCGAGCGCGACTACTTCCTCGAGCGTCGGTACCCGGCGTTCGGCAACCTCGTCCCCCGCGACGTGGCCTCGCGGGCGATCACCGCGGAGATCCGCGCCGGCCGCGGGGTGGGTCCGCGCTCGAACTCGGTGTACCTGGACCTCCGGGACGCCCTGGCCCGCGACGGCCGCGAACAGATCACCGAGCGCTACGGCAACCTGATGCAGCTGTACTCCCACGCCACCGGCGAGGACCCGTACGCCGTGCCGATGCGCATCGCCCCCACCTGCCACTTCACCATGGGCGGGCTGTGGAGCAGCTACGACCTGCAGACCTCGATCCCCGGGCTGTTCGTGGGCGGCGAGTGCGGCTGGAACTACCACGGCGCCAACCGGCTCGGGGCCAACTCCCTGCTCAGCGCCAGTGTGGACGGCTGGTTCACCCTGCCGCACTCGGTGCCGGCGCACCTGTCCACGCGCCTCGGTCAGGACCCACCGGACGACGACGACGAGGTGGTCACCACGGCGGTGGGCCGCGCCCGGGACCGCGTGGACGCCCTCCTGGCGGTGGGCGGGACGACCGGACCCGGGGACTTCCACCGGGAGCTCGGCGAGATCCTCTACGCCGGTTGCGGGGTGTCGCGGACGGCCGCGAGCCTCTCCACGGCGATCGATCGCATCCGCGACCTGCGGTCCCGGTTCTGGTCCGATCTCCGGGTGACCGGCTCCGGTCAGCACCTCAACCAGGTGCTCGAGCTGGCCGGCCGGGTGGCCGACTACCTCGAGTTGGCCGAACTGATGTGCATCGACGCCCTGGACCGCGACGAATCCTGCGGGGCGCACTTCCGGGACGAGCACCAGACCTCAGGCGGGGAGGCGCTGCGCCGGGACGACACCTGGTGCTTCGCCTCCGCCTGGGGATCCGACGGCGACGACCGCGGCGGCCCGCGCACCTTCACCCGTCATGCCGAACCGCTCGACTTCTCCGCCGTCGGGCTCACCACGAGGGACTACCGATGAAGCTCAACCTGCGCGTCTGGCGCCAGACCGGGCCCGAGGACACCGGCCGGTACGAGCGCTACGAGGTCCCCGACGCCGAGCCGGAGATGAGCGTGCTCGAACTGCTCGACACCCTCAACAGCGGCCTTCTCGACGCCGGCGAGGAGCCCGTGGCCTTCGACTCCGACTGCCGCGAGGGCATCTGCGGTGCCTGCGGCGTGACCGTCGACGGGCGCCCGCACGGCCCGGCCGAGAACACGCCCTCGTGCCACCAGCGGCTGGCCGGCTACGCCGACGGCGACACCCTCCGCATCGAGCCCCTGCGCGCGGCCGTGTTCCCCGTGATCCGCGATCTCGTGGTGGACCGGTCCGCGCTGGACCGGGTCGGCGAGGCCGGCGCGCACGTCGGGATCCCCGCCGGAACGGCGCCGGACGCCGACTCCCAACTCCAGGACCACGATGCGGCGGAGACCGCGCTGGATTTTGCCGCCTGCATCGGGTGCGGCGCGTGCGTGGCCGCCTGCCCGAACGGCTCGGCCGCCCTGTTCGTGGGCGCCAAGCTCGGGCACCTGGCGCTGATGCCGATCTCGAGCCGGGACCGCGCGCCGCGCGCCCGCGAGATCACCCGCGCGGCAGAGGAGGAGTTCGGCTCCTGCGGCCTCTACGGCGAGTGCGCCCGGGTGTGCCCGGCGGGGATCCCGCTGCGCGCGACCGGCGTGGTCAACCGGGAGCGGCTGCGCGCGGTGTTCAGGCGGTCCTGACCGGCCGTGCCGGTGCCGGTGCCGGTGCCGGTGACCGTCAGCGCATGCGCTGGGAGATCACCTTGGAGATGCCGTCGCCCTGCATGGACACGCCGTAGAGCACGTCGGCCACGTCCATCGTGGGCTTCTGGTGGGTGATCACGATGAGCTGGCTGGTCTCCCGCAGCTGCTCGAACAGCCCGATGAGCCTGCGCAGGTTGGTGTCGTCGAGCGCGGCCTCGACCTCGTCCATCACGTAGAACGGGCTGGGTCGGGCCTTGAAGATCGCCACGAGCATCGCCACGGCCGTCAGGGACTTCTCGCCGCCGGAAAGCAGCGAGAGGCGCTTGACCTTCTTGCCCGGCGGCCGGGCCTCGACCTCGATGCCGGTCGCGAGCATGTCGCCGGGGTCGGTGAGGATCAGCCGGCCCTCGCCGCCGGGGAACAGCACGGAGAACACGTCGCGGAACTCGCGCTCGACGTCCACCCAGGCCTCGGTGAAGATCTGCTCGATCCTCGCGTCCACGTCGTCGATCACCCCCTCGAGGTCCGTGCGGGCCTTCTTGACGTCGTCGAGCTGGGTGGACAGGAATGCGTACCGCTCCTCGAGCGCGGAGAACTCCTCCAGTGCCAGGGGGTTGACCTTGCCCAGGGTGGCCAGGTCCTTCTGCGCCAGCTTGAGTCGCCGCTCCTGCTCGGCGCGCACGAACGGCATGGGCGGGGGCGGGGTCACGTCTTCGCCGCGCTCGCGGGCGGCCTCGTACTCCGCCATCTCCAGGGCGGACGGCGGCAGGCCGACCTCGGGGCCGTAGTCCGCGACCAGCGCCCCGGGCTCGATCCCGTGCCGCTCCAGTACCGCGGCCTCCAGCTCGGAGACCTTGACCTCGAGCTGCGCGCGGACGATTTCGTCGCGGTGCGCGGCGTCCCCCAGCCTGGTGACCTCGGCATCCGCCCGCGCCAGCTCGGTGCGGAGCGAGGCCACGCGCGAGGTGGCCTCCGACCGCCCGGCCGACAGCCGGTCCCGCTCGGCGCCCGCCGAGGCGATCAGCTCGTCCAGCCTGGCCAGCAGGCGCACGCTCAACTCGTCCACCACGCCGGCGACCTCGGCCCCGCGGCGTCGCGTGGCGGCGGCCCGGGCGGCCCGCGCCCGGGACTCCCTCTCCGCCTGAGCCGCCCTGCGCAACGACGCGGACTTCCCGCGGACCCCGGCGGCGCGTTCCTCGGCGGACCGGTGCGCCAGCCTGGCCTCGAGTTCGACCCCCCGGGCAGCCGCGACGGCGGCCTGCGCGGCGACCCGACCGTCATCCGCCGGAAGCCGGCCCTCGTCGTCGTCGTCCCCGGCGCGCGCCAGGCGGTCGGTGAGCTCGGCGTGCTCGGCGCGGGAGGCGTCGAGCTTGTCGACGGCCATCCGCCGCGTCTGCTCCAGGCGCCGCACCTCGTGCTCCGCGCGGCGGCGGCGGGTGCCGATCCGCGCGAGCTCGGCGTAGGTCTCCTCGATCGCGGCGTCCGACTCGGTGATCGCGGCCAGGGACTCGGAGAAGCGGTCCGCCCGCTCCACGTCCTCGGCCTCGGCTCCCGCGAGCTCGGCGCGGGTGGTCTCGATCTCGGCGCGCACGGCGTCCCGCTCGACCACGGCCGCGTCGATCGCGGACTGGATCTCGAGCCCCGTCCGCCCGGTGGCCGAGCCGCCGATGGCCCACCCCGCACCGGCCAGCTCGCCGTCCCGGGTCACCGCCCGGACCCGCCGGTCGGCCTCCACCTGGGCGTGCGCGACCTCGAGGTCGTCCACCACCACCACGTCGACCAGCAAGGCGGTGACGGCGGCGACCAGATCCCCCGGCACCGTCACCACGTCCAGCGCCCAGCGGGCGCCGTCGACCAGGTCCACCGCCAGGCGGTAGTCACCTCCGGCGACCCCGCGGCCCACCAGCCCGGCGCGCCCGGCGTCGGCCTCGCGCAGGGCCGCCAGGACCGACCGGCGGTCCACCCCGGCCTCCACGACGACCGCGTCCACGGCGGGGCCCAGCGCCACACCGACCGCGCGCTCCCACCCGTTCTCCACGCCCAGGAGCTCGCCCACCGTCCCCGCGACGGTGTCGGTCCCCAGGTGGCCGAGCACCCATTCGGCCCCGTCCCCGGCGCCCTTGTTCTGCTCGAGGGCCTCGATCCGGGCGGCCAGACCGGCGATCCGCTGGTCCGCCTCGCGCTCGATCCCCCGGAGCTCGGCCAGGCGGGCGCGCGCCGCGAGGTGCGCGCGCTCGGCCCGACCCAGGTGGTCGTCGAGGGTCCGCTCGCCCTCGGAATGCGCGCCCACGCGGGCGTGGACGGCGTCGAACTCGGCCTCCGCGTCCGCCACCGCGGCGCGGGCGCTCCTCGCTTCCGCATCCACGCGGACGATCTCCGCCTCGGTCGACTCGACCCGCGCGGCCAGGGTCTCGACCTTGCCCGCGAGCCGGGCGACCCCCTCGCGCCGGTCGGCGATCGCGCGGACCGCCTTGAGGTGCTCGGCCTCGAGCCCGGCCAGTTCCGCCTCCGCCGCCCTGAGGGAATCTGTCGCGCGACGGGCTTCGGCTGCGGCGCGCTCCACCTCCGCCGCGAGCTCCCGTTCCTGGGTGGCGGCCCGCTCGGCCTGGCGGTCCAACTCGTCGGGGTCGGTGCCGTGGTGGACGGCCGTCTCGGCGGCGAGGGACCGCGCCCGGTCCGCCGCGATACGGGCGGTGGCGCGGGCACGCTCGGCCATCGTGGACAACGCGAACCACCGGTGCTGGGCGGCGTCGGCCTCGGGCGTGAGCCTGTCGAGCTCGGTCTGGGTGTCCGCGACCGCTGTCGCCAGTTCATCGCGGCGCCGGGCGGCCGCGGCCACCTGGCCGGTGAGCTGCGAGCGCACGCTCTCGGCGTCCGCGAGTTCAGCGCGTCGGGTCACCAGGTCGTCGGCCGCCAGCCGGAAGGTCGCGTCGCGGAGGTCGGCCTGGACGGACTGCGCGCGACGCGCCACCTCGGCCTGCCGCCCCAGTGGCTTGAGCTGACGTCGGAGCTCGCCGGTCAGATCGCTCAGCCGGTCGAGGTTGCCCTGCATCCCGGCCAGCTTGCGCTGCGCCTTCTCCTTGCGCCGGCGGTGCTTGAGGATCCCGGCGGCCTCCTCGATGAAGGCGCGGCGTTCCTCGGGCTTGGACTCCAGGATCTCGGCGAGCTTGCCCTGGCCCACGATCACGTGCATCTCGCGACCGATCCCGGAGTCCGAGAGCAGCTCCTGCACGTCCATCAGGCGGGCGCGGTCACCGTTGATCTCGTACTCGGCCGCCCCGTCGCGGAACATCCGCCGGGTCAGCGAGACCTCGGCGTAGTCGATCGGCAGGGTGCCGTCCGAGTTGTCGAGGGTGAGCGTGACCTCGGCCCGGCCGAGCGGCGCCTTCCCGGCGGTACCGGCAAAGATCACGTCCTGCATCTTGCCGCCGCGCAGCGTCTTGGCGCTGTGCTCGCCCATCACCCAGCTGAGCGCGTCCACGACGTTGGATTTGCCGGATCCGTTGGGGCCGACCACACAGCAGATCCCGGGCTCGAACTTCAGCGTCGTGGGCGCTGCGAAGGACTTGAAGCCCTTGAGCGTCAACGACTTGAGATACATGGGGTCCGATCCTAGGTCAGCGCTCGACGAATCCCGTCACGCCGCCGCGGGCCGGCTCCCAGGTGTCGACGACGAGGTCCACCACTCCGGGGGGTCCGCCACCGCGCAGGAGTTCCAACAGGGCCCGGCACGCCGACTCCGGGCCCTCGGCCACCACGTGGACCCGCCCGTCCGGCTTGTTGGTGGCGTAACCGGTCAGGCCGAGTTCGAGTGCGCGGCTGCGGGTCCACCAGCGGAAGCCCACGCCCTGGACGCGGCCGTGGACCCAGGCGACCATGCGGACCTGGTCGTGCGCGGGCGTGGTCACGTTGCGCTCGGGTCCGTCGCTGTCCCCGAACCTGACTCCGTGTCGGATCCCGTCTCGAACCCGAGCTCGATCTCCGTCCCGGCCTCCAGGGTCCTCCCGACCGTGCAGGCCTTGTCGACCGACCGCCGCACCATGTCGAGCAGCCGCTCGCGCATGGCCGGGTCGAGTCCGGAGAGGTCCAGCTCGTAGGTCTCCTCCAGATGCGGGTACCGCTCGACCTCGCGGTCGGCGTGGCCGGCGATGCGGACGGTGGCGGCGTAGTCGTCCCCGAGGCGGCGGGAAAGGGTGAAGTCCGACGACATCGCGGTGCACGCCCCGAGCGCGACCTTCAGGAGCTCACCCGGCGTGAACGCGCCCTCGACATCGGCGGAGCCGACCTCAACCGTGGCGCCCCGGGAATTGTGGCCGACGTACCGGCGGGTCCCGGTCCGCTCGACCCACAGCTCGGCGGCGGGCTGTGACTGCTGCGAGGACTTGTTTGTGCTGGTCTCGTTCATCCCGGTCTCGTCCATGCTGGTCATCGTACCGAGCGGCCCGGTAGCGAGCGGCCCGGCACCGAGCGGCCGCCCGCCCGGGCTCCGCTCCGGCGGGGCGGCACCTGGCACACGGGGCAGAAGTGCGAGCCGCGGTTCATGAAGTCCTCCCGGACCACCGCGGTTCCGCACCGGGAGCAGGGCTCCCCCGCCCGCCCGTAGACGTCGAGTGAGCGGTCGAAGTAGCCGGAGGCCCCGTTCACGTTGACGTACAGCGCGTCGAAGGACGTGCCGCCGGCGTCCAGGGCGTCGGACATCACGGAGCGGGCGTGATCGAGCACCCCCGCGACGGCGGTGAGGGTCAATGCGCCGGCGCGGCGCCGACCGTGGATCCCGGAACGCCACAGCGCCTCGTCGGCGTAGATGTTGCCGATGCCGGACACCACGGTCTGGTCCAGCAGGAGCCTCTTGATCTCGGTGTCCCGGCGGCGGATGGCGCGGGCCGTGGCCAGCGCGTCGAAGCCGGGCTCGAAGGGGTCGGCGGCCACGTGGGCGGCCGACGCCGGCAGGAGCACACCGGTGCCGTCGAGGGCCTCGGCCAGCGGCACCACGGTCCACCCACCGAATGTCCGCTGGTCCACGAAGCGCAGCTCGTTGCCGTCGTCCAGGACGGCCCGTGCGTGCATGTGCCGCACCGGCGGCGCGTCGGCGGTCGTCACGAGCATCTGCCCGCTCATCCCCAGGTGGACCAGCAGGCAGTCGGCTCCGGCCGTGTGGTCCCCGTCGAAGGTCAACCACAGGTACTTTCCGCGCCGCTGGGCCCCGGTCACCACCCGTCCGCGGAGGCGGTCGACGATCTCCGTCGGGCCGCCGGGTTGACGGCGGGCCGTACGGGCACCGGTCACCTCGACCCGGGTGATCCCCCGGCCCACCACGTGGGACTCCAGGCCTCGGCGCACCACCTCGACCTCGGGCAGCTCCGGCATCTCAGCCGACGGTCCGGCCCGGCGCGGTCTGGTCCAGGGCGGCCCAGGCCTGCTCGGCCGCCTTCTGCTCGGCCTCCTTCTTGGTCCGGCCGGCGCCCTGGCCCAGTGCCTCGTCGCCGACGAACACCACCGCGGCGAACAGCTTGTCGTGGTCCGGCCCGGTGGAGGTGATGGCGTACCGGACCCCGGCCCGTCCCAGCGCCGAGCTCTTCTCCTGCAGGCTCGTCTTCCAGTCCAGCGCGGCGCCGAGGGTCGGGACCACCCGGAGCCGCTCGCCGATGATCCGTTCGATGAGGACGCGGGCGACCTCGAGGCCGTGCGTGAGGTAGACGGCGCCGAACACCGCCTCGAGGGTGTCCGCGAGGATCGAGTGCTTGTCCTGTCCCCCGGTCAGCTCCTCGCCCCGGCCGAGGCGCAGATGCGCGCCCAGACCGCCGGGCCCCAGCTCACGGGCGATGTCCGCCAGGACATAGGTGTTGACCAGGCTGGCGCGGATCTTGGCCAGATCGCCTTCGGGCCGGTCCGGGTACTCGCCGTAGAGGTACTCGGTGACGATCAGTTCCAGGACGGCGTCCCCGAGGAACTCCAGGCGTTCGTTGTGTGGGAGCCCGCCGTGCTCGTAGGCGTAGGACCGGTGTGTCAGCGCCTGGGTGGCCAGCGGCTCGGGCAGCTCCACCCCGAGTACGGCGCCCAGTGCAGTGGACCCGCTAGTCACTCGGTCTCCTCGGCCGCCCCGGTGGTCCCGAACTTCTCCGCCAGCCCGGCCCACCGCGGATCGATCCGTCCCTCGGTGCTGCCGGAGATGCCGTCCGGCGCGGGGGTGTCGGGGTTGACGCACTCGTCGTGTCCGTAGTCGGTGCACGTGGGCGACATGGGGAATCTCAGACCGAACGCGTCCACCAGGGCCGGTTCCAGGTCGAGCAGGTCGCCGTCGAGCAGGCGCACGTCGTCCTCTTCGGCGCCGGCGGCCGTCGCGGTGCCCTCGGCGGCGTACATCTCCGTCAGGTAGACCGTGGACCCGGTGGTGAACCTGCCCAGGCACCGCGCGCACTCGACCTCGGCGTGCCCGGTGACCGACCCGGTGACCAGGACGCCCTCGTCGATGAAGGTCAGGGTGAGGTCCAGCTCGACCTCCGACTTCGCGGGGATCTTCATCAGCTCGACGCCGACGTTCGACGGCAGCACGGCCGACCGCTGCACCTGCGCCGTGGCGCCGGGGGTCCGGGCGACGGTGCGGGTGTCGAGGACGAGGGAATCGGCGGCCGGCCGAGGGTGGTGGCGGGGGGTGCGGGAGGAGGTGGACACGCCCTGCAGACTACCCGCCGGGGTCAGTAGTCCCCGTACCCGTCACCGTGACGCTCGTCCTCGCGGGCGGCGCGGCGGACGGGCGTCTCACGCCGCCCTGCCGGGGCGGCCCCGTGCAACTCGTCCCGGCCGCGCGCGACGGTCCGGATGGTCGAGGCGAGGAACTCCTCGAACGTGGCCATCTTGCCGTCGATGTAGGCGTCGCACTCCTCGCGCCGCCGCTCGCTCTCGGCGTGCGCGGCGTCGCGGACGCGTGCGGCCTCCTCGTCCGCGATCCGGACGACCTCGGACTCGGCGAGCATGCGTTGCTGCTCCTGCCGGGCCTCGGTGATCGTGCGGTCGTAGATGATGTTGGCCTGCTCCACGAGCCTGTCGGCCTCGGCCCGGGCGCGGGCGGTGGTCGACTCGGCGTCACGCCGGGAGCGGTCGAGCAGCTCCGCCGACTCGGCGCGGGCGTCGCCGACGAGTCCGTCGGCGTGCGCGGTGGCCTCGGCGACCATCCGGTCGGCTCGCGCCTTCCCGTCGGCGAGCATGGCGTCCGCGTCCTCGCGCGCCTCGCGGCGCGTGCGGTCGGCCTCCGCGTCAGCGGCGGCGACGGTGTCGCGGGCGGTGGCGTCCGCCTCGGCGAGCACCCGGTCGCGCTGGTCCAGCACGTCCTGAGCGTCGTCGAGTTCGCCGGGGAAGGAGTCCCGGATGTCGTCGAGCAACAGCAGGGACTCGTGCCTGGGCACCATGCAGTTCGCGGTCATGGGCAGACTGCGGGCGTCCTCGATCATCGCGTTCAGCTCGTCGAGGGCCTGGAACACTCGGTACACGCTCGTCCCTTCACCGGTTTGTCACACTTGCGCCCCCAGTGTGCCCGCAACGCGGGCCCCGGGGCCGGTGCGGCGGCGGTGTGTCCGTCGGTCGGGGTCGCGAGTCGCCCACGGGAGGCTCAGCCCGACCGCCCTCGATCAGCCCAGCCGGTCGGAGAGCGCCCGCGCGACGACGTCCGGCAGCAGGTGCGAGACGTCGCCGCCCAGGCGCGTGACCTCCCGGCACAGCGACGAGGACACGAACGACAGATCGGACCTGGTGGGCAGGAACACGGTGTCGATCCCGGAGATCGACCGGTTCATGTGCGCCATCGGCAGTTCATAGTCGTAGTCGGTGGAGTCCCGCAGGCCCTTGATCACGGCCGTCGCGCCCTGATCGCGGCAGTAGTCCACGAGCAGTCCGTAGAAGCTGTCCACCCGCACGCCGGGGATGTCCGCGCAGACCTCGGAGATCAACTCCGTGCGCTCGTCGATGGTGAAGGTGCCCTGCTTGTTGGGGTTGGCCACCACGCAGACGATCACGTCGTCGAACAGCGCCGCCGATCGGCGGATGATGTCCAGGTGCCCGAGGGTCACCGGATCGAAGGAGCCCGGGCAAACGACAGTCGTCATGGGGCGACCGTATCAACCGGCCTGGCCATCTCGACGGCGGTCTCGCCGTAGGTCCGCTCGAACTCGCGCTCGTATCCGTCGGGCCATCGCACCCCCGGGTCCCGCTTGGACCGCTCCCACACCACGAGCGCGTCCGCGGCCAGCCACCCGCCCTCCAGCAGCGCCTGCAGTACGGGGGCGTCGAGCGCTCCGGAACCCGCGTACGGCGGGTCGGCGAGCACCAGGTCGAAACCGCCCGCCACCGGGCAGGGTCCGGCGACCGCAGCCGGAAGCGCCGCCCGCCTGATGGTCGCCCGGGTCGACGGGAACGACGACGACAACCCGGTGGTGTTCTTCTTCAGGCAGGCCACGGCGCGGGGATTCTCCTCGATGAACCACGCCACGTCGGCACCACGCGAGACCGCCTCCAGCCCGAGCGCGCCGGATCCCGCGAACAGGTCGAGCACGGCTGCACCGGTGAGGTCCACGCGGCTGACGATCGCGCTGAACAGCGCCTCGCGGACGCGGTCGGTGGTGGGCCGGGTCCCCGCTGGCGGCACGGTGATCGACCGCCCACGCAGGCGGCCCGAGATGATGCGGGTCATGGTTCCCCTGGTTGTCGAGATGCTGGCGGTCAGTACTTGAACAGGTAGTCGGATTCCTCGGACCCGGCCAGGCGGCTGACCCGTTCGGCGAGGGCCGGGTGGTCGTGGAGACCGGGGTCGGCGTCGAGGATCTCCTCGGCGTGGCGGCGGGCGATCTCGATGACCTCGCCGTCGTCGACCACCGACAGCAGTCGGAGCGCCGAGAGCGCACCGGACTGGGCGTCGCCCAGGACGTCGCCCTCCCGGCGCTGCACCAGGTCCAGCTGGGCCAGGATGAACCCGTCGGTGGTGGCGGCCACCGCGTCGAGCCGCTCCATCGACTTGCCGCCCCTGCGGGAATTGGTTACGAGCAGGCAGAGCCCCGGCAACCCGCCCCGGCCCACCCGCCCACGGAGCTGGTGGAGCTGGCTCACCCCGAACCGCTCGGCGTCCATCACCACCATGACGGTGGCCTCCGGGACGTCCACGCCGACCTCGATCACGGTCGTCGCCACCAGGACGTCGAGCCGCCCCGAGGCGAAATCCGCCATCGCCGCATCCTTCTCCTCCGGCGGCAGCCTGCCGTGCATGAGACCCACCCGGACCCCGGAGAGCGGGCCCGTGGACAGGTACTCGTGCAGGTCCACGGCGGCGGCGAGCGGCGGGGCGTCGTCGGCCTTGTCGTCGTCCGGTTCGGCGGCGTCGATCCGCGCGCACACGACGTACGCCCGGTGGCCCGCGTCCACCTCCTCGCGCACCCGCTGCCACGCCCGCTCCACCCACAGCGGCTTGTCGCGGGCCGGCACCACCGAGGTGGAGATGGGCCGGCGGCCACCGGGCAGTTCCTGGAGCTCGGACACCTCCAGGTCGCCGAACACGGTCATCGCGATGGTCCGCGGGATCGGGGTCGCGGTCATCACCAGCAGGTGCGGGACCAGACCCTCGCGGCCCTTGGCGCGGAGCCGGTCGCGCTGACGGACGCCGAAGCGGTGCTGCTCGTCCACCACCACCAGACCCAGGTCGAAGAAGTCCACCGAGTCCTGGATCAGCGCATGGGTGCCCACGACGATCCCGGCCTCGCCGGTGACGATGTCCAGCAGCGCGGCCCGCCGCTGCGCGATGGACATCGACCCGGTCAGCAGCACAACCCGCGTGGCCTGCTCGGCCGCGCCGAACCGCCCCTGCTCGCCCAGGTCGCCGAGCATCGCCGACAACGAGCGGTGGTGCTGGGAGGCCAGCACCTCGGTGGGGGCGAGCATCACGCACTGTCGCCCCGCGTCCACCACCTGGAGCATCGCCAGCAGGGCCACGACCGTCTTGCCGGAGCCGACCTCACCCTGGAGCAGCCTGTTCATCGGTTCGTCGAGGGT
The DNA here is from genome assembly GCF_033142235.1 of Rhodococcus sp. IEGM 1408. Taxonomy (NCBI): domain Bacteria; kingdom Bacillati; phylum Actinomycetota; class Actinomycetes; order Mycobacteriales; family Nocardiaceae; genus Rhodococcus; species Rhodococcus sp. IEGM 1408. Next base: position 331,357 of record NZ_JAWLRW010000002.1, read on the forward strand.
CAGGTCCGCCGTGATCTCCGCCAGCACCGTCTCCTGGCCGTCGGTGAGCTCGAACGGCAGGCGTGAGAGCATCGCGGCCCGCACGCCGCCGGAGCGCACCGGACTGGCCGGGGCGGGGTCGCGCGCGACAAACCGGCGCCGGGCGCCCAGGAGGAGTTGGAGCGCGATCGCCTCGTCGAACCGGAGGCGGTAGCCCGCCCTGTCCTTCTCCTCGGTGTTCTCCGGCAGGTGCGCCTTGCGCAGCGCGTCGTCGAGGTCCATCAGTCCTGCCACCGCCCGCACGGTGGCGTCCAGGGGATCGACCACCGGGACCAGCGCCCTGACGGCGGTCACCACCGCGCCGAGCAGGTCCCACGAGGTCACCCCCTCCTTGGCCGCGTAGATGGGCAGCAGCGGACGGTCGAACAGGCTCGGGCCGCCCTCCGCGTCGATCTCCGCCGACAACCTTGCGAGGGCGGCGAGGTTCCCGGATCCCTTGAGCTGGCCCCCGGGTCCGGAGACCGGGCGCAGGACCAGGAACTCGGGGTGTTTCAGGTCGAGCTCGCGCCGGAACCGCGACACGGTCCCGTCGAACATCGCCACCGTGCCCACCGGCAGCATGAACTTGATCTTGCGGCCGGCAAAGTAGACGACCCTGAAGGAGGTGTCGCCGTCCTCCACCGTGAGCGTGAGCATCTCCCGGGCCTGGCCCTGCTTGGTGCTGTACGTGCGGGTCGCGGCCGTGCGGACCTTCCCGATGATCGTCACCCGCTCGCCGTCGACCAGCTCGCGCTTGTCGTAGCGCTGCCCGTGTTGTCGGTAGCGCCGGGGCAGGGTGTGGAGCAGGTCGCCGACGGTCCGGTGGCCGAAGGCGCCGGTGATCCGCTCCGCCAGTTCGGGATCGAGGACCTCCGTCAGCGGGGTGTCCGTGGTGGCCAGCGCGGTCATTCGACCCCGACGTGGGCGAGCACCCGGCCGGGCCCGGCGGCGTATCCCACGACCTCGACGTCCGGGTGGCGGTTCCTCAGGCGGGACAACGCCGCTTCGGAGGCGGCCTCGTCGTACTCCTCGCCGAGCAGGAGGGTGACCAGCTCCCCGCCGGAGGACAACAACCTCTCGGCGAGCGCGCAGACGGCGTCCACCAGGTCCGTGTGGATGAGCGCGACGTCGTGGCCGACCACGCCCAGCAGGTCACCCGCGTCGCAGCGTCCCACCATCGTGAGCGCGTCCTGTTCGGCCCGGACCAGGTGGGCGTGCCGGGTGGCCGCGGCGGCGTCGGCCATGCCGAAGCCGTCGAGGGACAGGGTGGTCGAGGGATCGTGGACCGCGAGTGCCGACAAGCCCTGGACGGCCGATCCCGTCGGGAGGATGAGGGCCTGCCCGTCGACCTCGCGCAGCGCCGCGTCGAGCGCACCGATCTGGGCCCTGGACAGCTCGCCGTTGGGCAGCACCAGCAGTTCCTCGGCGGACACCGCCAGAACCGCGTCGACCACCCCGTCGGCGTTCTCCCCGGGGTCCACGGTGTGCGCCCCCGCCTCGGCGAACAGGTCAGCCAGGGGGCCGCTCGGGACGATCGCCACGACCGCCCGCTCGGGGGCCCGCCCGTGCCCGTCCGCGTGCAGGTGACCGTCCAGGCGGTCGTCTGCGTGGGTGTGCCCGTCCGCGTGGTCGACCGCGGCGGGCGCGTGCACCGGGTCCAGCATGTCCGTCACCCGGATCTCGGTGATCCGGCCGAGCGGGAGGGCGACCTCGATCGCCGTACCGATGTCGTTGGTGTGCACGTGCACGGCCCAGCGCGCGTTGTCCCCGGTGCCGCCGTCACCCACGACCCCCACGCTGTCGCCGAGCGTCCGCAGCGCGGACCTGACCTCGTCCGCGCGCGCGTCATCCGAGTGGGTCAGCGAATACATGACCTCGTAACGGGTCACCTCCGAGCCGTCCCTGCCCGTCGCCGCGGCCGACGGGTCGGACCGGGTGGCCGCGTCGCTCGGCTGGTCGGCGGGGATGAAGTAGTCCGGCCGCTCCGGGGCCTCCCCCAGGAGGACCTCGACCATGGTGTCGAGGAGGATCAGGAGGCCGCGACCACCGGCGTCCACGACTCCGGCCCGCGCGAGCGCCGGCAACTGGGACGTCGTGCGGTCGAGGGCCTGGGCCCCGGCGTCCGCGGCGGCCCGTGCCACCTCGGCGAGCGACGAGGCCGAGGACCGGACCGCCCCGGCCGCGGCTTCGCGCAGGACCGTCACGATGGTGCCCTCGACCGGGTCGCTGATCGCGTGGTTGACGAGCGTGACCGCGGTCCGGAGCGCGCGCCGATAGGTGGAGGCGTCGAGGACGGTGAAGGTCGCTGCCTCGCCGACCGCCCGGAGGACCTGGGACAGGATGACGCCCGAGTTCCCCCGCGCTCCGTGAACCGCGCCGTGGCCCAGCGCCACCGCGATCTCGCGGGCTCCGGCGCTTCCCCCACCCTCGGAGATCCAGGCCTCCTCGCCCTCGGCCCTCTCGACGGCGGCTCGCATCGTGTAGAGGAGGTTGGTGCCCGTGTCGGCGTCCGGAACCGGGAAGACGTTGAGAGCGTTGATCTCCTCGCGGTGGGTCGCCAGTTGCTCCACGCACCTGCGGGCCCAGCCCAGCAACCCGTGGGCGTCGAGAGAGGACGGGCGTTCCTCGACACGCGTCGACTCCGGCGTCATCACCCCTCCTCGATTCGGCTCACCCCTGCGCCCCGACGTCACCGTCGGCGCGGCCAAGCCTAGTACCCTCACCCTTCGACAGCCGTCGAACTGGCCGAGACGGCCACCATCAGCACCGGGAGCGCCAATGACCTCTGATCTCGCCGACACCCCCCTCGTCTCCCTGGAGGGCGGGGTCCTCACGCTCCCGGTGTCGCTCGACGGCAAGGGCAACTCGCTCGACTCCGACTGCATCAGCCAGGCCGGCGTCGCCCTCGACTCGGTGCTCGCCGGCACGGTGGACGTCGGGGCGATCCTCCTGGTGGGCCTGGGCAAGAACTTCTGCGCGGGCGGCAACGTGCCCGGGTTCGCGGCGGCCGAGGACCGGTCGGAGCACGTCCGCGAGCTCGCCGACCGCCTCCACGGGGTGGTCCGCCAGCTCGACCGGGCGCCCGTGCCGGTGGTCGCCGCCGTGGCCGGCTGGGCGGCCGGGGCGGGGCTGTCCCTGGCGCTGGCCGCCGACTTCTCGGTCGGCGGCCCGGACACCCGCCTGCTGGCCGCGTATCCGGGGATCGGACTGTCCCCCGACGGCGGGATGTCGTGGCGGCTGCCGCGAGCGATCGGACAGTCCGCGGCCCGCGCGTTCATCCTGGGCAACGAGCCGGTGGACGGCGAGCGGGCTCACCGGATGGGGATGATCACCACGTTCGTCGAGGGCGATGTCCCCACCGCCGCCCGTGAGCTCGCTGCACGGCTCGCCTCCGGCCCCCGCGCGTCCTACGCCGCGACCAAGGAACTGCTGCGTCGGTCCGAGGTCAACTCGCTGTCGGAGCAGCTCGACGCCGAGCGTGACTCCATCGCGACGCTGGCCGTGTCCCCCGACGGGATCGAGGGCGTGAACGCGTTCGTGGCCAAGCGGACCCCGCGGTTCGGCGACGCCTGAGTCCTCGGCGACCCGGTGCGGGCGCTCCTCTACATGTGTTTAGGTGAGCGCGCGTCACCTCGGCGTCAGTCAGGCCGGAGCTAGTTCAGGCCGCCGCTCGTTCAGGCCGCCGCTCGATCAGGCCGGTGGCTCCCCGGGTCGGTCCGCCAACCGCCAGTCCACGGGCTCCGCACCCAGCCGTGCCAGCTCGTCGTTGGCGCGGCTGAACGGACGGGAGCCGAAGAACCCGCGCGAGGCCGAGAGCGGCGAGGGGTGCGCGGAGGCGATGATCGGCGTCTCCCCCAGCAACGGCTCCAGCGATTGCGCCTGCCTGCCCCACAGGATCGCCACCAGCGGACGGTCCCGTTCCACCAGCGCCTCGATCGCTCTCCCGGTGACCTCTTCCCAGCCCTTGCGGCGGTGCGAGGCGGGCTCCCCGGGTGCCACGGTGAGGACGCGGTTGAGCAGTAGGACCCCCGCACTCGCCCACGCCTGGAGGTCGCCGTGCTCCGGCGCCCGCAGCCCCAGGTCGTTGGAGTATTCGCGATAGATGTTGACCAGGCTCCGCGGCAGGGGGCGGACGTCCGCGTCCACCGCGAAGCTCAACCCGACGGAATGGCCGGGCGTCGGGTAGGGGTCCTGGCCCACGATCAGCACCCGGACGTCGTCGAACGGGTGCGAGAACGCGCGCAGCACCCGGTCCGCCGCGGGGAGGTAACCCCGGCCGGCGGCGGTCTCCTCCCGCAGGAAGTCCCCCATCTCGCGGATCCGCTCCGCCACCGGCGCGAGCGCCCGCGCCCACCCGGGGTCGATCACGTCCCCGAGAGGCGGCGGGGTCGCCTGTAGACCGCCCACCGGTCAGTCCAACCGTCGGAGTTCGGAGCGGTACCTCATCGCGTTGTCGTGATACTTCTGCGTGTTCCCGGCCAGCATCTCGGGGTTCACCTCGTACCCTTCGCGGATCCTCGCGGGCGCCCCCATCGCCATGCGCCCGGCGGGCAGCTCGAACCGCGGCGGGATCAGGCACCCGGCGGCGACGATCGCCCCCGCGCCGATCACCGCGCCGTTGAGCACGATCGAGCCGGAGGAGATCAGGGAACCGTCGCCGATGGTCGCGCCCTCGATGTGGGCGTTGTGGCCGACGATGCAGTGCTCACCGATCAGCGTCGGCTCCGACTCGGTGCAGTGGACGATCGTCCCGTCCTGGATGTTGGTCATCGACCCGACCTCGATCCGCCCGTAGTCACCGCGCAGGACGGCGGTCGGCCACACGGAGACGCCCGGGCCGAGGCGTACCCGCCCGATGACCACGGCGTCGGGGTGCACCCACGCGTCGGGCGCGATGTCGGGTTCGAGGTCTCCCAGTGCGTAGACAGCCATGCGGCCACCCTAGTTCGCGGGTCTAGTTCACGCTGCGGGCGGAGTCCCAGCCTCCCGGGGTCCGGGGATCGCCGTCCACCGTCACCTCGCCCGGTTCCCCGGACCTGATCCTGCCGATCACGGTGAACCCCGGCGGGATGGTCGCGCCCGGCGGGAACGTGCCGAGCAACCCGTGGTCCTCGCCGCCGTCGAGGATCCAGTCCAGGACCTGCGCGTCGGGGTCCGCCGCGCCGAGGGCGGTCGCGGCGCCGGCGAGGAGGGGGTCGACGGGAAGCGCGTCGACGACGAGGTCGGCGGCCACCCCCGAGGCCCGCGCGACGCCCGCGAGGTCGCGGAGCAGACCATCGCTGACGTCGGTGAGCGCGTGGGCCCCGGCCAGCCGCGCGGCCGTGCCGGAGCCGATCGGCGGCACGGGCACCCGGTGCGACTGCTGCAGCGGGCCGTCGGCGCGGCCGGCCAGGAGCAGCGCGAGCCCCGCCGCGGACCGCCCGGGTTGACCGGTGAGCGCCACCGCGTCGCCCGGGGCGGCGCCGTCGATCCGCACGGGGCGCGCCCCGTCCGGGAGGGTGCCGATCGCCGTCACGTTGACGACGACGAGGTGGGCGCTGGTGAGATCGCCGCCCACCACCACGGCGCCGGATCGCGCTGCCTCCTCGTGGATCCCGGCCGACAACTGGGCGATCTGATCCGTCGTGGTCTCGCCGGGTACGGCCACGGCCACCAGGACACGGGAGCAGTCGGCGCCCATCGCCAGGACGTCCGAGACGTTCTGGGCCACGGCCCGGCGTCCGATGTCCCTCCAGGTGGTCAGGTCCAGTCGGAAGTGCGTCCCCTCCACCAGCATGTCGGTCGTCACCACCGTCGCGGCGGCCGGACCCAGGACCGCGGCGTCGTCGCCGTTGCCCACCGGGTCCCCTGAGTGGGCGTCCCCCGGACCCCGCAGCACCGCCAGGACAGCGGCCTCCCCCACCGCCGCGACGGTGGGGTGCGGGTCGGTCGCTGGGTTCATCGATGTCCTCGCGGTCAGGCGCCGGGCGAGCCGGAGCGGGTCTGTAGCGTTGCCGTCAGGCTAGCGGCCGCCACCACGGCGGCCCGGCAGAGGCGAGGGGACGACACGGCGTGAGCACTACGGACACCGACCCGGGCGACATCGGACCTGGCAGCACCGGCCCTCGCGACACCGGACCTGGCAACACCGGCCCTCGCGGCTACGACCCTCGCGACACCGTGAGCCCTTCCGACAGGTCTGCGGACGGAACCCCACGGCCGGTCTCTACCCTCGTGGTGATCGCCGCGGTGATCATCCCGCTCGTGATGCTCGCCGTGGTCCTGGTCCTGGTGCGGGGCGTCGGCGACGAGGCGGCCGACGCAGCCGCGAGCGAACCCGTCACGGCCGTGACCGTCCCGGCTCCCGGCGCGGAGTCCGAGGATTGTCTCGCCCTGCTCCGGTCGCTGCCCGATTCCCTCGGGGACGCCAGGCGGGTGGCGTTCAACGAACCCGCCCCGCCGGGTGCGGCGGCCTACCGGATGCCCGACGCCGAGCCCGTCGTGGTCCGCTGTGGACTCGACGCCCCGCCGACCTTCACCGTCGGCACCACCCTGCAGGAGGTCAACGGGGTGGAGTGGTTCAACGAACCCGATCCGGACCCGGCCGTGACGTCGTCGACCTGGGTGGCCGTCGACCGGCCGCAGTACATCGCGGTGACGCTGCCCGAGGGAAGCGGGACCGGCCCGATCCAGGACCTGTCCAACGCACTCGAAGCCAGCCTCGACGCCGTCGAACCGCGGCCGGCGCCGATCGGCTGACCAGCGGGGTCAGGTCCCGGCGAGCGCGGTCCGCAGGAGTGTGTCGAGCAGGGTGGGGTAGTCCACCCCGGTCGCCGCCCACATCTGCGGGTACATCGAGATCGGGGTGAAGCCCGGCATGGTGTTGACCTCGTTGATCACCGGGCCGGAGTCGGTGACGAAGAAGTCCACCCGGCTCAGTCCCCGGGCGTCCAGAGCGTGGAACGCCTCCACGGCGAGCGCCCGCAGACGGTCGGTCTCCCCGGCGGGGAGCTCGGCAGGCAGGTCGAAGGTGCACACGTCGTCGAGGTACTTGGTGTCGAAGTCGTAGAAGGCCTCGCCCTCCGTCTCTCCGGGCTGGCCGGTGGCCTCCCCGGGGATGTGCAGCTCGGCGGGCAGGCTCGCCTCCACGCGTCCGTCCGGGTACTGCAGGACGCCGCACTCGACCTCGCGTCCGACGATGGCGGCCTCGACGATCACCTTGGGGTCGAAGCGGCGCGCCTCGGCGATCGCCGCCTCGAGGTCCTGCGCCCGCGAGACCTTGGTGATGCCGATGGACGAGCCACCGCGGGCGGGCTTGACGAACAGCGGGAGTCCGAGCCGGTCGCAGTCCGCCTCGGAGAGGCTCTCGGTCCCCGGACGCAGCACGACCTGCTGACCGATCGGCAGCCCCGCCGCGCCCAGTACGACCTTGGTGAACTCCTTGTCCATCCCGGCGGCGCTGGCGAAGACGCCCGGCCCGACGTACGGGATCCCCGAGAGTTCGAGCAGCCCCTGGATGGTCCCGTCCTCCGCGTGCGTGCCGTGCATGACCGGGAAGACCACGTCCACGCGGGCGATCTCCTCCCCGGCCCGTTCGCCGTCGACGTACCGCAGCACCCCGCGGTCGTCCACGGACAGGCCGAGCGCGACCTGCGGGCGGTGCGGGTCGACCACCGGCATGCTGCGGTCGACTATGCGCAGGTCGGAGACATCGTCGGGGCCCAGGGTCCAGGCCCCGGACCCGGTGATCCCCACGGGGATCACCTCATAGACGGCGGCGTCGAGATGGGCCATGACGGCGCCGGCGGATACGCAGCTCACGGAGTGTTCGGAGCTGCGACCGCCGTAGAGGACGGCAACGGTGATGCGGTTCACCGGGCCGAGGCTACTCGGGCTTGGTGCTGCGCCTCATGAGGCGCACCGCCACCTCGACGGCGTTGCCGCCCTCGTGGCAGATCTCGTGGATCGCCTCGGTGAGCGGCATCTCCACCCCCACCCGGCGGGAGAGCTCGCGGATCGACGTGCAGGACTTCACGCCCTCGGCCACCTGGCCGTTGGTGGCCTGCTGAGCCTGTTCCAGGGTCTCCCCCCGGCCCAGGCGCTCGCCGAAGGTGCGGTTCCGCGACAACGGCGAGGTGCACGTGGCCACCAGGTCGCCGAGCCCGGCCAGACCGGCGAACGTCATCTGGTTGGCCCCCAGGGCGACGCCCAGCCTGGTGGATTCCGCCAGGCCCCGGGTGACGAGCGTGGCCATCGTGTTGTCCCCGAGCCCCATCCCGCGGGCGATCCCGCACACCAGCGCGATCACGTTCTTGGTGGCACCGCCGATCTCGCAACCCACCACATCGGTGTTGGTGTACGGGCGGAAGTAGCGCGTGGAGAAGGCGTCCTGGAGCCGGGCGGCGCGTTCGGGGTCGGTGCAGGCGATGACGGTCGCCGCGGGCTGACCCTCCGCGATCTCCCGCGCCAGGTTCGGCCCCGACAGCGCGGCGATCTTGTCCTCCGGCAGCCCCGTGACCTGGGCGACCACCTCGCTGATCCGCATCAGGGTGCCCGTCTCGATGCCCTTGGCCAGGGAGATGACCCCCGCGCCCGGCTCGAACAGGTCCACCCACGTCTCCAGGTTCCCGCGCAGGCTCTGGGACGGGACCGCCAGCACGACCTCGGTCGACCCCGCGAGCACCTCGGCCGGATCGGTCGAGGCGGTGACGGTCGCCGGCAGGATGATCTCCGGTAGGTACTTGTCGTTGCGGTGTCCCTCGTTGATCCCCCGGGCCACCTCATCGCGCCGGGCCCACATGACGACCTCGTTGCCGGCATCCGCGAGCACCTTGCCCACCGCGGTCCCCCACGACCCCGCACCCATCACCGCGACCCGCGCCATTTCGCCTCCCGGCTCTCCGTGCTCCACCTCAGTCCCACCGACGGTGGATCGTGAGCAAACGCTACCCGGCGCGGGGCACTCCGGCGGCCCGGCTGGCAGGATGGCGGGCGATGAGCACGATGGTGGGACGCGGGACAGCCGACGGCGGGTGGACGATCATCGTCCCCGTCAAGGCTCTCGACCGCGCCAAGAGCAGGCTCGCACGCGCATTGTCGGCCCCGGGTCGCCGTGCGCTCGTCCTGGCGATGGCCACCGACGTCTTCCGCACCTGCGCCGGGTCGCCCGCCGTCTCCCGCGTCAGGGTGGTCACCTCCGACCCCGATGTCGGAGCTCTCGCCCGAGGGTTCGGTCTCGAGGTCGTGCCGGAACCCCCGGCCGGCCCGGACCGGCCGGACATCGATCCGCTCAACGCCGCTCTGACGGCGGCGCTCTCCGGGGTGTCGGGCCCGGTGGGAGTGGTGACCGCGGATCTCCCCGAGCTCGATTCCGACACGTTCGAACGGGTGCTCTCCGCCGCCGCTCGGCACGCGCATTCCATGGTCCCCGACCATCGCGGCGTCGGGACGACCATGGTCTTCTGGACCGGCCCCGCGACGACGCGGGTGCCCCGCTTCGGTGCCGACTCCGCGGCCCGGCACGTCTCCGAGGGCGGGGCGGTCCCGCTCCTGGGTGCCGACACCTCCGGCGCCGCCGGACGCGATGTCGACACCCCCGAGGACCTGGCCGGACTCTCCGGCCGAACCGTGGGCGGGGCCACCGCTACGACTCTCCGGGCACGCGCCGACGCACCCGGCGCCCACGCCGCCGGGGTATCGGCAACAATGGTCCCGTGACCGCAGACGAACTCGTCCACGAACTGCTCCCCCGACCCCGCGACCGCTACCTCAATCGCGAACTCAGCTGGCTCGACTTCAACGCCCGGGTTCTGGGACTGGCCGGAGAAAAGGAACTGCCGCTGCTCGAGCGCGCCAAGTTCCTGGCGATCTTCGGCTCGAATCTCGACGAGTTCTACATGGTCCGCGTGGCCGGTCTGAAGCGACGCGACAAGACGGGGCTGTCGGTGCGGTCGGCCGATGGCCAGACACCTGCCGAGCAGCTCGGCCGGATCAGCATCCGTACGCGCGAACTCTGCGACGAGCAGACCCGGCTGTTCCACGACGAGATCCGTCCCGAGCTCGAGCAGAACGGGGTCCGGATCCTGCCCTGGAGCGAGCTCACCGCGGACGAGCGGTTCTCGCTGGCGGAGCTGTTCCGGAACTCCATCTTCCCGGTCCTCACCCCGCTCGCGGTCGACCCGGCACACCCCTTCCCCTACATCTCCGGCCTCAGCCTCAACCTCGCGGTGATCATCCGGGACATCGGATCCGGGCAGGAGCACTTCGCCCGGGTCAAGATCCCGCACAACGTCCCCCGCTTCGTCCGGGTGGACCGGGGGGTCGACGACGAGTACACGTTCGTCCCCGCGGAGCAGATCATCGCCGCGCACCTCGGCGACCTCTTCCAGGGCATGGAGATCGTCGAGCACCACGTCTTCCGGGTGACCCGCAACGCGGACATGGAGGTCGAGGAGGACCGCGACGAGGACCTGCTCCAGGCCCTCGAACGCGAGCTGGCCCGCCGCCGCTTCGGTTCGGCCGTCCGCCTGGAGATCGCCGAGGACATGACGCCGCGGATGCTCCGCATCCTGCAACACGAGCTCGACGTGGAACACGCGGACGTGATCCGGTTCTCCGGGCTGCTCGACCTGACGGGCCTCTGGCAGATCCACGGGCTGGACCTGCCCGACCTCAAGGATCCGGCCATGATCCCGGCCACGCCGCCGGCCTTCGGTGAGCGGGAGACGGCCCGGAACATCTTCGCCTCCCTCCAGGAGGGGGACGTCCTCGTCGAGCACCCCTACGAGTCGTTCGCCACCACCGTGCAGCGGTTCATCGAACAGGCCGCAGCGGACCCGAACGTCCTGGCGATCAAGCAGACCCTGTACCGGACCTCCGGCGACTCCCCCATCGTCAACGCGCTCGTGGACGCTGCTGCGGCGGGCAAGCAGGTGGTCGCGCTGGTCGAGATCAAGGCGCGGTTCGACGAGCAGAACAACATCCGCTGGGCCCGCGAACTCGAGCAGGCCGGCGTCCACGTGGTGTACGGCCTGCTGGGCCTCAAGACCCACTGCAAGACCTGCCTGGTGGTGCGCAAGGAGGGCGACCAGCTCCGGCGCTACGCGCACATCGGCACCGGCAACTACAACCCCAAGACGGCCCGCCTCTACGAGGACGTCGGGCTGTTCACCGCGGACGAGGACGTCGCGTCCGACCTCACCGACCTGTTCAACCACCTCACCGGGTTCTCCAACGTCTCCAAGTACCGGCGACTGCTCGTGGCCCCCGAGGGAATCCGCTCGGGGCTCATCGAGCGGATCGACCGCGAGATCGCGTTCGCGGCCGAGGGACGCGAGGCGGGGATCCGGCTCAAGGCCAACGCCCTGGTCGACGAGCAGATCATCGACGCGCTCTACCGCGCCTCCCAGTCGGGTGTCCCGGTGGAGATCGTCGTCCGCGGTATCTGTGCTCTGCGCGCCGGGGTGCCCGGGCTCAGCGAGAACATCCACGTGCGGTCGATCCTCGGCCGCTTCCTCGAGCATTCGCGGATCCTGAACTTCCGCGCGGCGGACGAGGTCCTCATCGGCAGCGCCGACATGATGCACCGCAACCTGGACCGCCGAGTGGAGGTCATGACCACGGTCACCGACCCCCGGCTCAAGGGGCAGATCCACCGCATCTTCGACTCCGCCCTCGATCCGGCCACCAGGAGCTTCCACCTCCAGCCCGACGCCTCGTGGACGCGCATGCCGCCCGCCGAGGACTGGGCCGACTCGGTCGACCACCAGGAACGCATGGCCGCCTTCCACGCAGGGTTCCGGAACCGTTGAGCAAGGCGCCGGGCAAGGTGGGGAGCAGGACGGGCGGCAAGGGCGGGTCCCGTGTCCGGGTGGTCCCCGCCGCCGGTGCGGTGCTGTACCGGATGGATGGGGACACCCCGCGTTGTGCTGTCGTCCACCGCCCCCGTTACGACGACTGGTCACTGCCCAAGGGCAAGGTCGACGCCGGGGAGTCGCTGCCGGTTACCGCGGTGCGGGAGATCGCCGAGGAGACGGGCTTCACCGCTGCCCTCGAGTCGCGGATCGGCACCACGGCGTACCCGCTCAAGGCGAACACCCGCAAAGAGGTCACCTACTGGTCGGCGCTCGCCCACGGTGGTGGGTTCGAGCCGAACTCCGAGGTGGACGAGATCCGGTGGCTGCCCGTCGACCAGGCCAGGGAACTGGTCTCCTACTCGTTGGACCGCAAGATTCTGTCCCGCTTCGCGGACGCCCGACCGGCGGACTCGGTCCTCCTGCTGGTCCGGCACGCCAAGGCCGGGAGCAGGTCGGAGTGGAGCGGCGACGACACGCTCCGTCCGCTCGACAAGTCGGGGCGGACCCAGGCCGAGCTCCTGGTCCCGATGCTCCGGGCCTTTGGTGTCCGGCGGCTGTTCAGCGCCCCCCGGGTGCGCTGTGAACAGACCCTCGCCCCACTGGCCGACGAGTTGGGGGTCGGGATGGGAACCGAGCCGGCACTCACCGACGAGGGATACCTGGACGACCCGGTGGCCGCACGACGGCGCCTGGTCGAGCTCGCCGCCGGCAACGGGGTGGCGGCGGTGAGTTCGCAGGGAACAGCGATCCCCGGGATGGTCGAGGACCTGGCCGCGCTGGCCGGGATCAGCGTGGGGTCCACGTCGACCAAGAAGGCCGGGGCATGGGGGCTGGGTTTCGACGGCGAGACGCTGGTGTACGCCGACTACTACCCGAGCCCCCTGCCGCTGCTGTGAGCCGGCGGCTCAGCTGACCTGAACCTCAGCTGACCCGGTCCTCAGCTGACCTTGTCGTGCTGGGCCACCCCGTTGCGCAGACCGCCGAACGCCTGGTGCGAGCTGGACCGCTTGGCGGCCAGGCGCCCCTCGGGGAGCGGTTCGCTGCCCTGGATCACGGACTTGAAGTACTGCCCCGGGCGGAACGCCGGCGAGTAGGTGGGCGGCACGGGGATGGACTCGCCGGTGTGCGGGTTCCGCGCGACCCTGGCTGCGCGGCGGCGCTTCTCAAAGATGCCGAACCCCATGATGGTGATGGACTCCCCCGACGCCACCGTCCGCACGATGATGTCGAGTGTGTTCTCCAGTGCCTCGGTGGCGAGCTGATGATCTCCGCCCATCCGGTCCGCCAGTTCTGCGATCAGGTCAGCCTTGTTCACGTCGGGGTCCCCCTTCGAGTGGGTACGCGGGCGCGGGATACTCCCGCACCGCAGTAAACATAAGCATATTCACACCTAGACACCAGTCCGGGTCGGTTTCGGAGGAGACTCCACACTTTCCCGGCGAAGGCCCGTCAACGGGGGGTGGTGACCGGCTTGAACGAGGGCCTGCGCGCCTCGAATTCCGAGATGGCATCGGCCTGTCGCAAGGTGAGCCCGATATCGTCGAGCCCCTCCATGAGACGCCACCGCGTGTAGTCGTCGATGTCGAACGGAACGGTCACATCACCCGCGGTGACCGTCCGCGTGACCAGGTCGACGGTCAGCTCGATTCCCGGTCGCTCGTCCATGATCTTCCACAGCAGCTCCACATTCTGCTGGTCGACCTGGGCCGCCACCAGACCGGACTTCCCGGAGTTGCCGCGGAAGATGTCGGCGAAACGGGACGAGATGACCACGCGGAAACCGAAGTCCTTCAGCGCCCACACCGCGTGCTCGCGGGAGGAGCCGGTACCGAAGTCGGAACCCGCCACCAGCACGGAGGCGCGGTCGTACGGCGAGCGGTTGAGGACGAAGTCGGGCTCGTTAGCCCGCCAGGACGAGAACAGGCCGTCCTCGAACCCGGTGCGCGTGACGCGCTTGAGGTACTCGGCCGGGATGATCTGGTCGGTGTCCACGTTGGACCGGTGCAGGGGGGCACCGATGCCGGTGTGGGTGGTGATGGGCTCCATGAAGAGTCAGGCCCCCTTCGCGGGCTCGAGATCGGCGGGCGAGGCGAGGCGCCCGATGACGGCGGTGGCCGCGGCGACCGCCGGGCTGACGAGGTGGGTGCGGGCGCCCTTGCCCTGGCGACCCTCGAAGTTCCGGTTGGAGGTCGAGGCGCAGCGCTGCCCCGGCAGGAGCGAGTCCGGGTTCATGCCGAGGCACATGGAACACCCGGGCTGACGCCACTCGGCGCCGAAGGCGGTGAACACCTTGTCCAGGCCCTCTTCCTCGGCCTGCTCACGGACCTGCATCGACCCGGGGACCACCAGCATGCGGACACCGTCCGCCACCGTCCGGCCCTCGATGACCTCGGCCACGGTCCGCAGGTCCTCGATACGACCGTTGGTGCACGACCCGACAAAGACCACGTCGACCCCGACCTCGCGCAGCGGCGTGCCGGCCTCGAGATCCATGTACTCCAGGGCGCCCTCGGCGGCGATCCGCTCGTTCTCGTCGCCGAAGGACTCGGGGTGCGGGACGGCCGATCCGAGCGGCGCGCCCTGCCCGGGGTTGGTCCCCCAGGTGACGAACGGGGTGAGCGTTGAGCCGTCGATCACGACCTCGGTATCGAACACGGCGTCGTCGTCGGTGTTCAGGCCGTTCCAGTACTCGACGGCCGCGTCCCACTCCGCGCCGGCGGGCGCGTGGGGCCGACCCTCGAGGTAGTCGTACGTGGTCTGGTCGGGGGCGATCATGCCGGCCCGCGCCCCGGCCTCGATGCTCATGTTGCAGATGGTCATCCGGGCCTCCATCGAGAGCTTGGAGATGGCGTCGCCGCGATACTCGATGATGTGGCCCTGACCGCCGCCGGTGCCGATCTGGGTGATGACGGCCAGGATCAGGTCCTTGGCGGAGACGCCGGGCTGCAGCTCGCCGGTGACCGTGACCGCCATGGTCTTGAACGGCCGCAGGGACAGCGTCTGGGTGGCCATGACGTGCTCGACCTCGGAGGTGCCGATACCCATCGCGATGGAGCCGAACGCGCCGTGGGTCGAGGTGTGGGAGTCGCCGCACACGATCGTCATGCCGGGCTGGGTGAGGCCGAGCTGGGGGCCGATGATGTGGACGATCCCCTGCTCGGAATCGCCCATCGGGTACGCCCGGACGCCGAACTCCGCGCAGTTGTTGCGCAAGGTCTCGATCTGGGTCCGCGAGACCCGGTCGGCGATGAGGTTGATCGCACCGCCCACGATGTCAGTGGGGACGTTGTGGTCCTCGGTCGCCAGGGTGAGGTCCGGGCGGTGCAGGCCGCGGCCGGCCAGCCGGAGCCCGTCGAAGGCCTGGGGGCTGGTGACCTCGTGGATGAGATGGAGATCGATGTAGACGAGGTCGGGCTCGCGGGACTCCCCCTCGCCCGTTCCGCGGACCACCACGTGGTCGTCCCAGACCTTCTCGGCCAGGGTCCGGGGCCGCGCGCCGCCGGTCGTTGTCTCACTCATCACGCCTCCAGTCCACATCCCTGTCCTCGAATCGATAGATTCTCAACATGTAGGACGCTATAGTCGAACTGTGAGACAGTCTAGCGGAATCGGAGTCCTCGACAAAGCCATGACGGTGCTCCATGCCGTGGCCGAGCAGCCGTGCGTCCTGTCGGAACTCTGCGAGCGCACCGGGCTCCCCCGGGCCACCGCCCACCGGCTCGCGGTGGGGCTCGAGATCCACCAACTCCTCTCCCGCGACGACGCCGGCGTGTGGAGTCTGGGCCCCGGTCTGGCCAAACTCGCCGCCCACGCGTCCGACTCCCTGGCGGAGGCCGCCTCCGCCGTGCTGCCCCGCCTCCGGGAGGCCACCGAGGAGAGCGTGCAGGTGTACCGCCGCGACGGCGACCACCGGGTCTGCGTGGCCTCCGCCGAACCCCCGACCGGCCTGCGGGACACCGTCCCCGTGGGCGCGATCCTGCCGATGACCCGGGGCTCCGGGGCCAAGGTGCTGGCCGCCTGGGCCGATCCCGCCACCCAGCGAGCGCTGCTGGTCGACGCCTCGTACACCGAGAGGCAGCTGGCCGAGGTGCGCCGCCGGGGCTGGGCCCAGTCGATCGCCGAGCGCGAGGCCGGCGTCGCCTCCATCTCCGCCCCCATCCGAGACGCGGGCGGGAGCGTCGTGGCCGCCATCTCCGTCTCGGGCCCGGTGGACCGCATCGGCAGACGCCCCGGCGTGCGCTGGGCCGCCGACCTGCTCGCCGCCGCCGACGCGATCCACAAACGGCTCTAGCCCCCCGCCCCCGGGAATCACGGCAGGCGCCCCGGGTCAGACGGGCCGGCGTCCCGCGACCAGCCGCCCGAGCGCCCACGGCAGGCTGGTCACGCTCGGTTGGCGCACCGCCGCCACGAGGTCGCCGTCGCGCGGGTCCACGCGCACCACCTGCACCCCGGGCCTCCGCAGCTCGCGATACGGTGTCGGCTCCGCGTAGGAGACCACGTCGAGGCCCAGCCGCCGGATCTCCCCACCGAGCGGCGACCCCTCCCCGAGGGTCGCGACGGGGGTGTCGGGGCGGGCGCCGGTACCCACGACGACGACGAGGGCTCTCACCCCCAGCCTCCGCTGTCCCCCGGCCCACGCGTCCAGCGCCTCCTCGGCGACGCCGGCGGCCGGGTCGGGATCGCGATCGACGGCCGCCGCCACCAGGTCGAGGTGCTCCCGCCACCCGGGCCGGCCACCCGGGTCCACGATGACCCCGGCCAGCCGTTCGAGTCCGCGCAACTGCGACTCGGAGGCGTCGGCTGCCGCGAGGGCGAACGCGTCGACCCCGAACGGCAACAGCGAGCGCAGGCTCGGCAGTCCCGGGCCGCCCCAATCGGGTGCGGGCGGCGCCGCCCGGTCCCGCCAGGGCCTGGGTCCCGTGCCGTCGGCCGCCCACGCCGCCGCCGGCTCTCGGTCCAGGGCCAGCAGGACGTCCAGATCGGCGGACGAGAGGGTGATCACGCGCCGGACCGGCGAGTCCGCGGTGGGCGTCCGGATGGGACTCGGAGGGGCGAGCGGGTCATCTCCGGAGACCGGCGACCTCGTCGTCGTCGTCATCATCGACGTCGTCGCCTCCCCGCCCGTCCCGCACGCGGACAGGCCCGTGAGACCGAGTCCGGCCCCCAGGGCCAGGCGGAGGGCGTCGCGGCGAGTCGGCACGCCGGAATCCTCTCACGCCCCCGTGACCCGCCCTGAAATGCACGATGTCCCGGCTCCTCGCTCTCGCGACGAACCGGGACAAATGCTTCTCTGGTACCCCCGATGGGATTCGAACCCACGCTACCGCCGTGAGAGGGCGGCGTCCTAGGCCGCTAGACGACGGGGGCCTGGTACCCGATGAGACTACCGAGCCCACCCCCGCACCTCAAAATCGCCCGGCCAACCGGCCTTTACCGAGTGCAACTATGCACTCGGTGTACTTATTCTGTAGGCTCCCTTCGTGACCTCACCACCAGACCCGGACTCCCTCAGGGAGCGCAAACGACGCGCCACGATGGTGGCCATCGAGACGGCCGCGACCTCGCTCGTCCTCGAGCACGGCTACGACGCGGTGACGGTCGACCAGATCTGCGCGGACGCGGAGGTGTCCAAGCGCACCTTCTTCAACTACGTGCCCTCCAAGGAGGCGGCCGTCATCGGCTCGCCCCCCGTCACCGTCCCGGACGGTGACCGTGCGGACTTCCTCGACGCGGTCGACCCGGACGTGCCCGGGGCGCTCCTACGGCTGTTCCTCGGCGCGTTCGCCGCCGCGCGCACCGCCGACAACGCCCAGACCGTGACGCTGGCGCAACGCCGACGGGCGATCTTCCGCGCGAACCCGGACCTCGGGGCCGCCCGGATGACCTCGTCGTCCCGCTTCCACCTCCAGCTGGTGGACCTGGTGACCGAGCACTTCCAACGGCACCCGTCGCTCCGGCGGTTGACCGGGGTCCCCGCCGAGGCGGAGGCACGCGCCTGCGTAGCCCTCGTCGCGGGCGCCGCGAACCTCGGGTTCTCGACCTGGCTGACGCGGGAATCGGCGACCTTCGACGACCTCGACGGCGAGTGCGCCACCGCGCTCGGGCAGCTCGCGCACCTGGTGGCCCCCCGCACTGACACTGCCCGCACCAACGCATACCCCGCACCCACCGCACCCACTACCACCAGGGGAACCCCTTCATGAGCGACACCACCGTCCGCACGACGGACACCCGCGACACCGCCCCACCCGCACCGCCCATGCACAACGTGCCGCTGGTCTTCAGCTCCCTCCTGCTGGGCATGCTCATCGTGTCCCTGGGGCAGATGATCTTCGCCACCGCGCTGCCGACGATCGTCGCGGACCTGGGCGGGGTCGACAAGATGAGCTGGGTCATCACCGCCTACCTGCTCACCATGACCATCGGCCTGCCGGTGTACGGCAAGCTCGGGGACCAGATCGGCCGCAAACCCCTGTTCGTCGCGGCGATCCTGATCTTCCTGGCCGGGTCGGTGCTGGGCGCACTCGCGTGGAACATCGACGTCCTCATCGCGGCGCGCGCCGTCCAGGGGCTGGGCGGTGGCGGGCTCATGGTCCTGTCCCAGGCGATCGTCGCCGACGTGGTCCCGGCCCGCCAGCGCGGCCGCTACATGGGGATCATGGGCTCGGTCTTCGGCCTGTCGTCAGTCCTGGGCCCGCTGCTCGGCGGCTTCTTCACCGAGGGCCCCGGGTGGCGCTGGGCGCTGTGGTTCAACCTGCCGATCTGCCTGCTCGCGCTCGGGGTGGCCGTGCTGTCGCTCCGGTTGCCGAACCGGGGCGCCGGACGCCAGACCGACTGGCCTGGCACCGCGCTCATGGTGATCGGCACCTCCTCCCTGATCCTGGCCGCCTCGTGGGGCGGCAACCGGTACGCCTGGACCGACCCGATGGTGCTCGGCCTGGGCGCGCTGTTCCTGGTCTGCGCGGTGGCGTTCGTCCTGGTCGAGCGGCGCTCGCCGCACCCGCTGATCCCCATGACGCTGTTCGCCGAGCGGAACTTCACGCTGTCCACCGCCGCCGGGCTCCTGATCGGCGTCGCGATGTTCGGCTGCATGGCCTACCTGCCCACCTACATCCAGATGGTCCACGGGCTCAGCCCCACGGCCGCGGGCATGATGATGATCCCCATGATGGTCGGGATGATGGGCACCTCGATCGTGGTGGGCAACATCGTCAGCCGCACCGGCCGCTACAAGTGGTACCCGGTGGTCGGCACCGTCATCATGGCCGTCGGCCTGTGGTTCATCGGCTCCCTGCGCGCCCACGACACACTGGTGCACCTGGGCGTGGTGATCTTCGTCTTCGGCTTCGGCCTGGGCCTGTGCATGCAGCTGCTCGTGCTGATCGTCCAGAACTCGTTCCCCGTCTCCATGGTCGGCACCGCGACGGCGTCCAACAACTTCTTCCGCCAGATCGGCGGAACCCTGGGGTCGGCCATCGTGGGGTCGCTGTTCGTCAGCCGGCTGGCCGACCTGATGGGCGAGAAGGTCCCCGCCGCGGCCGCCGCCATGGGGCCGGAGGGTGCTGCGGCCGCCGGTGCGATCACCGGTGGCTCCGGTTCCAACTCGATGAGCCCGGACGTCCTGGCCGGCCTTCCCGGACCGCTGCACGAGGCGATCGTCGCTTCCTACAACGACGCCCTGGTGCCGATCTACCACTTCGTGGTGCCGCTGGTGGTACTCGCCACGATCTTCCTGCTGTTCCTGCGCGAGGACGAACTCAAGGAGACCGTCTCCTGACCACGCGAGGTGCTCACCGCGGCGCGCACGCCGGGTGAGCACCTCGTCACGTGATCCACACGCGCGGCAACCGGGCAGCAACGCAGCGCCACTAGCGTGCGTGACGTGCCGATCACCCGCGAGACCGTCCTCCGTTTCCTCGCCGCCCCGACCGATGTCGGCAACGGCGAGCAGGTCCATACGGGCCGCATCCTCGAATGGCTCGACAAGGCGGCGTACGCCCAGGCCGCGGCGTGGTCCGGCGGATACGCCGTCACCGCGTACGTCGGCAACGTCCGGTTCACCCGTCCCGTCCACTCCGGGATGCTCGTCGAGGTCTCGGCGCGCCTGGTCCACACGGGCACCACGTCCATGCACATCCAGTGCGATGTGCGGGCGGCCGATCCGGTCACCCTGGACTACCAGCACAGCGCGGAGTGCCTCGTCGTCTTCATCGCCGTCAGCGACGGCGTCCCCACCCCGGTTCCCCCCTGGCTGCCCGCCTCGCGCCTCGAGGTCCACGAATCGGACGAGGCGGCTCTGCGGATCCGGCTCCGGCGGGACATCGAGGACGCGATGGCCCGGCAGACCTACTCCGAGAGGGGAACCGCACCCCGCTCGACCCTCCGGTTCCTCGCCGCGCCGCGGGACGTCAACTGGGGAGGGAACGTCCACGGCGGGCGGCTCATGTCCTGGATCGACGACGCCGCCAACCTGTGCGCCACCCAGTGGTCCGGGACCCCCTGCACGTCCGTCTACGCCGGCGGGGTCCGCTTCTACCACCCGGTGCGGATCGGGCACGTCGTCGAGGTCGAGGCGAGACTCCTGCACACCGGACACGAGACCCTCCACGTGTCCGTCCACGTCCGCTCGGGAGACCCCACGTCCGCCGAACGAGTCCTGACGACCCACTGTCTGACCGTGTGCGCGGCGCTGGGCGCCGACCAGCGCCCCACCCCGGTACCGCGCTGGGACCCCGTCTCCGCGGAGGACAGCGCCCTCGACGACCACGCGCGGCACCTCATCCGGTTGCGGGGTCGTGGCCGGGTCACGAGTTCCGGGTCCGGCTCCGGGTCCGGCCAAGACAGCTCGGACGGCCCGGACGGCCCGGACGGCCCGGAGGCGCTCGCCCCGGTGGCCGCCCTGGCGAGGATCAACCGGTAAATGCAGCGAACGCCCGGAGCGATGAGCTCCGGGCGTTCGTTTGTGTGTACCCCCGATGGGATTCGAACCCACGCTACCGCCGTGAGAGGGCGGCGTCCTAGGCCGCTAGACGACGGGGGCTAGAACTATGAGTCCCGTGAGGGACTCGTTGTAGCGAGCGCGGTGACGCGCTCAGCTGGCCTACCAGGACTCGAACCTAGAACGACGGTACCAGAAACCGCTGTGTTGCCAATTACACCATAGGCCACTACATTCACTTGTCCGCCCCTCGCGGGGCGCCTCGAAGAGACTACCAAGTCAGTAGGGGTGAATGCCAAATCGCCTGGTCATTCGGCGATCGGTGCAGCTCGCAGACGGGCGATCGTGGCCTCCCGACCCAGCAGCTCGATCGACTCGAACAGCGGCGGAGAGATGTGCGATCCGGTCACCGCTACCCGCACCGGACCGTAGGCCTTGCGCGGCTTGATCCCCAGGTTCTCCACGAGCGCGCCGGACAGCGCCGCCTCGATCGCCGGTGTGGTCCAGTCCTCGAGCCCCTCCAGCGCGGCGACAGCGGCCTCCACGGCCTCGCGCGACTCGGCCTTGAGGTTCTTGGCGGCGGACTGCGGATCGACGGTGAACGCCGCCTCGTCGACCACCAGGAACCGGATGAGGCTCCACGCATCGGACAGGACCACGATGCGGGTCTGCAGCAGCTCCGCCACGATGGCCCAGCGGTCGCCGTCGAGCTCCGCCGGGAGGGTCAGTCCGTCCTCGGACGGGTGGGCCACCAGGAACTCGCGCAGTCGACGCGCGAACTCCTCCGGCGCGAGCTGCCGGATGTGCTCGGCGTTGATCGCGTCGGCCTTCTTCTGGTCGAAGCGCGCGGGGTTGGAGTTGACCTGGCGGATGTCGAAGGCCTCCACCATCTCCCGGAGGGAGAACACGTCGCGGTCGTCGGACAGGCCCCAGCCCAGCAGCGCGAGGTAGTTGAGCAGCCCCTCGGGCAACATGCCGCGGTCGCGGTGCAGGAACAGGTTGGACTCGGGATCCCGCTTGGAGAGCTTCTTGTTGCCGTCGCCCATGACGAACGGCAGATGCCCGAACTCGGGGACCCGGTCGGCCACGCCGATCCGCATCAGGGCCCGGTAGAGCGCGATCTGGCGCGGGGTCGAGCTGAGCAGGTCCTCGCCGCGCAGCACCTGGGTGATCTGCATCAGCGCGTCGTCGACCGGGTTGACCAGGGTGTACAGCGGGACGCCGTTGCCCCGGGTCAGCGCGAAGTCCGGGATGCTACCGGCCTTGAACACGGTGTCGCCGCGGACGAGGTCGTCCCATGCCAGGTCCTCGTCCGGCATCCGCAGTCGGACCACCGCGCCGCGGCCGGAATCGCGGTAGGCCTGCTTCTGCTCCTCGGTGAGGTCGCGATCGAACCCGTCGTAGCCGAGCTTGGGATCCCGACCCGCCGCCCGGTGGCGGGCCTCGACCTCCTCGGCGGTCGAGAAGGACTCGTAGGCCTCCCCCGCCTCGAGGAGCTTGCGCACCACGTCGAGGTGCAGCTCCCGCCGCTCTGACTGCCGGTACGGCGCGTACGGTCCGCCGACCTCGGGCCCCTCGTCCCAGTCCATGCCGAGCCACCGCAGCGCGTCGAGCAGGGACTCGTAGGAGGCCTCCGAGTCCCGCGCGGCGTCGGTGTCCTCGATGCGGAAGACGAACGTCCCGCCCGTGTGCCGGGCGTGCGCCCAGTTGAACAGCGCCGTCCGGACGAGCCCCACGTGGGGAGTACCTGTAGGCGACGGACAGAAGCGGACACGGACATCTGAAGCGGTCATGAGGACCATCCTAGTGACGGTCCCGGCTCGCACCCCCGCGGAGGACCGGCCTAGGATCGGCCCGGTAGCCGTGGCCGCGATTCACGCGCGTGCCACGCCCATCCGACACAAGGGAGGCGAGCCGTGGCGTCAGGGCCCCACGCCGACGCCGCCAGGCCCGTCACCGCCCCGGATTTCCTCCTGTCCCGCCACACCGGTTCACTCCGCACCCAGGGCGCCGTCCGCGGGTTCACCGACCCGGCGGACGCGGCACTCGCCCTCCGCTCCGGCGACTGCGGGCTGGTGGTGGGCGCGATCGGATTCGAGCCGGATGCTCCGGCCGCCCTGGTCGAGCCCCACATCGTCGTCCGTACCGACGGCCCCCTCGAGCCCCCCGCCTATTTCCGCTCGATACGGACCCGCGCGCACGTCGCCGTGGAACTCCCTCCCACGGAGGTGCACCGGCAACGGGTGGCCACCGCCGTCGCGGGGATCCGGGCCGGCGGTCTGGACAAGGTGGTGCTGGCCCGCGCGGTCCGGCTGGTCGCCGACGAACCGATCGACCCGCACGCGGTGTGCGCGGCGCTCATCGACTCGAGTCCGTCCGCCGACGGCTACCTCGTCGACCTCTCCCCCGCCGGCGGGATCCACACCGGCCGGGTGTTGGTGGGGTCGAGCCCTGAACTCCTGGTGCGGCGCCGCGGTGACATCGTCGAGTGCCATCCCCTGGCCGGTTCCGCGCCCCGCTCCGGCGACCCGGCCGTGGACCAGGCTGCCGGGCGCGCGCTGCAGGCCTCGGCCAAGGACGCCGCCGAGCACGCGTTCGTGGTGGACTCCCTCGCCGCCGCGCTCGCCCCCCTCTGCAGCGACATCGAGATCCCCGAGCACCCGTCGCTGACCTCGACGCGCGAGATGTGGCACCTGGGTACCCGGATCCGCGGGCGGATCGCCGACGCCCGCACCACCGCGCTGGACCTCGCCCTGGCCGTGCACCCCACCCCCGCGGTGTGCGGAACCCCGACAGACGAGGCCCGGCGGGTGATCGCCGGACTCGAGGGTGAGCGGGGCTTCTACGCCGGCGCGGTCGGCTGGGCGGATGCCGGCGGCGACGGCGACTGGATGGTCACCATCCGCTGCGCCGAGATCGACGCCGACCGCTCCGGCGCCGTCGCCTGGGCGGGCGGAGGGCTCGTCGCCGATTCCGAGCCCGACGACGAGGTGGCCGAGACGGCGGCCAAGCTCCGGACGGTGCTCAGGGCGTTCAGCGTCGCCTGACCCCGGCCGGCCAGCGCGGCCGGCGATCAGGCGCGGTGGGCCGGCCAGCCCTGTCTATCAGGCCCTGTCGATCAGGCCCTGTCGATCAGGCCCGATCGACGACCGGGTTGCTCAGCGCGCCGATCCCCTCGATCTCCACGGTCACGCGGTCGCCGGGCAGCATGGGCCCGACACCCGCCGGAGTGCCCGTGAGCACCACGTCGCCGGGCAGCAGGGTCATCACCCTGCTGACGTACTCGATGATCTCGCCCACGGTGTGCATGAACTGCGAGGTGTTGCCGTCCTGGCGCAGTTCCGAGGTGCCGTCCGCGTGGTGGAGCGTGGTGCGTACGTCGAGGCCGTTGGGATCGAGGTCGGTGACGATCCACGGGCCCAGCGGGCAGAAGCTGTCGTAGCCCTTGCCCCGGGTCCACTGGCCGTCCGAGAGCTGCTGGTCGCGCGCGGTCACGTCGTTCGCGCAGGTGTACCCCAGGATCACCTCGTGCGCGCGGGCGGCGGTGACGTTGCGGCACGGCTGACCGATCACCACGGCGAGCTCGCCCTCGTAGTCGACCCGCTCGGAGCTGGGCGGGTACGCGATCCCGGCCTCGGGACCGACGACCGACGTGTTGGGCTTGAGGAAGATCAACGGCTCGGCGGGGGCCTCGGACCCCATCTCCTCGGCGTGATCGGCGTAGTTCTTGCCCACGCAGACGATCTTGGAGGCCAGGATCGGGGCGAGGAGTCGGACGTCGGCGAGGGGCCACTCGCGTCCGGTGAACTCGGGGGTGCCGAAGGGATGCTCGGAGATCTCGGCGCACGTGAGCGCGGCGGGGTTGGAGATGTCCCCGCGGACCTCGACGAAGGCGAATCCCTGAGGGTGGGCGATACGGGCGAGACGCATACCGGCGATCCTATGCCGTGCGCAGATCTCGGAGCGTCGTCACCCCGCGGTCGTGCAGGTCCGCCGCCTGGGCCAGGTACAGCTCCGCGCAGGCGAGAGCATCGACGAGTGCGTCGTGCGCCCGGTACCGGGGCAGCCCGTATCGCTCCCGGGCCCCCCACAGCCGCAGCGCATCCGTGTCGGGGTCCGGGGTGAAGCCCATGTCGATGCCTCCTCCCAGCACCCGGCGGTGCAGTTCGAGGGTGTCGACGGCGAGGAGCGGCGGTCGCACGCCGTAGGCCGAGGCGCACAGGGCACCCAGGAAATCTGTCTCTATACGGGTGTAGTGCGCCAGGAGGACCCGGCCCGCCAGCGCCGTGAAGATCCTGTCCAGGAAGCCCTCGACGTCGACCCCCGCCGCCACGGCGTCATCCGTGATGCCGTGCACGGTGGCGCTCTGCCCCACCCCGTCGTCGTCCTCGGCGCTGTGCGGCCGCAGGAGCATGGACGCCGCACCGCCCAGGACGATCCGCTCCCCGTCCACGGGGACCAGACCCACCGAGAGCACGCGGTCACGGCGCGGGTCGAGTCCGGTGGTCTCCACGTCGATCGCCAGCAGTGGCAGGTCCGTGAGCGGCGTCGCCGGGCCCGGCGGGGGCGTCTCGAGGTAGCGCCGCAGCGGACCGTCGGGGAGACGCCTGGCGGCGCGCCGCCGCCGCCCCTGTCCGGTCCACCGCTCCAGCATCACATCTGTCCGACGTGGTACTTCAGGGCGATCGCGTCCTGGGACCCGGCGATGATCCGGAAGGCCCCCCGCAGCCGGTTGCGGTCGGCCGAGCTCAGCACGGAAGGGTCGACGTGGTTGTCCTGCGGGACGTCGTCGGCGATCTGGCGGGCGTGGTGCCGGTAGGCCAGGCCACGGAGGAACCGGAAGGCCTCACCCAGGTTCTCGGCGTCGGAGCGGCCGATCAACCCCGCGCCGGCGGCGGCGTCGAGTCGACCGAGGGTCGACACCTCGGAGAGCCCGGCGGACAGGGCGTACAGGCGCGCGATCTGCACCACCGGTGCGATGCCGCCGGCCTTCAGGTCGAGCGTGTTGCGGTAGTCACCGCGCCGCGCCACGACCAGTCCTCGGAAGAAGCCCAGCGGGGGATGCCACTCGCACGCGATGCGCGCGAGGTGGCCCAGGAACCTCCGGCTGCCCATGGAGCGCTCGAGCATCTGCTCGCGGACGCGCAGGTACAGCGTGGTGTCCCCGTGGACGGCCCGGATGTCGAAGAACACCTGGGCGTGCAGCACCGCGTCGGCCTCGGGGGCGTGCACCCAGTCCCCCACCTGCCGCTCCCAGTCCGCACACGTCCGGCGCCACCGGGGGTTGGAGGCCATGACCTCACCGGGACACAGCGGGAAGCCCGCCCCATCCAGCCCCGCGCACACGCGCTCGGCGAGCGCGGCGAAGTACTCGTGCGCGCCGGCGGCGGTGTCCACCGCGTCGTCGAGGATCAGCGCGTTGTCCTGGTCGCTGGCCACGCCGAGCTCGCCGCGGGCCTGGGAGCCCAGGCCGACCCAGCAGTAGGGCACGGGGGGTGGCCCCAGTTCGGCCTCGGCCAGCTCGATCAGGCGCCGGGTGGCGGCGTCGGCCGTGGCGGTGATGACCCGCCCGATGTCCTGGGGGGCGGTCCCGCGCCGGACGAACTCCCCCACGAGCGGCAGGAGTCGGGCGGCGCGCTCGGCTACACCGGCCGCGTCGGGCGCCCGGGAGATCCGCGCGGCCAGGTAAACGGGGTCGGTCTGCGCGAGGCGGAGCAGGTCCCCGGTGGTGACCATGCCGACGGGCGCACCGTCCTCGACCACCGGCAGGTGATGGACGGCCCGTTCGATCTGCAACAGGGTGGCGTCAAAGGTGCGGGTCCGGGCGTCCACCGTCACCGGGTCCGGGGTCATGATCGTCGACACCGCGGTGCCCGTGTCCCCGCCGACCGCGACCACCTTCGACCGGATGTCGCGGTCGGTCAGGATGCCCACGACCCGCCCGTCGGCGACCACCAGGAGGGCCGACACGCGGTGGTCCGTCATGATCCGGGCCGCCGCACGGATGGTCGTGTCGGGCGGGGCCGTCACCGCCTCGCGCGAGAGCAGCTCCCCCACCGGCGTCCCCAGCGCGTCCCCGCCGGCCGCCGCGAGCCGGGCCGAGGCGAGGTCCGCGCGGATCCGGTCGCTGCGCTCACCAAAGAAGTGCCGGAACGACGGATGGGCGTCGGCGATCTCGTCGAAGACCTCGCGCGGCATCTCGAGCAGGAGGGTGTCCGCGACCGCCACGATCCGGTACCGGGAGGGGCCGGTGTGGGCCAGGGTCGAGTAGCCGAAGCAGTCGCCCTCGTCGCGGGCCTCGAGCAGCGTGCCGTCCGGGTCGCACACCTCCACCGCACCGGAGCGGATCACGTGGAGGGTGTCGTTGCGGCCCCCGGCCTCGACGATCACCGTCCCGCGGCGGTGGTAGCGCTGGGTCAGGCGCGCCGGGATCCGGTCGAGCAGCGGGCCGGGCAGCTCGTCGAAGGGAGCACAGCGGGCGAGGAAGTCCCGCACCTCGGCCAGTTCAACGTCCATGAGGCCACTCTGTACGCCCGCGGCCCGCGGTGTGATCCGCTTCACGGGATTCACACCCGCGGGCCGCGGGAGGGTGGGGCCGGGGCGTGCTAGCGGCTGACCGCCGCGACGATCCGGTCGCCCACCTCGGTGGTGACGACGGGGCCGTCGCCGCGCGAGCCGAGGTCGGCCTCGACCGCCGCCTCGACGCGCTCGGCCTCGGCGACCTTGCCCACGTGGCGCAGCAGCAGCGCCACCGAGAGGATGGCCGCGGTCGGGTCGGCCTTGCCCCGGCCGGCGATGTCCGGGGCGGACCCGTGGACCGGCTCGAACATGGACGGGTTGGTGCCGGAGGCGTCGATGTTGCCCGACGCCGCGGTGCCGATGCCGCCGGTGACGGCGGCCGCGAGGTCGGTGATGATGTCGCCGAACAGGTTGTCGGTGACGATCACGTCGAAGCGCGACGGGTCGGTGACCATGTAGATCGTCGCCGCGTCGATGTGGATGTAGTCCACCTCGACGTCCGGGAACTCCGGCGCCACCTCGTCGACCGTGCGCTGCCACAGCCCGCCGGCGTTGACCAGCACGTTGGTCTTGTGGACCAACGTGAGCTTGCGCCGGCGAGTCTGCGCGCGGGCGAAGGCGTCGCGGACCACGCGCTCCACACCGAAGCGGGTGTTGACCGAGGTCTCGGTGCCGATCTCGTGCGGGGTGCCCACGCGGATCGCCCCGCCGTTCCCGGTGTAGAGGCCCTCGGTGCCCTCGCGGACCACCACGAAGTCGATCTCGCCCGGGTTCTTCAGCGGGGTGGCCGAGCCCGGGAACAGCCGCGACGGACGCAGGTTGACGTGGTGGTCGAGCGCGAACCGCAGCGGGAGCAGCATGCCGCGCTCCAGGATGCCGGCCGGAACCGACCGCGGGTCGCCGATCGCGCCCAGCAGGATCGCGTCGTGCCCCTTGAGGCTCTCCACGTCCGCGTCCGTGAGCGTTTCCCCGTTGCGCAGGTACCGCCGGGCGCCGAGGTCGTATTCGGTCTTCTCGACACCGGGTACGAGCGCGTCGAGCACCTTCAGCGCCTCGGCCGTGACCTCGACACCGATCCCGTCGCCGGGGATGACTGCGAGCTTCATGTTCTCTGTATTCCTCTTCACCGGTCCCTATCCACTCAGGCCAGGGAGATCTGGGTGGCGGTGGCGTCGAGCTCGGCGATGATCCGGTCCACGGTCGGCTCGGCGACCGCACGGTCCACGCGCAGGATGAGCGAGGCACCCTCGCCGTGGGCGTCCTGGCTCAGCGCGGCGGCCTGGATGTCGATGCCCTCGCCGCCGAGGATGGAGCCCACCTTGCCGAGCACGCCCGGGCGGTCGGAGTAGTGGACGAAGAGGTTCTGGCCCTCGGCGCGCATGTCGAAGCCGCGCTCGTTGATGCGCACGATCTTCTGCACCTGGTCCAGTCCGGAGAGGGTCCCGGTGACGTCGGCGCTGGCGCCGTCGGCCGCCACGGCGGTGACGGTGACCGTGCTGCGGTAGGCCTTGGACTCGCTGTGGGTCTCCACCGAGTGGGTGACCCCGCGCTGCTCGGCCATCTGGCCCACGTTGACGAAGGTGGCCGGCTCGTCGGTGATCGCGGAGAACATGCCGCGCAGGGCGGCCAGTCCGAGGACGTCGACCTGCTCGGCCGCGAGCTCCCCGGCCACCTCGACGCGCACGGTGACGGGCACTCCCGGGCACAGGTGCCCGGCCATCAGGCCGACCTTGCGGACCAGGTCGAGCCACGGCGCGACCTCGTCCCCGACGGGCCCGCCGGAGACGTTGACGGCGTCGGGCACGAAGTCGCCGCGCAGGGCCAGCAGGACGCTGCGCGCGACGTCGGTGCCCGCGCGGTCCTGGGCCTCGCTGGTGGAGGCGCCCAGGTGCGGGGTGACGACCGTGTTCTCGAGGTCGAAGAGCGGCGAGTCGGTGCAGGGCTCGGTGTCGAACACGTCGAGTGCGGCGGACCGCACCTTGCCGGACTTCAGGGCGTCGACGAGCGCGGACTCAACGATCAGCCCGCCGCGCGCGGCGTTGACGATCACGACGCCGTCCTTGGCGCGCGCCAGCCGCGCGGCGTCGAACAGGCCGGCGGTCTCCTTGGTCTTGGGCAGGTGCATCGTGATGATGTCGGCGCGCGAGACCAGCTCGTCGATGTCCACCAACTCGATGCCCAGCTGGGCGGCGCGCGCGGCCGGCAGGTAGGGGTCGTAAGCGATGAGGTTGGTCTCGAACGCCGCTAGCCGCTGGGCCACGAGCTGTCCGATGCGCCCCAGGCCCACCACGCCGACGGTCTTGCCGAGCAGTTCGACACCGTTGAAGGAGCTGCGCTTCCACGTGTGCTCGCGCAGCGTGCGGTCGGCGGCCGGGATCTGGCGGCAGGCGGCCATGAGCAGCGCGACGGCGTGCTCGGCGGCCGAGTGGATGTTGGAGGTGGGGGCGTTGACCACCATGACCCCGCGCTCGGTGGCGGCGGGGATCTCGACGTTGTCCAGGCCGACGCCCGCGCGGCCGATGATCTTGAGCTTCGGCGCGGCGGCCAGGACCTCGGCGTCGACCGTCGTGGCGGAGCGGACGAGGATGGCGTCGGCGTCCTTGACGGCCTCGAGGAGCTTGGGGCGATCCGGGCCGTCGACCCAGCGGACCTCCACGGCGTCGCCGAGCGCGTCGACGGTCGACTGGGCGAGCTTGTCGGCGATGAGGACGACGGGACGTCCGGATGCTGTCACAGTGGGATCTCCTCGGTGTCAAAATAGGCACGGCCAGTCTAGGCCACCACACACGGGCCACGACCAGTGGCCGGGGGGAGCACGGAGGCCTAGCGTGGCTGATGTCACCGCAGGACCCACCGACGCCGATGAACGGATGACGCATGCCGCGCACCCCCCGGTCGACCGGATTCCCGGTCCGCCTGCCCAACCCCTGGCTCCCCGTGCTCGCTCCCGCCCGCGGTCCGACGGCGGTGGCCACCTACCTGCGGGTGCACCTCTACGGTGCGGCGGTGGGCCGGAGCGTCCTCGACCGCTGCATCAGCGCCGTGGGTCCCGACGACCGGGCCCGCCTGGTCCCCCTGCGCGGGGAGTTCGAGCAGGAGATGGAGACGGCCTCCCTGTTGCTCTCCCAGCTCACGCCCATCGGCACGCCGGGCCGTCGTCTACTGCGACTGTCCTCGAAGCTGACCCTCTCCGTGGTCCCCGTGGGCCCGGTGCTGAGTGATCCCCTCGCCCGACTCGGCGTCCTGGAGGCCCTGCGCACCCTCGTGGTGGCCAAACGGAGCATGTGGGAACTGCTGGCGGATTCGTGGGTGGCGGACGGACCCTCCGGGGTCGACGACGACGAGGTCGGCGGAGGCAACACCGGCCGCGTCCTGACCGATCTGGCCCGACAGGCCGCGGCGCAGGAGCGGCTGCTCGAGGAGCTGCGCAGGACCTACGGCCTGGCGGTCTTCGAGTGAGCGGGCCCGGAGTCGTACGCGCTGATGTCGTGGTGGTGGGATCCGGACCCAACGGGCTCGCCGCCGCGCTCCTGTGCGCCCGCGCCGGCCTTCAGGTGGTGGTGCTCGAGGCCGAGGACACCATCGGCGGCGGGTGCCGTACCCTCCCGATGGACGGCATGCCCCACGACGCCGGGGCGGACCTGATGGTGGACCCCTGCTCGGCTGTCCATCCCATGGGCGGCGCCTCCCCGTTCTTCCGCGGGTTCGACCTGGCCGCGCACGGTGTGCAGATGGTCACCCCTCCGGTCCAGCTGGCCCACGCGCTGCCCGGGCGGGACGCGATCGTCTTCCCGGCAGATCCCTCCCCCGGCACCCTCGCCGAGGGCCTGGGATCCGAGGCGGAGGCCCGCGCCTGGTGGCGGGTGATGGGCCAGGTGGCCGAGCAGTCCCTCGACGTTGTCGCGGCCGCGCTGTCCGACCAGCGGTCGGTTCCGCCGGTGGCGGCCACCGCGGCGCTCGCGGCGGCCTTCGCGCGAGCCCATCCGCGTGGAGTGATGAGCGGGATCCTGGGCGACTCGTTCGGGCCCGACGGGCGCACCCTGTTCTCGGGGATCTCCTCCCACGCCATCACCTCCCTCTCCTCACCGGCCGCGACCGGGGTCGGGCTCGTCCTGGGCTCGCTCCTGCACTCCCCGCTCGGGTGGGCCCTTCCGGTGGGTGGCAGCGGTGCCATCACCGCCGCCCTAGCCGCCGCGGTCCGCGACGCCGGCGGGGAGATCCGGACCGGCACCCGGGTGGGTTCGCTCGCGCAGCTCGACGCCCGCGACATCGTCTTCAACACCTCCTCCCGAATTCTGGGCGAGATCCTGCTGGCGTCCTCGCCCTCGCCGGCGGTGGAGCGGCGGGCCCGGCGACTCACCAGCGCGCCGGTCGGCGGGGCCGCCGCCAAGGTCGATCTCGTCCTCTCCGGCCCGGTGCCGTGGCGCGACCAGCGACTGGCCGGCGCGGGCACCGTGCACCTGGGAGGCGACTCGCGCGCCATCGCGGCCGCCGAACGCGAGGTCGCGGCCGGCCGTCACGCGGACCGGCCGATGGTGCTGGTCTCGCAACCGTGGGTGACCGACCCGGGTCGTATCGCCGCCGACGGGCGTCGTCCCCTGTGGACCTATGCGCACGTGCCCGCCTTCTCCGAGCAGGACCAGACGGAGCAGGTCCTGTCCGCGCTGGAGGCGGTCGCGCCCGGCGTCCGCGACGTCGTGGTGGCCGCCCGGTGCACGCCCGCCGCGCGGATGGGAGACCACAACGCCAACTACACCGGCGGGGACATCGCCGCGGGCCGGGTGGACCTCCGCGGGCTCGTCGCCCGTCCGGTCGCGCGGGTCGACCCCTTCGCCACCGGCGTGCCCGGCGTGTGGCACGCCTCCGGCTCCACGCCACCGGGCCCCGGCGTCCACGGGATGGCCGGGCAGCACGTGGCGGACCGGATCATCGGCGGCTGACGGGCCGGCTCACTGGTAGGAGACGAACCACGGCCGGGGCTCCACGGCCATCGTCTGCTCGGGCGTGAAGGTCGGGGTGTCCTCGTCGTAGAAGTTCTTCCACGCCATCCAGATGTCGGGCGACAGCCCCTGGCGCAGGACGCCCCACGTCTCCATCTTCAGGTCCGGGGTGCCGTGCCCGTCCGCGTGCAGGGCGATCGCGAGTTCGGGACGGGAGGTGTCGATGTTCTCGCGGTTGCTGATCATCGCCAGGCTGAACTGATGGAGGATCAGCAGCTTCTGTGGGCCTCCCGAGTCCCGGGTGAGGTCGGCCAGCCAGGTGATCACCCGGTTGATCTCGTCGGCGTCGGCGGCCCCGATCTGGGCGCCGGGCTGCTGTCCGGCCGTGAGCTTCCACTCCGGATCCAGCGCGAGGCCGACCCCGGGACGCTTGAGCAGCTCCTCGAAGATCTTGGCCTGGTCCAGCAGGTCCGCCATCCCGGGCTGGAGGTCGATCACGGCGTATCCCCCGGCCTCGGTGATCGCGTCGATCATCGGGATGAAGACCTCCGGATCCCACTCGTTGGTGAAGTTCCCGTCGGCGCCGGGCCCACCCGCCGCGACCGTGCCGATGATCTCGAAGGCCGGGACGACCGGCTCCGGGGAGTGCGGCTGGTACTCCTCGACCAACTGCTGCACCCGGGCCACGCTCTCCTCCGGCCCCTGCTCGCCGAGGATGCCCAGGGCCGGGGTGATGGGCGACCCGTATGCCGCGACGAATCGCCGACCGGGGAACAGCAGCTGTCCACCGCCGGGCAGCTCGGGGACGGTGCGGGCCTTCTCGATCCGGTCGGACAGCTCCTCCTCGGTACCCCAACCGGGCCCGAGCGCCACCACGACGTCGGCCTCCCTGACCGCCTCGACGCTGCCGCCGTCCACCCGGGGGTCCGGGGCCCGCAGGTGGGATACCGCCGCGCCGGCGGCGACCGCCGTGGCCACCGCCGCCACGGGGGTCCGGTCATGCACGAGCACGCGCGGAGCGTCGTCGGCGGACCAGGCGGGCTCGCTCGCGGCAAAGGCCCGGGCACCCGACGCGGGCTCGGCTCCGGGCTCGGCGCCGGCGGAGAACTCCCCGGCCACCATCAGCGACGGCGAGCCGGGCAGCTGATGCACCGTGACGTCGTCCACCCGGTCCATCGGCACCTCGACCTCGGAGTCGAACGTGATCCCGGTGAGTTCTTCGAGCTCCGAGCGGTCCCGGGGGGCGTCGACCACCTCGCCGTCGTCCGGCGTGAACGTCACCGCGCCCACCCGCAGCACCCGCTCGGCGCCGAGCCGGGTCACCTCGTCGGCCAGGGCGTCGTCCCCGCCCGGTATCGCGGTGAGCATCGGCGCGCGCAACCCAACCGCCACCGAGGCCGCCCGGGCCTGGGCTGCCGGATCCGGCGCGGCGACCACGACCACCGGCGCGGACCCCACCAACAGTCGCGTGGTGTCGACGCCGGAACCTCTCGCGTCGACGGCCACCCTGTCGCCCTCGACCTGCGCGGCCGCGATCCCCGGTCCGTCACTCCCGGTCTCGGAGGAACACGCGACGGCGGAGACGGAGAGGGAAATGACGAGGACCGCCGCCCCCACACTTCTGTTCGTGTGGCGCACGGCGGTCCTCCTGGTCAGCGGGATGTCATCGGGAATCGATCCCGACGGACCCTACCGGTCCGTCCGCGTGGACGGACCGGCAACACTCAGGCCGTCTCCGTGATCGGCCGGTCGACCCAGCTCATCAGGTCGCGCAGCTTCTGGCCGGTGACCTCGATCGGGTGCTCGGCGTTCTCCTTGCGGAGCTGCTCCAGCTCCTTGTTGCCGCCCTCGACGTTGGCGACGAGACGCTTGGTGAAGGTGCCGTCCTGGATGTCGGACAGGATCGCCTTCATCCGGTCCTTGGTGCCGGCGTCGATGACGCGCGGGCCGGAGACGTAGCCGCCGAACTCCGCGGTGTCGGACACCGAGTAGTTCATGCGGGCGATGCCACCCTCGTACATGAGGTCCACGATGAGCTTGAGCTCGTGGAGGACCTCGAAGTAGGCGAGCTCGGGCTCGTAGCCGGCCTCGACCATGACCTCGAAGCCCGTCTTGACGAGCTCCTCGGTGCCGCCGCAGAGCACGGCCTGCTCACCGAAGAGGTCGGTCTCGGTCTCGTCCTTGAAGGTCGTCTTGATGACGCCCGCGCGGGTGCCACCGATCGCCTTGGCGTAGGACAGCGCGAGCGCCTGGCCCTCGCCCTTGGGGTCCTGCTCGACGGCGATGAGGGCGGGGACGCCCTTGCCGTCGACGAACTGACGACGCACCAGGTGGCCGGGGCCCTTGGGGGCGACCATCGCGACGGTGATGTTCTCGGCGGGCTTGATCAGGCCGAAGTGGATGTTGAGGCCGTGGCCGAAGAACAGCGCGTCGCCGTCGTTCAGGTTGGGCTCGATGTCCTCGGTGAAGATCTTGGCCTGCGAGGTGTCAGGGGCGAGCAGCATGATGACGTCGGCCCACTTGGAGGCCTCCGCGGCGGTCATGACCTTCAGGCCGGCTTCTTCGGCCTTGGCGCGGGAGTTGGAGCCCTCGCGGAGGCCGATGACGACCTCGACACCGGAGTCGCGCAGGCTCAGCGAGTGCGCGTGACCCTGCGAGCCGTAGCCGATGACGGCGACCTTGCGGCCCTGGATGACCGAGAGATCGGCCGAGTCGTCGTAGAACATGTCCACTGCCATGGTGGATTCCCTTCGTTTGGTGATAGGAGTCGAGACTATCGAGTGGTGTTGATGGACTTGGGGCCGCGTCCCAGCGCGACCATGCCGGACTGCACGATCTCGCGGATCCCGTAGCCGTCGAGCATGCGGAGGAGCGCGTCGAGTTTGTCCGGGGTACCGGTGGCCTCGAGCGTGAGCGACTCCGGCGAGACGTCCACGATGTGTGCGCGGAACAGGCTGGCGATCTCGACGATCTGGCCACGGTTGGTGGTGTCGGCGCGGACCTTGACGAGGGTGAGCTCGCGGGCGACCGAACCGGCCGGGTCCTGCTCGACGATCTTGATGACGTTGACCAGCTTGTTGAGCTGCTTGGTCACCTGCTCGAGCGGGAAGTCGTCGACGGCCACGACGATCGTCATGCGCGAGAGCCCGTCGGTCTCGGTGGGGCCCACCGCCAGGGACTCGATGTTGAATCCGCGCCGGGAGAACAGTGACGCCACGCGCGCGAGCACGCCGGGCTTGTCCTCCACCAGCACGCTCAGGGTGTGGGAGCGAAGGGTCACTGGTCCTCCTCCTGCGCGGCGAGCACCGCGGCGTCGATCCGCTCGGTCGCCTCGTGGGTGTCCGCGGCGTCGTCCGCCACGGAATCGGTGTCGTCGAACAGCGGCCGGATGTCCCGGGCCGCCATGATCTCGTCATTGGACGTCCCGGCCGCGACCATCGGCCACACCTGGGCGTCCTTGCCCACGATGAAGTCGATCAGCACCGGGCGGTCGTTGATCGCACGTGCCTGGGCGATCACCTCGTCGACGTCCTCCGGTCGCTCGCAGCGCAGCGCCACGCAGCCCAGGGCCTCGCCGAGCTTGACGAAGTCCGGGATGCGCATGGACTGCGTCGACAGGTCGGTCTGCGAGTAGCGCTTGTCGTAGAACAGCGTCTGCCACTGGCGGACCATGCCGAGGTTGCCGTTGTTGATCAACGCGACCTTGATCGGCGCGCCCTCGATCGCACAGGTGGCCAACTCCTGGTTGGTCATCTGGAAGCAGCCGTCGCCGTCGATGGCCCACACCTCGGCGTCCGGGCGGCCGAACTTGGCGCCCATGGCCGCGGGCACCGCGTACCCCATGGTCCCGAGCCCGCCCGAGTTGAGCCAGGTGCGCGGCTTCTCGTACTGGACGAACTGGGCGGCCCACATCTGGTGCTGCCCCACGCCGGCGCAGTAGATGGCATCGGGGCCGGCGGCCGCGCTGAGTCGCTCGATCACGTACTCGGGAGAGAGCGAGCCGTCCGACTGCGGGCCGTAACCGAGCGGGAACTCGGAGCGGATCTCGTCGAGCTGCCCCACCCAGCTGGTGGGCTCGGCGGGTGAACCCGAGTCGCTGTCGCCCCGGAGCGCCTGGACGAGCTCGATCAGCACCTCCTTGACGTCACCGACGATCGGCACGTCGACGACGCGGTTCTTCCCGATCTCGGCCGGGTCGATGTCCGCGTGGATCACCTTCGCGCCGGGCGCGAACGTGTCGAGCCGACCGGTGACCCGGTCGTCGAACCGGGCCCCCAGGGTGACGAGCAGGTCCGAGCGCTGCAGCGCCGCGACCGCGGCCACGGTGCCGTGCATGCCGGGCATGCCGTAGTGCAGGCGGTGCGAATCCGGGAACGCGCCCCGCGCCATGAGTGTGGTGACGACCGGGATGCCGGTGAGCTCGGCGAGCTCCATCAGCTCGGCCGAGGCATCGGCCTTGATGACGCCGCCACCGACGTAGAGGACCGGACGCGAGGCCTTGGCGATGAGCCGGGCCGCCTCACGGATCTGCTTGCCGTGCGGCTTGGTCACGGGCCGATACCCCGGGAGCTTCATCTCCGGCGGCCACGAGAAGATCATCTCGGCCTGCAGGATGTCCTTGGGGATGTCCACCAGGACGGCGCCCGGGCGGCCGGTCTGCGCGATGTGGAACGCCTCCGCGATCATCCGCGGGATGTCCTCGCCGTGGGAGACGAGGAAGTTGTGCTTGGTGATCGGCATGGTGATGCCGGAGATGTCGGCCTCCTGGAAGCCGTCCGTGCCGATGAGTGCGGTACCCACCTGGCCCGTGATCGCCACGATCGGCACCGAGTCCATCTGGGCGTCCGCCAGCGGGGTCACCAGGTTGGTGGCCCCGGGACCCGAGGTGGCCATGCAGACGCCGACCCGGCCCGTGGCCTGGGCGTACCCGGTGGCGGCGTGGCCCGCACCCTGCTCGTGTCGGACCAGCACGTGCCGGACCTTGACCGAGTCGTAGAGGGGATCGTAGACCGGCAGGATCGCCCCGCCGGGGATGCCGAAGACGACTTCGGTGCCGATCTCCTCGAGGGAGCGGACGACCGCCTGCGCCCCCGTCATCCGCTCGGGGGCCGCGGACCGGGCCTTCTGCTCTGCACCCGGACGAGGTCCGGGCTGTGCCGTTGGTGCGCTCACTTCAACTGTCCTTCATGCTGGTCGTGGAGCTGTCGTTCGTCGCCTTCAGCGGTCCGGTGGGACCACGGGAACCCGGCAACAAAAAACCCCCGACGGCCACCGGGGCCGGCGAGGGTGCGCGTCGAGGGAAAGCCAGGTAGAGGCTCAGGCGTCGACGCGCCGGCCGAGTACGAGACCGTTCCAGATGTTCACCCGCCCAGATTAGGCCGCGGCCGCTGCGGTCGTCAACTCGTGGAACGCCGATCCCACATAGTGGACCGTGCCAGACTGGGAGCCATCATGAGCGCCACTTTCAGAGCCCCCGTCCCTGAGTCGACACCCAGCGACCGTGCCCTCTTCCGGGTCAACCCCATGTCGTACATCGTCATCGCCGTGGTCGTCCTGGCGATCATCTGGCCCGTCACCAGCTACCCCGTCGCACTCGGGTGGCTCGTGCTCCTGCCCATCGCCTTCGGCTGGTGGGTCGCGCGGACCAGGACCCGGCTCGACGACGAGGGCGTCCACCTGTCGTCGTGGAGGTCGAGCCGCACCGTTCCCTGGGAGGAGGTCAAGGGCGTGATGTTCCCCAAGTCCGGCTTCGCCCGACTCGTCACCACCTCGGAGGAGTCGCTACCGATGGGCGGGGTGTCGTTCCACGATCTCCCCCGCCTCTCCGTGGCCAGCAGCGGGCGCATCCGCGATCCCTACAGCACCCCCGGAGCCGGCAGCACCCCCGGAACTGACAGCGCTCCCGGCGCCGACCCCGCTCCCTGATCCGGCCCCGCTGGACCGGCGCCCCGCCGGGACACGGTCGGCGACGGCCTGGCGGCGCATCCCCATCCGCTCGTAGACCAGGGTGACCACCACGCCCACCACGAGCCCGGCGATCAGCCAGCCGCCCAGTACCCAGACCGCGTGCCCCAGACCTGCATCCACGCTCGAATCGAAGAACATGATCGACCGCAGTCCGAGGTAGGCCTGGTGCATCGGTTGGAAGGTGCCGATCGCCACGAACACCTGCGGGAGCATCTGAGTGGGAGTGGCGCCGCCCGAGGTGGGTATCCCCAGGACCACGAAGACCACCAGGTTCACCAGCAGTCCGGCGTTGCCGATCGCCGCGATGATCGTGTGTGCGCACACCCCCACGGCGAGGATCACCAGGTTCGAGAACCAGAACATGTGCCACGGGTCGTGCCCGGTGATGCCGATGATGTCGGCGACCAGCAGGCAGAGCCCGGACACGAGCGGAGCCGTCACCAGGGTCACCACCCATTTGCGGGCCAGCGTCTGGAGTCGGCCGAACGGCGCGACGTGCACGTGGAGCGCGAGCGGCCCGATCTCCAACGGGATGAAGCCCAGCCGCGCGTCCAGCAGCGCGGAGATGATCATCGCCCCGGTGAATCCCGCGAGGATCACGATCAGCGCGTAGAACATCGGCAGGGATGCGTTGGACACCCCGTCCGGCAGCGGGCTCCACGCAGCGGCGTCGATACGTACGGGATCCTCCAGGGCGAGAGCCGCGGCAGCCCCGACCGTCCTGCCCTCCGCCTCCGCCAGCAACCGGGACTGCGACAGCAGCTCCGTCCCCATCCGGTCGCGGAACGACTCCCGCATCGCGTCCGCCATGGTGCTCATGACCTGACCGGACACGATGGAGACCCGTGGCGAGTTCTCGACGGTGATGTGGGCGCGTTCGGGCGCCGGCGCATCGTCGCCCGCTTCGGTGGCAGCGGCGTTGACCAGGTCGACCACCCGCTGGCTCAACCCGTCGGGGATCCGGACCGCACCGAAGTACTCCCCGTCCCGCAGGCCCTCCTCTGCCTCCCCGGCGTCCACCACGTGGAGCCGGATCTTCTCCCAGTCGTTGTTCTGGAGCAGCCCTGCGGTGATCTGCGACCCGATCTGGATGTCGCGCGGTCCGATCGGCGTCTCCAGCGTCGCGCCCCGGTCCTCGTCGACCACGGCCACCGGGATGTACTTCGCGTGCGCCTGCGGATCCGCCGTGCCGCCCAGGTACATGAACGACAGCAGGAAGAAGAGTCCGCAGACGAGCAGCACCGCACCGGCTGAATGTGAGACGAACTCGCGGAAGCCGCCCGTATGTCCGGAATCGGTCATGGTCATCCTCATTCGCGTCGGGCGGGCCGACGGAGTGGTCGGCCGAGAGAAACCTACCCCCGCGGGGTCCGACTACGGGCGCCCTAGCCTGCGGTGACCGGAGCGCTGTCGGTGGTGGACACCAGCGGATTGGTGCCGTTGAGCAGATACCAGAGCACTCCGGCCACGATCACGGCCAGGAGCAACCAGATCACTCCGCTGAAGCGGGGACGGTGGGACCAGCGCCACCTCCGGTCCGCCGACCAGCGGCCGGGTCCCGCGAACAGCAGCGCCAGCAGCGCGGCCGCGTACAGGACGGACGTCTCCAGGCCGCGAGTCGTGTCCCCGAGGAGCGGGAGGGGATCACTGCTCGTGAGACGGATCGCGATACCCACTCCGACCAGGGCGAACAATCCGGCCGCCGCGATGGGCGTGGCCAGACCCACGATGAGCATGATGCCCGCGACGAGCTCGAGGGCTCCACCGGTGATCGCGAGGATTCGGGCCTGTTCGAACCCTGAGTCGGTCAGGGTCTGCGCGAAACCGTCGATTCCCGGGCCGCCGAACAGTCCGAAGAGTTTCTGCAGTCCCCTCATCGCCAGGAGCGCTCCCACCACGAGCCTCAGGATGAACAGCCCGAAGTCGGTAGTGCCGCGCCGGGAGATCTCGTCCCGACGGGACGGCGCGATGGTGGCCGGCTGCTCCCCGAACGGCAGTGGCGTCGACGTGTCGTAGCCTCCGGGCTCCGCGAACTGCGTGTTGTCCGTACGGCCTGCTGCGGGGAACGCCGTGGTCGCCGAATCAGCGGTGCCCGGTCGTGAACCGGGGCCCGACGAGTTGGGAACGTCGAGCGGATAGTCGACGTCGTGGATGATCTCGGTGCGGGCGTCGTCTCCGGGCTTTGAGGAAGTCACGTATCGACCATAGGCCGATGCGCGGGTGCCCGTCTTCAGGACACGACGCACCGTAGGCTTGTCGGCATGAGATCACTCTCGCTGCTGGTGGTCCTGGCCGTCGCCGTGACCGGGTGCGCGAGGTTCGATGACCGTCTCGAAGACCCCTTCACACCCGCGCCCGGCCCCGGCATGGCCGCCGCACCGCCGTCGACCCCGCCCGGTGCTCCCCCGCTTTCGCCGACTCCGCCCTCATCGACACCGGGCTCCGTCGATCCCGAGACGACTCCGGAGACCGGGCCCTGCGTGGACCCGGACCCGGCCGTCATCGCGACGTGCCTGGACCCTGCTGTCGCCGTCGCGGGCCTCGGCCAGAGGGCCCTGGTCGCCGAAGCGACGGGGGGCGTCAAGATCGTCTCCGTCGACGCGCCGCCCGAGGACTTCGGCCGCGTGGATCCGCGCCGCGGTCGGGTGGCCGCCATCGCGCCCTCCCCTGACTTCGACCAGGATCGGCTGGTGTATCTCCTCGTCGTCGGCGACGGTCCGACCCGGGTCGAACGTCTCGCGCGCGGGGACGCCCCCAGGACGGTGGCCGAACTCGCCCCGTCGGAGAACGGCGGACTCGCGTTCATCAACAAGGTCCTGACCGTCGGAGTGGGCTCTGAACTGCTCCGGTTCCCCGGCTTCCGGGGCATCGGTCGTGCGGAGAACCCTGTGGTCGTCGGTCGCGGACTGGGTCAGATCCACGGGTTGTGTACGCACGGCGAGGACCTGTACCTCTCGGCGGTGACCGACCGCGGCGCAGTCGTCCGAACTGCCGATCGAGTTATCTGGACCTGGCCCGACCAGCGGTCGGCCGGCGGGTGCGCGGCCACCGGGGACTCCCTCGCCCTCGCGCTGCCGGACGGCGAACGGGCCGACACGCTGCCGCTCGCGGGCGGCGCGGCACGTAGCCAGCCGGAGGAACTGGCACGAGGCCGCTACGGCCGGCTCACCGGCCTCGCGGTGGTCGGTGATGGCCTCCTCCTCGCGGGCACCACCAACAAGCGGGGCGGATCTCCCGTGTCCACCGACGACCGGGCCGTCATCCTGCCCCTGCCCGGCGGCAGCGGAGGAGACGCCCGAACATAGGCTCTCTCGAACCCTTGTGCGACCCTCGTTGCGCCGCTAAAATGGTACGCATGTTCGAGTTCGGCGCGAGGTGGGAGGGGGGACGGTCATGAGTGCGACGACGACGAGTCCGCCGTTCCCCGGGGCGCTGCGCGCCGCGGGCGAGGCCTTGACCGCGCTCGGCGCCGACGCCCTGGACACCCTGGGCGCCGAAGCCCTGAGTGAGGTGGCCCGGGCGGCGACCCTGGCGCAGAACCTCACCGCCGCCACCCGCCTTCAGGCCGCCTTCTTCCTGGTCGAGTCGATGCGCCGGATCGACGCCGACGCCCACCGCAACACCCACACCGGCCCGGGCTCCTCGGACCCTCGCCCCGCCCACGCCCGGCTGGAACCCGAGGACCGGGCCCGCGACCACCTCTGCGCCGCCCTGACCCTGACCACCTGGCACGCCGCCCGCCTGGTCACCGCCGGCATGCAGATCCACACCCGCCTGCCGCGCCTGCGCTCAGTAGTGGCCCGCGGGATGTTCCCCGAACAACTCGCCATCGACACCGCCTGCCGGCTGGCCGAGGTACCCGACAAGATCCTGCCCGGCGTGGAATCGGAGGTCATCGACGCCCTGGCCCGCCACCTCGACGGCGGACACCGCCCCAGCCGCACCGCCGTGGACGGGCTCATCGACAGTGCCGTCGAACGCCGCGACCCCAGCGCCACCGACCAGGCCGTCGCCGACGCCGTCGACAAACGCACCGTCCGCTTCCGACCCGAACGCCACGGCATGGCCTCCATGTGGGCCAACCTGCCCATCGCCGACGCCGAGAAACTCCGCCGCCGCATCGAGGCCATCGCCCGCGCCGCCGCCGAGGCCGGCCACCCCCGCACCCGCCACCAACTGCGCGCCGACGCCCTGGCCGCCCTCGGCGACCCCACCACCGACGACCTCGGCTGCACCCTCTACGACGACCCCACCAACCCCGACACCCCCAACCCGAGCGAGCGTGAAAGCGGCAACAGCAACAGCAACAGCAGCAGCGCCAACGCCGGCTCCGATTCCGATTCCGCCTCCGGCTCCGGGTCCGGCTCCGGGTCCGGCTCCGGCGAGGCTCGGGCCGCGCGCCCCGCCCCGGGCAACGCGTGGGGCACCGACCAACCGATCCGGATCTCCGTCATCGCCGCCGCCGCCCAGGGACTACCCAACCGGGTCCAGTTCGTCAGCGGCGCCTACTCCAGCTTCGAATGGCTCTGCGAGGAACTCCTCCGAGGCGGCGATGCCCGGTTCCGCTTCACCCTCCTCGACCCCACCCCCGGCGTCCTGGACAAACCCGACTCGGTCCTCAAATACTTCCTCACCCCCGCCCTGGCCGAACGCATCAGACTGCGCGACGCCACCTGCCGCCACCCCGGGTGCAACGTCAACGCCCACGACTGCGACATCGACCACATCATCGCCTTTGACCTGCAACGACCCGAACTCGGCGGCCCCACCGCCGAATGGAACCTCGTCTGCCTCTGCCGCAAACACCACCGCGAGAAGACCTTCGGCCACAACGCCTACCGCCCCGGCCCCCTCGGTGAACTGATCATCATCACCGACACCGGCCACGAACACCGCACAAAACCCACCGGCCCACTGGCCCAGGCCCGAGACCAACTCCTCGAACACACCTGGCAACAGCGCCTCGACCACCTCATCGCCGAAGACGGCCACCTCACCAACCCACCCGGCGTCGACAGAACCAGCTCGTACTGAGCCAGCGGAAGCGGCAGCGTCAGCGGCAGCGTCAGCGTCAGCGATACCGCCTAGCCGCAGGCCGCGATCACGAGTTCCTTCACCCGAGCCGGGTCCGCCTGACCACGGGTGGCCTTCATGACCGCACCGACGATCGCGCCGGCGGCCTGGACCTTGCCGGAGCGGATCTTCTCCGCGATCTGCGGCTGGGCAGCCAGGGCGTCGTCGACGGCCTTCTGCAGGGCCGAGTCATCCCGGACCACCTCGAGGCCCTTGTCGGACACGATCTGGTCGGGCTCGCCCTCGCCGTCGAGGATCGCGTCCACGACCTGACGACCCATCTTGTTGGTGAGCTTGCCCTCGGAGACGAGCTCGATGACCCGCGCCACCTGGGCCGGGGTGATGTCGAGTTCAGGCAAAGCCACGCCACGCTTGTTGGCCTGCTGCGACAGGTACGAGACCCACCACGACCGCGCCTCCGTCGGGGACGCACCCGCATCGACGGTGGCCAGGATCAGGTCGAGCGCGCCGGCGTTGACCAGGTCGCGCATCTCCTCGTCGGAGACGCCCCAGTCGGCCTGTACGCGCG
The DNA here is from genome assembly GCF_033142235.1 of Rhodococcus sp. IEGM 1408. Taxonomy (NCBI): domain Bacteria; kingdom Bacillati; phylum Actinomycetota; class Actinomycetes; order Mycobacteriales; family Nocardiaceae; genus Rhodococcus; species Rhodococcus sp. IEGM 1408. The sequence continues at coordinate 375,175 of NZ_JAWLRW010000002.1, forward strand.
CGCGGCGTAGCCACGGCAGCTCGGGGAGCCCGGCGCGGACCTTCTCGATGAGTTCGATCGACGGCTCGACGGGGGCGAGGTCCGGCTCCGGGAAATAGCGGTAGTCCTCGGCGGATTCCTTGGGCCGACCCGAGGTCGTGGTCCCGTCCGTCTCGTGGAAGTGGCGCGTCTCCAGAACGATCTCGCCGCCGGCGGTCAGGACGTCGGCCTGGCGGCACATCTCGCTGCGCACGGCGACCTCTACGCTGCGCAGGGAGTTGACGTTCTTGGTCTCCGTGCGGGTGCCGAACTCGGTGGCGCCCTTGGGCATCAGCGAGACGTTGGCGTCACACCGCAACGAGCCCTGGTCCATGCGGACGTCGGAGACGTCGAGGCTCCTGAGCAGGTCCCGCAGGGCGGACACGTATGCCCGGGCGATCTCGGGCGCCCGCTCCCCCGCACCGACGATCGGCTTGGAGACGATCTCGATCAGCGGCACGCCGGCCCGGTTGAAGTCGAGCAGCGAGTGCGTGGCGCCGTGGATGCGGCCACTGGCCGACCCGACGTGGGTGGACTTCCCGGTGTCCTCCTCCATGTGCGCCCGCTCGACCTCGACCCGCCAGGTGGTGCCGTCGTCGAGCTGGACGTCGAGGAAACCGTCGTGGGCGATCGGCTCGTCGTACTGCGAGATCTGGTAGTTCTTCGGCTGATCCGGGTAGAAGTAGTTCTTCCGCGCGAACCGGCTGTACGGGGCGATCGAACACCCCAGGGCGAGGCCGATCTTGATGGCCCACTCGACCGCCTGCCCGTTGACCACCGGCAACGCCCCCGGCAATCCGATGCACACCGGGCACACCTGGGTATTGGGATCCGCCCCGAACGCCGTCGGGCACCCGCAGAACATCTTGGTGGCGGTGTGCAGCTCGACGTGCACCTCCATCCCCATGACGGGATCGAAATGGGACACGACCTCGGTGAACTCCATGCGGAACAATCTAGCCGAAGAGGCAGGCGGCCTCGCGATAGCGGTCCTCCGGAACGGTTTTGAGCACGGCGACGGCCTCCTCGACCGACACCATCTCGATGCACTCGCCCCGCAGGGCGACGATCTGACCGAAGTCTCCACGGTGGACCGCATGCGCGGCGTGGACCCCGAACCGGGTGGCCAGGACGCGATCGTATGCGGTGGGCGTCCCGCCACGCTGGATGTGCCCCAGCACGGTGGTGCGCACGTCCCGGTTCATCCGCGCCTTGATCGCGGTGGCCATCTGGTCGGCGACGCCGGTGAACACCTCGTGGCCGAACTGATCCGTCCCGCCCGCGCGGAGCGACATCCCCGAACCCTCGACAGGGGTGGCGCCCTCTGCCACCACACAGATCCCGTAGGCCTCGCCCATCTGGAAGCGGCGCTTCATCACCTTGCACACGTAGTCGATGTCGAACGGCACCTCGGGGATCACGATCATGTGGGCGCCCGACGCGAGCCCGGCATGGAGGGCGATCCACCCGGCGTGGCGTCCCATGACCTCGACGAGCATCACGCGCTCGTGCGACTCGGCCGTGGTGTGCAGCCGGTCGATCGCGTCGGAGGCGATCGACACGGCGGTGTCGAAGCCGAACGTGTAGTCGGTGCCGCTCACATCGTTGTCGATCGTCTTGGGCACGCCCACCACGGGGATGCCGTTCTCGGTGAGCCACCGCGCCGCCTTGAGCGTCCCGTCGCCGCCGATGGCCACCAGCGCGTCCAACGAATGCCGCTCGAGAGTGGCGCGGATCTCCGGCAGGCTCGAGGTGAGGACGTCCGGGTTGAGCCTGCCCGTCCCGAGAATCGTGCCTCCGCGGAGCAGGATGCGGTCGATCCCCTCGTCGTCGAACAGTGGGACCGCACGGTCGTGGACCAACCCCGACCACCCGTCCTGGAAACCCAGGACCGGTGAGTCGTACTCGGAGTTGGCCGTCCGGACCAGCGCGCGGATGACCGCGTTGAGTCCGGGACAGTCGCCGCCTGCGGTGAGCACGCCTATACGCACGTGGACCTCCTCTCGGTTCCCCAGCAGTCTAGGGGCGCTCCCCGGCGGGAGTGCCGGTCACCGGGCCGTGGTCACAGACTGTTCACCGGTACGGAACGCCATGGTGGCGAGCCCGCCGAGCAGGACCACCACGGCGGGCAGGAACATGGCATCCGCCACGGCCTGTCCGATGTCGCCGTGCACGGCGAACCGGGCCTGCATCAGCGCCCCGATCGCCGCGGAGCCCAGAACGGCGCCGACCTGGCGGGTGGTGTTGTAGACCCCCGAGCCGGCGCCGGCCGAGGCGAGTTCGAGGCGACGCATCGCGGTGGACGACGTGGGCGCCCAGACACACCCGTTGGCCACACCCATCAGCGCGATGGGCCCGAGCAGCACGGGGATCGACGTCTGCGAGTCCATGACGAGCGCCAGCCAGAACAGGGAGATGGCGTAGGAGAAGTAGCCGATCCCGGTGAACAGTCGCGGATCGACCCTGTCCGCCCAGCGCCCGACCACCGGGGCGAGGACGCCCGCGATCAGCGCCATCGGCAACAACATGAGACCGGCGCGGGTGGGACTGAGGTCCGTCACGCCCTGGAGGTAGAACATCAGCGGCACCATCGTCCCGGCGGTGACGAAGCCGATCGTGGAGACGCCGAACGTGCCGATCGAGAAGTTGCGGTCCCGGAACAGTCGTAGCGGCACCAGCGGTTCAGTCCGCACGCGCGACTGCCACCAGACAAAGGCGACCAGGGCCGCGGTGCCCGCGATGATGAGCGCGGTGGTGATGCCGCCCCAGCCGTGGGACTCACCCTGCTGGATGCCGAACACCAGCAGGAACAAGCCCAGAGCCGACAGGACGATGCCCGGGCCGTCGTAGGAGTGCGGTCGTTTCTCGAATCTCGGTACCCACAGCCAGACCAGGACCACGGCCAGGACGCCGAACGGGATGTTGACGAAGAAGATCCAGCGCCAGTTGAACGCGTCGATGAGCACACCGCCGAACACGGGACCGACGACCGAGGCGATGCCCGCGACCGCGCCCCACGTCCCCATGGCCGCCCCGCGACGTTCGGGCCGGAAGACCCGGGTGATCACGCTGAGGGACTGCGGGGTGAGCAGCGCCGCGCCCAGCCCCTGGAACACCCTCGCGACGATGAGCGTCTCGATGTTGCCGGCGAGGCCACACCACAGGGAGGCCCCGGTGAACAGGACCAGGCCCGCGATCGCGACCGTGCGGGGCCCGATCTGGTCGCCCAGCCGGCCGGTGAACAACAGCGGGACCACGTAGGCCAGCAGGTAGGCGCTGGTCACCCAGATGACCTGGTTGGTCGTCGCGCCGAGCTGGGTGACGAACGCCTCGGTGGCCACCGCGACGATCGTCTGGTCCACCAGGATCATGAAGAACCCTAGGACCAGCGCCGCGAGTGCTTTCCAGGCGTCCCGCTCGGGGACGTGGGTCACGCGATCGGACCCCTCGCGGTCTCGAATGCAGCACCCACCCGGTACAAGCGGTCGTCGGCCAGCGCCGGCGCCATGATCTGCAGACCCGCGGGCAGGCCGTCGACCAGTCCGGACGGCACGGACATGCCGCAGTGCCCGGCGAGGTTCAGGGGCAGCGTGCACAGGTCGAACTGGTACATCGCGACCGGGTCCTCGACCTTCTCGCCCAGCGGGAACGCGGTGGTCGGGGTGGTCGGCGAGACCAACACGTCCACCTTCTCGTAGGCGGCGTCGAAGTCGCGCGCGATGAGCGTGCGGACCTTCTGGGCCTGGCCGTAGAAGGCGTCGTAGTAGCCGGCCGACAGGGCGTAGGTGCCCAGCATGATGCGGCGCTTGACCTCGTCACCGAAGCCGGCCTCGCGGCTGGCCGCCATGACCTGGTCCGCGGAACCGTCGCCGACCCGCAGGCCGTAGCGCATGGCGTCGAAGCGGGCCAGGTTGCTGGAGACCTCCGACGGGAGGATCAGGTAGTACGCGGGCAGCGCGTAGCGGAAGTTCGGGCACGAGACCTCCACGACCTCCGCGCCGAGCCCACGCAGGGTCTCGACGGCGGCCTGGAAGGACGCCTCTACACCCGGCTGGTAGCCCTCGCCGGCCAGCTCGGAGACCACGCCGACGCGGACACCCGACAGATCGCCCTTCGCGCCCTCGCGGGCCGCCGCGACCATGTCGGGGATCGACACGTCGAGGCTGGTGGAGTCGCGCGGGTCGTGCCCGGCGATCACCTGGTGCAACAGGGCCGTGTCCTCGACGGTCCGGCCGCACGGTCCGCCCTGGTCCAGCGACGACGCGCAGGCGACCAGGCCGTACCGGGACACGGTCCCGTAGGTGGGCTTGACGCCGACCGTCGCGGTGAGCGCGGCGGGCTGGCGGATCGACCCACCCGTGTCGGTGCCGATGGCGATCGGTGCCTGGTGGGAGGCCAACGCCGCAGCCGAACCGCCGCCGGACCCGCCGGGGGTGCGGCTGGGATCCCACGGGTTGCGGGTCGGGCCGTACGCGGAGTTCTCGGTGGAGGACCCCATGGCGAACTCGTCCATGTTGGTCTTACCGAGGATCGGGATGCCCGCCGCGCGGAGCTTGGCGGTGACCGTCGAGTCGTACGGGGAGCGATAGCCCTCGAGCATGCGGGAGCCGCACGTCGTGGGCGCGTCGGTGGTGGTGAAGACGTCCTTGAGCGCGATGGGCACGCCGGCCAGCGGGCCGAGCTCCTCCCCGGCCGCCAGTCGGGCGTCCACGGCGCGGGCGGCGTCGAGAGCCTCGTCCGCGCCCACGTGCAGGAACGCGTTGATCTCGCCGTCGACCTCGGCGATCCTGTCGAGATGGGCCCGGGTGACCTCTTCCGAGGACACCTCCCGCGCGGCGATCCGGCCGGCCAGCTCGCTGGCGGAGGCGGTGGTCAGTTGGGTCATGCGTCTTCCCCCAGGATCTGCGGAACCCCGAAGCGCTGCCCGTCCGCGGCCGGGGCCTGGTCGAGCGCCTGTGCGGCGGTCAGGCCCGGGGTGACCACGTCGGCGCGGTACACGTTGGAGATCGCGGTGGGGTGGCTCATCGCCGGCACGTCGTCCGCTGCGACCTCGGACACCGCCTGCACGTGGTCGAGGATGTCGGTGAGCTGTCGAGCGAACGAATCCAGCTCGGAGTCGCTCAGTTCCAGGCGGGAGAGCCTGCCCAGATGCGCGACGTCCCCGCGTGAGATCGAGGTCACGTGTCTGCCCCTTCCGGTGGCGTGGTCGGTACCGGCCCAGCCTAGTCAGCCCACGTGAGTGCGGCACAATGGGCGTCATGTCGTATCTGCTCCGCGTCCTGTTGCCCGACCTACCGGGCAGTCTCGGGTCCCTCGCGGTGGCCCTGGGAACCGCCGGGGCGGACATCATCAGCCTCGACGTGGTGGACCGGTTCGACGGTGTGGCCGTGGACGACATCGTGGTGGCGGTCCCCAACGGCACCTTCCCGGACACGCTCATCACGGCGGCCGAACGCCTCGACGGCGTCGTGGTGGACTCGCTGCGGCCCTTCGGGGGGATCCTCGACGCGCACCGCGAGCTCGAGCTGATCGACGCCGTGGCCGGTGCGGGAGCCGGGGCGTCGCAGATGCTCGCCGACGAGCTCCCGGGCGCCCTCCGGGTCGGGTGGGCGCTCGTGGTGCAGGTGTCGGACGACCGGTGCCGCCTCGTCGCGCGTGGCGAGTCCGCGCCGATGTGGGAGGGGACGGACGTGCCGGCGGTCCGGGACCTGGAGCGGGCGACCTCTCTCGACGACGACGAGGTCCCCGCCGAATGGACGTCGATGGACACCGCGCTGGCGGCAGCGCCCCTCGCGACTGATCACGTTCTCGTCGTGGGGCGTCCCGGGGGACCCTCGTTCCGGCCGTCCGAGATCGCCCGCCTCGGATACCTCACCGGGATCCTGCGGACGCTCCACGCCGGCTGAGCCCCACCCCTCCATCAACCGGGTTGCGCTGCGTGTCTGCCCGTTTTCCCCGGCCCTGAGCTGGGCGAATGGACCGGACACGCAGCGCACCTCACGCAGTCATCCTCAGACCTCCCCGGTCGCCTCCGCCACCTCGTCGTCGTCCGCCGGCGCCGGCCCGTTCTCCAACAGGGCAACGAACCCGGCCTCGTCGAGGATCGTCAGGCCGAGCGACTCCGCCTTGGCCGCCTTGGAGCCCGGGCTGTCACCCACCACCACGTAGTCGGTCTTCTTGGACACCGAACCCGAGGCCTTGCCGCCGCGGGCGATGATCGCCTCCTTGATGCCGTCGCGGGTGAACCCCTCGAGGGAGCCGGTGGCCACGATGGTCAGTCCCTCGAGCGTGCGCGGGATCGACTCGTCTCGTTCATCGGCCATCGACACCCCGGCGGCCGCCCACCTGTCGACGATCTCGCGGTGCCAGTCCACGCCGAACCACTCGACCACCGCCGCCGCGATCGTCGCGCCCACGCCGTCGGTCTCGGCGAGCTCGTCCTCGGAGGCCGCGCGGATGGCCTCCATCGTGCCGAACCAGGTGGCCAGCGCGCGAGCCGCCGTCGGACCGACGTGACGGATCGACAGCGCCACCAGGACGCGCCACAGCGGCCGCTCCTTAGCGGTCTGGAGGTTGGTCAGCAGCTTGCGGCCGTTCTCCGTGAGCACGACGCGCTCAGGCTGGGCACCCTCGGCGATCTGCTTGCGGGTCGCCTTGTCCACGCGGGTGTAGAGCGAGGTGCGCAGGAGGTCGGCCTCTGAGAGCTCGAACAGCCCGGCCTCGTTGTCCAGCACCCCGCTCGAGAGCAGGTCCGAGGCGCCCTCGTAGCCGAGCGCCTCGATGTCGAGGGCGTTCCGCGACGCCAGGTGGAACAGTCGCTCGCGGAGCTGGGCGGGGCAGGAACGCTGGTTGGGGCAGCGCCAGTCGGCGTCGCCCTCCTTGGCCGGCGCCAGGACCGTGTCGCACTCCGGGCACCGCTCCGGGAAGACGAACTCCCGCTCGGTCCCGTCGCGCCGCTCCACCACCGGGCCGAGCACCTCGGGGATCACGTCACCGGCCTTGCGGATCACCACGGTGTCGCCGATGAGCACGCCCTTGCGCACCACCTCGGTCTGGTTGTGCAGCGTGGCCAGCGAGACGGTGGATCCGGCCACCAGAACCGGCTCCATGTGCGCGAACGGGGTGACCCGCCCGGTCCGCCCCACGGAGACCCGGATGTCGAGGAGCTTGGTCATGACCTCCTCCGGCGGGTACTTGTAGGCGATCGCCCACCGCGGAGCGCGGGAGGTCTGCCCGAGCCGACGCTGGACGGAGCGGTCGTCGATCTTGACGACGAGTCCGTCTATCTCGTGCTCTGGATCGCCCCGGTGTTCGCCCCAGTACCGCATCCGCTCGAGCACCTCGTCGACACCCGTGGCGGGCGCGGTGTGGGGCGAGACGGGCAGGCCCCACTCCGCCAGGGCCAGATAGACGTCGTGGAGGCTGTCGAAGGTCACGCCCTCGACCGCACCGAGACCGTGGCAGTACATCCCCAGCCGCCGCTGGGCGGTGATCGCCGGGTTCTTCTGGCGCAGGGAGCCGGCAGCGCTGTTGCGGGGGTTGGCGAAGGGCGCTTTGCCCTCGGCCACCAGACGCGCGTTGAGGTCGGCGAAGTCCTCGAGCCGGAAGAACACCTCGCCCCGGACCTCGAGCAACGCCGGCACGGGCCGGCCCTCCGACGGGGTGAGCGTCACCGGGATGTCGTTGATCGTCCGCGCGTTGAGCGTCACGTCCTCGCCGGTCCTGCCGTCGCCGCGGGTGGCGGCGGTGACCAGCTTCCCGTCCCGGTACACCAGGTCCAGCGCCACCCCGTCGATCTTGACCTCGCACAGGAACTGCAGGTCCTCGGCCGGCCGTTGAGAGTGCTCGACCGCGGAGGCCACCCAGGCACGCAGCTCCTCCTCGGAGAACACGTTGTCCAGGCTGGTCATCCGCTCGAGATGCTCGACCGCCGCGAAGTCGGTGGAGAAGCCGCCGCCCACGAGTTGGGTCGGGGAATCCGCCGTCCGGAGCGCCGGGTGCGCCTCCTCAAGTGCCTCGAGCTCGCCGAACAATCTGTCGAACTCCGCGTCCGACACCACCGGGGCGTCCCTGACGTAGTAGCGGAACTGGTGGTCCCGCACGATCTCCGCGAGATCGGTCCACGCCTGTCGCACGTCAGGCGGGATGTCCCCGGTACCGGTGGGCTCGTTGGTCTGGCTGGCTTGGCTCACGAGGACAGGGTAGTGCCGCGCCGGGCCCGATGTCGGAGGGCTGCCCTACGGTGACCGCATGACCATAGACAGCCAGATCCCCGTCACCATCGACCGCAACCGCCTGCTCGCCTTTGACCTCGAGACCACCGGGCCCGATCCGCATACCGCCCACGTCGTCAGCTCAGCGCTGATCGCCATAGACGGACCCCGCAAGGCGGAGCGCAACTGGATGGCGGATCCCGGGATTGAGATTCCGGAGGGCGCCACGGCGGTGCACGGCATCACCACCGCCCAGGCCCGGGAACACGGGCGTCCGCACGCCGAGGTGGTAGCGGAGACCATCGCGGACATCAGGACGGGATGGCGGGAGGGTCGGGCGCTGGTGGTGTTCAACGCGGCCTACGACCTCACCATCCTCCGCAGATGGGACCCCTCGTTCGAGGTGCTCGGCCCCGTGGTGGATCCCTTCGTCATGGACCGGGCGACCGACCCCTATCGCAAGGGCAAGCGGACGCTCCAAGCGCTGTGCTCCCACCACGGTGTGCGGCTGGACGCCGCGCACGAGGCCACCGCGGACGCACTGGCCGCGGCCCGGCTGGCGTGGAAGATACTCGGAGAGCTCCCCGATCTGGCCGGCGCGGACTGGCGCGAGGTCAACGCCCAACAGGCGCGATGGCACGAGACGCGGCAGCGGGACTTCGCGGCATATCTCGAGCAGACGGGCAAGGACGCCTCGGACGTCAACACACAGTGGCCCATGGCCGCTGTGTAGATCGCTCTGGGTAGGTCGCTCTGGGTAGGTCGCTTCTACTCGGCCATCATCGGCGCGACCTCGGCCACCCGCCGTACCGCGGCGAGGGCCTCCGCCGGGCTGATCCGGCCGGAGGTCATCGCGTCGACGGTCGGGGTGAGGACCAGCTGGTCCAGGCCGGCGTAGCGGGGTGCGCTGAGTCGTTCGAGCAACGCGAGGATCGCCGGCACCGCCCCCTCGATCTCCGGTCCGGTGCGCGGCGGCCGGGATGTGCCGGGCAGGCCTTCCAGCTGGAGGACCCGTCCGTCGGCCAGCACTGTTCCCGCGGCGTCCAGGGCGTCGTGGGACCGGGCGGAGTGCAGGAGCTCCGCTGCCACGCAGAGTCCGTCGAGCGGGGTCTCGTCGCGTGGGGTCTCGGCGACGACGGACCACCTCGCGGGGGCTTGCGGCTCGGTGCCGGCGGGCACGCGGATCAGCACGTCGCTGGCTCCTGCTCGGCGGAGTTCGTCGCCGAACCGGCACAGCGAGAGCGCCAGTTGATCCTCCGGTACGGCCCGGATCGGGTCGAAGCGGCTGGGACCGGCCACACTCCCGGCGGCGACGTGCCAGAGCATCGGCTCGTCGAGCAGGATCCGCGTCCCCGAGCCCAGTCGATCCGCCAGGCGCGCGACACGCATCGCCACGCCTTCCGCGAGCGATCCGGCGAGATCGCGGCGCGCCCCGCGGTCGGTCAGCACCGGCAGGCCACCGGGAAGTTCGAGTTTCGCGGCGAGCGACCACGGACCCAGCACCCGCACCACCAGGCGCCGATCCACCGGTGCGGAATCGCCTTCGGGGTCCCTGACCAGCTCGTCGGCCTCCTCGAGCGCGTCGAGGTCGCGGTCGAGGAAGTCGGAGGCCCTGCGCGCGAACCGGCCCGGAGAGTTGGCGAGGCGCCATCCCCGCGTCGAGACGTCGACGGGCAGGTCGGCGAGCATCGCCAGGGTCCTGCCCACCTGGTCGGCGCCCAGACCCCGATCGGGCAGCTCGGGCAGGAACGGCATCGCGTGGCATTCGCCCAGTACGACACGCGCGGCTTCCCGGGGGTCTGTCCCGGTCATCGGGCCGGGACCGGTGCTGCCGATCGACACCGGAGTCACAGCGCCTCGGTGACGTGGTCCCCGGTGACACGGTCGTCAGTGACCGGCCGGGATGCGGTGATCGTTCCGCTGCCCAGGACGCGGTCGCCCTCGGGTTCGGACCGGTAGAGCACGGCCGCCTGGCCGGGGGCGACTCCGCGCACCGGCTCGTCGAGCGTGATCTCCAGGCGGGCGTCGGGTCCGTCGCCGACCCGGGAGACCCGGCCCGGGGTGGCCTCGCCGTGGGCCCGGATCTGGACGCCGCACGCGGTCTCGCGGATGTCGTCGTCGACCAACCAGTAGGGCGAGGACGCGGTCATCGACTCCGAGAGCAGGTGGTCCGAACCGCCGACGGTGACCGTGCCGGTGACGGAGTCGATCGCGGTGACGTAGCGGGGGCGGCCGTCCGCCGCGGGACCCTCGACACCGAGCCCCTTGCGCTGGCCGATGGTGAACCCGAACACCCCTTCGTGGCGGGCGAGTTCGTCTCCGGTGTCGGCATCGACCACGGCGCCGGGGCGCAGGCCGATCCGTGCCCCGAGGAAGGCCCGGGTGTCGCCGGAGGGGATGAAGCAGATGTCGTGGCTGTCGGGCTTGGAGGCCACGGGCAGACCCGCCGCCTCCGCCTCGGCGCGGACCTCGGACTTGAGGGAATCCCCGAGCGGGAACATCGAGTGCGCGAGCTGCTCGGGGGTCAGCACACCGAGGACATAGGACTGGTCCTTACCGTGGTCGACCGCGCGTCGCAGGACCGGACGGCGGGAACCGTCGGCGAGCTCCTCGGTGGACAGGCGGGCGTAGTGCCCGGTGGCGACGGCATCGAAGCCCAGCGCCATCCCCCGATCCAGGAGCGCCTCGAACTTGATGCGCTCATTGCACCGCAGGCACGGGTTGGGGGTCTCGCCGCGCGCGTAGGACTCCACGAAGTCGTCGATGACGTCGGCACGGAACCGCTCGGCGAAGTCCCAGACGTAGAACGGGATACCCAGCAGGTCCGCGACCCGGCGGGCGTCCCCGGCGTCCTCGCGGGAACAGCAGCCACGGGATCCCGTCCGCAGGGTCGCCGGGTCGGCGCTCAACGCCAGGTGGACACCCACGACCTCGTGACCGGCGGCCACCGCACGCGCTGCGGCCACGGCCGAGTCCACTCCCCCGCTCATCGCGGCCAGGACCCTCATGACGCGCCCGACCCGGTTCGAACCAGCCCGAGTCCGGCGAAGCGTGCGCGTTCGGCGGCGGGGCCGAGCGCGGCGATAGCGGCGTCCACGTCGTCGTCAGTGGTGGTGTATCCCAGGCTCAGCCGGAGGCTGCTCCTGGCGGCCGCGTCACCGGCACCGATCGCCAGGAGAACGTGGCTCGGCTCGGCGACGCCCGCGGTACAGGCGGAGCCGGTCGAACACTCGACACCCGCCGCGTCGAGCAGCAGGATGAGCGACTCCCCGGAGCATCCCGGGAACGTGATGTTGGCGATCCCCGGCAGACGCTCCCCTCCGCCGTTGGAAAGAGCACCCGGCACCTCGGCGAGGACTCCGGCGACGAGCCGGTCACGGAGCCCCTCCAGTCTCCGTGCCTCGACCTCCATGCCGCTGACCGCCTCGTCGAGGGCCGCGGCCATCGCGACCACGCCCGGGACGTCCACGGAACCCGAGCGGAGATCCCGCTCCTGACCGCCACCGAACCCGATCGGCAGGCAGTCCGCACCGCGACTGATGAGCAGCGCGCCGACCCCCAGGGGGCCGCCGAACTTGTGCGCGGACAGGCTCAGGGAGGTGACACCGAGCGCACTGAAGTCCACCGGGACGTGGCCGACGGCCTGCACGGCGTCTGTATGGACGGCCGCGCCGACGGACCGGGCGGCCGCGGCCACCGCTGCGACGTCGGTCAGCGTGCCGATCTCGTTGTTGCCCAGCATCGCCGCGACCAGAGCGAGCCGCGGACCCACCTCGTCGACCAGCTGGTCGACCGTTCCGGGGGTGACCGCGCCGCGGGCGTCGACGGGCAGCGCGCGCACGTCCATCCGGCCGCCGCGATCCGTGGCCAGGTGAGCGGCCGAGTCGAGGACGGAGTGGTGCTCGGTCGCACCGACCGCGACGACGTCGCCGGTCGCTGCCGCCGCCTGGCCCAGGACCGCGAGGTTGTCCGATTCCGTTCCACCCGAGGTGAACACGACCTCGGAGGGCCGGCACCCCAGGTGGGAGGCCAGCGATTCGCGGGCCTCCTCCACCCGCCGGCGGGCGCGACGGCCCGCGCCGTGGAGCGAGGAGGCGTTGCCGGTGGTCGCGGCCGCCTCTGCGTAGGCGGCGATGGCCGACGGACGCATCGGGGTGGTCGCGGCGTGGTCCAGATAGTGCGCGTGGCGGGTCGTGAGCATATCGACGGCAACGATACGCCCGAACGCGCCGGACCCCGGCACCGCAGGGGTGCCGGGGTCCGGATGAGAAGCGTGCGCGTGACTCACTTACGGGCGTTGACGGCCTCGGTGAGCTGGGGGGCGACGTTGAAAAGGTCGCCGACGATCCCGTAGTCCGCGATCTCGAAGATCGGGGCCTCCTCGTCCTTGTTGACGGCGACGATGGTCTTGGACGTCTGCATGCCCGCGCGGTGCTGGATCGCACCCGAGATGCCGAGGGCGATGTACAGCTGCGGAGACACGGTCTTGCCCGTCTGGCCGACCTGGAACTGGCCCGGGTAGTAACCCGAGTCGACGGCCGCACGGGACGCGCCGACGGCGGCCTTGAGCGAATCGGCGAGCGGCTCGACGACCTCGGTGAACTTCTCGGCCGAACCGACACCGCGGCCACCGGAGACGACGATCGTCGCCTCGGTGAGCTCCGGGCGGTCGCCACCGACGATCGGGTTGCTCGAGACGATCTTGGCGGCGTTCTCGGGCTCGGGGACCTGAACCTCGACGACCTCGCCCGCACCGGCGGTGGGTGCGGCCTCGACCGCACCCGGACGCACCGTGTAGACGGGGGTGTCGCCGGAGACGGTGGCCTCGACGGTGAAGGCGCCACCGAAGATCGAGTGGACGGCCGAGCCGTCGGACTTGATCTCGACGACGTCACCGAGGATGCCGGATCCGGTGCGGGCGGCGAGGCGACCCGCCACCTCCTTGCCCTCGAACGTGGCGGCCAGCACGACCGCGACCGCGCCCTGCTCGGCGAGGCCGGCCAGGACGTCGACCTTGGGGGTCACGAGGTAGTTCTGAACCGTGTCGCCCTCGGCGACGTAGATCTTCTCTGCGCCGCCGGCCTTGAGGGCCTCGGTGAGCGCGGCGGCCGTGCCGGACGGGCCGAACACGACCGCGGACGGCTCGCCCAGCGCGCGGGCGGCGGTGAGCAGCTCGAGGGTGACCTTCTTGAGTTCGCCGTCGACGTGCTCGACCGCGACGAGGACTTCAGCCATGGTGGGTTCTCCTTGAAAAAGACTGGTGTGAGTCGGTCGGGTGAGCTCGGGTCAGATGATCTTCTGCGCGACGAGGTACTTGGCGATCTCGTTGCCGCCCTCGCCCTCGTCAGCGGTCTTCTCGCCGGCCGTACGCGCCGGCTTCGGGACCGAGGAGGTGACCGTGGAGGCGGCGTTGTCCTTGCCCACCTGACCGGGCTCGACATTGGCGTCTGCGAGCGTGAGCACTTGGACCGGCTTCTTCTTGGCCGCCATGATCCCCTTGAAGGAGGGGAAGCGCGGCTCGTTGATCTTCTCGCCGACGGAGACGACGCACGGCAGCGGCGCCTCGATCTCGAAGAGACCCTCGTCCGTCTCGCGCTCACCCTTGACGGTCCCGCCCGAGACCTCGAGGGTGCGCATGTGGGTGACCTGCGGCAGGCCCAGGTACTCGGCGATGATGGCCGGGATGGCCCCCATGCGACCGTCCGTGGCCTCGTTACCGCAGATGACCAGCTCGGTGCCCTCGATCGTGCCGAGGACGTTGGCGAGTGCCCACGCGGTCTGGACGCAGTCCGAACCGTGGAGCGCCTCGTCATTGAGGTGGACGGCCTTGTCCGCTCCCATCGAGAGCGCCTTGCGGATGGCCTCCGACGCGCGGTCCGGCCCCGCACAGAGCACGGTCACCTCGCCGCCCTCGGCCTCCTTGATCTTGAGCGCCTGCTCGACAGCCTTCTCATTGATCTCGTCCAGAACCGCGTCTGCGGCCTCGCGGTCCAGGGTGAAGTCCCCGTCGGAGAGCTTGCGCTCCGAGTAGGTGTCCGGAACCTGCTTGATCAGTACGACGATATTCGTCATGGGCCTGCGTCGACCTCCTGCGAGTCGGGGCTGGGTGCGCCTCCGTAGTAGGCGGGCGCCCCAGATGTGGGTCCTGCCGACACAATAACGCCACCCGGGCCGACTCCGCCGTGGAGGGGCCGTGGAGGGGCCGTCAGTTGATCCGCTTCTCCCACCCGGACCACGCGGCGTCGCGGAGTTCGTTCTTGCGGACCTTGCCCGTCGAGGTGCGCGGCAGCGCCTCGGTGAGCTCGACCGCGCCCGGCACCTTGTACCGCGCGATCTTGGTCCGGCAGTGGTCGATCACCCCGGCCTGGTCGAGCTTCGACCCCGTCTTGACCACCACGTATGCCTTGGGCCGCTCACCCCACTTCTCGTCGGGCATCGACACCACGGCGCAGTCCACCACGTCGGGGTGGGACGCGATCGCCTGTTCCACCTCGATCGTCGAGATGTTCTCGCCGCCCGAGACCACCACGTCCTTGGCCCGGTCGAGCAGCTGCACGTAACCGTCCGGGTGCATCACCCCGAGGTCTCCCGAGTGGAACCAGCCGCCGGCGAACGCCGTCGCGGTGGCCTCGGGGTCGGCGAAGTACCCCTTCATCACGCCGTTGCCGGTCATCACGACCTCGCCCATCGTCACGCCGTCGGCGGGGACGTCGATCAGACGCGAATCACCGGGGGTCGTCCGCTCGACCACGCGGACGGTGTCCGCGTGGATCATCGCCACGCCCTGCCTGGACTTGAGTGCGGCCCGCTCGTCCGGGTCGAGCTCCGACCACCCCGGTTGCGGCAGGCACACCGTGAACGGCCCGTACGTCTCGGTGAGCCCGTACACCTGGGTGACGTCGATCCCCAGGTCCTCGAAGCGGCGCAGGATCGTCGGCGAGGGCGGGGCGCCGGCCGTCACCATGCGGATCCCTGAGGTCGGCCGGGCCGCCGGGTCGTCGGCGATCGTGGACAACACGGTCGGTGCGCCCGCGAGGCGGTTGACCCCCTCGTCGTCGAACAGTCTCCAGATGTCCTCCCCGCGCACGGCGCGCAGACACACGTGGGTGCCCATCGCCCCGGTCAGTGCCCAGGTGGTGCACCAGCCGTTGCAGTGGAACATCGGGAGCGTCCACAGGTAGCGGGAGTGTGAGTCGAAATCCTGGGTGACGATCTCGCCCAGCGCGTTGAGATAGGCGCCGCGGTGGGTGTACATCACGCCCTTCGGGCGGCCGGTGGTGCCGGAGGTGTAGTTGACGGCGATGACGGCGTCCTCGTCCTCCACCGTCCACCGCACCGGCCGCGGCGATGCCTGCGCCAACTCGTCGTCCAGCGCCTGGGCGCGGGGGCCGAAGCGGGTCGGATCCGGCTGGGTTCCGTCGGCATCGGGCGCCACCAGGATCAACGAGATCGCCTCCGGCACGGCGTCACCGAGGCCGGCCAGCAGTTCGGCGTCGGCGATGAGCACCTTGATGCCGGCGTGGTCGACGATGTAGCTGACCTCGGCCGGGGCGAGACGGGTGTTGAGGGCCACCACCGCCCCGCCGGCGAGCGGGACCGCGAACTGCGCCAGCAGCGCCTCGGCCGAGTTCGGGGCCAGCACGCCGACGCGGTCTCCGCGGGCGACGCCGCGCATCCGCAGGAGTGAGGCCAGCCGGGTGGCCCGGTCGGCGAACTCGGCGTAGGTCTGGCGACGGGGCCCGTCCACCACCGCGATCGCGTCAGGGGCCACCCGCGCGGCCTTTTCCAGGAAGCTCAGCGGGGTGAGCGCGGTGTCTAGTCCGGACGTGGCTGTCATCGCGGGTGGTCCGCCTCTCGTGGTGGGATGATGTGGTGGGGTGATACCGGTCACGGTAACCGCGTCGGTCTCCAGCCGCCCGTCGCTTCCCCCGTCCTCCCCCTGCCGCGGCCGGCCGCCGCCGCACGCCGCCGGCCTGTCGCAGCCCGTCCCCGGAGCGTCCGGAGAGCGCGCACGTGAGCGCCGACTACGCTCTCCCTGACAGCTGCCCAAGGAGAGGGGACCCCGAGTGGGATCGGCACCGACACCGTCCACTGCCGCGCGTGCCGCACGCGCCCTGCTGGTCGGCGCGATCTCCGTGGGGCTCGCCGCCGGGTGTGCCTCCAGCACCGGGAGCGGTGACGCCCGCCTCGGTCA
The DNA here is from genome assembly GCF_033142235.1 of Rhodococcus sp. IEGM 1408. NCBI lineage: Bacteria > Bacillati > Actinomycetota > Actinomycetes > Mycobacteriales > Nocardiaceae > Rhodococcus > Rhodococcus sp. IEGM 1408. Next base: position 391,600 of record NZ_JAWLRW010000002.1, read on the forward strand.
GGCGGCCAGTTGGTCCTCCGTCACCGGTGGTCCCCCGAACTCCGGCCGCGCGCACGCCGCGGTCTCGGACTCCCCCGAACTCGTATGGTCCCGGACGCTCGGAGCCCCCGCGACCGGCGTCGCGAGCTCCGACGGGATCGGCACGTTCTTCCAGGCGACCGTCTCCGATCGCGGCTGCAACCTCTTCGCCCTGACCGCCGACGACGGGCGCAAGCGCTGGTGCCTGCGCCTGCCCACCGACGGGCCCCGCATCACCACGACCGTCGACGGCCGCGGCTCGCTGTTCGTGCCGATGTACGGCGGCGTGGGCGCGGTGGCGGCGGAGGGTGAGAACCGCTGGTTCGCCGAGACGCGGGGCATCCCCACCACCGTCACGCTGCTCGACAACCGCCACCTCCTGCTCATCTCGCACCTGGGGATCGCGAGGGTGGTCAACACCCAGACCGGGCTCGACGCCTCGTCCGAGCTCCCGGTGGCCGGGGAGATGGCGGCCTCCGACCCCGCCTTCGGCCTGCCGTGGTGCGGTTCCGGGGAGCGCGGGTGTCCGGCGCCGGGTCCCGCCGCTGTCGACACCGAGACCGGCACCGCGTACCTCACCGCCTGGAATCCGGGCGAGCCCGCACCAGAGCTGGTCGCGGTGCGGTTCACCGCCGGCGAGACCGGGCGACTGGAGGTGCTCTGGCGCGTCGGGCTCCCCGGAGGCCGCCTCGGCGTCCCGGTGGTGCTGTCGAACGACCGCTCCCGGGTTCACCTGCACGCCCGGGACGGTTCGCTGTCCTCCTTCTCCACGGCCGACGGCTCCCCGCTCTGGTCGGCCCCGGTCGGGTACCGGCCCGATACACCACCCGCGCTGCTCCCCGACGGCACCCTGGTCACCGGCGGTCGCACGACCACCGTGTGGCGCGGACCTGACGACGACCACGCGGCCGACGCCGGCCCGGCGCCCGTGGTGGCCGTCCGCGAGGAGGACGGACGGGGCCGGGAGGTCTGGCGTCGGGACGACCTGCGGCAGCTCACCAACCCCGCCGCCACCGGGGACGGGCGGGTGGTGGTGGCCGTCCGGTCGGGGGGGACCGACGACGAGCCGGGCATCTCCGTCCACCTGCTCGACGGCACGGACGGCCGTACCGTGCACGAGATCGCGGTCCCCGCCGCCACCGGGCCCGTCTCCGGGTTGAGTGTGGACAGCGACGGGCGGATCGCGCTCACCACCGCGATGGGCGCGGTCTACGTCTTCGAGTGACCAGCGTTCTAGTGATCAGTCTTCGAGTGACCAGCGTTTTGGTGGCCAGTGTCAGCCTGTGCGCGGCCCGCAGACGAACGACGGATTAATCCGCCCCTCCGATTACGATCCGCCCGCGGACCTCCGCGCGCGGATCGCTATACGAGGGGCGGATTTCTCGCGCACCGGGCGCTACCGCTCGTCTTCCTCGCCTCCGGCGTGCGCGAACCGTGCTGCAGGGTCCCAGTGAGCGCTGTTCATCCGTCAGCCGTCCGGGCGATCGGCGGTCCGCGGCCCGCACACAAACACCACCGCCGACCTGTCGATCCTGGTCACCACCAGGGCCAGGGGTTGGGTGCCCTTGAGCGCCAGTGACCGGCGGAGCACGTCGGGGTCGTTGTCGACCCCGCGGACGAGGATCTCCAGCGAGCCACAGTCGCGCTCCCGCAGCACCCGGCGCAGTTCCTTGCGGTCGAGCCTGCAGCGCTGCAGTACCTCGAAGCCGGTGTATCCGTCCGGCACGCGCGGGCCGGTGAGATGCGCGATCCGGGGGTCGAGCTGCCGGAGCCCGTGACGGCGGGCCCAGTGCCGCACCAGGCCCGCCCGGACGATCGCCCCGTCGGGGTCGACGATGAACCTGTCGGCCTCCCCGTGGGCGTCCACCTCGTCGTCGTCCGCGTCCGTGACCTCCTCGACGTGGACGGCGACCCCGTCCGCGACGAGTCGTCCCGGTCCCCAGGGTCCTGGGGTGCCGGCCGGCCCGGTGCGGACCACGCTCGCGCGGCGCCGCACCCCCGCGGACAGGCCCCGCGACCACAGGCACGCCTCCCGCACGGAGCCGTCCAGGGAGACCAGCTGGACCTCCCCGGAGTGGTCGAGCAGGGAGGTGTCCAGTCCGGGCGCGCACTTGATCGCGTGGTCGCGGCCGGCCGCGACCGAGAGCAGCGCCGACAACGGCGGGCTGAGCTGCTCGGGATCGTGGATCCGCCGCCCGCCGGACCGTCGGGCGGGGTCCGCCACCAGCACGGCGTCGCGGCTCGGCGGGGCCAGCGCGTCCGCCACGCACACCAGGGCGCCCGGGACGTTGTGCGCGGCCATCCGGGCGCGGAGCGGGTCGAGATCGGAGCCGACGACCCGGCCCGCGGTCCGCACGAGTTCGCCCAGCTCGGCGCCCACCGAACAGGTGACGTCGTGGACGTCCCGGCCGGCCAGGCGCTGGGCGCGGAGCGCGGCCACGGGCCACGCGGTGGCCTGCTGGACGGCCTCGTCCGTCAGCAGCATCCGCTCTGCGCCGCGGATCCGGCCCGAGGCCCGCAGCCGGGCGGTCACCACGTCGATCGCGGCGGCGGCGTGAACGGGGTCCACCCGCCGGACGGACGCGGTCGAGGCGACCATCCGCGCGCGCGACCAGTCCAGTCCCTCTGCCAGGGCGAGCAGGTCTCCCCCGGCGTCGGACTGCAGGAAGTCCAGGTCCTCCGGGGTCACCGGTGCCCCACTACCGGCCGCCCGGCGTGATGGCCCGGGGCGTGTCGAGGAGTTCGGCCACGTCCGCGGCGGCGGCGAGGTCGGCGAGCACGTCGAGGGTCGGGCGGAGCATCCCCAGTCGCCCGAGGGTGCCCGCCGTGCAGGCGTCGTCCGCGCGCATCCACTCGGTCGCGCGCGCCTCGCTCGTCCCCCCGTCGGCCTCCGCCCCTTCGGGCAGCGCGGCCACGAAGAACAGCGTGTCGTACCGACGAGGTGGGCCGACGGGGGTCGTCCACCGGTCCCACGGGCGCAGCAGATGCGCGGACAGGACCAGGCCGTGGGCGGCCAGCAGCGAATCGAGGTCTCCCTCGCCGGCGTCGAGCGCCCGGCGCTCGGCTGGTCCGGGGAGTTGCGCGGTGCCGGGGAGTTGCGCGGTGCCGGGGAGCTGCGCCGGCCGCGTCGCATCAGCCGCCGCGGGATCGGGCTCGGCCATCAGGACTCCGGTCTCCTCGAACAGCTCCCGCGTCACCCCCCGCACGGCCGCGGCGGCCCGGTCGGTGTCGATGCCGAACCGCTCAGCCCACCACTCCGGCTCCGGGCCGAGCCACGGCCGGGCGCCCAGGTAGTCCCGGGGTTCCACGCCGCCGCCGGGGAACACCGACATGCCGGCGGCGAACTGCATGGTGGCGACCCGGTGTTGGAGGAACACCTCGAGGCCACCACCGACGCGCGCGTCGCGGACCAGCGCGACCGTGGCGGCCTCACGGACGGGGACGGACTCCGGGGCGGAGGCCGTCGCGGGTTCGGGGCGGGTCACGGTCGTCGGTGCCGGCCGGACCGGCGGGCGCGCCGGGCGAAGTAACGCCCGTCGATCGCGTCCACCACGATCGACTGGGAGAACGAACGGCTGAGGTTCTCCGAGGTGATCACCTCGTCGATCAGCCCGAGCGCGGTCACCCCGCCCTCGGCGAGCAGCATCGCGTGGGTGAAACCCGGGGGTATCTCCTCCACGTGGTGGGTCACCAGGACGGTGGCCGGAGCGTCGGGGTCCATGGCCATGTCCTCCAGCCTCGCGACCAGATCCTCGCGGCCTCCCAGATCCAGTCCCGCGCCGGGTTCGTCCAGCAGCAGGAGCTCCGGGTCGGTCATCATCGCGCGCGCGATCAGCACCCGCTTGCGCTCGCCCTCCGACAGCGTCCCCCAGGTGCGCAGCGCGAGGTGCTCGCCGCCGATCATCTCCAGCGTGTCCGCCGCGCGGTCGAAGTCCTCCTGGGCGTAGGCCTCCCGCCACCGGCCGAGCACCGCGTAGCCGGCGGAGACGACCAGGTCCTGCACGATCTCGTCTCCGGGGATCCGGCCCGCCACCGCGGCGGAGGACAGGCCCACGCGGCTGCGGAGCTCGGTGACCTCGGTCCGTCCCAGTTGCTCACCCAGGATCACCGCCGTGCCGGTGCTGGGGTACTCGAGCGCCGAGGCGATACGCAGCAGCGAGGTCTTCCCCGCGCCGTTGGGCCCCAGGACCACCCAACGCTCGTCCAGCTCGACCTGCCAGGTGACGGGACCCACCAGGGTCCGCCCGTCCCGCCGGAGCGAGACGTCCCGGAGGTCCAGGACAAGGTCGGGGTCGGTCTCGATCGGCGCATCCACGCAGCCCATCTAACCCCGGATCGGGGAGAAGGGTGGCGAGGAACACGGGCTTGGCAGGTGAACCGGAGGTGACACCCCTCCCAGATCGCCCCCGCTTCGCTAGCGTCGTGGGGTGATCGCTTCCGCGCAGCGGAATCCACGTCCCGAGAGGAGCACCGCCGTGAACGACCGTCTGGCCATCGACGAGGTCCGCCCCCTGGTCTCCTGCGGGAGGTTCCCGTCCAAGTCCGTCGTCGGTGAGGTGGTGCCGATCGCCGCCACCGTGTGGCGGGAGGGACACGACGCGTTGTCCGCCAGCCTGGTCGTGCGCCGGCCCGGCGGCGCCTCCTCCCGGACGACGATGGTGCCCGGGGCCGAGCACGACACCGTGCACGCGCTCCTCACCACCGACACCCCCGGGATGTGGTCGTACCGCGTGGAGGCGTGGTCGGACCCCTTTGCCACGTGGAGCAGCGGCATCGTCAAGAAGATGGACGCCGGCCAGGGTGCCGACGTGCTGGGCAACGAGCTCGAGCTGGGCGCCCGGGTCCTGGAACTGGGCGCCGGGCAGGCCGCCGCCGCGGGCGCCACCGACCGCGCGGCCCTGTTGACCGGGGCGGCCGACACGCTGCGCGGCCCCGGCGACGCCGGCACCCGGACGGCCCCCGCGCTGTCCGCCGAGGTCGCGGCCGCCATGGCCGCCAACCCGGTCCGGGAACTGGTCACGCCCGGTCAGACCTACCGCGTGTGGGTCGACCGCCGCGGGGCGCAGTTCAGCTCCTGGTACGAGTTCTTCCCCCGCTCCACCGGCGGGTGGGACGAGCAGGGACGACCCGTCCACGGCACCTTCGCGACCTCCCGGGCGTACATCGACCACGCGGCGGACCTCGGGTTCGACGTGGTCTACCTGCCGCCCATCCACCCGATCGGCGAGATCAACCGGAAGGGCCGCAACAACACCCTCACCCCGGACGCCGGCGACGTCGGCTCCCCCTGGGCGATCGGCTCCGCGGACGGCGGTCACGACGCGGTGCACCCGGCGCTCGGCACGATCGAGGACTTCCGCGAGCTGGTGGACTACTCCGCCACCCGCGGGATCGAGATCGCGCTCGACCTGGCGCTGCAGTGCGCCCCCGACCACCCGTGGGCGCAGGCGCATCCCGAGTGGTTCACCGTCCTGCCCGACGGCCACATCGCCTACGCCGAGAACCCGCCCAAGAAGTACCAGGACATCTACCCGGTCAACTTCGACATCGACCCGGAGGGCATCTACACCGAGGTGCTCCGCGTGGTCCGGTTGTGGACCTCCCTCGGGGTGCGGATCTTCCGCGTGGACAACCCGCACACCAAGCCGGCCGACTTCTGGAGCCGCCTGATCGCCGAGGTCAAGCGGACCGAGCCCGACGTGCTGTTCCTGGCCGAGGCGTTCACCCGCCCGGCCCGGATGTTCGGCCTGGCCAAGCGCGGGTTCTCGCAGTCGTACACCTACTTCACGTGGAAGACCACCAAGGCGGACCTGGTCGAGTTCTGCGAGCAGCTCCTGGGTCACGTCGACGAGGCCAGGCCCAACATGTTCACCAACACCCCGGACATCCTGCACGAGTCGCTGCAGCGCGGCGGACCGGCGATGTTCGCGATCCGGTCTGCGCTCGCGGCCACCCTCTCGCCGTCGTGGGGCGTGTACTCCGGCTTCGAGCTGTACGAGTGGCAGCCTGTCGCCGACGGCAGCGAGGAATACCTGGACTCGGAGAAGTACGAGCTCCGCCCGCGGGACTTCGCCGGGGCCGAGGCCGCCGGACAGTCGCTGGCACCCTGGCTGCGGACGCTCAACCGGATCCGCCGCGAGCACCCCGCCCTGCAGCAGCTGCGCACGCTGCGCTTCCATGAGGTGGACAACGACCAGATCATCGCCTACTCGAAGATCGATCCCGCCACCGGCGACTGCGTCCTGTCCGTGGTCTCCCTGGACTCCCACGGGGTCCAGGAGGGCACCCTCACGCTGGACATGGCCGCCCTCGGGTACGACGCCGACGCCCGGTTCAGCGTCCTCGACGAGGTCTCGGGGAAAGAATTCCACTGGGGATCGAGCAACTACGTGCGGCTCGAGCCCTGGAACGCGGTGGCTCACATCATCGTGATCCCGCCGTGCGACGAAGCACGTAGGGTCGAACTGACCTACCGCACTCACATCGTGGATTGAGGCATACCGGCATGGGAAAGCACCACAAGAAGCGCCGACCCGCTCCCGAGACCTCCGCGAAGGGGGCCGAGCGGGTGACACCGCCGGTCGATCCGGACGCGGTCTGGCGGACGCCCGAGGAGGTCGCCACTGAGCTCTCGGGTTCCGATCTCCCCGGTTCAGATCTGCCCGGCGCCGAACTCTCCGGCGGCAACCTGGACGCGCTGCGCTCGGGCACCCACCGCGACCCCCACGCGGTCTACGGCGCGCACCGGACCGCCGACGGTTCCGTGGTGCGCACCCTGCAGCCCGGCGCCACTGACGTGGAGATCGTCCTGGGCGAGCGGGTCGTGCCCATGGAGCCGCTCGGCGAGGGCATGTTCCACGCGACGCTCCCCGATCAGGACGTCCCCGACTACCGCTACCGGATCGCCTACCCCGACGGGCACACGCGGACCGTCGCCGACGGCTACCGCTTCCTGCCCACCCTCGGCGAGATTGACCTCTACCTGATCGGCGAGGGCCGGCACGAGCGGCTGTGGACCGTCCTCGGCGCGCACGTGCGGACCTACGACACCCCCGGCGGGCCCGTCAGCGGCACGTCCTTCGCGGTGTGGGCTCCGGGCGCCCGCGGGATCAGCGTGGTCGGCGACTTCTGCGGGTGGAACCCCGTCGCGTTGCCCATGCGCAAGATCGGCAACTCAGGCGTGTGGGAGCTGTTCGTCCCGGGCGTGGGCGACGGCGCCGTCTACAAGTACTGCGTCCGCGGAGCCGACGGGCGGACCGTCGACCACGCCGACCCGCTCGCGGTGGCCACCGAGGTGCCCCCCGCCACCGGGTCGAAGGTGTTCACGTCCGGGTACGAGTGGGACGACGACGAGTGGATCGCCGCGCGCAAGACCCGCGATCACTCCCGGTCCCCGATGACCGTCCTCGAGGTCCACGTGGGATCCTGGCGACCGGGGCTGGGCTACCGCGAGTTCGCGCACCAGCTGGCCGACCACGTGACCGAGACCGGGTTCACGCACGTGGAACTGATGCCCGTGGCCGAGCACCCCTTCGGCGGCTCGTGGGGCTACCAGGTGTCCTCCTACTTCGCCCCCACCAGCCGCTTCGGCTCGCCCGACGACCTGCGCTACCTGGTGGACCACCTGCACTCGCGCGGGATCGGCGTGCTGGTGGACTGGGTCCCGGCGCACTTCCCCAAGGACGAGTGGTCCCTCGGCCGCTTCGACGGCACCCCGCTCTACGAGCACGCGGACCCGCGCCGCGGCGAGCAGCCCGACTGGGGCACCTACGTGTTCGACTTCGGTCGCCACGAGGTCCGCAACTTCCTGGTGGCCAACGCCCTCTACTGGGCGGAGGAGTTCCACCTGGACGGCCTCCGCGTGGATGCCGTGGCCTCGATGCTCTACCTGGACTACTCCCGCAACGAGGGCGAATGGCTGCCCAACCGCTACGGCGGTAGAGAGAACCTCGAGGCCATCTCGTTCCTGCAGGAGGTCAACGCCACCGTGCACCGGGAGCACCCCGGCTTCCTCACCGTGGCCGAGGAGTCGACCTCATGGGGCGGGGTCACCGCGCCCACCGACACCGGCGGGCTCGGCTTCTCCATGAAGTGGAACATGGGCTGGATGAACGACACCCTGCGCTACGTGGGGCTCGATCCCGTCTATCGCGGTCACCACCACGGTGAGGTCACGTTCTCCCTGATGTACGCGTGGAGCGAGCGCTTCGTCCTGCCGCTGAGCCACGACGAGGTCGTGCACGGCAAGGGCTCCATGTGGGAGCGCATGCCCGGCACGTCGTGGGACCGGGCCGCCGGTCTCCGCGGCCTGTACGCCTACATGTGGGCCCATCCCGGCAAGAAGCTGCTCTTCCAGGGCATGGAGTTCGGCCAGGTGGGCGAGTGGAACGATGAGAAGGGCGTGACCTGGGAGAACCTCGAGGGCTGGGAGGGCGAGTACCACCGCGGCATCCTGGCCTCGGTGAAGGACATGAACGCGCTCTACGCCCAGAACCCCGGTCTCTGGACCCTGGACGACGACCCCTCGGGCTTCTCCTGGATCGAGGCCAACGACGCCCAGCACAACGCGCTCGCGTTCCTGCGCACCGATCACGCGGGCAGCACGATCGCGTGCGTGGTGAACTTCTCCGGCGCCGCCCTGAGCGAGTACCGGATCGGGCTGCCCGAAGCCGGGTACTGGGAGGAGATCCTCAACACCGACGCGTCCGCCTACGAGGGTTCGGGGACGGGCAATCTCGGAGGGGTCCACGCCGAGGATCGCGCGCACCACGGCCGCCCGCACTCGGCGTCGATCACCGTCGGGCCGCGCGCCGCGGTGTGGCTCCGACACACGCGCTGACCGCTGGTCGCAGAAGGCCCGGGGCACCGCGCGCCCCGGGCCTCCGGTGTCAGTACAGCGCGTTCGCGAGGTTCCGGCGAGCGGCCAGCACCCGGGGGTCGTCTGCCGGCAGCGCCTCGAGCAGCTCGACCAGTCGGGCACGCAGCGTCGCCCTGTCGTCGCCGGCACTCACCCGGATGGCGTCGACGAGGACCGCGAAGGCGGAGTCGTACTCCCCGCCCACGAGCCCGCGGTCGGCCGCCCGCAGCGCGGCGAGAACCGTGCCCTCCCCGGCGTCGGACTCCTCCGTCGCACGGCGTGCGGCCTGCACGTAGCGCAGCGCCTCGCGGAGCGTGTGGTCGCCGGGGCGTGATTCCACGAGGGCCGTGAACCGCTCCTCGGCGGCGACGAGGTCTCCTTCCGCCAGCGCGTCCTCGGCCGCGTCGCGTTCGGTGTCCGCGACCTCCTCCGGCTCACCCTCGGGCTCCGCCGCCGAGGGCCCGCTGAGCTTGCCCTCGGTGGCATTGAGGACGGCCGCGATCCACTGGCGGAGCGCGTCCTCCGGCTGTTCACCCTCGAAGTCCGCCAACGGGCGGCCCGCCGCGACGGCGACGACCGTCGGGACCGCCCGCGCCTGGAACGCCTGGGCGATCCCCGGTGCGGCGTCCACGTCGACGACCGCGTGCACCCACTGACCGCCCGCCTCCGCGGCCATCGCGGAGAGCTGGGCGGTCAGCGCGGTGGGCGCGCGCCGGGACATGAGCTCCACGACGACGGGGACCTGCGTCGACCGGACCAGGACCTCCTCTTCGAACGACGCCTCGGTCACCTCTACCGGGGATGCCACCCCGGCGCCCGGGCGGGGAGCGCCGGCCGTCGCCGCGGCGTCCCGCTTCACCTCGGCACGTTTCTTCAGACCCGACAGGTCGACGGCGCCGGAGAGGGACGCCGCGAGCTGCTTCTCGGGAACGGAAGGAGGTCGGTTACCTGGTCTCGTCACGTCGTCGATCCTGCCACGGTCGGCCCGGACGGGTGTCAGCTGGTCGCCGGCACCCGGATGATCATGGCGTCGCCCTGTCCGCCACCGCCGCACAGGGCGGCTGCGCCGAGGCCGCCACCGCGGCGGGCCAGCTCGAGCGCGAGGGTGAGGACCACCCGGTTGCCCGACACGCCGATCGGGTGGCCCATGGAGATGGCGCCACCGTTGACGTTGACCTTGTCGTTGCTCACGCCGAGCATCTTGGTCGAGTGCAGGCCGACCGAGGCGAACGCCTCGTTGAACTCGAAGAGATCGATGTCGTCGACCTCGATGTCCGCGCGCCGGCAGGCGTCGAGGATCGCGTCGGCGGGCTGGTGCTGGAGGGTCGAGTCCGGGCCGGCGACCGTGCCGTACCCGACGATCTCGGCGAGCACGGGCCAGCCCTCGGCCTCGGCGCGGGCGGCGGACGTGACGACGACCGCCGAGGCGCCGTCGGAGATCTGCGACGACGAGCCTGCGGTGATGGTCCCGTCCTTGGCGAAGGCGGCCTTGAGCTTGGCCATCGACTCAGCGGTCGAGTCAGCTCGCACGCCTTCGTCGGTCTCCACCACGGTGTCGCCCTTACGGCCCTTCACCGTGACGGGCACGACCTCGTCGGCGAACTTGCCGTCCGCCCACGCCTTGGCCGCACGCTGGTGGGAGATCGCCGCGAACTCGTCCTGGTGCTCACGGGTGATCTCGAGCTCCGCGTTGCGGGTCTCGGTGAGCGCGCCCATCGGCTGGTCGGTCGGCACGTCGTGCAGGCCGTCGTAGGCCATGTGGTCGAGGACCTCGATGGAGCCGTACTTGTACCCGCTGCGGCTCTTGGGCAGCAGGTGCGGAGCCTGGGACATCGACTCCTGGCCGCCCGCGACCACGACCTCCGAGTAACCGGAGCGGATCGCCTGGTCCGCCAGCGCGATCGCGGTCATGCCGGACAGACACATCTTGTTGATGCTCAGCGCGTCGACCCGCTTCGGGATCCCGCCGGCGAGCGAGGCCTGACGCGCGGGCATCTGACCGTTACCTGCGGCGAGCACCTGGCCCATGATCACCTGGTCAACCGCTTCGGCGGGCACGCCGCCCCGCTCGAGGGCGGCGCGGATCGCGAGGCCACCCAGCTCGGGCGCGGAGAGTGAGGAGAGGCCTCCCTGGAGGCGGCCGAACGGGGTGCGGGCCCCGGACACGATGACGGTGCGGGTGGAGTCGGCGGTCATGGGACACCTTCCGATTGAGGGGTGGTACGAGTACAGCCAAACTACCGTCTCGGCTCACGGACTACCGTGGACGGCATGACTACTACCCCAGACAGCCAGCCCTTGTTGCCGTCCGACCTCGTCGTGGGAATCGACCACGTGGGAGTGGCCGTGCCCGACTTCGACGCCGCCGTCGCCTGGTACCGCGACAACCTCGGGATGGAGAACCTCCACGAGGAGGTCAACGAGGAGCAGGGCGTCCGCGAGGCCATGCTCGGATCGCCCGGTCGCCCGGAGGGCAGTGCGCTCCTCCAGGTGCTCGCTCCCCTGGACGAGTCGTCGACGATCGCCAAGTACCTCGATCGGAGCGGCCCGGGCATCCAGCAGATGGCCGTCCGCGTGACCGACATCGAGGCGATCACCGCACACCTCACCGACCGCGGTGTCCGGGTTCTCTACCCCTCCCCCAAGAAGGGCACCGCCGGCTCCCGCATCAACTTCGTGCACCCCAAGGATGCGGGCGGGGTGCTGCTGGAACTGGTCGAGCCCGCGGCGGATCACCACTAGGGCCCCGGCCCGGCTCCACCGCTAGGGTGGTGGGCATGTCGAGCACGCACACGCCCACCGCGACCGCCGAGCCATTTGCGGTGGTCCGCAGGGGGTTTGACCGGGAACAAGTGTCCGCCACGCTCGCGCGCCTGCAGGCCGAGGTGGAATTGCTCCGCGCTGACCGGGACGCCGCCGTCGAGCGCGCCGAACGGGTGGCGGCCGAGGCCGCCCGGGACAGAGCCCGTACCGACGCGCTCGAGGCGCGCGTCGCCGAACTCGGGCGGGCGCCTGTCACCAGCGAACAGATGTCCGACCGCATCTCCACCATGCTCTCCCTCGCGGCCGCGGAGGCCGGGTCCCTCCGCGACTCCGCCCACGCGATGGCCGACCGCATCCGGGCGGACGCCGAGGAAGAGGCATGGAGACTCCGGGAGACCGCGGCTCGAGAGTCGGCGGTCGACCGTGACGTGGCGAGAGCGGAACTCGCCGCGGCTCGGGAGCGCGCGGAGGCGGTCCGGGTCGAACACACCGCGGTCCTGGCCACCGCGCAGTCGCGGGCGGAGCAGCTCCTGCGTGCGGCGGAGAACCAGGCCCGGCAGCTCGACACGCAGGCCGCCCGACGGCGGGATCAGATCGACGAGGACTTCTCCCTGGCCTCGGACGCCCGCAGGAGCGCCTCACTCCGCGAGGAGGAGGCCCGCCACGAGGCGTCGGTGGCCGCCGCGGAGGCCACGAGACGCGAGGCGGAGAAGTCAGCCCGGGAGACGATCGAGGGAGCCAGGACCGCCGCTGCAGCGATGATCGAGCGGGCGCGCCGGCGTACCGGGGAACTACGGCTGGTCCGGGAGCAGGTCGTCGCGGATCTCGCCGCGATCCGGGCCCGGCTCGAGCCCATCCCCGGGCGCCTGCCGGAGGACGACCTGGCCGATCACGACACCGGTGCCACCGACGAGCCCGGACTCAACTCCACCGACGAGTGAGACCGCGACTGCCCCGACCGGACCAGCATCCGCTGTGCCAGTGGCGGCGCTCGTCGTCGCCGCCCGGCCGGTCCGGCCACGCCACCACGTGCGCGGCTCCGGCGACCACCACGTGGTCACACCCGGGGCAGCGGTAGTCCTTACCCGCGCGTGAGCCCGGGACGCGGCGGACGTGGTACCGGTCGGGATCCCCGGACGGACCGGACTCCAGGTCGCCGCCGCCGACGCCGTCCCGCCTGGGCGGGGGCTCTCCCCCGCCGGCGCGCCGATGCCGCCTGGGCACGTGAGCTCCCGCCCTCTAGAAGAGCCGGAGGTGCGTCGACTCGATACCGCGGAGGGTGTCGTAGTCGAGCGTCACGCAGCGGATACCCCGGTCCTCGGCGAGGGTCCGGGCCTGGGGTTTGATCACCTGGGCGGCGAACACCCCGCTCACGGGGGCGAGCAGCGGGTCGCGGTTGAGCAACTCCAGGTATCGCGTGAGCTGCTCCACCCCGTCGATATCACCGCGGCGTTTGATCTCCACCGCCACCGTCACGCCGGCGGCGTCACGGCCGAGGATGTCCACCGGACCGATCGCGGTCATGTACTCCCGGCGGACCAGGGTGTATCCCTTGCCGAGCGTCTCGATGTGCTCGGCCAGCAGTTCCTGGAGGTGTGCCTCGACGCCGTCCTTGATGAGTCCGGGGTCCACGCCCAGCTCGTGGTGGGAGTCGTGGTGCACCTCGGTCAGGGTGATGCGGAGCTGCTCTCCCGCTTTGTTCTCCACCACCCACAACCGGTGCTCGGGGTCCTCCGGGTGGTCCTGCTCGGTGAGGGAGCACGGCGGGGTCATCCAGTTGAGCGGCTTGTACGCGCGGTCGTCGGCGTGGATGCTCACGGAGCCGTCGGCCTTGACCAGCAGCAGTCTCGGGGCCATCGGCAGGTGGGCCGTCAGGCGACCCACATAGTCGACCTGACATGTGGCGACGACGAGACGCACGCGTCCTCCTGGATTAGGGGTCGTACCGGATGAACAGACCGGGCTCAGCGACGGCGGTCGGTGCGGCGGATCGAGGCGGTGGAGCAGGCCTCGACCCAGGCGAGCAGCGCGGTCAACTCGGCGGGCCTCATGCAGAGTTCGCCCTCGATGGGCAGGCCCCCGCGGCGGGTACCGGAGAACGAGACGATCATCTCGCCGACCTCGGCGACGTCGAGTTCCGAGCCGGTGGGTTGACGCCGGGGACCGAGAGTCAGACTCCTGCGGTCCACACGCACGTCCGCACCGAACCGCACGCTCAGGAGTCGGTAGAACGCTACATCCGTGTCGGAGTACCTGATGGCGCCGTGGCGCCAGCGGTCCCCCTTGCCGCTGCCCCTGACCAGGACGGAGGTGGAGTCCCGCCGGATGACCATCAGACGATAGACCGCGGCCGCGGCCACCGGGGAGAGGACGAGCAGGAGGACGACACCGAGAACAGTCTCGGGAGTCGTCACTCTACTCAACCCCTTCCGGTGGCCGCGGCCATGGATCACGGGCCGGACCCGGTGGTACTAGGCGCCGGCCTTGTCGATGGCCCGGAGGCGGCCACGGGCGGCTGCAGATGCAGCCGCGTCGTCGCCGGCTTCGGACAGTGCCTTCTCGGCGTCGGCGCGGTCGATCGACTCCGACCACTCCGCGGTCTCACCGAGAATGCTGACCTTGCTCGCGGTCACCGAGAGGAAGCCACCCTGAACCGCAGCGACCTTCTTGCCCTCGTCGGTGTAGACCGTGACGGTGCCACCGGCGTCCAACTGGCCGAGAACCGGCTCGTGCCCGGCCTGGATACCGATCTCGCCCTCGGTGGTCCTGGCGACCACCATGGTGGCGGTGCCGGACCAGAAACGACGCTCGACCGTGACGAACTCGACTTCGATGTCAGCCATGGTGGAGGGTCACTTCCCTGAGAGCTTCTTGGCAGCCGCCTCGACGTCGTCCAGACCGCCGATGCCGTTGAACGCCTGCTCCGGGAGGTGGTCCAGCTCGCCCTTGCACAGCTTGTCGAACGCCTCGATGGTGTCCGAGAGCGGGACGACGGAGCCGACCTGACCGGTGAACTTCTCGGCGACGAGGAAGTTCTGGCCGAGGAAGCGCTCGAGGCGACGGGCACGCTGAACGGTGACCTTGTCCTCCTCGGAGAGCTCGTCCATACCGAGGATGGCGATGATGTCCTGCAGCTCTTTGTACTTCTGGAGGATCTGGATGACTTCCTGCGCCACGCGGTAGTGCTGCTCGCCCACGATGCCCGGCTCGAGGATCCGAGAGGTCGAGGTGAGCGGGTCGACGGCCGGGTAGATGCCCTTCGACGCGATGGAGCGGGAGAGCTCCGTGGTGGCGTCGAGGTGGGCGAACGTGGTGGCCGGCGCCGGGTCGGTGTAGTCGTCGGCGGGGACGTAGATCGCCTGCAGCGACGTGATCGAGCGACCACGCGTCGAGGTGATGCGCTCCTGCAGCTCACCCATCTCGTCCGCGAGGGTCGGCTGGTAACCGACGGCGGACGGCATACGGCCGAGCAGCGTCGAGACCTCGGAACCGGCCTGCGTGAAGCGGAAGATGTTGTCGATGAACAGCAGGACGTCCTGGCCCTGCACGTCGCGGAAGTACTCGGCCATCGTCAGGGCCGAGAGGGCGACGCGCATACGCGTCCCCGGCGGCTCATCCATCTGGCCGAACACCAGTGCGGTGTCCTGGAGGACGCCCATCTCCTCCATCTCGAGGAAGAGGTCGGTGCCCTCACGGGTGCGCTCACCGACGCCGGCGAACACCGACGTACCGGAGAACTCACGCGCGATACGGGTGATCATCTCCTGGATGAGCACGGTCTTGCCGACACCGGCACCACCGAAGAGACCGATCTTGCCACCCTTGACGTACGGGGTGAGCAGGTCGATGACCTTGACGCCGGTCTCGAGGATCTCGGTCTTGCCCTCGAGCTGGTCGAAGGGCGGCGGATCACGGTGGATGCCCCACTGCTCGCCGTCCCGGCCGAGGCCGGGGGCGTCGAGGCAGTCGCCGAGGGCGTTGAAGACGTGGCCCTTGACGACGTCGCCCACCGGAACCGAGATCGGCTTGCCGGAGTCGACGACGTCGGCGCCACGCACCAGGCCGTCGGTGGACTGCATCGAGATGCAGCGCACCATGTTGTCACCCAGGTGCTGGGCGACCTCGAAGGTCACGGTCTTGGCGACCGAGGCGAGAGTGATCTCTGCGGTCAGTGCGTTGAAGAGGGCCGGGAGGGCGCCGCGCGGGAACTCCACGTCGACGACCGCACCCAGGACGCGGGCGACCCGACCGGTGAGACCGGCCGTGCCCGTCGTGCTCTGGTCGGTAACAGCTGTGGTCATGTGTTAGTCACTTCCTGCGGTAGCGGCGAGCGCGCCAGCGCCACCGACGATCTCACTGATTTCCTGGGTGATCTGTGCCTGGCGGGCCTGGTTGGCCTCGCGGCTCAGACCCTCTACCAGTTCGGTCGCGTTATCCGTGGCCGACTTCATGGCCGTCCGACGCGCGGCCGACTCCGAAGCGGCCGACTCGAGGAGCGCGGCGAAGGCCCGGGTGGACATGTACCTCGGGAGGAGGTTGTTGAGCAGGGTGTCCGCGTCGGGCTCGAACGTGACCTCGGGCTTGAAGTCCGACTTGGACGAGTCCAGCATGTCCTCGCCCAGATCCAGCTCCTCGATCTCGACCTGGGTCTCGATCGGGGCCAGACGACGCGCCCTCGGGGTCTGGGTGAGCATCGACACGAACTGGGTGTAGACGATGTGGACCTCGTCGACGCCCTTGCGGGTGGTGTCCCCCTCGTGGTTCTCCCCGAGGAACTCCCCGGCGTCGAACGTCGCCTCCCCGCCCGCCGCGAAGGCGGCCGAGAGCAGCTGGAACGCTGGACGGGCCTCCTTGTAATCGGGCTTCTGGGAATGCCCGTGCCAGGCCCCGGCCAGCTCGACCTCGCGGAAGGTGTAGTAGACGATGCCCTTGTTGCCCAAGACGTAGATGTCGACCTCGCGGCCGGAATCCTTGAGGAAGGCGATCAGCTCGGCCGCCTCCTTGAGCACGTTGTGGTTGTACCCGCCCGCCATGCCGCGGTCCGAGGTCACCACGAGCACGGCGGACCGCTTGGCGTCCTCCGGCTCGTTGAGCATCCTGTGCTTGACCGACGACGCGGTCGCCAGGTCCGCCAGGATGGCCGTGATCTGATCCGCGAACGGCTGAGCCTCCGCGACCCTCGCTCGGCTCTTGGAGATCTGCGAGGTCGCGATCACCTCCTGGGCCTTGGTGATCTTCTTGGTCGAGTTGACCGACTTGATCCGGTCGCGCAGTTCACGCATGTTCGCCACGGTCAGATCACACTCCTCTCGCCCTTGAATCGGATGGCTGTCATCGGAGGCCTCAGGCCTTCTTCTTCTTCTTGGTGACCGTGAGGGTCTCACGATCGATCTCGTCCTCGGAGAGCGCCTCGGCCTCGGGCTCGTTGACCACGCTGGAGCCGTCGGAGGTCTGGAAACCCTCCTTGAACTCGTTGGTCTTGGCCTCGAGAGTCGCCTTGGACTCATCCGAGAGCGCGCCGCCGCCGTCGATCTGGCTGTAGACGTCGGAGGCACCGTGGCGCAGCGCCTCGAGGAGCTCGCTCTCGAAGCGACGCACGTCCTCCACCGGGACGGTGTCGTAGAAGCCCTCGCCGGCGAGGTAGATCGAGACGATCTGGTCCTCGACCGCTACGGGTGAGTTCTGATCCTGCTTGAGGATCTCGACCAGGCGCTGACCGCGCTCGAGCTGGGCCTTGGACGCGGCGTCGAGGTCCGAGGCGAAGGTCGCGAACGACTCCAGGTCGCGGTACGCCGCCAGGTCGAGGCGGAGCGAACCGGAGACCTTCTTCATGCCCTTGGTCTGCGCGGCGCCACCGACTCGGGAGACGGAGATGCCGACGTTGACGGCGGGGCGGACACCGCGGTTGAACAGATCGGACTCGAGGAAGACCTGGCCGTCGGTGATCGAGATGACGTTGGTCGGGATGAACGCCGAGACGTCGTTGGCCTTGGTCTCGATGATCGGCAGGCCCGTCATGGATCCACCGCCCATCGCGTCCGAGAGCTTGGCACACCGCTCGAGGAGACGGGAGTGCAGGTAGAAGACGTCACCCGGGTAGGCCTCACGGCCCGGCGGGCGGCGCAGCAGCAGCGAGATCGCGCGGTAGGCGTCGGCCTGCTTGGAGAGGTCATCGAAGACGACGAGGACGTGGGCACCCTCGTACATCCAGTGCTGGCCGATGGCCGAGCCGGTGAACGGCGCGAGCCACTTGAAGCCGGCCGAGTCGGAGGCCGGGGCCGCGACGATGGTGGTGTACTCCATCGCGCCGGCCTCTTCGAGGGTCGCCTTGACTCCCGCGATGGTGGAGCCCTTCTGGCCGATGGCGACGTAGATGCACCGGAGCTGCTTGGTCTTGTCGCCCGACTCCCAGTTGGCCTTCTGGTTGAGGATGGCGTCGATGCAGACCGCGGTCTTGCCGGTCTTGCGGTCGCCGATGATGAGCTGACGCTGGCCGCGGCCGATCGGCGTCATGGCGTCGATCGCCTTGATGCCGGTCTGCATGGGCTCCTCGACCGGCTGACGCTCCAGCACGGACGGGGCCTGCAGCTCGAGCGCACGCATGCCGGCGGACTCGATCTCGCCGAGGCCGTCGATGGCCTTGCCGAGCGGGTTGACGACGCGTCCGAGGAAGCCGTCGCCGACGGGCACGGACAGGACCTCGCCGGTGCGGCGGACTTCCTGGCCCTGGGCGATCTCGTCGTAGTTACCCAGGATGACCGCGCCGATCTCACGATCGTCGAGGTTGAGTGCGACGCCGAGGACGCCGCCCGGGAACTCGAGGAGCTCGTTGGCCATCGCGGACGGCAGCCCGCTGATGTGGGCGATACCGTCGCCCGTGTCGGTGACGAGACCGACCTCCTCGCGCGACGCCTCGGACGAGACGCTGGAGGTGTAATTCGCAATCGCGCTACGAATCTCGTCGGAGGAGATAGTCAGCTCCGCCATGTCATTCCTGCTCTCACTAAGTGTGGTCTGGACTTGTCTGTTCACGTGAGCATCGACCCTTTGCGAGGCGCTGCTCGTCAGTTCGTACCGGTTACGGCAGCGAGCGCCTCATGGCGGACAACCTGCCGGAGAGCGATCCGTCGATGACTTCGTCACCCACGCGGATCACCATTCCTCCGAGCACGGCCGGGTCGACCTCGACGTGCACTGCCATCTCACGTCCGTAGATCCCGGCGAGCTTGCTCGACAACGACTCCTGCTGATCCTGCGAGAGCTCCGCGGCGGAGGTGACGACAGCCACCGCCTGCCCCTGGAGCTCTGCAGCCAACCGCGAGAGCGCGTCGATGTCGTCCGCCGGCATGCCCTGCGGGCGGGTCACTGCCTGCGAGGCGAGAGCCTCGGTGACAGCGGTGACCTTGCCGTACAGGACCTGACCGAGAAGCGCACGCTTGTCTTCGGCGGTGCTGGTCCGGCTGGAGAGCGCCTGTTCGAACTGCGGGTCGCCGGCGACGATCCGTCCGAGCCGGAAGAGCTCGTCCTCGACCGTGCCGAGCTGACCCTGGTCGCGGGCCGAGAGCAGGAGCGCCTCCCGGCCCAGGACCACGAGACCCTCGCGCAGGTCTCGCGGGGTGGACCAGGACGACGCGACCGCAGCAAGCACGACCGCGAGGGTCGACTCGTCGATTTTCCAGCCCAGTACCGACCGGGCGAGGTCCTCTCGGGCCTCGACCGGTGCGGAGGAGTCCGCCACAGCGACGCGGAGGGCGCGGTCGCCCTCCAAGAGGTCGACCACCCGGAACAACTCGGCGCCGAGCTTGGCTCCGGTGGCCCCGCCGGCGGGGTTGGCGGAGAGCGTGGACTGCAGGACCGACCGGGACTGCTCGAGGGCGTCGCGGCTTGCTGCGTGCATAGTCAACTACTTCCTTAGTTCTGGCCCGCCCCGGCGACCTGGTCGAGGTCGGCGAGGAAACGGTCGATGGTGCCCGAACGGTGGACCGAGTCGGACAGCTGCTCACCCATGAGACGCTCAGCGAGATCGATCGACTGACGACCGAGGTCGCCGCGGAGCTCCGAGACGATCTGCTGACGCTGCGCGACGAGCTGCTGCTCACCCGCGGCGACGATGCGCTCCTTCTCGGTCTGCGCCTCGGCCTTGAGGTCAGCGATGATCTGCTGGCCCTGGGCCCGCGCGTCATCACGGATCTTGGCGGCCTCGACGCGGGCTTCAGCGAGCTGGGCGTTGTACTTGTCCAGGGCTGCCTTCGCCTCGGACTGTGCTGCCTCCGCCCGCTCGATGCCGCCTTCGATGCGCTCGGTTCGCTCGTCCAGGACCCGCTTGAACATGGGGAGGACGAACTTCCAGAACACGAAGAGGACCACAGCGAAGGGGATCAGTGACCAGACGATGTCGTACAGCGCCGGCGTCAGGACGTTGGGCGTCTCCTCGAGAGGAAGCCCTTCGCCCTCGCCGGCGGCGAGGATGTGGATCGGATTCATGTCGTTGACCTTGCCCCAACCGGCGATCAGAAGATGAAGCCGGTGACGATACCGATGAGCGCGAGGGCCTCGGTGAACGCGATGCCCAGGAACATCGTGGTGCGGAGCTGGCCGGCCATCTCGGGCTGGCGGGCCATGCCCTCGATGGTCTTGCCGACGACGATGCCGATGCCGATGCCGGGGCCGATCGCGGCGAGGCCGTAACCGATGGCGCCGTAGCCCTTGGCCGTGGTCTCGATTGACTCGGCAGCCTGCGCGAGAGTGACGATATCCATGTGGGTTTCCGTTCCTTTTCAGAAGGCCGGTGCGGGATGTCCGCACGCGGTCGTCGGAGTGGTCTGTGTGTCCCGGCGCTCAGACGGCGCCGGAAGTCTCTAGTGACTGTCGGCGTGCAGCGACAGGTCGATGTACACCGCGGCGAGCAGGGCGAAGATGTACGCCTGCAGGAAGATCACCAACAGTTCGAAGAAGGTGAACGCCACCGCCACGATGATGGTCACCACGCTGACCGCGGTCCATCCGCTGAACTGCCAGAAGAAGAAGTTCGTGGCGGAGAACAGCAGGACGATCATGATGTGTCCGGCCAGCATGTTGGCCATGAGACGGATGGTGAGCGTCGCGGGGCGCAGGACGAACGTCGAGATGAACTCGATCGGCACCACCAGCAGGTGCAGAGCCGGGGGCAGGTTCGGCACGACGATCGACTTGCCGACGAAGGAGAAGAAGCCGTACTTCTTCGCACCCGCGTAGATGAAGACCACGTACACCACCAACGCCATCACCAGCGGCATACCGATCCGGGCGTTGGGCGAGATGTTCAGCCCGGGGATCACCGCCGGGAGGTTCATGAACAGCGTGAGGAAGAAGACGGTCGCGATGATCGGCAGGAACCGGTCGCCGTCCTTCTTGCCCATGATGTCGTCCGAGATGTAGGTCTTGACGAAGTCCAGGGAGACCTCGACGACGTTCTGGAAGCCCCTCGGCACGATCTTCGCGCCGCGCATGCCCACGTAGAACAGCACTGCCACGACCACTGCCACCAGGATGCGGATGATCATGAGCCGGTCCAGCTCGAAGGGAGTGCCCTCGAACAGCACCGCCGGCGGGAAGAAGTCGTGAAGTGACGGCGGGTGGAACTCGCCCTTGAATGCCAGCAGTGAGGTGCTCAGCGCTCTCTCCCCTGTTCGGGCCGCCTACTTCAGACGGTGGTCAATGTGGATCGCTTCGATTCCGACAAACGGAACCCGGCGGGGTCCAGGGGTTCTCAGTCGCTCGCGCGACGTGCCCTCTTCCCGGTTTCCCGCCATGGAGCATCCTAACAAAGACCCGGGACCTCGACCTCACCGGGGCACACCCGTGTTCAGACGCTCTCGGCCCTGCTCGGGCCGCGCTCCGGTCAGGCGCCGATCAAGCCCCGGGGACGGGTTCCACGGAGGGTGCGGGATGGCGGATGATCGCCACCGTCTCCGTCGCCAGGACCACCACCATCGCGACGACGATCGTCAGGGCGAAGGCCCGCTTGGAGTAGAAGTCCAACGGCTTGAGTGCCGCGACCAGGCCGATGGCCACGATCAGCTTGAGCAACCAGGTCCCGAGGAGCACCGCACCGGTGACGGTGGGCGACGTGCGGGCGGTCGCGACCACCACCACCGCGGTGAGGAGGACGAACACCCCGCCGATCGCCGCCCCCAACAGCGCGCCCCACAGGCCGGGTGTCCCGTCGAGGGCCGCCCAGAGTCCTGCGCTGAGCATCATGAGTACCACCAGGGCGACCGCGCCGAGGGCGAGTGCCTTGCGGAGTCCGGCGGTGTGGGCGCTCTCGGCGGGCTGTGGAGTTGTGTCCGTCATGACCAGCAGCCTAGCGGGGGCTCCCCGGGATGCCCGTATGGCCGGATTCCCGGGAACGCCGCAGGCGCGGGACCAGCGTGGCCGCCAGGGCCGAGATGAGCCCGGCGGCCACCAGCGGCACGATCACCTCGGTCGGGAGCATGGTCGCCCCGACCGCGCCGAAGGCGATGAGCGAGACCCAGGCGTAGACGACCAGGGCGACCCGCCGGTGGGAGTGACCGAGGGCCAGCAGCCGGTGATGCAGGTGCATCTTGTCCGGGGCGAACGGGCTCCGGCCCGCACCCACCCGTCGGACGATCGCCATCACCAGATCGAGCATCGGGACGAACATCGCCGCGGCCACCACGATCATCGGCGAGAGCAGGACGATCATCTCCTGCGGCCCGTACAGGCTCTGCGAGATCTTCCCCGACGCGCTCGTGGACGCCGCCGCGAGCACCAGGCCGATGAGCATCGAGCCAGAGTCGCCCATGAAGATCCGGGCGGGCTGGAAGTTGTGCGGGAGGAACCCCAGGAGCGCCCCGGCGAGGACCGCCGTGACCAGCGCCGGCGGGTACGCGCCGACGGTGCCGCCCTGGTCGAGCATGATGCCCACGGAGAACACGCAGATCGCGAGAGCCGCGATGGCGCCGAGCCCGGCCGCGAGGCCGTCCAACCCGTCCACGAAGTTCATCGCGTTGACGATCGTCAGGGTGAACACCACCGTCAGCAGCCCGGCCTGGAGTTGGTCGAGGACCAGGATGTTCCCGCCGCCGAACGGGATGTAGACCAGCGTCCACGACACGCCCATGGCCACCAGAACACCCGCGGCCGCGGCCTGACCGGCGAGCTTGGTGACCGCGCCGATGCCGAGGATGTCGTCGACGATCCCGACCAGCACGATCACCCCGCCGGCGATGATCGTGGCCTCGACGTCCGGGGCGAACGGCGGGAACGCGCGGTTGAGCGCGGGCAGCTGGGCGGCCAGGTAGACCGCGACCAGCATGCCGGTGAAGATGCCCACTCCCCCGAGCCGCGGGGTCGGCACCACGTGGACGTCGCGATCACGCGGATACGCCAGGCCGCCGATCGCGGGCGCCACTCCCCTGACCAGGCCCGTGACGATGAACGTGACCAGGCCTGCCGTGACCCCGATGAGCAGGAGCTCTCGGAACGGGACCCCGATTCCCACGGGTCAGCCGCGCAGGGTCGCGGGGTCGATGTCGAGGACCGCCCCGACCCGCTCCGCGCTGACCGCCCCCTCCCGGACGATGCGGGGCCCGGGGCCGGTGAGGTCGACGATCGTCGACGGTTCGCCGATCGCGCACGGGCCACCGTCGAGGTACACGGCCACGGAATCGCCGAGCTGCTCGCGCGCCTGCGCGACCGTGGTGGCCGGCGGCTGGCCGGAGACGTTGGCGCTGGAGACCGCGAGGGGCCCGACCTCCCGCAGGAGTTCGATGGCGACCGGGTGCAGCGGCATCCGGAGCATGACCGTCCCCTGGGTGTGCCCCAGGTTCCAGTTCAGCGACGGCGCCTGGTGCACGATGAGGCTCAATCCCCCCGGCCAGAAGGCGCGGATGAGGTCGCGGGCCAGGGCCGGAGTGCTCACGACCAGGCCGTCGATGGTCTCCCACGAACCCACCAGCACGGGTACCGGCATGTCCGGTCCGCGACGCTTGGCCGAGAGCAGCAGGTTGACCGCATCCGGGTCGAAGGCGTCGGCGGCGATGCCGTACAGGGTGTCGGTGGGGGTCACGACGAGCCGGCCCGCGCGCAGTCCGCTCGCCGCAGCACTGAGCCCGACCTCCCGGCCGGTGTCCTCGGTGCAGTCGTAGGTGATGGTCACCGGGTGATCCCCTTCTGGACTGTCGGGTCGACCTCGTCGTCGGGGCCGGAGTTGTCGTCGTCGTGGTCAGAGTCGAGTCTCGTGGCGGTGACGAACCGCGGACGTCCGGCGAGGTCGGTGTGCTGGTCCACGGTACCGAAGCGTCCCCGGGCGGAGACCACCGCCGCGACGGCGGCACCGGTCGTGTCGTCGTGCTCGAGGGCCAGGTGGCCTCCCGGGGCGAGGAGTCCGGCCGCGACGTCGACGAGAGGCGCGATGACGACGAGGCCGTCGGTCCCCCCGAAGAGCGCGGTCGGCGGCTCGTGCCCGAGTACGTCGGCGGGGAGGTCGTCGGTCTGCGGGATGTAGGGCGGATTGGACACCACGGCGTCGACGCGTCCCCGCAGGTGCGCGAGCAGGCCAGGGTCGGTGGCGTCCGCCTGGTGGACCTCGACCGGTGTGTCCCCCGCCGCCGCACGCTCGGCGACGTTGCGCCGGAGCCACTCGAGCGCCGGCCCGTGGAGCTCGACCGCGTGGACGCTCGCATCCGGGCGGGCGTGGGCGATCTCCAGGGCCAGGGTCCCGCTGCCCGCGCAGAGGTCCACCACGACGGGACCGGGTCCGGTGCCGGGGCCGGGCGCTGGAAGCGCTGCCAGCGTGCTCTCGACCAGCAGTTCCGTCTCCGGCCTCGGGATGAATACGCCCGGCCCCACCGCGAGGTCGAGCCGACCCGACGTCGCGCGGCCCACGAGGTACTGGAGCGGGGTGCGGTCCCTGGCGCGGGCGGCGACCATCCGCTCGACCTCGGCCACCCCGGCGGCGTCCACCCCGTCGGCCAGCGCGAGCGCCCCCCGGTCGACACCCAGGACGTGGGCGCAGATCAACCGCGCCTCTGCCTGTGCGGAGTCGACACCGGCGGCCAGCAGCGCCCGCGCGGCCGACCTGACGACCTCGGTCACGGGGACCGGGACTGCGTTCGGGTGGGCGTCCACCGCCCTACGCGTCTTCCATGCGCCGGCGCCGTTCGTCGTCGGCCAGGGCGTCGAGCACCGCGTCGAGGTCGCCGTCCAGCACCGAGTCGAGGTTGTGCGCCTTGAAGCCCACCCGGTGGTCCGCTATCCGGTTCTCCGGGAAGTTGTAGGTGCGGATCCGCTCCGAGCGGTCGACCGTCCGGACCTGCGTGGCCCGTCCCTCGGATGCCTCCGCGCTCGCGGCCTCCTCGGCCGCCGCCTGGAGTCGCGCCGCGAGCACCTGCATGGCGCGCGCCTTGTTCTGCAGCTGGCTGCGCTCGTTCTGACACGTGACGACGGTGTTCGTGGGCAGGTGCGTGATCCGCACCGCCGAGTCGGTGGTGTTGACGCCCTGGCCGCCCTTGCCGGACGACCGGTAGACGTCGATCCGCAGGTCCGACTCGTCGATCTCGACCGGACCGACGTCCTCCGGCTCCGGGAACACCAGGACGCCGGCCGCGGAGGTGTGCACCCGACCCTGCGACTCGGTCACCGGGACGCGCTGGACCCGGTGGACCCCGCCCTCGAACTTCAGGCGCGACCACACCCCGTCTCGCGAGGGCTGCCGGGACCGGATGGAGAAGGAGGCGTCCTTGTAGCCGCCCAGATCGGACTCGGTCATCCCGAGCGTCTCGACCACCCAACCGTGCTTCTCCGCGTACCGGGTGTACATGCGGGCCAGGTCCGCGGCGAACAGCGCGGACTCCTCGCCGCCCTCGCCGGACTTGATCTCCATGACCACGTCATCGGCGTCGTGGGGGTCCCGCGGCGCGAGGAGGTCCGCGAGCTTGGACTCGAGTTCGACGGCCTCGACGGCCAGCCGCTCGGCCTCCTCGACGAACGACGAGTCGTCGTCGGCCAGTTCGCGCGCGGCGGCCAGGTCGCCTCGTACCCGCACCAACGCGCGATAGCACTGCACCACGGGGGTGAGCTCGGCGAAGCGCTTGCCCACCCGCCGCGCCGCGGCCGCGTCCTCGTGCAGCGCGGGGTCCGACAACTGCGCCTCGAGCCCGCCGTACTCGGAGAGGACGTCGTCGACCGAGGACGGCGAGTGCCCCGGAGCCTCGGTCACTCCTCGTCCTGCGGCAGGGTCGGCGTCGTCTTGGCCACCTGGAGCAGGAACTCGTAGTTGTTGTTGGTCTTGCGGAGCTGCGACATGAGCAGATCGATGGCCTGGTGCGAGTCGAGCCCCGACAGCACCCGGCGCAGCTTGTGCATCACCCCGGCCTCTTCGGGGGTCATGAGCAGCTCTTCCTTGCGGGTACCCGAGGGGCCCACGTCGACCGCCGGGAACACCCTGCGCTCGGCGATGCGCCGGTCGAGCTTGAGCTCGGCGTTACCCGTGCCCTTGAACTCCTCGAAGATCACCGTGTCGCCGGCGGACCCGGTCTCGACCATCGCGGTGGAGATGATCGTCAGCGAGCCGCCGTTCTCGATGTTGCGCGCCGCGCCCAGGAACCGCTTGGGCGGGTACAGCGCCGTGGAGTCGACGCCACCGGAGAGGATCCGGCCCGAGGCCGGCGAGGAGTTGTTGTAGGCGCGACCGAGGCGCGTGATGGAGTCGAGGAGGACGACGACGTCCTGCCCCATCTCCACCAGACGCTTGGCCCGCTCGATCGCCAGCTCCGCGACCTGGGTGTGGTCCGACGGCGGACGGTCGAAGGTCGAGGCGATGACCTCGCCCTTCACCGACCGCTGCATGTCCGTGACCTCCTCCGGCCGCTCGTCGACCAGGACGACCATCAAGTGGCATTCCGGGTTGTTGATCGCGATCGAGTTGGCGATGTTCTGCAGGATCGTGGTCTTACCGGCCTTGGGCGGGGAGACGATCAGCGCGCGCTGCCCCTTGCCGATCGGCATGATCAGGTCGATCACACGGGTCGAGATGATGTTCTTCTCGGTCTCCAGGCGCAGCCGCTGGTTGGGGTAGAGCGGGGTGAGCTTGCCGAACTCCGGACGGTTCTTCGCGTCCTCGACGGGGCCGCCGTTGACCGAGTCGATACGGACCAGCGGGTTGAACTTGGCGGCACGGTTCTTGTTGGCGTTGCTCTGGTTGCCGCCCCGGCCGCCACCCTGCCGGTCGTTCTGGCCGCCGCCCTGCCTGTCGTTCTGGCCGTCGTTCTGGCCGTCGCGCTGCATCTTGACCGCTCCGGTGACCGCATCACCGCGGCGCAGCCCGTACTTGCGGATCATGTTCATCGAGACGTAGACGTCGTTCTCACCCGCCAGGTACCCGGAGGTGCGCACGAACGCGTAGTTGTCCAGCACATCGAGGATGCCGGCAACCGGCTGGAGAACGTCGTCGTCGCGCACCTCGGTCTCGCCCTCGACCGGGCGGGCACCGCCGCCGCCCCGGTTGCGCTCGCGGCGCCGACGGCTCCGACGACCCCGGCCGCTGCCGTCGTCGTCGTCGTCGCGGTTCTGGGCGTCGCCGCGCGGGCCGTTGCCGCCGCCCTGGTTGCCCTGGTTGGCCGAGTCGCCGGACTGCTGGTCGCGGTTACGCCCGCCCTGCTGGTCACGGTTCTGCTGGTCGCGGTTGCGGCCGCCCTGCTGACCCGAGTCCTGCTGGTCACGGTTCTGCTGGTCACGGTTCTGCTGGTCGCGGTTGCGGCCGCCCTGCTGACCCGAGTCCTGCTGGTCGCGGTTCTGCTGGTCGCGGTTGCGGCCGCCCTGCTGACCCGAGTCCTGCTGGCCCGAACCCTGGTCGTCGCGGTTCTGACCACCCCGGCGCTGCCGGTTGCTCTGGTTCTGGTTCTGGTTCTGACCACCGTTGCGGGCGCCGTCCTCGCGACGGGTCCGGTCGCCCTGCGACCGCCCGTCGTCCCGACTCTGCTCGTCGCCACGACTCTGCGCGTCGTCACGCCGCTGCCCCTCCTGCGGCTGAGCCTCGTGCGCCTGTCCCTCGTGCGACGCGCTTTCCTGCGACGGTCCCTCGTCGCGCTTCTGGGCCTGACGCCGGGCCTGCTGCTCACGCCGGGGCTGCGGTTCGCCCTGGGTCTGTTCACGCTGGGGCTGCTGTTCGCCCTGGGGCTGTTCACGCTGGGTCTCCGGCTGGGGATCGCGTACCGGGGCCGTCACGGGAGCGGCCTTGGGGGCGGCCTTGGGGGCGGCTGTTGCTCTGCCGCCACGGGCGCCGTCGATCATCTCGACGAGATCGCCCTTGCGCTTACCCGACAGGCCCTTGAGGCCCATCTGCTGCGCGAGAGACTTGAGGTCCGCTAGTCGCATGGCTGCCAGTGCGGCGCCCTGCGGCAGCGTGGAGTGGGTTTCCGTCGAGGTCACGGGGGTCCTTTCTGGGCTCGGGCTGGGCGGGTGACCGCCTCGCACCGAGCATGTGTCCGGGACGCGGACTGGGCGTCCCGGGTGGCCGCTGAGGCCTTCCGCGGCGGCGAGATGGCCGGACACGGATTTGTCTGAGGGGGATCCACACGAGGTGACACCTACCGGGGCGACCGGACGCATGCCGTCGATTCCGGATGAGAACCACGCACGGGCACGGGATCCCTGTTGACCACTCGCCTATCGGCCGCTCCCGCCGGGACCATCTCACGCTCCGCCCTCCGCATCAGGCGGTGGGCGGACTGGAGATGTCTTTCGGATGCGGGACGACCGAGCGTCCGTGGCTTCGGCAAGCATACTACCCGACGGTCGGTTCCACGCATGTCTACCGTGCGAGTCGCCACCGTCGCGGCTTACTCGACCGCGAACAGCGGTAATCTACAGCCGATCGCGGACGCGCGGAAGGAGGCCCATGTTCGGAACGATGCTGGACACACCTCTGCTCGTGTCCCGGATCCTCGCCCACGCCGCCGAGCGCCACAGCAGTTCCACGGTCACCGGGTTCGTCGAGGACCTGCAGCCTCAGACCACCAGGTTCGACGTGCTCGCGGCCAGGGCCGCGGCCACCGCCCACGCCCTCGGCGATCTGGGGGTCGGCGACGGCGACGTGGTGGCCATCCTCTCGGAGGGTCGGAACGAGGTCGTGGAGGCGATGTTCGCCATCCCGTCGATGGGCGCCGTCGTCCTGCCGGTCAACGTCTTCCAGCCACGGCCGTTCCTGGTCGCCGCCCTCAGGGACAACGGGGTGTCCGTCCTCCTGGTGGATCCGGAACTGATCACCCTGGCCCTCGACGTGGCGGCCGACGTCGGGTCGCTGCGCCACCTCGTCGTCATCGACAGTCACGCCTCCCCCGACAACGGGGGCCTGCCGATGGAGGTCCACGCGCTCGAACCGCTCCTCGACGGCAAGCCGACCACCTATCCCTGGCCGGACCTGGACGAGCGCAGGACCGCGGCGATCGCCTACACCTCGGGCACCACCGGTGCGTCCAAGGCCGTCGCCTACACGCACCGGTCCATCTGGTTGCACTCGATGCAGATGTGCATGGCCGAGAGCGCCGCCCTGCGCAGTGGGGAC
Source organism: Rhodococcus sp. IEGM 1408 (assembly GCF_033142235.1). Classification (NCBI taxonomy): domain Bacteria; kingdom Bacillati; phylum Actinomycetota; class Actinomycetes; order Mycobacteriales; family Nocardiaceae; genus Rhodococcus; species Rhodococcus sp. IEGM 1408. The sequence goes on from NZ_JAWLRW010000002.1 coordinate 420,804, forward strand.
ACCGTCCTCACCACCGTTCCGATGTATCATGTCATGTCCTGGGGACTGCCCTACGCGTGCTTCATGGCCGGGGCGAGCCTCGTCATCGCCCGCCCGCGACCGGGCAGGGCTTTCCACGCCGGACGTGACATGGCCGGTCTCCTGGGGAGGTTCCGACCCAACAAGGTCGCCACCACGCCCGCCACGCTGCAGCGACTCCTGCGCCATCTGGAGACCCACCCCCAGCCGCTCGGCCACCTCAGCGAGGTCCTCGTCGGCGGCTCTGCCGTCCCGGAGACACTCTTCGACGCTTTTGTCGAACGCCACGGGGTGACCATCATGCAGGCCTACGGGCTCACCGAAACGAGTCCGATCGCCACGTTCTCCCGGCCGGACCCGCACTCCTCGGCCACCCACCGACGAACCCAGATCCTCGGGCAGGGCCGGTTCCCGGCCGCCGTCCAGGCCCGGGTGGTGAACGGGGGCAGGGTGCTGCCGAACGACGGCCTGTCGGTCGGCGAACTCCAGCTCCGGGGACCGTGGGTGACGGCTGGCTACCTGGGTGGGGAGGCCAGCGATCGCTTTGTGGACGGATGGCTCCGCACCGGCGACATGGCCAGCATCTCGCCCAAGGGCTACCTCTACGTGGTGGACCGGGTCGACGACATCATCGCCTCCGGTGGGGAGCTGATCTCCTCCGTCGAACTCGAACACGCGGTCCTGCAGGACCACCGCGTCGCCGACGCCGCGGTCGTGGGCGTCCCCGACGAGCGCTGGGGCAACCGCCCGCTCGTCCTGGTCCAACTCAAATCAGGCGCCGACGCCACCGCCCGAACCCTCTGGGAGGCGCTGGAGGGCTCCCTCGACATGTGGAAGCGGCCGGATCACTGGGCTTTTGTCAGTGACGTCCCCCGGACCTCGGTGGGCAAGTTCGACAAACGGGCGATCCGCTCGCGCTACGCCGCCGGGGACTACCAGGTCACCACCATCTCGCCGGGGCAGGCTCGCTGACCCGTCGGCGCCGGCGCCGGCGCCTGTTCCTGTGCCGTCCCGCGGCCCTCAGCTCGCGGAGACCACCCTCGCGCGGTCGGCGATCTGCAGGTCCAGCACCCGCCATCCCTGGGCCTCCGCGCTCTCGCGCAGATCCACTGGGAGGGCGGCCGTCCCGAGGACCAGAACAGTGGGTCCCGCGCCGGAGACCGTCGCCGCGAGCCCGCGGTTCCTGAGCCGAGCCACCCACTCTGTGGTGCCGACGAGCGCGGGGGCCCGGTAGGACTGGTGCAGCCGGTCCTCCGTGGCGGCCAGGAGGAACTCGGGGTGCGACGCCAGCGCCACGGACATCAGGGCGGCCCGGCTGGCGTTGAACGCGGCGTCCTCGTGCGGGACGACGTCCGGCAGCAGCCCGCGGGTCTGCGCCGTCGAGGAGGTCTCCTCGGGAACGAGGACGGTGGCGACGATCGACGGGTCCACGTCCATCCGGACCGCGCGGTACGTCACGTTGGTCGCCGATCGCTCGGTCCACGAGACCACCACGCCGCCCAGGACACTCGCCGCGGCGTTGTCGGGGTGACCCTCGAACTCGCCCGCGAGCTGCACCAGATGCTCATCGGTCAGTACCCGGCCCATCAGGCCGTCCGCCGCGACCAGTCCCCCGACCGCCGCGGAGGCGGACGAGCCGAGGCCCCGCGAGTGCGGTATCGCGTTGGAACAGACGATCCGGACCCCCGGGGCACCCATGCCGCCGGCCCGGAGACCCGCTTCCACGGCCTTGGCCACGAGGTGAGAGGCGTCGGCCGGGACCTCCCCGGCGCCCTCGCCCGACACCTCGAGTTCGAGCCCCGACGCGATGGTCGTCACCGTGATGGAGTCGTAGAGGCCGAGAGCGACCCCGAGGGCGTCGAAGCCCGGCCCGAGGTTCGCGCTGGACGCGGGCACCTCCACGGTGACCGTCCGCCCGACCGGCAGAATCCGTCCGCCGGAGCTGCCGAAGACCTCGGGCCCCGTTCCGATCACGGCGCTCATTCCAGGCCGAGCGCGCCGGCGACCGCGGTCGGGTCCACCGGGATGGCCTCCACCTCGGGCATGCCCAGCAGCGCGGTGTCCGGGTCCTTGAGTCCGTTGCCCGTGACCGTGCAGACGATGGTCTGTCCGGCTTCGAGCTCGCCGTTGGCAAAGGCGTCCAGCAGACCGGCGACCGACGCCGCCGACGCGGGTTCGACGTACACGCCGTCCTTGCCCGCGACCGTGCGGTACGCCTCGAGGATCTGCTCGTCGGTCCGCTTGCGGAACGTCCCGCCCGACTCGTCGCGGGCGGTCACCGCACCGTCCCAGGAGGCCGGGGCGCCGATGCGGATCGCGGTGGCGATGGTCTCCGGGTTCTTGACCGGCGCGCCGTCGACGAGCGGGGCCGCACCGGCGGCCTGCACACCCATCATCCGCGGGCGGGCCGAGATGATCCCGTCGGCGTGGTACTCGCTGTACCCCTTCCAGTACGCGGTGATGTTGCCCGCGTTGCCGACGGGGAGGAAGTGCAGGTCGGGAGCCCGTCCGAGGACGTCGACGATCTCGAACGCCGCCGTCTTCTGGCCCTCGATCCGGACCGGGTTGACCGAGTTGACCAACCCGATCTCGCCGTAGGTCGCGGTGGTCTTGCGCGCCAACTCCAGGCAGTCGTCAAAGTTGCCGTCGACCTGGATGATCGTGGCGCCGTGCATGACCGCCTGCGCCAGTTTCCCGGCGGCGATCTTGCCCTGCGGGATTAGCACCGCACACCCCATGCCGGCGCGGGTGGCGTAGGCCGCGGCCGAGGCGGAGGTGTTGCCCGTCGAGGCACACAGCACGGCCTTCTGGCCGCGGGCCTTGGCGTCGGTGACGGCCATGGTCATCCCGCGGTCCTTGAAGGACCCGGTCGGGTTCAGCCCCTCGACCTTCAGGTACACCTCGCAGCCGGTGAGCGCGGAGAGGTACGTCGCCGGGAGGAGGGGGGTGGCGCCCTCGAAGAGGGTCACCGTCTCCCAGTCGTCCCCGATCGGGAGACGGTCGCGGTAGGCCTCGATGAGGCCGGGCCAGCGGCTGTGCACGGGCTGGTAGGTGGTGCTCATTCGGTGTCCACTCCCTCGAGACGGATGACGCTGGTGATGACCGAGACGGCGTCCTGGTCCGAGAGCGCGGCGACGGTGTCGGCGAGTGCGCGCTCGGAGGCCCGGTGGGTCAGAACGGTCAGCTCTGCGGTGGGCTGCGAGTCGTCGCCCTCGGCCTCGGGCACCTCGACCTCGGTCTGGCGGACCTGGGCGATCGAGACGCCGTGACGCGAGAACTCGGCGGCGACCAGCGCGAGCACGCCGGGCTTGTCGGCCACGCGCATGCGCACGTGGTAGCGGGTGGAGACCTCGTCCATGGAGGCCACCGGCAGGGCCGCGTACGTCGACTCCCCGGGCGCCCGGCCCGAGTCCACCTTGTTACGGGCCGCGGCGACCATGTCGCCCAGGACGGCGGACGCGGTCGGCGCCCCGCCCGCACCCTGGCCGTAGAACATGAGCTGGCCGGCCGCCTGGGCCTCCACGACCACGGCGTTGAACGCGCCGTTGACCGTCGCGAGAGGGTGGGTGTTGGGCAGCAGCGCGGGGTACACGCGCGCGGAGACCGCCTCGGTGCCGTCCGCCCGCTGCAGCTTCTCGCAGATGGCGAGGAGCTTGATGGTGCAGTCCATGTCGCGGGCCGAGGCGAAGTCGTCGGGCGAGATGCGGGAGATCCCCTCGCGGTACACGTCGCCGGCGGTCACGCGGCTGTGGAACGCGATCGAGGCGAGGATCGCGGCCTTGGCCGCCGCGTCGTATCCCTCCACGTCGGCCGTCGGGTCGGCCTCCGCGTACCCGAGCCGGGAGGCCTCCGCCAGCGTCTCCGAGTAGTCGGCGCCCGTATTCCCCATCTCGGAGAGGATGTAGTTGGTGGTGCCGTTGACGATGCCCAGGACACGCTCGACCTGGTCACCGGCCATGGAGCGACGCAGCGGGCCGATCACCGGGATCGCTCCCGCCACGGCCGCCTCGAAGTACAGGTCGGTGCGGGTGGATTCCGCCGCCTCCGCAAGCTCGTCGGTGTACTCGGCGAGCAGGGCCTTGTTGGCGGTTACCACGGCCTTGCCGTGACGCAGCGCGTCGAGGAGGAGGGGACGGGGGACGTCGATGCCGCCCATGAGTTCGACGACGACGTCGACGTCGTCCCGGGACACCAGCGAGGCCGGGTCCGCGGTGAGGAGCTCCGGGTCCAGTCCGCGGTCCCTGGTCAGGTCACGGACCGCCACGCCTCGCAGGGCCAGAGGGGCGCCGATGCGCGAGGCGAGCGCCTCCGCGTTCTCCGTCATGTAACGGATGACCTCGGTTCCGACGGTGCCCATGCCGAGCACCGCCACCCCCACGGGTCGCACGCCAGACGCCGTTGCGTCGCTCACTGTCCCACCTCCAAGCTCGTCAGATCGTCCAGGGTTTCACGTCGCAGGACCAGGCGTGCGCGGCCGTCGCGGACCGCCACCACCGCCGGCCGCCCGATGAGGTTGTACCGACTCGACATCGAGTAGCAGTACGCGCCCGTGGCCGCCACTGCGACCAGGTCGCCGGCACCCACGTCCTCCGGCATCCAGAGATCGCGCACCACCACGTCACCACTCTCGCAGTGCTTGCCCACCAGCCTCGCGACCACCGGCTCCTCGGCCGAGGCACGGCCGACGAGACGGGCGTCGTAGGCGGCGTCGTACAGCGCCGTCCGGATGTTGTCGCTCATCCCGCCGTCGACGCTGATGTAGCGACGGCTCTCCCCGCCCGCGAGTTGGACGTCCTTGACCACGCCCACCTCGTAGAGGGTGACCGTACCGGGGCCGGCGATCGCGCGACCCGGTTCCACGACCAGCGTCGGGGGGGTGAGCCCCACGTCCTCGGAGAACCCGTCGACGATCTTCGTCAACGCGGCGGCGAGTTGCGCCACCGGCGGGGGGTCGTCGGACGGGACGTAGCTGATGCCCAGGCCGCCGCCGAGGTCCAGGTGGTCCAGCTGGGCAGTGCGTTCCACGCCGAACTCGTCGACGATGTCGCGCAGGAGCCCGATCACCCGGCGCGCCGCGAGCTCGAAGCCGTCGACGTCGAAGATCTGCGAGCCGATGTGGCTGTGCAGACCGGTCAGCCGGATGTGCTGCGCGTCGAACACGGCCCGGACGGCCTCCATGGCCGCCCCTCCAGCCAGCGAGAACCCGAACTTCTGATCCTCGTGGGCGGTGGCGATGAACTCGTGGGTGTGGGCCTCGACTCCCACCGTGACCCGGATGAAGACGTCCTGGACCACACCCTCCTCGGCAGCGATGCGGTCGAGGAGCGCGATCTCGGACATCGCGTCGAGCACCACGTGACCGACACCGCTCTGCGTGGCCAGACGGAGTTCGTCGGCGGACTTGTTGTTCCCGTGGAAGGTGATCCGGGCGGGCGGGAAGTCGGCGCGGAGGGCCACCGCGAGCTCGCCGCCCGAGGCGACGTCGAGGCTCAGCCCCTCCTCCGCCACCCAGCGCGCCACCTCGGTGCACAGGAACGCCTTGGAGGCGTAGTGCACCCGGTCGACGCCCCCGAAGGCCTCCGCCATGTCGCGGCAGCGGGAGCGGAAGTCGTCCTCGTCGATGACGAACAGCGGGGTGCCGAACTCTGCCGCCAGCTCATCCGCCGCGACTCCGGCGAACTCCACCACGCCGTCGACGCGTCGGCCCGCTCCCCGCGGCCACACGGCCGGATCCAGGGCCATGACGCCGTCCGGGTCGACGGGCCGTTCGGAGATCCCCGGTGCGTGGGGGTACTCGTGCCGGGCCCCGGCCGGGTGCGCGCTCACATTCTCTCCGGGGCGGTGACGCCGATCAGACGCAGGCCGTTCGCCAGCGTCTGCCGGGTGGCGGTGCTGAGGGCCAGGCGTGCGGCATGGAGCGGCCCTGCTTCCTCATCACCCATCGGCAGCACCCGGCACGTGTCGTAGAAACGGTGGTACGTGCCGGCGAGCTCCTCCAGATACCTGGCCACCCGGTGCGGTTCTCGCAGGTCGGCTGCACTGGCCACCACCCGCGGGAACTCCCCGATGGTCCGGATGAGCGCGCCCTCGCGATCCTCAACCAGCAGCGCGAGGTCGGCTGCCTCGGTGGTGACCCCCAGGTCGGCGGCATTGCGGGCCAATGAGCACAACCGGGCGTGGGCGTACTGGACGTAGAAGACGGGGTTGTCGTTGGTGGCCGACGTCCACAGTTGGAGATCGATGTCCATGGTCTGATCCACCGAGGAGCGGATGAGCGCGTAGCGGGCGGCGTCGACGCCGATCGCGTCCACCAGATCATCCAGGGTGATGACCGTCCCGGCACGCTTGCTCATCTTGAGCGGGACGCCGTCGCGAACGAGGCTGACCATCTGACCGATGAGCACCTCGATCGTCGCGGGATCGTCGCCGAGCGCTGCCGCCGCCGCCTTGAGACGGGCGATGTAGCCGTGGTGGTCCGCTCCGAGCATGTAGATGCACAGGTCGAAGCCGCGTTCCCGCTTGTCCAGGAAGTAGGCGATGTCGCCGGCGATGTAGGCGGCGTTGCCGTCGGACTTGAGGACCACCCGGTCCTTGTCGTCGCCGAAATCCGTCGAGCGGAGCCACCACGCGCCCTCGGACTCGTAGAGGTTGCCGTTGCCCTTGAGGGTCTCGATCGCGCGGTCCACGGCACCGGAAGTGAACATCGAGTTCTCGTGGGTGTAGACGTCGAAGACCGTCCCGAACTCGGCGAGGGACTTCTTGATGTGGGTGAACATCAGGTCGACGCCCACAGCGCGGAAGGTCTCGAGCCCGTCGGCCTCGGGCAGCGCGAGCACATCGGGGCGGGCCGCGACGACCTGGGCCGCGATGTCCTCGATGTACGCCCCCGCGTAGCCGTCCTCCGGGGTCGCCTCTCCGCGGGCCGCGGCGGCGAGCGATCGGCTGAACCGATCGATCTGGGCGCCGTGGTCGTTGAAGTAGTACTCCCGGGTCACTGCCGCGCCCGAGGCCTCGAGAACCCGACCGAGTGCGTCACCGACCGCCGCCCATCGGGTGCCACCCAGGTGGATGGGGCCGGTCGGGTTGGCCGAGACGAACTCGAGGTTCACCCGTCGGCCGGCCATCGCGGCACCGGTTCCGTACGCCTCGCCCTGCTCGATGACGCTGGCCACCAGGGAACCCTGCGCTCCGGAGTCGAGCCGGATGTTGAGGAAGCCGGGGCCGGCGATGTCCGCCGAGGCCACACCGGGATCCTTGACGAGCGCGGTGGCGAGTTCCTGCGCCAGATCGCGTGGGGCCACACCGACCTTCTTGGCCAGCTGCAGCGCGATGTTGGTCGCATAGTCGCCGTGCTCCGGGTTGCGGGGTCGCTCGACGGTCACCGCCTCCGGCACCACCGAGATGTCGGCTCCGCGTTCGGCGAGAACGGCGATGAGTGCGGCGCGGATGACGGCGGCGAGGTCAGCGGGGGTCACGTCTTCCTATTCTAGGTGTCGGTCCGTCGGCAGGAGAATCGGATGCCACCGGCGTTCCCGCCGCCCGCGCCTGCCCGGACCCGATGCGGGTTCGCCCGCCAGCCGGTGCTACGATCAGTCTCGCTGTTCAGCAGGGTGATCTCAGGAGGTCACTTGCCGGGGCAGCCTCCGACCCCCGAGGGGGTCGGTATCCCGCCCTCGTAGCTCAGGGGATAGAGCGTTGGTTTCCGGTACCAAAGGTCAGGGGTTCGATTCCCTTCGGGGGCACCACATAAGAGCAGGGCCCGGGCATTTCGCCCGGGCCCTGCTCTCGTTTCCGGCTCCGCCCGGGCGCGCGGTCGCTCGCAGAAGGCGGTCGCTCAATTGGGCAGGGTGATCCCGTCGACCTCACCGATGCGGCTCGCCACCCGCTCGTAGATGTCGGTGAGTGTGCTGATCTCGTCCTCGGTCACGACATCGATGAACAGCTCCCGCACCTTCTCCACGTGCTTGGGAGCCACCCGGGAGATCGCTTCTGCACCTTCCTCGGTGAGGGTGACGATGGTGCCCCGGCCGTCCTCCGCGCACTGCGCCTTGGCAACCAGGCCACGACCCTCCATGCGCCTGACCTGATGCGACACGCGGCTACGGTCCCAACCCAGGACCGAACCCAGGTCGCGGGCACGCAAGCCCCGGCCGTCGGCCTCGCTGAGGCTCACCAGGACGGAGTAATCCGACTGCGACATCGATGCGTCCCGCTGGAGCTGGCGCTCGATCGCCAGGTCGAGCAGTTGGTTGACATCCCTGTACCGGCGCCACATGCGCTGTTCATCATCGCTCAACCAGCGTGTTTCGCTCATGGGGTTATTAGAACACGGGGTCGTACGACGCGATCTGTTAGCCACCGGTCGTTTTTCCACGACGTTCTCCCCGATCAATCTGAGCTCGCACTCCCCCTCTGCATGACGTGGGTACGCGCGCCCCCGATCCCCGCGAAACGGGCCCGGTCGCACGTGAGCACGACCACCTGCGACGTCGCTGCTGCCGCGGCGATGACCGCTCCCATCGTCAACCGGCGAGAGGGATCGGTGTATCCCATCGTGTCGTCCAGGAAAACAGGGACGCCGTTGTCCCCGACCAGCCTCGCGCAGGCTATCCGGACGATCACGGCGAGTTGCTCGCGCGCACCGCCGGACAACGACTCGTAGTCGACCGTCACCTCGCCGATCCTCCGGCTGAGGATCGTCAGGTCCTCTCCCAGTCGCACATCGAACTCGCGCCCGTAGACCAGGGATCCCAGTTCCACCACAGCGCGGTGAAAGGGCGCCTGGTAGGCCAACAGTGCCTCGGAGCGGCGTCGTTCGAGGGTGCGGTGGAGAAGGTCCGCCGCGCGGGCCCGCCGCCACCGCGCGTCGTTCTCCCTCTGCGCCGCCTCGGCCTCCCGGTCCGCGACGGCGACCTCCTCCAGCCGCCCCTGGTCGCCGATCGCGTTGACCCGGCCGAGGGCCGTGGCCACCGCGGCAGCGCTCTCCCGCTCCTCGGCGACGAGCGCGGACAGAGACGCCCGCGCGTTGTCGAGGAGTTCCGGCGGGGCGTCGGCCAGGGCGTCATCCAACCGAGCCCGTGCGTGCTCGGCCGCCTCACGGGTGGAGTCCGCTACCTGCTTGGTGTGATCCACCGCCGCCGCGAGTTCGTGGTCGGAGGTCGTCGCCCTCGCCGCGTCGAGTGCGTCCTCGCATTCCCGTAGCCGGCCCGACGCTTCCGCCTCCAGCGCGGCCCGGGTGGCGAGATCGGTCCGCAGGGTCTCTGCCTCCGCCGCCACCGCCCGCTCCTCCGCGCGGCACCGGGACAGCTGGTCCTCGGCCGCGGCGAACGCTGCGGTCAGGTCCGAGAGTGATTCGGCCCCGGGTTCGTCCGAACCGTCATCGCGCTTCACCGGGCAAGTGGCCGTGGTCGTGCCCGTCTCCGGCTCGGACTCCAGCGCGATCGCGAGCGATGCCCGCCTACGGGTGAGGTCATCCGGGGTGTCTGCGCCGAGGAGATCCGCCCTCCGTCGCCGGAGCGCGACGATATCGGCGCGAAGACCATCGGCGCGCCGTGCCCGCTGCTCGGCCGCGGCCAGCGATCCGACCCCGATATCGTCCAGCAGGGCTGTCATGCGGGAGCGCGCTGCAGCCTCCGCGCGGCGGACCGCGTCGGTGTCCCCGGCGGGAAAGACTGTCAGGGAGGTCGCGCCCACCTCGAAGACGGTGTCCTCGACGATCTCCCGCGCCCACCCCCGGGAGGCGTCGACGGTGTCTCCTCCGACCCGGATCGGATCGCTTCCGGTCACCTCCACCCGCGGGGCGCTGGCGGCGCTGCGGACCACGGCCTCGCGGAGGGACACGTCGGCAGCACGTAACCGCTCGACGGACTCCTCGGGCAGTTCCGCGTCCGCCAGCTCGGTCTCCCGCTCCGCGAGTTCCTCCCCCACCGACAACAGGGTCTCGAGGGTCGCGTCCAGGGCGGTGAGGTCCGAGCGTCGGCGGTCTCGCTCCCGCGCGGCGCGCTCGGCATCGAGTTGCGACCGGACCTGGGTGACCCGTCCCTCGGCTACCTCCAGAGCGGTCCGGGCCTCCCGCGCCCTCCGCTCAGCGGGTTCCAGCCTCTGCGCTGCCAGCGCGACCGCATCGCGGAGGCCGGCGGTCCTGAGCTGTTCGTCATCGCGCCGGTTGATGAGCTCGGTGCGTTCCCTGAGCTCGCGGCTGGAGGCCTCGTGAGCTACCGCGGTGCGGTCGACCTTCCTCTCGGCGGACCTGCACGTGTCGCGGAGCTCGGCTACGTGACGGCCGGCCTCCTCCAGGCGCGCGACCTCGGCCACCACGGCGGTGAGCGAGGATTCACGGGTCTGGTGAACAGCCGTCTGCCCAGAGTGATCTGCCACCGCGGTGTCGAGCTCCGCGAGTCGCGCCCTGGAGGCGGCGAGTGCGTTCTGTGCCTCCGCGAGCCGCATCCCGGAGCGTGCCAGTTCGCCGGTGGGTTCGCCCCGGCGCGCCGTCAGATAGCGGTTCCGCTCCTCCGCCACGCGTGTGACAAGGGTGTCGTCACCGGTGGGGCTCTCTCCGCCGGCAGCCGCATCCAGAGCGCGCCGCAGCGAGTCCATGCCCTTGCCCGCCTCGACCTGACCGATCGGCTCGTCCTGGGCGATACGCAGGGCCCTCCACAGGGAGCGGTCGACCCGGCGATCGAGGAGGTCGCGGACATAGTCGTGGGCGTCATCTCCCGATAGAGCGACCCTCGCGGTGTCCGTAAACTCGAGCGAGGTCTTCTTGCCGCGGACGAACTCCTTCCGGTACCGCATCCGCTCACCATCGATGGTGAACTCCGCTTCCACCACCACGGAGACGTCCCGGCCCAAGGGGCTCGCGGCCTTGATCTCCGCCCGCCCCGACGATGCCTTGTGTTCCAGGAGCATCTCCAACGCATCCATGAGGCTGGTCTTCCCCGACTCGTTGGGGCCCTCGATCACAAAAACCCCGCGCGGGGGGAGGTGAACCTCTTCCCGGGCGACGCCTCGGAAGTCCTCGATGCACAGCCGGTGCAGGATCAACGCACTGCTCCGTCCACGAGCCGGAACAGCAGGCTGAGCGCGTGGCCGGCGTCCTCGGACTCGGGACCACCCGCCCCGGCAGCCGCCACCAGGTCCTGGACCGCATGTCGGGCGTAGCCGTCGACCAGGTCGGTGAAGTCGGAATCCTCCGCACGGACCACGAGGTGGGTGAGCCTCTCCCTCAGGTAGGCGGAGGCGAACAGCGCCGACCACGTCTCCAGCAGGTCATCGATCCGGGCCCGCAGCGCCACCCCGACGGTCCCCGTCAGGCCCAGCTTGAGGACGGTTCGCTGTTTGTCCTCCACCGCATCGACGTGCTCGGCGAGCGCATCGAGATCCTCCTCGGTGTCGATCTCGGCGCTGACCGCGAGGAACGACCACCGCCCGGTGCGGAGCGGGGTGACGGTGCAGTCGCCCCGTTCCCCGGCCGGGGACCGCTTCCCGAGTTCGACGAGCAGGGCGTGGCCGGAGTCTCTCTCCACGTCGTCGAAGGCCGTCGTCTCGGGGCTGCCGGAGAACCAGATCCTGTTCCCGGACCCCACCCGGGTGACGGAGTGTCGATCGCCCAGCGCCACGTAGTCCACGAGCCCCGCCTCTATCGCCTCGTCCAGGGCCGCGACGCGGATCGCCTCCACGGAGGGCGAGTCCCCGACGTAGATCTCATCGGTCCCGCCGTGTGCGACGACGATCCGCACTCCCTGCGTCGGTTCCAGATCGGACAGCAGCGCCGGTAGGCGCGCGGGGTCCGGGCGCTTGGAGGTCCACGGGACGCCGACCACCTCGACTCCGGAGACCACGTCGACCGGCCCCGAACCGTCGAGGATGATCACGGACCCGCCCTCCACAGCCGACGAGAAGTCCCGGCAGCGGAACACCGACGAGACGTCCAGGGGGTCGTGGTTGCCGGGGAGGATGAGGACGGGTACCGGGAACGCGGCCAGGGCCTCGGCGGCGCGGAGAACCACGGATCTGGGGACAGCGTTGTCCTCGAAGGCGTCTCCCGCCACCACGACGAACTCCGCCCCGTGCTGGGAGGCCAGGGTTCCCAGTGCAGCGACCGCCGCCAACCGGTCCGCCGTGTAGACGGCCTGCGATTCGGCCCCGAGGAATCGCCGGGTCATCCCGAGTTGCCAGTCCGCTGAGTGGAGGAACCTGACGGTGCCGACGTCCCGTGGCTTGTTCATGGCCGCATCGTAGGTCGAGGGTCCGACACCGCTGCGACGGGCGGCCCCGAGGAGGGGCCCGTCACCGGGGCCGGTACCTGGTGAACGCGTCGAGGAAGTCCTCGAGATCGGCCACCACACGCAGCTGCTCGAGGGGATCACCGGTGGCGGCTGCGGCGAGTCTCCTGGTCACCGGGGCGTCCAGGAGATCCTCCATCCCCGCCGGGTCGGGGTCCGGGACGGTCGGCAGAAGCGGGTCCCGGCCCCAGAGGCTCTCCTCGACGTCATACGCCACGCCCCCGTCGTTCCCACCCGCCGCGCCACCCAGGACCGCGCCGAGCTCCTCGGCCCGCAACCCCCGCAGCGCGAACATCACCTCGGGTGTGGCATCCCACCACTCGACCAGGACATAGGCCGCGGCGAGCACGTGTCTGCAGGGGCCTGGCCGTACCGGGCACGGACATGAGTACGACGTGGACCCGTGCACCGCCGGCAGGAGGAGGAACCCGACGGTGTCGGAGTACCCCCCGGACAGGGCGCCGAGCACTCCCCCCTCCTCCTGCCGGAGCGCGACGCGGAGGGCGTCGGAATCGGTCCCGTCGAGCGGGGCGAACTCGAACTCCACCGTGAACGGCTCAGGCCAACTGCCCCTGACGTCGCAGCGGATTCTCCGACCGGAGTGCTTCAGCGACAGGACTTTCCCATCGCGTGCCGCACTGCGGGCCAGGTACACCTCGGTACGATCCACCCCGGACTCGAAGTCCTTCGACCACCGCCGACTCCACATGTGGGTGCCGAACTCCCCCGCCCGGGACCTCGCGGGGATCCCTTTCCACTCGCTCATGGCTCGTCCTGCCCCTCGTCGGTCAGTGCCACCAGCGCGGCCAGGTCGACGTCGTCCAGTTCTGTCAGCGCCCCCGCGAGCGGGCCCAGGGTCAGTTCGGCGAGTGCGCGCTTGGACTCCAACAACTCGTCGATGCGATCCTCCACCGTTCCCGGCGCCACGAGGGTGCGGACCTGCACCACCCGCGTCTGCCCGATCCGGTGCACACGGTCCGTCGCCTGGTTCTCCACCGCCGGGTTCCACCAGCGATCGATGTGCACGACGTGGTTCGCCTGCGTCAGGGTGAGCCCGGTTCCACCGGCCCGGAGGGACGCGAGCATCACCGGCGGGCCGCCCGGGCGCTGGAACGCCTCCACCATCGCGGCCCGACCTGCCGCAGTGACGCCACCGTGGAGGAACGGCACCTCGGTCGCGGCCCGCCGTTCCAGCAGCGGCATGATGAGATCCCCGAAGGCCCGGTACTGCGTGAACAACAGGACCTTCTCCCCCGCGTCCAGGATCTCGGTGAGGACCTCGTCCAGCGCCGCCAGTTTCCCCGACCGGTGACGACCCCCGCGCAGCAGTGCCGACCCGTCGCCGAGGTAGTGGGCCGGATGGTTACACACCTGTTTGAGCGCCGTGAGTCCGGACAGGATCGCCCCCTTGCGAGCCGCGCCCTCGGATTCCTTGACCTGCTCCATCATGTCCTCGACCACCGCCTGGTAGAGCGTGGCCTGCTCGCGCGTCAGTGGTGAGTCGACGCGGATGTGCTGCTTGGCGGGCAGGTCGGCGGCCACCCGCGGGTCGGACTTGAGGCGGCGCAACACGAAGGGCGCGGCGAGCGCCCGCAACCTTGAGGCCGCCGCCTCGTCCCGATGGGTCTCGATGGGAACCGCGAACCGCGCGCGGAAGCTGCTCGCCGAACCGAGCAGCCCCGGGTTGGCGAAGTCGAGCACCGCGCGCAGTTCATCCAAGCGGTTCTCCACCGGGGTACCGGTGAGCGCGATCCGGTGCTCCGCGGGAATCGACCTGATGGCTCGCGAGACCGCCGTGGACGGGTTCTTCACCGTCTGCGCCTCGTCCGCGACCAGGCGCCGCCACGGCACCTCCGTGAGCAGCTCCGCATCGCGGGCGGCCGTGCCGTACGAGGTCAGGACCAGATCCGCGCTCGTCATCCGCTGGACCGCGTCCGTTCCCCGCTCCCGCCCCGGCCCGTGGTGGACGTGCACCCGCAACTCCGGTGCGAACGTCGAGGCCTCTCGTGCCCAGGTGGCCACCAGGGTCAGGGGCGCCACCACCAGGGTCGGGCCGGTCCGGCCGTCGGCGTATTCGGCGGACGTGAGCGCGAGGACCTGCATCGTCTTCCCCAGGCCCATGTCGTCGGCCAGCACCGCTCCGGTTCCGGCTCGCGACAACGCCGAGAGCCAGCGCAGGCCGTCCCGTTGGTACGGGCGTAGCGTCGCCCGGAACCACTCTGGAAGGACGACCGGGACCGACGACGACGAGGGGATCCAGTCGAGGGTGGTGGGCGCCTCGATCTCGACCTCCTCGGCCTCCTCGGACATCAACGCCGCGACGAGCGCGGTAGCGGTGACCCGCACGCCCCGCCGCGCGGCGAGGAACCTGGCCGCCCTCCGCAACGCACCCGAGTCGGCGCGGACCCACTGACCACGGAGCTTCACCAGGTCGGACGCCGCGTCGAGCAGCATCCGGGCCTCGGTGGCGTCCAACGGGGAGTCGTCGACCACCATCTCCCAGTTCACGTCCGCCAGCTGCTCGAGCCCCAGTCGATGCCCCGAGTCGACCGCCTCGGTGCCCGGCTCCTTGACCGCCACCCTGACCGCGGTCCTGACCCTGGTCCAGGCCCGGGGAAGGAGGACCTCCACTCCCCGGCCGCGCAGTGCCTCCACGCCCTCGTCCACCAGATCCACGACGAGGTCGGTGGGCAGGAGCAGGTCGGGACTGTCGGCCACCCGGGTGGCACGGTTCAGCGGGGGCCAGTAGCGGACCGCCCTGTCCACCACGTCGCGGACCGGTTGGGTCACCGACGACGTATCGGGTAGCTCGCTCAGGGGCCGCAACGAGTCGGCGCCCGTCCGGACGAGCACTTCCAGTCTCCAGAACACTCCTGCGCCCGACGACGACTCGCCGACAGGGCGCTCCGGAGAGTCGTCAGGGGAGTCGTCGTCACCCGATGGCTCCATGAGGCGGAACACCACCTCCACGTCCTTGGCCGCGGCCGCACGACCGAACTCCCTGATCGCATCGGCGAGCGACTGCCCGCCGGACGTCACCTCCCCGCCGCTCACCAGTGCGTCCCCGAGCGCACTGTGGTGATCCGCCGCGAGCAGCGCCAGTGCCGCCCGCGCGTGGTGGCCCGTCAGAGACGACAGGAGACTGTCGAGTTCGTCACGGGTGGCGACCAACCCGTGGGCGCGGGTGAGGCTCTCGGCCGCCCAGGCCGAGACCACCGGCGACGACACCAGCTCCCACGAGGCGTCCCACTCACCATCTGACCTGCTCAACGCGGGCACCGCATGCCCCGCGGAGATGAAGGCCGCGACCCCCTCGGACAACGCCGAGAAAGCGCGCAGGCCCGGCCCCACCCACTGCGCATCGGTCTGCTCATCGACCGCGAGGAGCTGACAGAGGTCCATCGCGGCACCGACCGAGATCCGGACCCCGGGCACCGTGGCGGGCCTGACCTGCCCCTCCACGACAGCGCGAACGCTGATCCGGTGGGTGAGCTTGTAGCGCTCGAGGAACTCGACCACAGGGGCCGGTGCGCCAGCCCGGGCCACGGCGGTGACGGTGGCGGCCGGAGCGACGGACTGCGGCCTGCGCAGCCCGGTCTCGCACCACAGGCCCACGACCCCTGCCTGCCACACGGCGTGGAGGCGGGGATCGGCGGTCGGGGTCACGACCTCATGAAAGCACGGCCATCAGACATCCCCTCCCCCGCAGGGCCCAGCAGCGGCGTCACCGGTCCGTCCACAGGCCCGGGCGTCTCCACAGGCACCGCGGCCTCGCTCCCTCGGAGCTGCTGTCCGGGACAGGGCTGCACCCATACTCCCCCTGTGACGCCTCAACCACGGACGGGGTTCGGTGACCTCGGGCCCGGCCGGATCGTGCCGCCGACAGCGCCTCGCGCGCTCGGCTTGGCCGTCGCGGCGACGCTGGTGCTCTGCCTGGTCGTGGAGCTTGGTGAGCCGCGCACCTCTGCACCGGGGAGCCCGGCACGCGACCGCGTCGCTCCGCTGCTGGCGGTGGTCGAGGTGGTGCCGGACCGCGTCCCGGTTCCCGGGTACGAACGGGATTGTTCGGGGTCCTCGGCGTGTGTGTTCGGTCCGGCCTGGAGCGATACGACGGGTGCACCGGGTTCGGGGAACGGGTGCCCTACTCGTCACGACGTCCTGGCCCGGGATCTCATCGGCACCACGGTGGATCCCGACACCCCGTGCACCGTGCACGGCGGGATCCTCACTGACCCGTACACCGGCCGGGTGGTGGACGCCGGCCGCTCGGGGATCCGGGGGATCCATGTCGACCACGTCTTTCCGCTCTCCGCGGCGTGGGACCTCGGGGCGTGGCGTTGGCCCCCGCAGCGGCGCGCCGCGTTCGCCAACGACGTCGACCGGAACCTCGTCGCCGTCACCGGCTCCGTGAACACCACCAAGAGCGACTCGACACCCGCGGAGTGGCTACCGCCCGACCCCACGCGGCACTGTTTCTACGCGGCCAGATACCTCACCGCCGCGGCCGCGTACGACCTGCCGGTCACCGCCGCCGACCACGCCGTCCTGGACACGGCGATACGCCGCTGCCCCCGCGGCGGGTAGCGGCGGGGGCAGCGGCGGTCACCGCGGTCCTGAGATCTGCTTAGCGGTCCGAGCCGCCTCCGGAGCGACCGCGGAACCCGCCGCCGCGCTCCGAGCTCCGCTCACCACTCCGCTCGTTCCTCCGGTCACCGCCGCGATCGCCACGGTCACCGCCGCGGGGACGACCGGCGCCGCGCTCGTCACGGAAGGACGACGGTCGGCCTGCCGGAGCTCCCGAATCCGGACGGATGTCGATCTCGGCCCCGGCCACGCGGATCCCGCGCATCGACTCGATCTGATCGTGGGAGAGATTGGCCGGGAGCTCGACGATGGAGTGGTCGAACCGGATGGAGATGCGGCCGATGTCCCCTCCGCTGAGCCCGGCCTCGTTGGCCAGGGCGCCCATGATCGAACCGGGCTTGACGTTGTTCTTCTTACCCACGGCGATCCGGTACTCGGACATGTCCTTGCCCGCCCGCGACGGCCTCGGGCCTGCGGAGGAGTCGCGAGCCGGACGCTCGCGCCGGTCGTCCCTCCGCGGCTCGCGGCGGTCGTCGCGGCGGTCATCCCGACGTTCGGTCGGCCGTTGCACCGAACGCTCGGGCTCCCGCATGAGGAACTCGTCCGAGTTGCGCGACTGGGTGGCCAGCGCTGCGGCGATGTCCTCCATCGACACGGAGTGCTCGTTGGCGTACTCCCCCACCAGTCGGCGGAAGAGGGCCAGGTGGGGGTTGTCCAGGCTCTGGGTGATCGACTGCCCGAACTTGGCCATCCGCATCTCGTTGACGTCGTCGACGCTCGGGAGCTGGATCTCGGTCAGCGGCTGACGCGTGGCCCGCTCGATCTGCGAGAGCATGCGACGCTCACGCGGGGTGACGAACAACAACGCCTGGCCGCTGCGGCCGGCGCGGCCCGTACGGCCGATCCGGTGCACGTAGGACTCGGTGTCGTGCGGGATGTCGTAGTTGACCACGTGGCTGATCCGCGGCACGTCGAGGCCGCGGGCGGCCACGTCCGTGGCCACGAGGATGTCGGTCCGGCCGTCCTTGAGTGCTTCGATGGTCCGCTCGCGGAGGTTCTGCGGGATGTCGCCGTTGATCGGCGCGGCGGAGAACCCGCGCGCCCGTAGCTTCTCGGCGAGTTCCTCGGTGGCCGACTTCGTGCGGACGAACAGGATCATCGCGTCGAAGGACTCGACCTCGAAGATCCGCGTCAGGGCGTCGAGCTTGTCCCGGTGGTTGACCAGGACGTAGCGCTGCTGGATCGTCGGTGCCGTCGCCGTCTTGGACGCCACCTTCACCTCGAGCGGGTCGGTGAGGTACTTCTGCGAGATCCGACGGATCGCCGACGGCATGGTGGCCGAGAAGAGCGCGACCTGGGTGGTCTTGGGGGTGTCGGAGAGGATCCGCTCGACGTCCTCCTGGAAACCCATCGCGAGCATCTCGTCGGCCTCATCTAGCACGAGGTGGCGCAGTCCCGACAGGTCGAGAGTGCCCTTCTTGAGGTGGTCGATCACGCGACCGGGCGTGCCGACGATGATCTGCGCGCCACGGCGCAGCCCCGCCAGCTGGATCCCGTAGGCCTGGCCGCCGTAGATGGGCAGCACGTTGACCTGCGGCATGTTGGCCGAGTAGGTGATGCACGCCTCGGCGACCTGGAGCGCGAGTTCGCGGGTGGGCGCCAGGATCAGCGCCTGCGGGCTCTTCACCGACGGGTCGATGAGCGAGAGGATCGGCAGCGCGAAGGCCGCGGTCTTACCGGTACCCGTCTGAGCCAGGCCCACGACGTCGCGGCCGGCGAGCACGAGCGGGATGATGGCCGCCTGGATGGCGGAGGGGGCCTCGTAGCCGACATCCTTCACAGCCTGGGCGACGGCCGGTGCGAGGCCCATGTCGGCGAAGGTGGCGGCGGCGGGATCCACCTCGGCCTTCTTCTCAGCGGCGGGTGCGGCCTCAGCCGGCTTCTCGGGCTCGGCGGTCACGGGTGCGGGAGCGGCCTCAGCCGGCTTCTCGGGCTCGGCGGCCACGGGCGCGGAAGCGGCCTCAGCCGACTTCTCGGGCTCTGTGGCGATGGGAGCGGGAGCGACGTCACCCTGCTCCTCGACCCCCTCAGTAGCGGGGGCGGTGGTCTCAGGGGCGCTGGCGGCGGTATTGACCTCGTCGCCGGCAGCGGCGGTACGGTCCTCGTTGTCGTTGTTCATTAGGAACTCCATGGTACGGCGTCGGAGGCCTCCCACGCGACACGACAGCGCTGGTCATTCCCCCGGCATGGCCCGGCCGGGGTGTTCGCGGACCTCCCTGGCGAACAACCACGGCACGACGCCGGCCAGCAGCAGGGTGCCCGAGAGCACGAATCCGGGGGTGTAACCGAACCTGTCCACCACCAGCCCGACCATGACCGGACCCAGGATCGCCCCCGAGTCGCTGGCCATCTGGAACGTCGCGAGTACCTTCCCACCTGCACGATCAGCGCCGATCACGTCCGCGACCGCCGCCTGCTGGGCCGGGTTGAGCACCCCTGCCCCCATCCCGGCCACGACCGAGGCCGCGACGAGGAGCGGAACCGTGTCGCACCAGCCCAGAACAAGGGTGGTGACCCCCGACACCAGCAACCCCCCGATCACCAGGGGGCGACGCCCGTAGCGGTCGGACAGCCAGCCCGCCACCGAGATGACGGCCGCGGTGCCCACCGCGAAAGAGGCGAGTGCTGTTCCGGCGACCCCGGCGCCGGCATCGAAATTGGCCGCCGCGAACAACGGGACGATGGCCACCCGCACACCGAAGGAACTCCACCCGTTGACGAAGCTGGAGACGAGGGCCGCGCGGTACACGCTGTCGCGCAGCGCCTCGCCCACCAACAGGGGCTCCTGCACCGGGGTGCCGTCGTCCCCCGACGGTCGGCGACCACCCCTGAGGAACACGGCGACCACTCCCGTCGCCACCAGCAGCGTGCCCGCGTAGACGAAGAACGGGATGCGCATCCCGAACCCGGCGAGCAGCCCGCCCAGGACCGGGCCGCCGATGTTCCCGAGCAGGAACGCGGTGGCGTACAGGCCGGCGATCCGCCCCCGTGCGCCCGGCGGTGAGAGTCGGGTGAGCAACGCCATCGCGGAGATCGTGAACATGGTGGAGCCGAGCCCACCGAGCCCTCGGAACACCAGCAGTTGCCAATATCCCTGCGCGAGACCAGTGGCCAGGGTCGAGGCCACCACGATGAGCAGCCCGGTCATATAGACCCACCGCTCCCCCAGCCGGTCCACCAGGAACCCGCCGGCGGGGGCAAAGACGAGACGGAAGAAGGCGAAGACGCTCACCACCACCGACGCGGCGGTCACCGAGACGTCGAAGCTCCGGGCGAACTGCGGTAGCACCGGCGCGACGATCCCGTAGCCGATCGCGACCGCGAATGCCGCGGCGACCAGGACCCAGACGTCTGCGGGCAGGCGTTCGCGCGGGGTCGCCCGTGGGCGACCCGAGAGCAGGCCCGTCACGCCGATCGGAGCACGCGGGCCAGCACGTCCGCACCGAAGTGGAGAGCGTCGACGGGAACCCGCTCGTCGACGGCGTGGAAGTGACCGAACACGTCGAAGTCGTCGGGGACGCGCAACGGCACGAAGCCGTAGCCGTCGATGCCGAGCGGCGCCAGGTGCTTGTTGTCCGTACTCGCCGGCAGCAGGTAGGGCACGACCAGCGCGTCCGGGTCGGATGCGACGACGGCCTCGCGGATGACGCCGACCAGCGGGTCGTCTGCGGGGGCGGCGATCGGCGGCTCCCAGACCCACTCCACTGACACGTCGGGGCCGAGCTCCTCCTCGATCTCCGCGCGGAACGTGTCTTCGCCGCCGGGCAGGACCCGGCAGTCGATCTCTGCGAACGCCTCGGTGGGGATGACGTTGGTCTTGTACCCGGCGGAGAGGATCGTCGGGGAGGCGGTGTGCGAGAGGGATGCACCGACGAGCGGCCCGAAGTGTCCGAGGACGCCCAGGTGGGTGGGCAGATCGGCCACATCCCCGCTGACCCCCGCGATCTCGCCGACCGCCGCGGCGAGGGCGGTGTTGGCCTCCGTCGGCGCCACCGGGAAGTCGAGGCTCGCGACGCGGTGGACGGCGCCGGCGATCGACGCGACAGCGTTGTCCCCGGTGGGCCGTGAGGCGTGGGCGGCCGTGCCGTGTGCGCTCACCCGCGCCCAGGCGACGCCCTTCTCGGCGATCGCGATCGGATAGAGGCGACGCCCGGCGACGGGGACGGACCAGCCCCCGACCTCGCTCAGTGCGTGGGTCATCCCGTCGAAGATCTCGGGACGCTCCCGCACCACCCACTTGGCGCCCATGAGGCCCGCGGCCTCCTCGTCGGCGAAGAAGGCGAGCAGGAGGGGTCTGCGCGGCGTGATCCCCTCCCGTCGGTAGTGCCGCACCACGGCGAGCATCATGCCGATCATGTTCTTCATGTCCACGGTTCCGCGGCCGTAGAGCCAACCGTCGCGGATCTCGCCGGCGAACGGCGGGACCGTCCAGTCCTCGGCCACCGCGGGCACCACGTCCACGTGGCCGTGGACCACCAGCCCACCGGCCCCCGGATCGAGCCCGTCGACCCGGGCGAAGAGGCTGCCGCGGCCGGGTACGGACTCGACCAGTTGACTGCTGATCCCCACCTCGTCGAGGTATTCGGCGATCCGCCGGCACACGCGGGTCTCACCGTCGCCGATCGTCGCCGGGTCCCCGGTGTTGGTCGAGTCGATGGACACCAGGTCGGCAGTGATCGAGACGGCCTCCTC
This sequence comes from Rhodococcus sp. IEGM 1408, assembly GCF_033142235.1. Taxonomy (NCBI): domain Bacteria; kingdom Bacillati; phylum Actinomycetota; class Actinomycetes; order Mycobacteriales; family Nocardiaceae; genus Rhodococcus; species Rhodococcus sp. IEGM 1408. Next base: position 442,442 of record NZ_JAWLRW010000002.1, read on the forward strand.
GTGCAGGAGGTCCCGCACGTCATCGGTCATCGCAGTGGCATCCGTCATCCGAAGCACTTCCCTTCCCCACGGTAGGTGGGCCAACGATCCACCACGGCGGGCCCCTCTGCAGTCTCGTCCACCACGTGGAGCGTGTCGAACCGCTCGCACAGCTCCCCGGCCTTGGCGTGCCGCCACCATGCGCGGCCGCCGATGGGGACCTCCCCGCGTATTGGCGTCTGGACCTCGCCCGCACCCTCCCTCCCCAGGTAGCGCAGCTCCGGAGGCCTGGCGGGCACCGGCAACCGGTCCGGCCCGGGCACCCCGGATGCCACGTAACCGCCGTAGAGGAAGGTGGTGTGACCCCGGGCGGGGGTCCGTACCGCCGGGAGCGCGAAGAACAGCGACGGCCGCGGCGTGAAGGACCGGTAGTGGTCGAACAACCCCGGAACGTACAACCCCGACCCGGCCGTGACCTCGGTGACGGCGGGATCGGCCGCGCTCTCGGCGACCGACCCGCTACCGCCCGAATTGACGATCTCCGGCTGCTCCCCGGTGAGGTCGGCGATGGTCGAGGCGACGGCCTCGCGCAACCCGAGGAGGCGACGCATCGACAGTTTCTTGACCAGTCCGATCCCCCGGACGTCGTCGGGCACACCGGCGACCTGCGCCTCGTAGAACATCGCCCCGACCACCCGGAACCCCATTCCGACGGCCCTCCGGACCAGGGGTTCGACATCGGCGGGGCCACGCAGGGGCGAGCGTCGCACCCCCAGGTGGAGGGGCCCGAGCTTCAACGAGGCATCGACGTCAACGCACACCCGGGCGCCGCCCGCACCCGCGGCGCGGGCGATCTCCAGCTGCCGGACGTCGTCGACCATCAGGGTCACCGCGGCGAGCGCCACCGGATCCGCGCCGAGCTCGGACAGGGCTCCGCGGTCGACCGTGGGATATCCCATGAGGACGTCCTGGCAGCCCCGGCCCACCAGCCACAGGGCCTCGGCGAGGGAATAGGCCATGATCCCGCGTACCGAGTCGTCGCCACGGAGCCCCGGACCCAGCACCTCCTCCAGCACGCCTCGTGCGCGGACCGACTTGCTGGCGACCCGGATCCGGGTCCCCCCGGCTCGGCGCCTGAGGTCGGCGAGATTCGCTCGTAGCGTCGGCAGGTGGAGCGCCGCCAGCGGTGCGTCGAGTTCGGCGGTGGCGGCCTCGACGCTGTCCAGCGCGCTCGGCACCCGGCCACCCCCGCGGCTAGGCACCTTCAGTGGGACGCGCGTCCGCGACAACCAGGTCGACGGCCCGGTGGAGCAGTGTGTTGGCCTCGTCGTCGTCGCGCGAGATCTGCCAGCGCAGCCCGATGCCGGCGATCACCGAGTCGACCACGTGCACCATGTTGTCGAGCCCCATGTTCCAGTCCATCCCCGCGGAATGCGCGGTGCGCTCGAGCACGGACCGGACGATCTCCTCGTTGGACGTCTGCTGGTCACGGGCCAGGCCCACCTCGGGCAGACCGTGGGTACGGATGGAGTACGACACGATCTCGTAGGTGAGCAGCTGCCGGTCGGGCGAGGCCGAGATCACCGCCCAGATGAGGTCGACGGCCTCGTAGAGCCGCCGGCGCAGACCCTCCGTCCCACGGGCGCCCGAGTCGAAGTTGACACTGACGAACGCCTTGGCCGCCTTGTGCACCTCGGAGTTCACCGCGCCGATCAACTCGCGGAGGAGCTCTTCTTTATCCGTGTAGCAATAGTGGACGACGCCGAGCGAGACACCGGCCCGCTCGGCCACGCCACGGATGGTCACCGCGCCCAGACCGTCGTGCTCCGCTATTTCCAGCGCGGCCCTGAGGAGCTGGGCTCGGCGCTGGTCGGCAGGAAGTCGTCTGGTCACCCGCTCACTGTACGACGGCCGAGCCCGTGTGGACAGCGATAACCACGCGCACTCCCCCGGGTGCGTCGCGCCCCCCGCCCGCTCGACAGGTCAATCGTCCAGTAAGTCCCCCGCTGCGTCCCCGGCGGGTAATCTCGGCCCATATGACGACCTCGAGTACGGCGTGGCAGAACTGGGCCGGGAACGTCCTGTGCTCCCCCACCGGCCGGCCGGTTCCCACGACGGTCGCCGAGGTGGCCGAGGTGGTGTCGGTGGCCGCCAGCAGCGGCACCAGGGTCAAGTGCGTGGGGGCGGGGCACTCCTTCACCCCCGCCGCCGCGACCGACGGGGTGATGATCTCCCTGGACGACCTCACCGGGATCGAATCGATCGTCCCCACCCGCGACGCTTCCGGGATCGTCGACGGCGCCGACGTGACGGTCTGGGCGGGAACCCGTCTGCACCGTCTGGGCCCACTGCTGTGGCAACTGGGCCTCGCCCAGCCCAATCTCGGGGACTTCGCCGAGCAGTCGCTGGCCGGTGCGGTCTCCACGGGCACCCACGGCACCGGATACGCCACCTCGGGCCTGCCGGACACCGTCGTCGGCCTGCAGATCGTCACCGCCGATGGTTCGGTGCTCACCTGTTCACGGGAGTCCCACCCGGAGGTGTTCCAGGCGGCACGTCTCGGGATCGGAGCGCTCGGGATCATCACCAAGATGACGATCCACTGTGTCCCCGCCTTCGCCCTGCGGGCCGAGGAGCATCCGTGGACGCTGACCGCGGCGCTGGCCGATCTCGGGGGTTTCGCACGCTCGGCCGATCACGCGGAGTTCTTCTGGTTCCCCCACACCGACGCGATCAACGTCAAGCGCAACACCCGCCTGCCCGGCGACGCCGACCTCCAGCCGGTCGGCCGTGTCCGTGAGCTCATCGACGACGAGTTCCTCTCCAACGAGGTCTACGGCGCGATGTGCCGAGCCGCCGCCCGACGACCGTCGCTGACCCCCCGGCTCAACCGCTTCGCCTCCGCGGCGTTGACCGCCCGTACGTACACCGACCGCAGCTACAAGGTGTTCGCCTCTCCGCGCCGGGTCCGCTTCCGCGAGATGGAGTACGCGGTGCCGGTCGCCGCCGCCGCCGGGGTGCTGGGCGACCTCCGCGATGCGATCAACCGGTCCGGCATCGTCACCCCGTTCCCCGTCGAGGTGAGGTTCGCCGCCGCCGACGACGTCTGGTTGTCGACCGCGTACCACCGCGACGTCTGCTACATCGCAGTCCACCAGTTCCACCTGATGGACCACACCGAGTACTTCCGCTTCGCCGAGGAGATCTTCCTCGCTGCCGGCGGCCGACCCCACTGGGGCAAGATGCACACGCGGACCGCCACCGACCTGGCGACCATGGTGCCGGGCTTCGACGATTTCGTCTCCGTGCGCGACCGTCTCGACCCGGACCGCGTGTTCGGCAACGAGTACACCGAGCGGGTTCTGCCGTGAGGAGCGCTACGCACTGATCCTCCGTACCGTGGGGGGACCGACTCGGACCGCCAGCACCGGTCCAGCCCGCGACCACGATCGAGGAGTCCCCCTGTGTCAGACCGCGCCGCCCCCGCCGACGCCCACGTCTCCGGCCCTCTCGCCGGGATGGTCACCGCCGCCCTGCGCCGGGCGATCCGGAGCCAGACCGGCGCGGCGCAGGGGTATGTGCGCAAGCTCCGCTCGACGCACCCCGACGAGAGTCCCGCCCAGCTCCGCAAGCGGCTCGACTCCCGGTTCCTCGCGATGGTCACCGCGTCTGGTGTCGCGGTCGGAGCGTCCAGTGCGGTCCCCGGGGTGGGCACGGTCGTGGCCTTCGGGGCGATCGGCGCGGAGTCGCTGGTGTTCCTCGAGGCCGCCGCGTTCTACACACTCGCCGTCGCGGAGGTCCACGGCGTCGACGTACGCCACGGTGAGCACGAGGAACTGCTGGTCATGACGATCATGCTCGGCGCCTCCGGGACAGCGATCCTGTCCAACGCGATCAGTGCCAGCGGAACCTCCGGTAGCGGCTCGCTCGCCGGCAACGCCCTGCGACTTCCCGGCCTCAAGGCGATCAACCGCCGGATGGTGTCCCGGTTCGCCCGGAAGTTCGCAGTCAAACGGGCCACCCTCGCCCTGGGCAAGTTGGCCCCCGCGGGGATCGGCGCGGCGGTGGGCGGCTGGGGCAACCGCAGGCTCGGGCGGACCGTCGTCGACACGGCCGACGCCACCTTCGGAGCACCTCCGGAGCACTGGCCCGCGGCGTGACCGGCCGGACGACGAGGGCTGCACATACCCCTGTCAGGTGAGATCCCAAGGCCGAGAACACGCAGAAGGTCTAGCCTGGGTTCATTGACGTGTGAAACCCACCACAGAAAAAGAGAGGCACCACAGCATCGTGAGCAACAACGTCTCACAGTTCGGACAAAATCAGTGGCTCGTGGACGAGATGTACGAGCGCTTTGCCAAGGATCCGTCCTCCGTGGACAAGACCTGGCACGAGTTCTTTGACGCGAACCCCGGGGCCGCCTCCGCCTCTGGTGGGAGCTCGTCCAACGGAACGGCTCCGCGCCGTTCGTCCTCGGACGGGGGTGACAAGAACGGCGACGGCAAGAGCAGCCGAGACAAGCGCAGCGGCGACGATCGCGGTGGCGACAAGGGCCGTGGCGACAACGCCACTCCGGACGCCAACACCCAGAAGACCTCGGAGTTGACCGTCGCGGATTTCACGCCGGAGGCATCGGCCAAGGACGTGGCCGAGAAGCCGGCCTCCGACGCGTCGCCGAAGCGCAAGGCCCGCGGCGAGGGCGTCCCCGCCCCCGTGCGGACGCCCGAGACGCGCAACAAGCCGGACGCGCCCGCCGCCAAGCGGACGACGCGCCCCGACTACGCGCCTCCGGAGGAGGTCGAGAAGAAGGTCCTGCGCGGCGCCGCCAACGCCATCGTCAAGAACATGAACGCCTCGTTGGCATTGCCCACGGCGACGTCCGTCCGCGCGGTGCCGGCCAAGCTGATGATCGACAACCGTGTGGTCATCAACAACCACCTCAAGCGCACGCGCGGCGGCAAGATCTCCTTCACGCACCTCATCGGGTTCGCCATGGTGCAGGCCATCAAGGCCTATCCCAACATGAACAACCACTACGAGGAGATCGACGGCAAGCCGAACGCCGTGACCCCGACCGGGATCAACCTGGGTCTGGCAATCGACATGAAGGTCAAGGCCGGCCGCACCCTCGTCGTGGCGGCCATCAAGGACTGCGAATCGCTGGACTTCCGAGGGTTCCTCGACGCCTACGAGGACATCGTGTCCCGCGCCGGCGCCGGCAAGCTCACGATGGATGACTTCTCGGACGTCTCCATCTCCCTGACCAACCCCGGCGGCATCGGCACCGTGCACTCCGTGCCGCGCCTCACCGTGGGTCAGGGCGCCATCCTCGGTGTCGGCTCCATCGAATACCCGGCCGAGTTCCAGGGCGCGAGCGAGGAACTGCTGGCCAAGAACGCGATCGGCAAGATCACCACGCTCACCTCGACCTACGACCACCGGATCATCCAGGGGGCCGAGTCGGGCGAGTTCCTGCGCGAGATCCACCGCCTCCTGATCGCCGACGAGTTCTACGACGAGATCTTCGACGTCCTGGGCATCCCGTACGAGCCGGTCCGGTGGCGTCAGGACATCACCGACCCGCGCGTGGACAAGGACGCCCGTGTCCTCGAGCTCATCGCGGCCTACCGCGATCGCGGCCACCTCATGGCCGACATCGACCCGCTCGACGGCATGCACGCCATGCGGCGGCGGACCTTCCACCCCGACCTCGACGTCAACTCGCACGAGCTGACGCTGTGGGACCTGGACCGCAAGTTCTCCGTCGGCGGCTTCGTGGGCAAGGACAAGCTGCGCCTGCGCGACGTCCTGTCCGCCCTGCGCGCCGCGTACTGCCGCAAGATCGGTATCGAGTACACCCACATCCTCGAGAACGAACAGCGCCAGTGGATCCAGGAACGGATCGAGGGCGTCGACGACAAGCCGACCGTCGCCGAGCAGAAGTACATCCTGTCCAAGGTCAACGCCGCCGAGGCGTTCGAGACCTTCCTGCAGACCAAGTACGTCGGGCAGAAGCGCTTCTCGCTCGAGGGCGCCGAGTCCGTCATCCCGATGATGGACGCCGTCATCGACGAGGCCGCCGAGTTCGCGCTCGACGAGGTCGTGATCGGCATGCCGCACCGCGGCCGGCTCAACGTCCTGGCCAACATCGTGGGCAAGCCGTACCGCCAAATCTTCACCGAGTTCGAGGGCAACATGGACCCCTCGGCCGCGCACGGATCCGGCGACGTCAAGTACCACCTCGGTGCCGAGGGAATCCAGTACCAGATGTTCGGCGAGAACGAGATCAAGGTCTCGCTCACGGCCAACCCGTCCCACCTCGAGGCCGTCGACCCGGTCCTCGAGGGGATCGTGCGCGCCAAGCAGGACCTCATCGAGGATCCCGAGTGGCGTGCGGAGTACCCGGTCGTCCCGCTCATGCTCCACGGTGACGCGGCGTTCGCGGGCCAGGGGGTCGTGGCGGAAACGCTCAACCTGTCGCTCATCGACGGCTACCGCACCGGTGGCACCATCCACATCGTCGTCAACAACCAGATCGGGTTCACTACCGCGCCCGAGGCGGGCCGGTCGAGCCAGTACTGCACCGACGTCGCCAAGATGGTGGGGGCGCCGATCTTCCACGTCAACGGAGACGACCCGGAGGCCTGCGTCCGCGTGGCGCGCCTGGCCATGGACTTCCGCCAGCAGTTCAAGAAGGACGTCGTCATCGACCTCGTCTGCTACCGCCGCCGGGGCCACAACGAGGCCGACGACCCGTCGATGACGCAGCCGCGGATGTACGAGGCGATCGACCGCAAGAAGAGCGTCCGCGAGTCGTACACCGTGGACCTGGTCGGTCGTGGTGACATCACGGAGAAGGAGGCTGAGAACGCCCTCCGTGACTTCCAGGGTCAGCTCGAGCGGGTCTTCAACGAGGTCCGCGAGCTGGAGAAGCATCCGGTCAAGGCCTCGAAGTCCATCGAGCCGGACCAGCCGCTGCCCAAGCGTCTGGTCACGGCCGTGGACGAGTCGGTCATCCACGCCATCGGCGACGCCTTCGGCAACCTCCCGGACGACTTCCACATCCACCCGCGCGTCAAGCCGGTCTACGAGGCCCGCCAGAAGATGGCCTACAACGGCAACGTCGACTGGGCGTTCGCCGAACTGCTGGCCATCGGTTCGCTGGTGCAGGAGGGCCGCACGGTGCGGTTCACCGGCCAGGACTCCCAGCGCGGCACGTTCACGCAGCGGCATGTGGTGGTGGTCGACAAGACCACCTCCGAGCACTACTCGCCGCTCCAGAACCTCGAGGACGCCCAGGGTCGGTTGGAGGTCTGGAACTCAGCGCTCACCGAGTACGCCGGGGTCGGCTTCGAATACGGCTACTCGGTCGGCGACCCCGAGGCCCTGGTCATCTGGGAGGCGCAGTTCGGCGACTTCGTCAACGGTGCGCAGACCATCATCGACGAGTACATCTCCTCCGGTGAGGCCAAGTGGGGTCAGAAGTCCTCCGTGACCCTGCTGCTGCCGCACGGTCACGAGGGGATGGGGCCGGACCACACGTCCGGCCGGATCGAGCGCTTCCTCCAGCTCTGTGCGGAGGGTTCGATGACCGTCGCCCAGCCCTCGACGCCGGCGAACTACTTCCACCTCATGCGCCGACATGCCACCGACGGCATCAAGCGCCCCCAGGTGGTGTTCTCGCCCAAGTCGATGCTGCGCAACAAGAAGGCCGTGAGCCCGGTCGCGGAGTTCACCAGCGGCAAGTTCCGCTCGGTGATCGACGACCCGACCTTCGCGGACGATTCCAAGGACCCCGAGAAGGTCAGGACCATGCTGTTGGTGTCGGGCAAGCTCTACTACGAGCTCGCCGCACGGCAGGAGAAGGACGGACGCGACGACGTCGCGATCGTGCGGCTGGAGCAGATCCACCCGATCCCGTTCCGTCGCCTGCGCGAGGCCCTCGGGCACTACCCCAACGTCGAGGAGGTCCGCTGGGTCCAGGAAGAGCCGGCCAACCAGGGCGCCTGGAGCTTCCTGGCGCTCAACCTGCCGGAGGTCATGCCGGAGTTCCCGCGGCTCAAGCGGGTCTCACGCCGGGCCATGGCCGCCACCTCGACCGGCCTGAGCAAGGTGCACGCCGTCGAGCAGAAGGCCCTCGTCGACGAGGCTTTCGCGTGACCGCAGCCCCGGGCTAGGAGCTCGCACCGCCCGTACCGGGGGCACCACGGGGGAAGGGCCCGTCCGCCACAGCGCGGACGGGCCCTCACTCGTCTGAAACCAGGGGTCGGACCGGTCAGCAGGGGTCGGACCGGTCAGTACCCGTGCGAGTCGAGCCAGTAGTTGGCCAGGTCCACCGGAGTCGAGGTCCCGAACTCCACGCCCAGCAGCAGTTCCCGTACGTCCTCGGTGGTCAGCTCGCCGCTGACCCGGTTGACCAGCGAGAGCTGGTCCTCCGAGAGTGAGCCCTTCGCGAACACCGGGACGAGGTGCTGGGCGAGGATGGCGTCCTCGTCGTCGTCCAACGGCACCATGTCTTCGGGGGCGAGGACCGGGTCGGACGACTGGACCAGTCCCACCCCGATCTCACCCGCGCGCAGCGCCTCGAACACCGCGCGTGGATCGGACCCGAGCGCCACCCGCCGCCCGAATCCACAGTCGTAGGTCCCCCCCACCGCGGTGGCGAGTTCGCGGTCGGCCAGTGCCTCCTGGCGTGCCCCGAGCGCGAACTCTCCGCACCGCCCGGCCAGGTCCGACATCGTCCGCAGACCGCTCGACTGCGCAGTGTGCCGGGTCACCACGTAGACGGGGGCGTCCTCGGCCGGTGCGGGATCGGCGGCGGTCACACCCTCGGGTAACGCGGCCATCATCGCGGCGTACACCTCGTCCGCCTCGACGACCGTGGAACCCGGATCGAACATCCGGAGCAGTTCGCCCGTGAACCCGATGGTGAAGGTGGCGTCCCCGGCGGTCACGGAGTCCACGACCTCGGCCTGCGTCCCCGACTGCGGTCGATCCGTCACCCGGGAACCCGATCGAAGAAGCGCATTGCTGTAGATGTGGCCGACGATCTCCGCCTCGCCGAAGGAGGCTGTCTCGATCACCACGACCGGATCGGACACGTGGGCGGGGACGATCGACGACTGCGCCTGGCACCCGCTAAGTCCCACGGCGGCCGCCCCGGCGATCGCCAGGGCTCGCACCCCGGCTGGCACCCCGGTCCGCTCTCCCGACCGCCGCATCCGACCACGCCCTCTCTCACCCCGCGCAACCGCCTGCGCGACACCTGACGACCAAGTCTCCCAGCAGAACCGTACCGGCGTCACACCTGGGCCCGTCCCCGGATACTGTCGACCAGACGAGCGAAGGGAGGCGACGGTGCCCAGTATCCGACGACGACGAGCTGAGACAGCCGCGTCCAGCACTCTGCACTCCCGGTTGACCGTCCCCACAGAACGCGCGGTGGTCGACTGCGGCGTCTACGTCGACGGCGTGCGCGAGCCGGGACGGTTCACCCATCAGGCGGCGATCCGACGGGTGCGGGAGACCGGGCGGGGTTTCGTGTGGATAGGCCTCCACGCACCGGACCCGCACCAGATGGAGTCGCTCTCGACGGAGTTCGGGCTGCACGAACTCATCACCGAGGACGCGACCAACGGGCGGCAGCGGCCCAAGCTGGAGGCCTACGACGACTCCCTGGTCCTGAACATGTCGACGGTCAGCTACCTCCCACACGAGTCGATGACCGAGGTCAGCGACATCGTGTCCACCGGTGAGGTCCTGGTGGTCCTGGGCCGGGACTTCGTGGTGACCGTCCGCCACGGCGACTTCACCGGCCTCGCGGGCATCCGCGAGGAACTCGAGCGCGCACCCGAGAGGCTGGTACACGGACCAGCGACGGTCATGCACGCCGTGGCCGACCGCGTGGTGGACAGCTACCTCGAGGTCGCCGAGGGGATGAGCCGGGACGTCGACGAGCTGGAGTCGGTGGTCTTCGCTCCTCGCACCCAGGTCGACATCGAGCTGATCTACTTCCTCAAACGCGAACTGCTCGAACTCAAGCACGACATCGCCCCCCTCGCGCTGCCGCTCCGGCGCCTGTCGGTCGAACATCTGGGGCTGATCCCCCGGGAGATCCGTCACTACTTCCGCGACGTACAGGACCATCACTCGCGTGTGACTGCGGAGGTGACCACTCTCGACGAGAGGATCTCGTCGCTGGTCAGCGCCGCAGTGGCGATCGTCGGGGTCCAGCAGAACATCGACATGCGCCGGATCTCCGCGTGGGTGGCGATCGCCGCGGTTCCCACGATGATCGCCGGCATCTACGGGATGAACTTCGCGCACATGCCCGAGCTCGAGTCCGAGTACGGGTACTTCCTCGTACTGGGGCTCATGGTCACCGTATGCGTGGGCCTGTTCCTGCTCTTCCGGAAGAACCGCTGGCTGTAGTCAGCGGGTCAGTCCCGGGTTCACTGCCCGGCGCGCCGGGTCGGCCACGTCGATGCCCGCCTCGGCCCACGCCTCCTCGAGCTCTGCCGCGCCCTTGAGCCGGACCCAGGCGGCCTCCGTGTGGGTCACCGGAACCGCACGGAACACCTGGACCGGCGCGGCGTCCCCGCCCAGCTCGACATCGGGGATCTCCGGCGCCCTGAGGACCACGGCGGTGAACGCGGCGCCCGGCCACAACGGTTCACCGAGGTCGATGAGCGCCCCCTCCACCAGGACCAACCCCTCTACCGCGGGCGCCGCCGCGAGGACGGCGAGTGCGCGGACGAGCCCGTCCACCCCCTGGCGCAGCACCATCAACAGCTCGGCCCGGGGCGCCGTCGGATCGGGGACCAGCGCGGAGGGGTCGCCCATCGGCTCGGCAGAGCAACCGAGGGAGGCATACCGCACCAGACCGGTCTCGTTCTCCACGAAGCGCAGGACCCGGATCGGCGGAGCGCCGAGGAACGTCACCGACGCCTCCTGCGGCTCCGCACCGAGGTGCGCCACCAGGTGGTCGCGGACAGCACCCAGAACCGACGATGAACCGGACGGGCCACCCGGGAGCATCACTTGAGCCCGAGGCGTGCGAGCTCGTCGCGGACCCGCTCGGCGTTCGCGGGCTCACACAGGATGTCGTAGCGCCCGGCCACCAGCTGCGAGGTGGACGCGAAATCGCGCTTGCCCCGGGTCGCCGCGTAGGAGAGCGAGGCCGAGACCACGCCGAACACTGACCCGCCGATCAGACCGGTGAGGACGACGCCCCACATCGGCTGGGTGAACATGCCCAGGAGCAGGCCCACGAAGAGGCCGAGCCATGCCCCGGTGGCCAGCCCGCCCAGGAGGACCTTGGGCCAGGTCAACCGACCCGTGACCCGCTCCACCTGCATGAGATCCACGCCCACGATGGTGACCTCGTGCACCGGGAGATCCTCGTCGGCGAGGTGATCGACCGCGGCCTGGGCCTGGGCGTAGGTGGGGTAGGACCCGACCACCCAGCCGGTGGGCGGGGTCGGCAATCCGGGCGTCTTACCGCCGCCACGCCGACCCGGGGAGGGGCTGACCGGAGTCGTCATCGGTTCTGTCCTTCTGTAGGCGAGACCTGCATCCCGGCCGCGCGGCCACGGGCGGACACCACGAGTGCCATCTTGCGACTGGCCTCGTCGAGCATCTCGTCCCCGTACATGACGGCGCCGCGGGCCCCGCCCTCCTCGGATGTCGAATGTGCGTACGCGGCGAGGATGCCCTCGGCCTTGTCGAACTCGTCCTGGCGAGGGCTGAACACCTCGTTCCCGGCGTCCACCTGGCCGGGGTGCAGGACCCACTTGCCGTCGAAGCCCAGCGCCGCGGTGCGGCCGGCCGCTCGGCGGAAGCCCTCCTCGTCGCGCACCTTGAGGAACGGTCCGTCGATCGCCTGCAGGCCGTGCGCCCGGGCGGCGACGAGGATGGTCATCAGCACGTGATGGTAGGCGTCGCCGGGGGTGTATCCCTCCGGTTGCTCCCCCACGGTGAGCGTCCGCATGCCGATCGACGCCATAAAGTCCGCCGGACCGAAGACCAGCGTGAGGACGCGTGCGCTCGCGGTCGCGATGTCGTGGATGTTGGTGAGTCCGAGCGCGTCCTCGATCTGCGGCTCGATCCCGATGTGCCCGACCGGCAGCCCCGCCGCCTTCTCCACCTGGGTCAGCACGAGGTCGAGCGCCACGACCTCCGCTCCCGTCCGCACCTTGGGCAACAACAGGGCGTCGACGTGGGCCCCCGCACGGCCGACGACCTCGGTGACGTCCCGGACGGTGTACTCGGTGTCCCAGGCGTTCACCCGGACGACCACCGTCGGCGCCGCGAAACCGCCCGCCGTGAGGGCGTCGACGACGTTGCCACGCGCCTGCTCCTTGGCCGGTCCGGCCACCGCGTCCTCGAGGTCCAGGAACACCTCGTCCACGGGGAGACCGCGCGCCTTGTCGATCATCTTGACGCTGCTGCCGGGAACGGCCAGGACCGTCCGTCGTGGCCGGGTCCGGAGTCCGGCGATCGCTGCTGACGCGGCGTCCGACGGCGCGGTCGCCGTGGGCTGGGCGTGGGTCATCTGCGGGCGCTCCCTCATGTCCGGTGCGGGCGGACACGGTCCGCACCGCGGTGACTAGCCTGGTCCGTATGGCGAACCTCAACAAGGCCTTCGTCGCCAGGCTAGCCGGACTCGCGGTGATCGGCCCTGACGGGGACGACATCGGGCGGATTCGCGACGTCGTGGTGACGATGCGGTCCCGGCACAAACAACCCCGCGTGACCGGACTCGTGGTGGAGCTCCCGACCCGGCGGCGGATCTTCGTCCCCATGCTCCGGGTCGCGTCGATCGAACCGCGCTCCGTCACCCTCATCTCGGGCACCATCAACCTCCACCGGTTCACGTCCCGGCCCGGCGAGAACCCCGTGCTCGGCGCCCTCGTGGACTCGATCATCGACGTCGAGCAGGACCGCGCTGCTCCAGACGGGACGGGGCGCCCGGGGGCGTCGACGCGCTACCAGGTGGTCGACGTGGAGATCGAGCGGCAGCGCACCCGCGACTGGCTGGTCTCCCGACTCGCGGTGCGGGAGCGGCGCGGACGTGGTCCCCTGGGCCGGCGGGGTCCGGTGTCGATCCACCCCTGGAGTCGGATCAGGGGGTTGGACGACGACGCGATCGGCACTCCCGAGCACGGTGCCGAGAGCCTCGTCGAGCGGTACGCCGACCTCCGCCCAGCGGACGTCGCCAACGCGCTCCGCGGACTGCCGGAGGTCAGGCGCCTCGAAGTGGCCCGGACCCTCGACGACGAGCGGCTGGCGGACATCCTCCAGGAGCTCCCCCACGACGAGCAGACAGAGATCGTCACCCGCCTGGAGCTCGAGCGTGCGGCGGACGTCCTCGAGGCGATGGACCCCGACGACGTGGCGGACCTGCTCGGCGAGATGCCGGCCAAGGACGCCGAGTCGTACCTCGAGCGGATGAACCCGGAGGATTCTGCGCCCGTCCGACGCCTTCTGTCATTCGACGCCGACACCGCCGGCGGACTCATGACCCCGGAGCCGATCATCCTGGCACCACAGACGACCGTCGCCGAGGCCCTGGCCCACTGCCGGAACCCCGACCTGAGCCCGGCGCTCGCCAGCCTGGTCTTCGTGGTGCGTCCGCCCACCGCCACCCCGACCGGCAAGTACCTGGGGTGCGTGCACATCCAGGCACTCCTGCGGGAGTTGCCGTCGACGATGGTCGCCGAGACCGTGGACACCAGTCTGTCCACGCTGCGCCCCACGGACTCGGTGGACTCCGTCACCCGCTTCTTCGCCACCTATAACCTCGTGTGCGGGCCGGTGGTCGACGACGAGGGGCACCTCCTCGGCGCGGTCGCGGTCGATGACCTCCTCGACCACCTCCTCCCCGAGGACTGGCGCGACATGGACCTACACGACGACAGGGAGGCGCGACCGTGACCGATCCCGGCATGCGCTCGTCGCTCTCGACCCCCCTCATCTCGCGTCGGCCCCGGTTCAACTTCGACGCCGACGCCGTGGGTCGGTACAGCGAGGCGATCGCCCGCTTCTTCGGCACCGGCACGTACCTGTTGATCCAGACGGTCATCGTGATCATCTGGATCATCATCAACGTGGCGGTGGTCGCCCTGCGCTTCGATCCGTATCCCTTCATCCTGCTCAACCTGGCGTTCTCCACCCAGGCCGCCTACGCCGCTCCGCTCATCCTGCTCGCGCAGAACCGTCAGGAGGACCGGGACAAGGACTCCGTCCAGGAGGACCGGTTGCGTGCCACCCAGACCAAGGCGGACACGGAGTTCCTCGCCCGCGAACTGGCGTCCGTCCGGCTCTCCGTGGGCGAGAACGTCACCAGGGACTACCTCCGCCGGGAACTCGAGGACCTGCGGGGTTCGGTCGAACGGATCGAGACGCTGCTCGTCGGCCTGGACGGTGACCGCGGTAACACCTTCCGCCGCAAAACCGATTCAGACTGAGATGGCCGCGGGTAGCGTCGCGGGGTACGGCAGCGACGTCGTGGGACACCCCGCCGCCGACTCATTCTTGAATCTGTAGGGGGAGATCTTGCGCCTTTTCGCGCGCGACACCGATCGCCGGGTACTGACCAGTGCTGCCGTGACCGCCAGTGCGATCGCCGTTCTCACCGCCGTGGGACTGTCGGTGGACACCTCCCGGCCCACCGGGGCACCCGACATCAACCAGGTCGCGGAGACCTCCTCCCCCGCCCCGACGGTGACCGGTACCCCCACGACCGAGGCCTCGTCGGAGACGCCACCGCCGCCCGCGACGCAGGACCCCGGTGCCGCGCACATCGAGCCGGCGACCATCCCGGACGGCCCCCTGGGGATCCCCGGGATCGCGCTCGACGCCTATCACCGGGCCACCGACCGGTTGACCGCCCAGAAGCCCGCGTGCGAGATGGACTGGACCGTCCTCGCGGGAATCGGTCAGGTCGAGTCGAACCAGGGCCGCGGCCTGTTCGACGTGCACGGCAACACCGTCGGCCGCATCCTCGGCCCGCGTCTCGACGGTTCCCTGCCCGGCACCGCCGTCATCACGGACACCGACGGCGGCCGGTTCGACGGGGACGCGGAGTTCGACCGTGCGGTCGGCCCCGTGCAGTTCATCCCGTCCACCTGGGCGCTGCTGGGACGCGACGGCAACGACGACGACGTCGCCGATCCCAACAACATCTACGACGGCGCGCTCGCCGCCGCCACGCTGCTGTGCGACCAGGGCGGGTCGATGGGCGATCCGGCAGCCCGCACGAGGGCGATCCTGGCCTACAACAATTCGCTCGCGTACGTGGCCAACGTCAATGCCTGGGCCCATGGTTACGCGGTCGACGCCTACCCGCTGCCGGCGGACCTGCCGGAGATCCACCGGCCCGAGCCGACCGTCGAGCCACCGGAGAGCTGCCCCGAGGGCTGGGAGGGCGAACCCACCGCAGCACCCGCGTCCGCTGTGCCCGGGGAACCCGCTCCCCCGGTCCCCGGGTGCACCGAGGTGCCGCCGCCGCCGACGCCCCCGGCCCCGCCGACCCCCGCGCCGTCGCCGACGCCGACGCCCGGGGACGCCGCGGTCCACCAGGTGCCCGCAGCCCCCGCTCCGGTCGCTCCCGGTCCGCTCGTCCTCCCGGTGTTCGAACTCCCCTGTATCCCGCCGTTCTGCGTACCGCCCCCGGCCTGAATCCGCCGCCCGCCGGGTGACGCCTAGACTCGGTTCATCATGAGTGCACCCAGTGAAGAATTGATCCGCGCTGCTCTGGCCAAGGTCGACGATCCGGAGATCCGCAAGCCGCTCACCGAGCTCGGCATGGTCAAGGGAGTCGACATCGACGCCGCGACCGGCCGCGTCAACGTGGGCATCTATCTGACCGTCGCCACGTGCCCGATGCGGGACACGATCACCGACCGCGTCCGCTCCGCGGTGTCCGACGTCCCCGGGGTGGGTGAGGTCGCCGTCGAACTCGACGTGATGGACGATGCGCAACGCACGGAGCT
Source organism: Rhodococcus sp. IEGM 1408 (assembly GCF_033142235.1). Taxonomy (NCBI): domain Bacteria; kingdom Bacillati; phylum Actinomycetota; class Actinomycetes; order Mycobacteriales; family Nocardiaceae; genus Rhodococcus; species Rhodococcus sp. IEGM 1408. The sequence goes on from NZ_JAWLRW010000002.1 coordinate 458,416, forward strand.
GCGCAAGAGCCTGCGGGGCGACTCGGCCGAGCCCGTCATCCCGTTCGCTCAGCCCGGGAACCTAACCCGGGTGTACGCGGTCGCCTCGGGCAAGGGTGGCGTGGGCAAGTCCACCGCCACGGTCAACCTCGCCGTGTCGCTGGCGTCGCGCGGCCTGTCCGTGGGCGTCCTCGACGCGGACATCTACGGGCACTCCATCCCGCGGATGCTCGGGACCGACGCCCGACCCACCCAGGTCGAGCAGATGATCCTCCCACCGGTCGCGCATGACGTGAAGGTCATCTCGATCGCGCAGTTCACCAAGGGCAACACCCCGGTGGTGTGGCGCGGCCCCATGCTGCACCGCGCACTCCAGCAGTTCCTCGCCGACGTGTACTGGGGCGACCTCGACGTCCTGCTCATGGATCTGCCGCCCGGGACCGGCGACGTCGCCATCTCCATCGCCCAGCTCATCCCGTCGGCGGAGATCCTCGTGGTGACCACTCCCCAGCAGGCCGCCGCCGAGGTGGCCGAGCGGGCCGGTTCGATCGCCCTGCAGACCCGTCAGCGGATCGCGGGGGTCATCGAGAACATGTCGTGGCTCGAGCTCCCCGACGGCACCCGGATGGACGTCTTCGGCACCGGCGGCGGCGCCGAGGTCGCGGCGAACCTCTCGCGCTCGGTGGGTGCTCCGGTGCGGCTACTCGGCCAGGTGCCGCTCGAGCAGGCGGTCCGGGAGCACGGCGACGACGGAACCCCGATCGTGCTCGCGGCGCCGGATTCGCCGTCCGGCCGGGCGTTCCGCGAGATCGCGGACGGTCTCGCCGTGCGGCCGCGCGGCCTGGCGGGCATGAACCTCGGGATCGACACGACGCGCCACCTGTGATCACCGGCCACTGGTGACTCCACGGGGTAGAGGTTGGGCGCTGCTCGCGCTGCTCGGGTACGGCGCCGTGATGATCGCGCTGACCATGCTCAAGGCGTTCTTCGTGATTGGGATGCTGTGGCGACCCGAGGCCCAGCGCGGGCGCGCGGTGGAGTTGGTACCGTTCGCGCAGTTCCGGTCCGCACAGTCCTGGTTCGGTCCGCTGTTCGACGCCCTCGGCAATCTGGCCTTCTTCGTGCCCCTCGGAGTGCTTCTCTACCTCTTGCTGGAACGTCGGAGTCGGCCGGTCCTCGTCGTCGTCGCCTCGGGAGCGGTGACGAGCGCCTCGGTGGAGGTACTGCAGTACGTCTTCGCGCTCGGACATTCGGACGTCACCGACGTCCTGTTCAACACCACCGGCGCCCTGCTCGGCGCCTGGCTCGCCAGGCTGGGTGGCCGCGGGCTCTACCCGGTCTGGATCGGGCTCGCGCTCGCGCTGAGCGTCGTGTTCGCGGTCCTGGCGATCCTGGGACCCCGGCTGGGCGACCCGGGCGAGGTGGTCGAGCTCGGGGTAGCCGGGCCGGCCCGGGGAGCCCGGGGATGAGCGCGTCCCCGGACACCACACCTAGGTGGCGTCGGTGTCCCAGACCGGGCCGCCGGCGCCGCCCGTCGTCGACGCGGGGGCGGGGGCGGATGCGGGGCCGGGCGCGGCGGCCGGCCCGGCCGCGTGCGGTCGCGGGCCGGTGGACGGCGTTCCGGTGACCGCGGCCCCGCCCACCGGTGCGGCGGCGCCGAAGTCTCCCGAGAACAGGGAGTCGTCACCGTCGAGGAGGTGCTTGGTCACCATCGCGCGGGGGCTCAGGCCCCGGAGGTCGTTGAGCTGCTTGAGCGGCTCCCGGAACTCGTCGAAGTCCGCGCCGTAGTCATCGCGGAGCTGCTGTTGGGCGGACCCCGCGAAGTCCTTGACCTTGCGGATCGCGGACGCCAGCCAGCGGGCGGCCTCGGGTAGTCGCTCGGGTCCCAGGACCACCAGCGCGATCACACCGAGCACCAGGATCTCGGACCAACCCACGTTAGTGAACATCGCTGTCGAGGATACGTCGTCGTGGACCCGGGCGGGCCCACGCCCCGGTGGGGGTCCCTACGTCACCCCAGCGTGGGCCGGACGGTCAGGTCGATCTGTGCACCGTTGCGGATGACCTCGACCGGTACGTCCGCGTCCGCGCCCGCTCGTCGGACGGCCACGATGAGCTCGTCGGAGGACCGCACGCGGCGCTCCCCGACCTGCGTCACGACGTCGCCCTCGCGGAGCCCGGCAGCCTGCGCGGGAGACCCCTCGCGAACGTTGACGAGCTCGGCGCCCTCGACGTTGCCGTTGTCGGCTTTGCGGGCGTTCACGCCGATGGTGGCGTGTCTCACCGAGCCCTCGGTCATGAGCGAGGTGGCGATGGCGCGCACGTCGTTGACGGGGATCGCGAACCCCAGCCCGATCGAACCGCCGGACTGGGTGAAGATCGAGGTGTTGATCCCGATGACCGCCCCGCTGGCATCGATGAGCGGGCCGCCCGAGTTGCCGGGGTTGATGGCCGCGTCCGTCTGGATCGCGTCGATCACCACGTCGCCGTCGGAGGTCGACTCGCCCAGGGCGATCGGCCGCCCGGTGGCTGACACGATGCCCTCGGTGACCGTCCGGGCGAGGCCCAGCGGCGAGCCGATGGCCACGACCCGCTCCCCCACCTCCACCCGATCGGAGTCGCCGAGGGTCGCCACGGTCAGGTTCGCGACGTCCTCGACCTTGAGTACCGCGAGGTCGGTGGCCGGGTCACGGCCCACCAGTTCGGCCGAGACCCTGGAGCCGTCGGGGAACACCACGTCGATGTCCGCGCGGTCGGCGGCGCCGTCCATGGTGACGACGTGGTTGTTGGTGACGATGTAGCCCTTCGGGTCGATCACGATGCCCGAACCCTCGCCCCGCGCCGACGGCGTCGAGACCCGGATGTTGACCACCGCGGGCTGGACCCGCCGGGCGACCTCCCCGACCGGGTTGTCGGGCCGGATCACGTCCTCGGGGGCGTCCGCGATCCGGACCGTCGACGTGGTGAGCACGTGAGCCGTATCCGCCACGACCGCGCCGATGCCCCCGCCGACCAGGGCGACGACGGCGACGGCAGCGGCCGCCGCGGCCAGTGCCCGCCTGCTCAGCCGCCGCTCGAACAGCACCTCGGAGAGCGAGAGCCTGCTCGCGGCCGGCACGCCCGCACCGGAGAGGTCCTCGGGCGGGGTTTCGGAGGTCGGGGACACCGCGGGCGCCCCGAAGCCCACCGGGGCGTAGGGGTCACGCCAGGGGTCCGGCGGCGGGGGCGGCGGCAACTCGGCCTCGTCCTGCCACGACGGGTGTCGTTCGATACCGTGCTCGGCGCCCGGCGACGGGCCGAACGCCTGGGCCAGCGCGGGGTCGGGATCACCGGGGGTCAGCGAGGGGGCGGCATCATCCGACCCGGTGCGGTGCCGGGGATCGAGCCCGCCGGAGACCCCGTCCGGACGGGAGAACCGGGCCGCTGCGGAACTGTCGACGACAGGCCGGTGGATCGGCGCCGGCTCGCGGAGGGGCCGATCCGGTTCTCCCGCCCGCTCGGCCGGTCTCGACACGTCAATCTGGTCCTCCACCCGGCCCACCCTAATGGCCGAGCCCGCGCAGTCGGCGCAGGAGCCTCGACCACGGGGATCCGGTACCGGACCGTGGTGCCTGCGCGCGCTCCGGTACGAACCCGTCCCCGAGGAGGCTGAGTCGCTCCCGGAGGTCCCCCGGCATGTGGATGGGCCCGGAGCCGCGGAGGGCGCGGCGGGCGTCGCGCTGGTCGGACACCTCGCGCCGACATTGCGGACAACGCTCGAGGTGTGCGTCCGCGCGGACCTGCCCCGCAGCCGGGAGGCGGCCGTCGACGAAGGCGGCCGCGGCCTCCGTGGAGAGGTGGTCGGTGGAGAGGAAACGGTGCTCGACGCGGGGCGGAGGCGTCCGTTCGGCCACCGTCCGGGCCGCGAGGTGTGACAGCCGGTACTCGGGCATGAACCCGTCCCCGGAGTGATCTCGGTTCACCCGCACACCTCCTCGCCGTATCCACCCGCCGGGCGGCGCCATCCCCGTCCTGGTGGACAACGCGCGAACAGCGCCGGTGGTTCCCGTGACCGCGCCCTGAACAACTCCGGCGATCCACCCCAGGGGTCAGTAGACGCTGCTGTGCACCCCGGTCACGCCCGCTGACTCGAGTTCGGCGCGCAGCGCGGAGCGTCCACGGTGGATGCGGCTGCGGACCGTCCCCATCTTGACCCCGAGGATCCTCCCGACCTCCTCGTAACTGAGATCTTCGATGTCGCACAGGACCACAGCCGCGCGGAACTCCGGCGAGAGGTTGGCCAGAGCGGTCTGCAGGATCGGGTCGAACGTCTCCTCCGACAGCACCTGCTCCGGGCTGCGCTCCCGACCGGGGACCCGCTCGGCGTCCTCGGGGAGAGCCTCGAAGCGGATACGCGACCGGCGGCGCGCCATGTCCAGGAAGAGGTTGGTGACGATGCGGTGCATCCACCCCTCGAACGTGCCCGGCTTGTACTTGTCCAGGGACCGGAACACCCGGATGAACGCCTCCTGGGTGATGTCCTCGGCGTCGTGTGCGTTGCCGCAGAGCCGGAAGGCGAGTCGGTAGACCCTGTCCCCGTGCTGGGTGACGAGCTGCGACCAGGAGGGCATATCGGCGGCGTCGCCACTGGAGTCGAACCGTGCGGTTCCCACGACCTCGCCGTCATCGCTCCCGGGAACGGCTCTCGAACCGTGCACAGTCTGCGAGTACATGCGCTGCCGCCGCCTTCCGGCGCGGATTCTCGAGACGTTGCCCGCGCAGTGCTTACCGTCGCTCCCTCGTGGAGCGCTGTGACACACCTTGCCCCATCGGGCTGTCCTCACGGTATACCCGTACTGAGATCCCCCTGAGAGTCTCATACCGATCCGATCACCGCGCGTTGGTCGCATGCGCGCACATACGACGATACGCTGCTCGGGTGTCCGAATCGCCTGACGTCCCCGCCACCGACCGTTCCGGGCTCGACCTCGCCCGCCGCAGCGCGGGCCTGGTCGACGACTCCCTCTATGCATCCGCCCGAGCGGAAGCGGCCGAACTGGGGGCCGCCTCCCCGGATGCGCTGACCGCTGAGTCGATCCGCCTGGTCGCCAGCCTCACCGGCGCCCGCGCGGCGGTGTGTATCTCCCCCGCCCCCGGCGTCCCCGCGCTGGCGATCCTCGCGGCGGCCGGACCCGGGTCGGGCGCAGTGGTCACCTGCATCACCGACGATCCCCATCACCTGGAGGCCGCCCGTTCCGCGCTGCGCGCGGCCGGCCACCCGTCGTCCTCGGCACGGTATATTGCCGCGCGACCGCTCGAGGTCGCCGACAAACTCGCCGACGGCGCCTACGACCTGCTGGTGGCCGACGTGCCCGACCACTCGGTCTCCCGAGTGGTCTCCCGGGCCCACCACCTGCTCCGCTCCGGCGGCGCACTGGTCCTGATCGGGGAGCACGCGCCTCTGCCCGAAGACGCGGACCTGCCCGACCACGCGCATGTCACAGTCCTGCCGGTGGGCGCCGGGCTCACCATCGTCACCCTCTGAGCCGCCCGGGGCCCGAACCAGGTCTGTCGGACGGCGCTGGTCAGCCGGGCAGGGACGTGACGGAGTTCTTTGCCACGCTCACCACTCCGCCCGCGCTGATGGGGAACCGTTGGCGATCCCGCTCGTGGTCCACGCCGATCACATCGCCGGCGCCGACGTGGCTGTTCTTGTCGACGATCGCCTTGCGCACCACCGCACCCCGGCCGATCCGCACGCCGGGCATCAGGACGCTGCCCTCGACCACCGCGCCGTCCTCGACGACCACGTTGTTGAACAACACCGAGTTGCGGACGGTCGCCGCCGAGATGATAGTCCCGGCCCCGACCATGGACTCCTGGGACATTCCGCCGCGGACGAACTTGGCGGGTGGCAGGTTGTCCTGCTGGGTCCGGATGGGCCACAGGTTGTTGTACAGGTTGAAGACCGGGTGTACGGAGATCAGGTCCACGTGCGCGTCGTAGAACGCGTCGATGGTCCCCACGTCCCGCCAGTACCCGCGGTCGCGCTCCGTCTCCCCCGGAACGTTGTTCCTGGCGAAGTCGTAGACGTAGGCACTCTCCTTCTCCACCAGTGCAGGGATGATGTCCCCGCCCATGTCGTGGGTAGAGTCCGGCTTCTCCGCGTCCGCCTTGAGCGCCTCGATGAGAGCGTCGGTCCTGAAGATGTAGTTGCCCATCGAGGCGAACGTCGCGTCCGGGTCGTCGGGCGTCCCGGGCGGGTCGGAGGGCTTCTCGACCCAGTCGCGGATCAGGTCGTCCTCACCCGCGTCGATGCAACCGAAGGCGAACGCCTCGCTGCGCGGGACGCGGATCCCGGCCACCGTGACCGCGGCGCCCGTCTCGATGTGGTGGTCCAGCATCTGCCGCGGGTCCATCCGGTACACATGGTCGGCACCGAAGACGACGATGTGGTCCGGCTTCTCGTCGTAGACCAGGTTCAGCGACTGCAGGATGGCGTCGGCCGAGCCCGTGTACCAGCGGGGCCCGAGACGCTGCTGCGCCGGGACGGGGGTGATGTACTCGCCGCCCATCCCGCTCATGTGCCACACCTGGGAGATGTGCCGATCGAGGGAGTGCGACTTGTACTGCGTGAGCACGCAGATCCGGTGGAACCCGGCGTTGACCAGGTTGCTCAGGACGAAGTCGATGAGCCGATACGACCCCCCGAACGGCACCGCGGGTTTGGCGCGGTCCGCCGTCAGCGGGAAGAGGCGCTTGCCTTCGCCACCGGCGAGAACGATTGCTAGGACGTGCGGCTGTTTCCTCACCCCCCCACCGTAACGACTTCCGGGGGATCGATGCCGGTCATCGCGGGCTTTGCCCCCGCCCGGCGTGGTTCGCCACCTCGCGGTCGGGTGGTGTTCACCCGCTCCGCCTCCGCCGACACCGTCCGGGGACTAGGTTGACTCGTGTGCGAGTAGCGATGATGACGAGGGAATACCCGCCGGAGGTCTACGGCGGGGCGGGGGTCCATGTGACCGAACTGGTGGCCACCCTGCGGCCGCTGTGCGAGGTCGATGTCCTGTGCATGGGCGCCGACCGGGATACCGCCCGGGCGTTCCGACCGGATCCGGAACTGGGCGCGGATGCGAACCCCGCGATCCAGACCCTGTCGGCCGGCCTGCGCATGTGCGTGGCGGCGGAGGGAGCGGACATCGTCCACTCCCACACCTGGTACACGGGTCTGGCCGGTCACCTGGCCGGGCAGCTCCACGGGATCCCCCACGTGGTGTCCGCGCACTCCCTCGAGCCCAGCCGACCCTGGAAGGCCGAGCAGCTCGGGGGCGGTTACCGCGTCTCCTCGTGGTCCGAGCGCAACGCCTTCGCAAACGCCGACGCCGTGGTCGCGGTGAGTGCGCGGATGAAGGACGAGATCCTGCGCGTCTATCCGGAGATCGACCCGGCGAGGATCCACGTGATCCTCAACGGTGTCGACACCGCGGTGTGGTCGCCGGTCGAGCCGTTCGGCGGCGAGGACTCGGTGCTCCGCCGGCACGGGGTCGACCCGGAACGGCCGATCGTGGCCTTTGTCGGCCGCATCACCCGGCAGAAGGGCGTGCCCCACCTGGTGCGCGCCGCCCGCGACTTCCACCCCGACGCCCAGCTCGTGCTGTGCGCCGGCGCCCCCGACACCCCGGAGATCGCCGCCGAGATGGAGGGCCTGGTCGCCGAGCTCCAGGCCACCCGCGACGGCGTCTTCTGGCTCCGCGACATGCTGCCGCGCGAGGAGGTCATCGAGATCCTCTCCGCCGCCACGGTCTTCGCCTGCCCGTCGGTGTACGAGCCCCTGGGCATCGTCAACCTCGAGGCCATGGCGTGCCACACCGCCGTGGTGGCCTCCGACGTCGGGGGGATTCCGGAGGTCGTCGTCGACGGCGAGACGGGCACCCTCGTCCACTACGACGAATCCGCGACCGACGCGTTCGAGGCCGGGATCGCGGCCGCCGTCAACGACCTGGTGGCCGATCCGGAGAAGGCCGCCCGTTTCGCCTCCGCGGGTCAGGAGCGGGCCCGGACGCGGTTCTCTTGGGAGAAGATCGCGGAGCAGACCCACGCCATGTACGCCTCACTGCTGTAGAGATCACTGCTGTAGAGCTCACTGCAGGAGAGCTTACTGCTGTAGAGCTCACTGCTGCAGAGACCGGCGGTAGGACCGCACCTCCACGTGCACGCGCACCGGCCGTGGCTCGCTGCCGATATCCTGCTCCACCCGGGCCCGGTCGAGGTGCACGCCGCTGGGGCCCATGAGCGCGAGATCCACCGCGACCGCCGCCGCAACGGGGGCGGTCGCATCGACCACCCGGACCGGGCCGGGCTCGAACGCCCCCGCCAGGTCCGCCGCCAGTTTCTCGGCCTTGTCCGCCGCCGGGGTGAGCATCCCGGATTCGGTCCGGAGTGGCTCGAGATGACCCGGCCCCGGGATCGCGACGACGAGGGTCCCGCCCGGCCGCAGTACGCGGGCGAACTCGGCGGGGTTCCTGGGGGCAAAGACCACCTGGACGAGGTCGACGCACCCGTCCGTCAGGGGCAGCCCGTCCCACGTGTCCACCACGAGCGCCGCGACGTGCGGGTTCACGCGGGCCAGTCGCCGGGCCGCCGCCACGGAGATCTCTGTTCCGATTCCGGAGACGTCGACGAGGTCGCCCGCGACGCGGTCGAGGTAGAACCCGGTTCCGGCGCCGGCGTCGAGGACTACCGGGCGAGGCCTGTCTAGGAGCGCGTCCCGGGCCGCAGCAGCCAGGGCGTCGGCCACCGCGTCGAACAACCCTGACCCGAGGACCCGCTCCCGGGCGGCGACCTGCTCGGCGGAATCCCCCGGGAACCGGCGACCCCGGGCCCCCAGCAGCGTCAGGTAACCGTGCCGTGCACGGTCGAACGAGTGACCCCGTCCGCACCGCACACCGGACTCGCCGGACTCCACCCCAGACCCGCAGAGGGGACAGCGCAGCAGTGGGACGACCCGCTCCAGGGCGGCCGGCGCGGCTCTCACGCCCGTGGCCGGTCCACGAGCCCCCGGAGCAATCCCAGCAGGGTGCGCGTGGCGAATCCGGTGGCCACCGGGCCGACCTCGTCGATCTCCTCGGGAGACCGGGCGGGGCCGGCGATGTCGAGGTGCGCCCACGGGCGGCCGTCGACAAACCCCTCGAGGAAGAGCGCCGCGGTGATGGCGCCCGGCCCCTTGGGTGCCTGACGGCGGTCCGCGATGGTGGAACTGACCGCGCCACGCAGATTGTCGGGCAGGGGCAGCCGCCACCACCTCTCCCCCGCCCCGGCGCCCGCTTGCGACACCCGGTCGGCGAGGTCGTCGTCGGTCGCCATGACCGCGCCGGTGCGCATCCCCAGGGCGACCTTCATCGCCCCGGTGAGGGTGGCGACGTCCACCACGACGTCGGGGTCGCACTCGGCGATCCCGTGGGCCAGCGCGTCGGCCAGGACCATCCGGCCCTCGGCGTCGGTGTTGGTGACCTCCGAGGTCGTGCCGCCGACGTGGGTGACCACGTCACCGGGCCGGTAGGCGGACCCGGAGAGCATGTTCTCCGCCGACGGGACCACGACCGTCAGGTCGAGCCCGGCGTACCCGTCCCGGTCATCGGCGCAGAACGCCGCCGCCGCGGCGACCACGGCGGCAGAACCCCCCATGTCCGTGCGCATGAGGTGCATCCCCTCGGCCGGCTTGACCGAGATCCCGCCGGTGTCGAACGTGATGCCCTTGCCCACCAGGAGCACGCGCGGGCCCGTCCCGGGGCGGCGCGCCACCAGGACGCGAGGTGCGGCTGCACTGCCGCCGCCGACCGCGAGCACCCCGCCGAAGCCCGACTCCTCCAGCTCCTCCCCCTCGATCACGTGGGCCTGCATGCCCGCCGCGGTCAGCGCCTCGGACATCCGCGACACCAGCCACTCCGGGGTCTTGAGATCCGCGGGTGCGCCCGCGAGGTCGCGGGCCAGGGCCGTGGCGCGGGCGGCATCCACGGCCGCTGCGACGGCGGCGGAGACGACGGCCTCGTCGTCGTCGCGACTCTCGGACCCACCGTCGGCCCCGGGCGACACCTCCACGACCAGGTCGGGCGCCACCGGTTCCGGCCGTGCGGCAAAGACGTCCTGGCCCCGCGCACCGAGCAGGTACCCCAGGACGAGGTCACCCACCCGCCCGACCGGGACCTGCCCGGGCACGGACACCACGAGCTCATCGGCGTGCCGCGCGTCCCTCAGGTGGCGGGCCACCGCGGCACCGGCCCGGCGGTAGCCGATTCCCACGTCCACCGCGCCCGCCCAGCCCGGACGGGGCGCAGTCGCGTCGACCTCTACCTCGACCACCGAACGGCCGCCCCGGGTGCTGGCCCGCGCCTCGACGGCGTGTCCCCGCGGTGCCCTACCGGGTTCCGGGGATCGGGTGACCAGGAACGACCCGGCGGCAGGGGCGTGGCCAGGAGGCGTGGTGTGGTCGGAGGTCGTGGTGCGGCCGGAGGCGACACGGACGCCGGGGAGCGGGCGCGAGGGTATCTCGGACATCGGGAGAGCCTTCCGTGACGACGAAACGACGCACCCGCCGCGATGGCCGGGTGCGTCGAGTTCAGTGCAGTGCTCGGTCAGGAAGTGGCCTGCGTGAGCTCCGCGCCGAGCGACTTCGCCTCATCTGGGGTCAGCTCGACGACGAGGCGTCCGCCACCCTCGAGAGGGACGCGCATGACGATCCCACGGCCCTCCTTGGCCGCTTCCATCGGTCCGTCACCGGTCCTGGGCTTCATAGCCGCCATCGGGTCGATTCCCTTCGTCCTTGGCCGCGGGCGGCGTCCGATGAGGACGGCCGGGCCCACGTGCGATATTGCTGAGTGGATACACCTGATTCTAGCGCGTCACACGGGGCCTGGACGCCGGAGCACGACTTCAGACCACCCCGTGGGATCGCCCGACGTCGGTTTGCTCCACATCCATCGCCGCGCGGAGTCGATCGATTTCGGCCGCCGCCTGCTCCAGGGCCCAGTCGACCTCCGCCATGGTGTAGCCCCGCGCGGACATCCCGAACTGCACCGCACGCAGGTCGGAACCGGTGATCGGCCCCTCGGGCAACTGCGTGACCGTGTGCCCCCGGGCGACTTCCGGGAGCAGCTCAGCGCGGCCGAAGACCACGACGGACAGGGCGAAGAGCGCTGCCGCGACGATCAGCGTGGCCACCACGTAGATGACGATGGTGAGCATGAGCGCCCTCTCTCTTTCTCCCGCGACTAGCTTGGCGTTCCAGTCTGGCACACGACCCGGGGCCGGAGGATCGGTGCGTCAGGCGAGACCGCGGACGGTCCGTGCAGGTGGGCGGGTCCCGATGATCGAGGCGACCATCTCCAGCGACCGCAGCGTTCCCGGGACGTCGTGGGTGCGGAACACCCGCGCGCCCTTGAGCGCCGCGACCGACGTGGCCGCGATCGTGCCCTCGGCGCGGTCGTCGACCCCGGCATCCAGGGTCTCCCCGATGAAGTCCTTGTTGCTCAGCGCCATGAGGACGGGATGGCCGAGCGCGACGATCTCCTCCATCCGCCGCAGGAGCTCCAGTCCGTGGAAGGTGTTCTTGCCGAAGTCGTGGGTCGGGTCCACCAGGACGGCGTCGGCCGGGACGCCCGCGGCGATCGCGCGATCGGCGGCAGCGGCCAGCTCCGAGACCACGTCGCGGACCACGTCCTGATAGCCCACGCGGAACGGGCGGGTCCGCGGCACGGCGCCGCCGGTGTGGGAGCAGACGAACCCCGCCCCCGCCTCGCCCGCCGCGGTCAGCACGCCCGGGTCGTGTCCGGCCCAGGTGTCGTTGACCAGGTCCGCCCCTGCGGCCAGCGCCCGTCGCGCGACCTCGCCCCGCCACGTGTCCACCGAGATCAGGACGCCGGGGTACCTGGACCGGACCGCCTCGACAAAGGGGACGACCCGCCGGGTCTCCTCGCGGGCGTCCACGAGATCACCCGGGCCGGCCTTGACCCCGCCGATGTCGAGGATGTCGGCACCGTCCGCCACCGACTGCTCGACGCGGCGCATCGCGGCCTCGTCGGAGAACGTGGCGCCGCGGTCGAAGAACGAGTCCGGCGTGCGGTTGACGATCGCCATCACCAGGGGCCGGTCGACCGGGACCGGGCGGCCGCACAGCGTGGGCCGGGGCGCCGCGGCCGACCGCCGGGTCATCGCCGCCCCCCACAGGCGTCGAGCGCCGCGTCCAGGGTGTCGCACACGACCAGGCATTCGAGGGCGTGGGATTTGACCAGACCCGAATCCGCCAGCCCGCGGATCCAGTCCAGCAGTGGACGGTAGAAGCCGATCGGGTCGTAGAGCACGACCGGCTTGTGGTGGAAGCCCAGCGAGGCGGCCGTCCACACCTCGAACATCTCCTCCATCGTCCCGATCCCGCCGGGCAGGGTGAGGAACGCATCGGAGCGCTCCTCCATCTCGCGCTTGCGTTCGCGCATGGTGGTGACCACCACCAGGTCGTCGGCCGCCGTGTCGGCGACCTCCAGTACCCGCAACCCCTCCGGGATGACGCCGACCGTCCGTGCCCCGCCGTCCCGGGCCGCCTCGGCGAGGGCGCCCATCATGGACACGTTGCCGCCACCCGAGACCAGGGACCAGCCGCGGCGGGCGATGCCCGCACCCACCTCCGAGGCGATGGCGAGCAGTTCGGGGTCGGACGTCGAGGACGCGCAGTAGACGCACACCCTCCACCCGGCCTGGGTCGCCATCAGCGTTCGACCCCGCGGTGGTCCTCACCCAGGAGGTCCTCCCGCTGCTCGGAGGTCGACGCCGCGCGGTGGTGGGCATCCTGGATGTACTCCACCGCCTCGGGCACGGAGTCCGTGACCAGAAACAGCTCCAGATCCGCGACGGAGATCATGCCCTGCTCGGCCAGGGTTCCGCGGATCCAGTCGACCAGCGGGGTCCAGAACTCCACACCCAGCAGGACTATCGGGAACCTGGTGATCTTGTCCGTCTGGACCAGGGTGATGGCCTCGAAGAACTCGTCCAGGGTGCCGAAGCCGCCCGGGGTGCAGACGAAGGCCTGGGTGTACTTGACGAACATGGTCTTGCGGACGAAGAAGTAGCGGAAGTGCAGCCCGAGGTCCACCCAGCGGTTCAACCCCTGCTCCATGGGCAGCTCGATGCCCAGGCCGACCGAGTGCCCGTCGGACTCCCAGGCCCCCTTGTTGGCGGCCTCCATCTGACCGGGCCCGCCACCGGTGACCACGGCGTATCCCGCCTCCGCCAGAGCGCGCCCGAGCTCCACCGCCTGCTCGTAGGCCGGGTCGCCGGGCCGGGTCCGCGCGGAGCCGAAGACGCTCACCGCGTCGGGCAGTTCCGCGAGCGCGCCGAATCCGTTGACGAACTCGCTCTGGATCCGCAGGACCCGCCAGGGGTCGGTGTGCAGCCAGTCGGTGTCCTGGTTCTTGTCCAGCAGGCGCTGGTCGGTGGTGGTCCGTGAGCCGCCCTTGTCACGACGGACGAGGACCGGTCCGCGCAGGTGTACGGGATCGTTCGGTGCCATGAGGGCGAATCCTTTGGTCGGGTGGCTCGATACCGGGCTCAGCCGGAGGTGGTGAGGTACCGGCGCAGAACGTCGGCCACCTCGGTGATCTGCGCGGCGGGACATTGTTCGTCCCGTTTGTGCGCCAGGCCCGGGTCTCCGGGACCGAGGTTGACGGCGGGGATGCCCAGGGCGGCGAACCGCGAGACGTCGGTCCACCCGTACTTGGCCCGCACCCGCCCGCCGGCCGCGCGCACCAGGTCCGCCGCGGCCGGGGCGGCGAGGCCGGGCAGCGCGCCCGGGGAGAGGTCGGTGAGTTCCCAGTACAGGCCCACCCCGTTCGGCGCCTCCTCCCCGGCGGGTACCCGGGGCAGGTCCGTCAGGCCGAGCGCACCCAGAGCATGCGCGAGCGCGACGCCGGTGTCCCGGTCGGGGGCGGACCGGAAGTTGACGTCGAGCCAGGCCTCGTCCGGGACGGTGTTGCCGGCCACGCCCGCCGACATCCGCACGGCCTGCAGGCCCTCCCGGTAGACGCAGCCGTCGATGTCCACCGACCGGGGCTCGTACGCGGCGAGCGCCGCGAGGACCGGGGCGAGGCGGTGCACGGCGTTGTCGCCCAACCAACTGCGCGCCGAATGGGCGCGGACGCCGCGGGCGTGGACCCGGATCCGCAGCGTCCCCTGACACCCGGCCTCGATCAGCCCCCCGGTGGGTTCGCCGAGGATCGCCACGTCCCCGCTGAGCCAGTCCCGGTGGGTGCGCTCGAGCACGCCCAGGCCGTTGGCGGTGGCCTCGATCTCCTCGCAGTCGTACAGCACCAGGGTGAGATCGTGGGCCAGGTCCTCCGAGTCCGCCAGGGTGGCGAACAGGTGGAGGAACACGGCGTCGCCGGACTTCATGTCCACGGTCCCGCACCCGTGGAGCACCAGGTCGGCGCCCTCGCCGGTGAGCCGGCAGGGCACGTTGTCCGCTATGGGGACGGTGTCGAGGTGCCCGGCCAGGACGACCCGCGTCGGCAGGCCCCGCCGGGTGCGGGCGAGGACCCGGTTGCCGTCACGGATGACGTCCGTCCGTCCCGCCGCGGGCCCGCTGAAGCCGGCCACGGTGGACTCGAGCGCGGCGTGGACGACCGCGGCGATGGCGCCCTCCTCCCGTGAGGGACTGGCGATGTCGACGAGGGCGCGGGTGAGGGCGACCGGGTCTGCGGTCAGGTCGGGAACGGCGGTCACGGCGGTCACGGCGTCCACCATAGATGCCCGTGGCCCGTACGTGCGGTCACCGCCCGCTAGCATCGGGGCATGAGTGCACAAGGAGCCGTGGCCACCGGAATCGCCACCCTGACGTCCGATCACACCGTCCTCGACGTGTGGTATCCCGCGCCGGAGCTCGGGGCCGCCGCCGACGGGGGCCATCGTGTCCTGTCGGGGGACGAGGTCCCCCCGGAGCTCGCTCCCCTGACCGGACCCGACTCGGACCGCGGGGTCGAGCGGGTCGCGGTGCGGGTGGAGATAGAGGACCTCACCCGGGCCCCGGCCGACGCCTACGACGCCTATCTCCGGCTGCACCTCATCTCCCATCGGCTCATCAAGCCGCACTTCGCCAACATGGACGGCCTGTTCGGCACCCTGGCCAACGTGGTGTGGACCAACTTCGGGCCCTGCGCCGTCCAGGGCTTCGAGCTGGTGCGCGCCAAGCTCCGTGCCCGGGGCCCGGTCACGGTCTACGGCGTGGACAAGTTCCCCCGGATGGTGGACTACGTGGTCCCGTCCGGCGTCCGGATCGCCGACGCCGACCGCGTCCGCCTGGGTGCGCACCTCGCCGAGGGGACGACGGTCATGCACGAGGGCTTCGTCAACTTCAACGCCGGCACGCTCGGCCCGTCGATGGTCGAGGGACGCGTCTCGGCCGGCGTGGTGGTGGGCGCGGACTCCGACGTCGGCGGCGGCGCCTCCATCATGGGCACGCTCTCCGGCGGCGGCAAGGAGACCATCTCGATCGGCGAGCGCTGCCTGCTCGGCGCCAATTCCGGCGTCGGGATCTCGCTCGGTGACGACTGCGTGATCGAGGCCGGTCTCTACGTCACCGCGGGCACCAAGGTCGACGTCAAGGCGGGCGCATGGGCCGAGCGCGAGCCCGTCAAGGCCGGTCAGCTCTCCGGGATGGACAACCTGCTCTTCCGCCGCAACTCGGTCTCCGGCGCGGTCGAGGCCGTGCCGTGGAAGCGCGAGGGCTCCGGGGGCGTCGCGCTCAACGCGGACCTGCACGCCAACGACTGACCCCGCCCGGGCCCTCGAGCCGACGTCGAGCCGACGTCGACGAGAAGAGCGTTCCGCGCACAACTGCCGAGTAGATGTGCGCGGAACGCTCTTATCGATGAGGGGGCAGGCCGGCGGCCCGGCTCACGCCAGCCGGCGGACCGCCTCGGACACCGTCTCGTCGGTGGCCGTGAGAGCGATGCGGACGTGCCGCGCCCCGGCCGGACCGTAGAACTCGCCCGGCGCCACGAGGATCCCGCGCTCGGCAAACCAGTCCACCGTGTCCCGGCCCTGCTCGTCCCGGGTGGCCCAGAGGTACAGGCCCGCCTCCGAGTAGTCGATGCGGAACCCGGCCTCCTCGACCGCCGGGTACAGCAGCGCCCGCCGGGCCCGGTACCGCTCGCGCTGCTCGGCCTCGTGGGCGTCGTCCCGCAGCGCCGCGACCATGGCCGACTGGACGGGCAGCGGCATCATCAGGCCCGCGTGCTTGCGCACCTCCAACAGCTCCGCCACCAGGGCGGGATCGCCCGCGACGAACCCGGCCCGGTACGAGGCCAGGTTGGAGGTCTTGGACAGCGAGTGCAGGGCCAGGAGCCCGGTGTGGTCGCCGCCGGAGACGCGCGGGTCGAGGATCGAGGGTGCCTCGCCCTCCCACACCAGTCCGAGGTAGCACTCGTCGGACGCCACGATCACGCCGCGCTCACGGGCCCAGTCGACCACCTTGCGGAGGTGCTCGACGCCGAGGACCTTGCCGCTGGGGTTCGACGGCGAGTTGAGGTAGAGCAGGGCGGGTGACGACGGCCCGAGCTGCATGAGGGAGTCCGCGCGCACCACTGCCGCCCCCGCGAGCAGCGCCCCCACCTCGTAGGTCGGGTACGCCACCTCCGGCACCACGACCGTGTGACCCGGGCCGAGCCCGAGCTGGGTGGGCAACGCCGCGATGAGCTCCTTGGTGCCGATCGCCGGCAGGACCGCACCGGGTGTCAGCCCGGTGATGCCGTAGCGCCTGGCCAGGGAGTCGACGACGGCCTCACGCAGCGCGGGCGTCCCCACCGTGGTGGGGTAGCCGGGCACGGCGGAGTCCGCGGCGAGGGCGTCCCGGATGACCGGCGCCACCGGGTCGACGGGCGTGCCGACGGTGAGGTCGACCAGCCCGCCGGGGTGGGCGGCGGCGCGGGCCCTGGCCTCGGCGAGCGTGTCCCAGGGGAACACCGGCAGTGCGCGACCCGGCGGACGACGCTCCGGGCGGGACACCACCGGGTTCACTCCTGGTTCATGGGCGGGAGCGCCTTGACGAACGGCGTGTCGTAGTCGACCTTGCCGACCTTGGCGGCGCCGCCCGGCGAACCCAGCTCGACAAAGAAGTCGGCGTTGGTGTTGTTGTACTCGGTCCACTCGTCCGGGGTGTCGTCCTCGTAGAAGATGGCCTCCACGGGACAGACCGGCTCACATGCTCCACAGTCGACACACTCATCGGGGTGGATGTACAGCATCCGGCCACCCTCGTAGATGCAGTCGACGGGACACTCCTCGACGCAGGACTTGTCCATCACATCGACGCACGGCTCTGCGATCGTGTAGGTCACGTCGGCCACCTTTCTCGTAACGGTATGGCGGTATCGTATGTCACTGGTCACGTGGGCGACGACGCCGCCCCGCAGGTCGTCAGCCTATGTGACGACGGTCACCAGGATCGGGCTGGGGGCCGGGCCGTAAACCGTGTCGCGGCGCCGGGCCGGCCGCCCGATCCCGGTGGCGATCTCCGCGATCTCCTCGGGCGTCTTGGCCGAGCCGTTCTCCGCTCCGGCCATGCGCGAGATCGTCTCCTCCATGAGCGTGCCGCCCAGGTCGTCGGCGCCGGACCGCAGCATGGTCCGCGTCCCCGCCACGCCGAGCTTGACCCAACTGGTCTGCACGTGGTCGATGGACCCGTGCAGCATGATCCGGGCCAGTGCGTGGACGGCGACGTTCTCCTCGCGGGTGGGACCCGGACGGGAGGCGCCGGCCAGGTACAGCGGCGCGCTGCGGTGCACGAAGGGCAGCGGGACAAACTCGGTGAACCCGCCGGTCCGGTCCTGGATACCCCGGAGCGTGCGCAGGTGCGCCACCCAGTGCCGAGGGGTGTCCACGTGCCCGTACATCATCGTCGAGCTCGACCGCAGCCCCACCTCGTGGGCCGTGGTGACGATGTCGATCCACTCGCTGGCCGGGAGCTTGCCCTTGGTCAGCACCCAGCGGACGTCGTCGTCGAGGATCTCCGCGGCCGTCCCCGGGATCGTGTCGAGCCCGGCCGCGCGAAGCTCGGTGAGCCACTCCCGCACCCCGACACCCGAGCGGGCCGCGCCGTTGGCGATCTCCATGGGACTGAAGGCGTGGACGTGCATGGACGGCACGCGCGCCTTGACCGCCCGGACGAGGTCGGCGTAACCGGAGACCGGGAGGTCCGGGTCGATGCCGCCCTGCATGCAGACCTCGGACGCGCCGGAGACGTACGCCTCGTAGGCGCGGTCGGCCACCTCGTTCGCGGAGAGCGAGAACGCGTCGGCGTCGCCCTTGCGCTGGGCGAAGGCGCAGAAGCGGCATCCGGTGTAGCAGATGTTGGAGAAGTTGATGTTCCGGTTGACCACGTAGGTCACCGTCTCCCCCACCACGTCCGCGCGGATCCGGTCCGCCAACCCGGCGACGGCCGCCAGACCGTCGCCCGAGGCGGTGGCCAGCGTGAGGTACTGCTCGTCGGTGAGCCCGGCCGGGTCCGCCTCGGCGGCCCGGAGCGCCGCCACCACGTCGGCATCCGCCCGCTCGGGGGTCAGTGCGGCCGCGCCGAGCTCGGCCGCGCGGGCACGGATGACATCCCAGTTGCCAAAAGCCTCGCCGATGTCCGACCGGGTCTCGGTATTGCGGCCCTCGGAGTCGATCGCCGTGTGCAGATCGGTTCGTCCGCTCGAGTCCCAGTCGTCGTCCGGCTCCTGCCAGGGTCGTCCGGCGGGGCGGACCACCTCGTCGTCGTCGCCGATCGCCGCCAACCCGCTCACCGGGTCCGCCAACGCGCGGACGTGGCCGGCCACCCTCGGGTCGATCCAGGCGTCCCCCGCGCCCACGTAGCGCGGATGCGCGGTGAGGCGTTCGGTCAGCGTCCACCCGGCCGCCGCCAGGTCCGCGGTGAGCTCGTCGAGGTGGGGCCACGGCCTCTCGGGGTTGACGTGGTCCGGCGTCAGGGGCGAGATCCCGCCGAGGTCGTCCACGCCCGCGTCCAGCAGGGCCAGCACGTCGCCGCGTTCCACCAGGTTGGGCGGCGCCTGCACCGCGACCCGGGGGTCCAGGACCAGGCGCGCGACGGCGATCGCGGCGAGGAACTCGTCCCGCCCTGCGTCTGCCACAGCGCGCATCGCGGTATCCGGCTTGGCCCGGAAATTCTGGACGATCACCTCCTGGAGGTGACCGAACTCCCGGGCCAGAGCGGCCAGGGCGAGCAGGCTCTCGGCCCGCTCGGTCCGGTTCTCCCCGATGCCCACCAGGATCCCCGAGGTGAACGGCACCGCGAGCCGGCCCGCGTCGGTCAGGGTGCGCAGCCGGACCGCCGGGTCCTTGTCCGGGCTCCCGTGATGGCACTCCCCGGGCGTGGTGAACAGCCGGGTCGCGGTGGTCTCGAGCATCATCCCCATCGAGGGCGCCACCGGCTTGAGGGTCGAGAGCTCGGACCAGGACATCACCCCCGGGTTCAGGTGCGGCAGGAGGCCGGTCTCCTCCAGTACCCGGATCGCCATGGCGCGGACGTACTCCAGCGTCGAGGAGAACCCCCGGGACTCGAGCCACTCCTTCGCCTCCGGCCACCTGTCCTCCGGCCGGTCGCCCAGCGTGAACAGCGCCTCCTTGCAGCCGGCCTCCGCGCCGCGGCGGCACAGTTCGACGACCTCGTCGGGGTCGAGGAACATACCCTCGCCCGCCGCGCGGAGCTTGCTCGGCACCGTGACGAAGGTGCAGTAGTGGCACTTGTCCCGGCACAGGCGGGTGAGCGGGACGAAGACCTTGCGCGAGTAGGTGACCACGCCGGGCCTGCCCTCGTCCGCGAGCCGGGCGTCCCGGCGGGCGGCGGCCAGCGACGTGAGGACGCCCAGATCCTCGCCCCGCGCGGCCAGCAGCACCGCCGCCTCCGTGGCGTCGAGGGTGAGGCCGTCCCGCGCGCGGCGCAGCGCGCGCCGCGTGGCCGAGGGCGTGGGCTCGGGGTCGACGGGCGTCAGGGCGAGATCCATGACCGCGATGATGCCCCACCCGGGCCGGGTGGCGGGCGGCCGGTGGTTCGCGAGTGGTCAGGAGGGTCGCCGGTGCGCCCGCCCACTAAGCTGTGCGACATGCCCGAACCCGCCGTTCCCCTCCGCAGCAACGGGGACACACTCGTGTCCGCGCCGGCCCCGGGCGCCGGGGGTGCCCACGCCCTGCGCGAGCCGGATCCGTCGGCGACGGCCGGGGTCGTATCCGACTCCGGGGAGGGTCTGCTCACCACCAACCGCGTGCTGGTCACGGCGCCGCGGCACCGGATCGAGAAGCGCACCCCGTTCCTGTGGGTGATCGAGGGCATCTGGTCGTGGGCGATCCTGGCCGGACTCCAGGTGGCCTGGTTCTACTGGGACGAGAACGTGATGGGGTTCTGGAACTGGGTGGCCCTGGGCGCGACCATCCCGTTCGCGTTCATGTCCATCGTGGTGGCGCCGTGGTGGCGCTACATCGTGGCCCGCTGGGACGTGTCCGACACCGCCGTGTGTTCCCGCAAGGGCTGGTGGACCACGCAGTTCCGCATCGCCCCGCTGTCCCGGCTCCAGACCGTCTACACCACACGCAACCTGTTCGAGCGCTGGTTCGGCCTGGCCACCGTCCACGCCTCCACCGCCTCCGCCCAGGGGACCGTCGAGATCCGCGGGCTGGCCCTGGCGGACGCCGAGGCGCTGGCCCAGCACCTCATCGCGATCGCCAACCTGGACACCGGGGACGGGACGTGAGCGGGCCGGGATCCGTGACCGGGGCGGAGGTTCGAGGGAACGACGACGACGAGGGCGGCTCCACCGTCGACACCGCGGTCGCCCCGGGTGCGGACGGGGCGGAGGAGATCCTCGTCGCCGACTCAACGCTTGACGAGACTGCTGACGAGACGGTTGACGAGACTGTCGACGAGGTCGAGGAGACGATCGAGGAGGCGGTCGACCCGGAAGCCCCCTGGGAACGCCTGTCGTGGCGGATGCTGCTCGTCGACCCGCTCGGCTCCCTCACCCGGCTCCTGCCCCTGTTCCTCATCTCGCTGTGGTTGGGATCCAATCGCAGCAACTACTGGTTCGAGATCATCGTCATCTCGCTCGTGGTGGTCGGCGGGTTCCTGCGCTGGGTCTCGACCAGCTACCAGGTGGGTCGCACCCACATCATCCTCAAGAAGGGCTTCTTCAGCCGGCAGGTCGTGACGGTCGCCCGCAGGCGCATCCGGAGCGTGGACACCGAGTCCGACCTGTTCCACCGGGTCATGCGCGTGTCGATCGTGGAGGTGGGGACCGGCCGCTCCGACGCCGGGAAGTCCGACGCCGAGCGTTTCCGCCTCAACGCCATCGACACCACCAAGGTGGAGCCGCTCCGCGATGAACTGCTGGCGCACCGCCGCGCACTCGACCCGTCGCTCAGCGAGGAGGACGAGGAGCAGTGGGGATCGAAGTACGGCGAGGACATCGCCCGCTGGCGTATCACGTGGGCGCGGTTCGCCCCGTTCTCCTTCATCGGGTTCGGCGTGCTCTTCTCCCTGTGGCTCATCACCTGGCAGATGGGCGACATGCACGGCCGGATCATGGACCTCCGGATGGTCGACGCGACGACCTCGTGGCTCGACTCGCTCGGGCAGCCCTGGGCGTTCGTGGGCAAGGGCATCGGGATCTGGCTGGTGGCCGGCGTGCTCGCCGTGATCACCTACGCCATCCGCTACGGCAAGTACGCGCTCACCGACCACGGCTCGCTGCTGTACGTCCAGAACGGCATCCTGCGCCGCAAGCACCAGGCCCTGGACAAGGCCAGGCTCCGCGGCGTGGAGATCCGGCTCCCCGTCTATCTCCGGATGCTCGGCGGTGGCCGGCTCGAACCCATCATGACCGGGACCAAGAAGGGGGCCGCCGCGTCGACCCTGCTCCCCCAGGCACCCATCAAGGATGTCCGCCGGGTCGCGATCCGGATCCTCGGGGATGAGACCCCGGTGACCGTGCCCCTGAGGCGTCACCCCTGGAAGGCCGCCCGCCGGCGGATCACCCGCGGCCTGTTGCCGTTCTGGATCGTCGCCGGGCTCATCGTCCTGGTCCGGATCGACTCCGGGCCGTCCGCGGACATCTGGGTCCGGTGGGGCATCCCGGCCGCCCTGGTGATCTTCCTGGCCCTGTCCGTCGACCGGATCCGGATGTTGGGGCACGCGCTCCTACCCGGCATGCTGGTGAGCTCGCACGGTTCGTGGTCCGCCAAGCGGACGGTGCTCGAGGCGGACGGGATCATCGGCTGGACCGTCACGCAGTCCGTCTTCCAGCGTTCCGCCCGCGTCGCCACCGTCTCGGCCGCCACCCCGGCCGGCAACGGCGTCTACTCGGTCATGGACATGGCCGCCGACGAGGCGTGGGCGCTGGCCGAGGCGCTGACCCCCGGGATCACGGACGTGTGGAACCACGACGGGGACCCCGACACCGACACTCCGGCCTCACCCTCGATGGGCGTCCGGCGACGGTGATCGGCCGAAGGTGGCCACCCACAGCGGGATGAGGCCGCCGACCACCAGCAACGCCAGACCCCGCAGCCCGACCGGGACCGGCATGTCGCCGCCCGGTCCCAGGTCCAGCGCCACGAGCGTGAGGATCCAGACCAGTGCCGGGAACGCCGCCACGGCTCGGCGTTCCGACCAGGTGGACGCCACGCGGACCAGGAACAGCGACCACGCACCCGCCGCGAGGATGCTGACGGGGAACGGGACCAGCCCCACGTACATGGTCAGCCAGGCCGCCGCGAGCACGCAGCTGGTGGCCGCTCCCGCCGCGAGCAGGACCAACGCCACGCCCAACTCGCCCGGGGAGGTCGTTCGCGGCGTCGTCCCGGTGCTCTTCACCAGCGTGCTGGTCGCGAGGGTCCTGTTCACGAGCGCTCCTCCCCCAGCCCGTCGAGCAGATGCGTCGTGCCGGGTTCGCACCTGACATAGGGGCCGTCGGTGACCCCGATATCCCGCGCGATGTACCACTCGACCTGCGGTACCGGTTGGAGCACGCCGTTGGTCAACGCCAGGAACCACGGTTCGCCCTCGCCTCCCGGGGCCAGCTCGAGTTGGGTGCGGTGGCGGGTGAGCGCCTCCAGCTTCGCCGCGTAGGTCGTGTCGTCGAGCGGGACGCGGTGGGTGAGCCGGGAGTCGGACACCGACGGCAGCTCGTCCGGCTCCGCGTGCCGCAGCCGGTCGGGCGGGGCGGGGTGCCGCCGGGTGATGTCGGACTGCGCGGTGACGGTCCACGCCACCCGCCGGGGTCGGTGGGTGGCCTGATCGACCGCGGCGTGGACCACCTCGTGGGCACGGATGTGGTCCGGGTGTCCGTACCCCCCCTGTGGGTCGTAGGTGACGACGAGGTGGGGCTGCCACCCGTCGAGGAGCGCCACCATCTGGTCGACCGCCGCACGCCCGGAGCCGACGAACGCGCGCGGGTGCTCTGCGGAGGGTGTCCCGGCCATCCCCGAGTCCCGCCACCGGCCGGCGCCGCCGAGGAACCGTGGGCGGTCCACGCCGAGCGCCCGGAGTGCGGTCTTCAGCTCCCCGATCCGGTACCCGCCGAGCTGGTCGGCCCGGTCGGCCACGAGCTCCGCGTACTCCTCACCCAGGACCTCCCCCTCCTCCCCGAGGGTGCACGTCACCACGCGCACCTCGACTCCGGCCGCGACGAGGGCGGCGATGGAGCCACCGGTGGTGATCGCCTCGTCGTCGGGGTGGGCGTGCACGAACAGCGCCCGTACGCCGTCGGCCGACGGCGAGGCAGCGGACTGGGTCATCCGGTCCTCCTCCAGTTGGGTGCGGTGTCGAACACCTCGGTGACCATCGGCGGTGCGGGGTCGATCCCCCCGGGACGCGGTCCCCCCGTGCCGATCCCGTCGACTCCGACGCCGGAGAAGAGCAGCCCGGGTCGGACGAGCGGGACCCGGAGTGCCAGGTTCGCGACCAGGTCACCGGCGGCGGTCAGGTCGGGCTCGGCGGGACTGTCGCCCGGCCGGATCGCACTGTCGGCTGAGCTGCCCAGTGCACGGTCCAGCGCCGGATCGCACACTCCGGACACCCCGCTGGCCCGGGCCGGAGCGGAGGTCCCGATCGTCCGGGGCGGCGCGCTGGTGGTGGTGGTGGGGCTCGTGGTCCCCGTCGACTCCGGTGTGGTGGTGACACCGGTGTCGGGCTCGGGCGGGGCGAGGGTGGTCACCGTGGTGGGCGAGCGGCTCGGCGTGGTGCGGTCGCGCGCGTCGGTGCTCTCGTCGGCGCTCGTGGCCGGCGCGCAGGCGAACCGGGACACCGCCGCGACCGCGGCCCGTCCGTCGACCCGCTGCCACCCCACGACCGCGTCGACCAGCCCGTGCGGGAGGGCGTCGCCGTACAGGGCGAGCGGGTCGAGTTCCCAGACCCTGGCGCCGATCCCGGCGCCGCGTAGCTGGTCGGCCACGGTGTACGCGGCGTTGAGTGCGCGATCGTCCTCGGCCTCCACCCCGAGGGTCACGCTCAGGGGGGTGCCGTCGCGCTCCCACCGGGTGCCGACGCGGGTGAACCCGGCGCCGGTGAGCGCGCGTTGGACGGCGGCGGCGTCGCCGGTCGTGGTGGTCTCGGACGCCTGCGGGAACGGGAACGGGGTGACGGACGGGTCCGCCTCCCCGGTGACGATCCGGGCGACCACCTCGGGGTCCACCGCCGCGGCGACTCCTCGGCGGACCGCCGGGTCGTCGACGGCGGGCGCGACCGTGTTGAACCCCAGCTCGAGCTGGATCGCGGCGTCGACGGAGAGGGACCGGACCCCGGGGACGGTGCGGGCGACGTCGCCCGCCACGGGGGTGGCGGCGACCATCGAGAGCGATCCCGGGCCCCGCAACGCCGCACCGAGTTGCCCGGTGCCCGTCGCGCGTCTGACGATGATCTGGTCCGGCCCGGGCACCCCCGCCCAGTACCGGTCGTTGCGGACGAACTCGATCTCGCCCCGGCCGATGTCGGCGACGCGGATCATGAACGGCCCGGCGCTCATCACCGGCAGACTGGCCATCGCGCCCTGGAATCCGTCGGGTGCGTCCTTGAGGATGTGGCCCGGGAGCAGGTGGGAGAACAGGGTCTGCCAGTGTTCCGGCGGGGAGTCGAACTCCACGTCGACGACCTTGCCCCCGGCGCCCGCGCGGACCGCCACGATCCGCTCGTACCCGGCCGGGTCGACCACCCCGGGCTGCGTGGTCATCTGGCGCCACAGGTACTCGAAGTCCTCAGCGGCAACGGGGACGCCGTCCGACCACTGGGCCTGGTGGTCGATGGTGTAGCGCACGATCCGCCCGTCACCGCCCAGCGGCTCCGCGGACACCAGGAGGTCGCGGTTGATAACGGGGGCTCCGCCGGGCCCGGGTCCGAACGCGCTGGGCAGGAGCAGGGAGGCCACCAGGTCGGTGTCGACTCCCTGGTCCGCGAGGAGGTGGGGGTTGAAACCCCCGTCGACGCGGTCGAGCGCCAACAGGACGCCCCCGGCGGAGAGGCTGACCGCCTCGCCGTCGGAGCGCTCCTCCCCCACCACCGTGGGTGGGGGAGGATCGGCCACACACCCGGTGACGACGACGAGGGCGAGCGCGGCGGCGAGTACGGCAGTACCCCGCCGCCGCCCCGGCGCCCCGATCGTGGTCACCAGGTGTCTCGTCAGTTGGCCGACTGCTGCTCGCGGGACTTGCCCTTGCTGCGGTTCTTGGCCCGCTCGTTGGCCGTCAGCAGGACCTTGCGCACGCGGATCGCGTCCGGGCCGACCTCGACGCACTCGTCGCCGGCACAGAACTCCATGGCCTCCTCCAGCGTGAGGTTGCGGGCCCGCTGCAGGGTCTCGGTCGTGTCAGAGGCCGCCGCACGCATGTTGGTGAGCTTCTTCTCCTTGGTGATGTTGACGTCCATGTCCTCCGAGCGGGGGTTCTCACCCACCACCACGCCCTCGTACACCTCGGAGGTGGGCTCGATGAAGAAGTCGCCGCGGTCGGCCAGGCTGAGCAGCGCGAACGCGGTGGCCTTGCCGGCCCGGTCGGCCACCAGCGAACCGGTGTGCCGCGAGCGGATCTCCCCGACCCAGGGCTCGTACCCGGCGGACTCGGAGTTGGCGATCCCGGCGCCGCGCGTCTCGGTCATGAAGGTGGTCCGGAAGCCGATGAGGCCGCGGGCCGGGACGGTGAACTCCATCCGGACCCAGCCCGAACCGTGGTTGCCCATCTGCTCCATGCGGCCCTTGCGCGCGGCCATGAGCTGGGTGACGGCGCCGAGGTACTCCTCGGGCACGTCGATGGTCATGTGCTCCATCGGCTCGTGGACCTTGCCGTCAACGACCTTGGTGACGACCTGCGGCTTGCCCACGGTGAGCTCGAAGCCCTCGCGGCGCATGGTCTCGACGAGGATCGACAGCGCCATCTCGCCTCGGCCCTGGACCTCCCAGTCGTCGGGTCGCTCGGTGTCGAGGACCTTGAGCGAGACGTTGCCGACGAGCTCCTGGTCGAGGCGGGCCTTGACCATCCGCGCGGTGAGCTTCTTGCCGCCGTTGCGGCCGGCGAGCGGGGAGGTGTTGACACCGATGGTCATGGAGATCGCCGGCTGGTCGACGGTGATCGCGGGAAGCGCGACCGGGTTCTCCGGGTCGGCGAGGGTGTCACCGATCATGATGTCGCCGATGCCGGCCACCGCGACGATGTCGCCGGCGACGGCCTCCTCGGTGGGCACCCGGGTGACACCCTTGGTCGCGAGGAGTTCGGAGATCCGGACCGACTTGGTCTCCTGCTGGCCATCCGGCAGGTTGTGGATCCACGCGACCGTCTGCCCCTTGCGGAGACGGCCGTTGTGGATGCGGACGAGCCCGATGCGACCGAGGAAATTGGACGCGTCCAGGTTGGTCACGTGCGCCTGCAGCGGGGCGTCGGCGTCTCCACGCGGGGCGGGGATGACGTTGTAGAGGAGGGTGAAGAGCTCGTCGAGGTTCTCCCCCTCCGGCTCCTGGCCGTTCTCCGGCTGGGTGGTGGACGCCTTGCCGGCCCGCCCGGAGGCGAAGACGACGGGCAGCTCGAGTGCGTGCTCGGCCGCGGCCTGGGCGGCCGGGTCCTCGAGGTCGGAGGCGAGGCCGATCAGGAGGTCCTGGGCGTCCTCGACGACCTCGTCGATGCGGGCGTCCGGGCGGTCGGTCTTGTTGACCACGATGATGACCGGAAGCGACGCCGCGAGCGCCTTGCGCAGGACGAAGCGGGTCTGCGGCAGCGGGCCCTCCGAGGAGTCGATGAGCAGCACGACGCCGTCGACCATGTTGAGGCCGCGCTCGACCTCTCCGCCGAAGTCCGCGTGACCCGGGGTGTCGATGATGTTGAAGACCAGGTCGGCGCCGTTCGACCCCGCGCCGAGCCGCCGCACGGACGTGTTCTTGGCGAGGATCGTGATGCCCTTCTCGCGCTCGAGGTCGCCCGAGTCCATGACCCGATCCACGAGTTCCGCGCGTTCGTCGAACGCGCCGGACTGGCGCAGCATAGCGTCGACGAGCGTCGTCTTTCCGTGGTCGACGTGGGCGACGATTGCGACGTTGCGGAACTCGGTCAGGGCCATACGGTGGGTTCTCCCTCGGGGGCGTTCTGCGCCGGGGGCGGCTCTCTACCGCCGGGCGCGTGGTGGGAATCTGCGGATGGTCCGCGTGATCCACATGCGCGTCCGGTGGAGCGCGCGTGCGTACCCACATTACCCGCAACGGCCGCTGAGTCGTTATCGCGAGCAATCAAGGTCACACTCGGAGCGCCCGGTGTTGTTTACATCACTAGCAACATCTGTAACACTCGACCCATATAGAACCGTTTACGCACCTCGGGCGCCCGCACCTCTGAGCGCTGTGAGAACATCTAGCGGTCGACTGGTCGGCCCGCCGCCCGGTCCGCCCGCCTCATCCGAAGAATGGACTCGCCAGTGATCCGCGACTCGCTCAGGACCTCGTTCAGGACCCTAGCCGTTGGTGCTACAGCCGCCGTGGCTGTCTCCTTGGCCGTACCCGCCACCGCCAGCGCTCAGTCGCTCGACGCGCTGGGCCGCCCCACCGAGCCGGTCCTCCAGGCCATCGAGAACCTCTCCGAGCAGCAGTGGATCCCCGAGTCCACCCGCGGCACCATCGCGCGCGCGGTCGGCTTCTTCCGCGGCACCGGCGAGCCCGGTACCCCGCTCCCCGAGAACGGCCCGCGCATCGCGCAGTTCGCGTACCCGACGATCATGCAGGGCTGCATCGACGGGGAGCAGACCGCCGTCGGCGCCGCCACCGCGGTGCCGGGCAAGGCCGACCTGCCCCTCCCCGGCATCCCCGCCGGCGAGCTCGGCTTCATCTTCACCGCGCTCGGCACCGAGGGTGTGGCCGCCGCGCAGGCCCAGCCCATGACGGTCGACTGGGTGAACGTCAACAACGGTCGCCGCGGCACCACCGTCCTGAGCTACAACGGGATCAACGAGGGCGGCCCGGCCACCGTGAACGGCACCGCCCAGACCGGTCCGGGCCAGGTGTTGATGCTCCTCCAGGGCGGCGTCACCACCAACCTCGCCGACGGCGGGACCTCCAACTGCGTCGCGTTCCCGACCGTGGGGACCGCGTTCGTCCCGTGACCGCCGGCGGTGCGGGGCGCGATCGGCCCCACCCCGACATGAGCAAGGCCCGTCTCGCCCTCACCGGCGGCGGGCCTCTCGTCGTTCTCACCGGTGCCGGCATGAGCGCCGAGAGCGGAGTGCCCACGTTCCGGGACGCCCGGACGGGCCTGTGGGAGCGCTACGACCCCACCGCCCTGGCTACCCCGGAGGCCTGGGAGCGGGACCGCGACACCGTGTGGGCCTGGTACCGCTGGCGGGAGCACCTGGTCGGCGCCGCCCGACCCAACGCCGGCCACCTCGCGATCGCCCGGGCCGCCGCCGGGCGCCCCGTGGTGGTGGTGACCCAGAACGTCGACGACCTCCACGAACGGGCGGGGTCCGAGCAGGTCCACCACCTCCACGGAAGCCTCTTCGACCACCGGTGCGACGCGTGCGGGACCCCGATCGAGGTGGAGGAGCCCGCCGCGGAACCCGTGAGTCGGCTCGCCCCGCCGGAGTGCCCCCGGTGCCCGGGTCGGGCCAGGCCCGGGGTCGTCTGGTTCGGGGAGTCGCTCCCCGTGCAGCCGTGGGAATCCGCCGTTGACGCGATCTCCGCGGCATCCGCGGTCCTCGTCGTCGGGACCTCCGGTCTGGTCTATCCCGCCGCCTCACTCCCCGCCCTCGCGGCCGACTGCGGCACCCCCGTGATCGAGGTCAACCCGGGCCCGTCCGGCCTCGGGTCAGAGGTGACCCTCCACCTCCGCGCGACCGCGGCGCAGGCGCTCCCGGCACTCCTCGCGCCCTGACGCTCGACTCGTGCTGCCGGCGAGGTCGCCAATCCGGTGCAGGCGGCCGACCGGGGTACTAGCGTCCTGGGCACCGGGCCGTCACCGGGACGTCCCCACCTCCCCGCTCCGGGGAGTTCACCACCGGGAGGCCGTCCCATGTCCGAACCACCCACCAGCACACCACCCACCAGTACACCGACCTCCGCCACACAGACTGCCGCCACTCCGTCCTCCCGCGCACCGTCCTGGACGGCGGTCGTCGCCGCCGAGGTCATCGGCACGTTCTGGCTGGTCCTCGGCGGTTGCGGCACGGCCGTGTTCGCCGCGGTCCAGGTGGCCACCGCCGATACCGGCGACGTCGCGGTGGGCGTCGGGTACCTCGGAGTCTCCCTGGCCTTCGGCCTGACCGTGCTCACGGGTGCGTACGCGTTCGGCCACATCTCCGGTGGGCACTTCAACCCCGCCGTCACCGTCGGCGCGGCGATCGCCGGCCGCCTCCCCTGGGCCAAGGCGCCCGTGTACATCGTCAGTCAGGTGGTCGGCGGGCTGGTCGCGGGCGCCCTCATCCTCGTCGTGGCCAGCGGTAAGGACGGCTTCGAGGCCACCGGCGGGATGGCCGCGAACGGATTCGGGGCCAACTCCCCCGACGGGTACGGACTGCTGTCGGCGCTGATCATCGAGGTGGTCCTCACCGCGATATTCGTCTGGGTGATCCTCGGGGCCACCGACCACCGAGCGCCGGCCGGTTTCGCACCCGCCGCCATCGGCCTCACCCTGACGCTCATCCACCTCATCTCCATCCCGATCACCAACACCTCGGTGAACCCGGCCCGGTCGACCGCCGTGGCGTTCTTCAACGGCGCCGGGGCACCCGGCCAGCTGTGGCTGTTCTGGGTGGCGCCGATCGTCGGTGCGCTCATCGCCGGCGCTCTGTACGGCCCCCTGTTCGGCGAGCGAACCAGGGCCACAGCCGCGTGACGCCCCGTGGGAAGACGGCGGGCCCGTGGGATCATCTCCCACGGGCCCGCCGGTGTTGAACCGTCGTTTCTACTGCCGGGGCTCGTCGCGGTGCTCTCGGCCCAGCATCTTGTCGACGATGCCCGGCTCGCCGTCCGGGTGCCCGGCCGACCCGGCGTCATCAGCATGACGCCCCGTCGGGCTGTCTCCCACTGTCGAGCCGCCGATCCCGCGGTCCGGGCCCGAGTGGCTCTGGTCACCGGTGAGGCCGCCGCCGGACGTGCGCCGGTCGTCGCCCGCGGAACGGTCGTGGCCCGCGTGATCCCCGACCGCGCCTGCACCCGCCTCGCGACCTCCCTCGGGGACCGAATGGCGGCCACCCACGCCGCCGGCCACAGCGCTGCCGCCGCGCCCCGCGCCTTCGTGCCCCGCGCCACCGCGCCCCGCGCCACCGCGCCCCTCAACCCGGTGGTCATCCGCGGACGCGCCGCGATGGTCGTCGCGGCCGAGGTCGTCAGCCCGGTGCTTGGGGTCGAGCTTCTCCGCGTGCTGCTCCATCTCCCGTACGTCGCGGCGCTGCTCGTCGACCGCTGCGCGGTGCTGGTCCGCCTCGGCGCGCATCCGCTCGGCCTCCGCGGCCTTGGCCTTGGCCTCGTGCTCGGCAGCACCGGCGCGGTGTTCCTGCTCGCGGGCGACGGAGTGCTGCTTCTCCAACTGCTGCTCCCGCTCACGGGCGTCGCGCCGGAGCTCGGATGCCGCGGTCAGCTTCTTCCTGTTGCTGTTCCTGGCGGCCAGCGCGATGAGTGCGATGATCACGATCACCGCGATCACCCCGATGATGATCCAGATGATGGGGTCCACAGCTGCCTCCAAGGTCGGGGTTCACATACCACCGGGAACGTAACCCCCCTGTTCACACCCTGCCACCGGTCGGCGACGGATCGAGGGCGCAGTCACGCCGCCCCGGCCCCGCTATACGGACCGCTTCAACAGGCCCGCGTCGCGGGCCTGCCTGCTCAGGCGCTCGCGGTGGTCGGGGTGGGCGACGTCGATGAGGGCCGCGGCCCGCTGGGAGACCGACCTGCCCCTGAGGGCGGCGATGCCGAACTCGGTGACCACGTTCTCGATGATGTTCTTGTGCGTGGTCACGGGGCTGCCGGGCGTCAGCGAGAGCGTGATCCGGCTGATGCCCTTGGACGTCTGGGATGGCGTGACGATGAAGCCGTGGCCACCGGGCGAGAAGGTGCAGCCCCGCGCGAAGTCCGCCTGGCCACCGGCTCCCGACCAGTATCTGCCCGCGATGGTCTCCGAGGCGGCCTGGCCGTAGAGATCGACCTCGCTGGTCGCGTTGACGGAATAGAGGTTGTGCTCCTGGCCGATCACCCTGGGGTCGTTGACGATGTCCACCGGGAGCATGGCGACCGACGGGTTGTTGTGCAGCCAGTCCATGAGCTTCTGCGACCCCACCGCGAAGGTGGTCACGTGCTTGAACGGCCGGCCGGTCTTGCGTGAGCCGTCGATGACGCCCGCATCGACCAGGTTCATCACCCCGTCCGACAGTGCTTCGGTGTGGATCCCGAGGTTCTTGTGACCGGTCAGACGCGAGAGGAAGGCATCGGGGAGCTTGCCCACGCCCAGTTGCAGGCAGGCGCCGTCGGGGATCCGCTCGGCGATGACGTCGGCGATCGCGTTCTCGGTCGCCCCCGGCACCGGCGGGTCGACCGTGATCATCGGGGTGTCATTCCGGGTCACGCCGGCCACCTGGGAGATGTGGATGTGGTTACGCCCGAAGGTCCGCGGCATGTGTGCGTTGACCTCCACGAAGAACGGCACCTGTCCGATGAAGGACGCAACGTAGTCGGCGTTGGTGCCCATCGAGAAGAACCCGTGCTCGTCGATCTCCGACACCGTCGTGATCGCCAGACCGGGCGGGGTGAACTCACGCAGGGTCGCCGGGACCTGGGCGAAGTCGACGGGGACGAGGTCGCAGTGGCCGTCGTGGAAGTTCTTGCGCGAGCCGGGGCCCAGGAAGTAGTCGACGTGCCGCAGCTTGCCCGGGTACGCGCCCTCCATGAAGGGCAGCGACTCCCAGGGGTCCATGTGGTGGATCGTGACATCGTGGAGTCCCTCGGCCCCGGCGTCCAGTGCTCGCAGTAGCGCCGGGGGCGCGGCATTCTGGATGGGCGAGATGACGTGCATCCCCGGGGTGATGTGCTCGAGGACCGCCTCCGCGGGCAGTTCCCGGTACTCGGTGTTCCTCATCGCGCCTACGCCCCTGCCAGTGCGGGGATGACCTCGCGCTCGAAGAGGTCGAGCCCGGAGGTGTCGGTGGCGATCTCGGGGAAGTAGAAGATCCCGTACCCCATGCCCAGCCCCTCGAGCTCGGTGAGCTTCTCCACGATCTGCTCGGGCGTGCCCACCGCGGGCAGCCCGCGGTACGCGCCGAGCTGGCGGTCGGCCTCGTCCGCCCCGACATGGCGGGCCATACGGTCCCGGAGGAACGCCAGCCGGTCGGCGACCTCCTTCTGGTTCTCCCCGATCGCCACGTTGTAGTTCGCCGTCCGGGTGATCTCGGACGGGTCCCGGCCCACGTCGGCGCAGTGACCGGCGAGGACCTCGGACTTGTGGGCAAAGCCCTCGGGGCTGCCGTCGAAGTTGGTGTAGTCGGCATGGCGGGCGGCGATCCTCAGGGTCTTGCGTTCCCCGCCCCCGGCGATCCACAGCGGGATGCCCCCCTCCTGCAACGGGCGCGGCTGGGCGATCGCGCCGTCCACGTCGTAGTGCTCACCCTTCAGCGAGACGATGCCGTCCGCCCACGCCTCGAGCATGATCCGCACGCCCTCGTCGAGCATGGCCAGCCGGTCGCCCGCCGGGGGGAACCCGTAGCCGTAGGCGCGCCACTCGTGCTCGTACCAGCCGGCGCCGATCCCCATCTCCACGCGGCCGCCCGAGATGTGGTCGATGGTCGAGGCCATCTTGGCCAGCAGGGCGGGGTTGCGGTAGCCCAGGCAGGTGCACATCTGACCCAGGCGGACGCGGGAGGTCACCGCGCCGAGCGCGGACATCAGGCTCCATGCCTCGTGGGTGGCCTCGGTCGTGGTGAGCGGCGAGGTGTGCATGTGGTCGTACACCCACACCGACTCCCAGGGCCCGGCGTCGGCGCGGGTGGCCAGGTCGGAGATGACCGGCCAGTGGCGGGCTGGGGGGACGTCGACCAGATCGAGTCGCCATCCCTGGGGCAGGAAGAGTCCGAAGCGCATGGGGCCGAGCCTAGCGCCGTCCCGCCCGGTGTGAGGACGGTGCCAGCGCTGCGTTACCGCGGCCCCGCGGGCTGTTCGGACGTGCGCGGCTCAGACGCGCGGGTCCTCGTCGTCGCCCGGGTGGATCTCTCCCGCGGCCAGGGTGAAGCCCGACGGTCGTTCCCCCGACGACTCCTCGTCCCGCCCCAACAGCGCCACCCGCGCGGTGGTCTCCGTGGCGCCGGCCCGGGGCTCGCCGATACTGGCCTCGGCCGGGACGACGACTCCGGAGTCGACGACAGCGGTCTCGACCCTCGCCCCCGACCGCACCACCGCGCCGGGCAGTATCACGCTGTCCCGGACCAGTGCCCCCTGTTCGATCACGGCGCCGGGGCCGACCACGGAGTGCCGGATCTCCCCGTGGATCACTGCGCCGCGCCCGACCAGCGAGCCGGACACGACGGCCGCGGAGCCGGTTCTGGCCGGCCCGGTGTAGGACGATGCGGTGCGTAGTGGCCATCCGTCCACGTCGAGGCGATGGACCGGATCGTCACCGAGGAGATCCATGTGTCCGGCCCAGAACGAGGCGATGGTCCCGACGTCGCGCCAGTACCCCTCGTGCCGCCACTCCCGGGCGTGCCCGGCGCCGACCATCGCGGGCAGGATGTTGTCCCCGATGTCGCCGAGGTCGCCGGGCCCGCCGGCGGACGCCACGTCGTCCGCGGCCGCCTCCAGGTGACGGATGAGCGCGGCGGTGTTGAACACGAAGATCTCCGCGCAGATCAGGTCGCTCTCCGGCTCGTCCGGCTTGTACCGGTAGTCGACGACCGAGCCGTCCTCCGCCACGCGGACCACCCCGTAGCGGCCGGCGTCCTCCGGGGCGACCCGGGTGGTGACCATCGTGACCTCGGCGAATGACGCCAGGTGGTCGCGGATCACCTCGTCGTAGTCGAGCCGGTAGACGGCGTCGGCGCTCAGCACCACGGTGACCTGCGGCGCGGCCTCCCGGAGGGACTCGACCTGCTTCCACAGTGCGTCGGCGGTGCCCGTGTGGAACCCGTCCCGGTCGGTCCCCTGCGAGGGGTGGAGGACCAGCAGCCCGCCGTCCAGTCGGTCCAGATCCCAGGGTCGGCCGCTCCGCAGATGGGCCCCCAGCGAGACCGGGTGGAACTGCTGGACCACCCAGACGTCCCGCAGACCGGAGTTGGCGGCGTTGCTCAACACGAAGTCGATCAGCTTGTATCCCGCCCCGTACGGGACGGCCGGCTTCGCGCGCTCGCGGGTCAGGGCGCTGAGTCTCGAGCCCGCGCCGCCCGCCAGGACCACCGTGACGACGGAGAGTGGTGCCATCTCCTTCAGACTCCCCTCGGGGTCAGGCCGTGAAGAGGACCGTCCGGCGGTCGCTGACCGTCTGGTGGTCGGTCAACTCGTCCTCGCCGTCAAAGTACAGCGCCACGTACCGGCCGGCGACCTCAGCGACCTGCATCTCCATGTCGTAGACCAGCCGCAGGACCTCGGTCCGCATGATCTCGCCCGGGGTGCCGTCGGCCACGATCACGCCGTCCTTCATGGCGATGATCCGGTCGGAGTAGGCGGCGGCGATGTTGATGTCGTGGATCACCAGCACGATGGTCTTGCCCCGCTCCGCGGCGGTCCGGCGCAGCAGCCGCATGATCGAGGTGGCGTGCCGGAGGTCGAGGTTGTTGAGCGGCTCGTCGAGCAGGACGTAGTCCGTGTCCTGCGCCAGGACCATGGCGATGTGCGCGCGCTGGCGCTGACCGCCGGAGAGCTCGTCGAGATACCGGTCGGCAAAGCCCTCCAGCTCCATCGCCGCCATCGCGTAGTCGATGTGCTCGGCGTCCCCGGCGGTCGGTCGCCCGCCGTTGTGCGGGAACCTGCCGAACGCCACGAGCTCGCGAACCGTCAACCGGATGGAGACCGCGTTCTCCTGCCGGAGAACGGCGAGCCGTCGGGCCAACTCGCGACCACCATTGACGGACACGTCGACCCCGTCCACCCGGACCTGACCCGAATCCGCCTGCTGGAGTCGGCTCATCACCCCGAGGAGCGTCGACTTCCCGGCGCCGTTGGGACCGATCAGGGACGTCACGCCGCCCTGGGCGAAGCACGCCGTGACGTCGTGGAGGACGCGGGTGTCTCCGTAGGACGAGCACACGGCCTCCGCCTCGATACCGCACCCGGTCGACCATTCGAGCGCGCTGGTTCGGTCGCCACGGCGGCGGAACGGGAGAAGGGACATGAGTGCCTCTTTCTTCAGCGAGCGCGGTTGGTCAGGAGCAGGAACAGGAACAGCAGGCCACCGACGAACTCGATGACGATACTCAGCGCGGACTCGACGCCGAGGGCGCCGAGGACCATCTCTCCACCGGCGAGGGCGATCACGCCCAGCAGTGAGGCGACGGGCAGCGTGAAGCGGTGGAGGGTGGTGCCGAGCAGCGCATACGCCGCGTTCGCGACGATCAGCCCGAAGAACATCACCGGCCCGATCAGGGCCGTCGAGGCCGAGACGAGGAACGAGACCACCACCAGGACGACGATCGTCACCCGCCGGTGGTTCACGCCCAGTGCGACCGCCGGGTCACGGCCCAGCAGCATCACGTCCAGCCTGCGACCGAGCATCACGACCACGCCCAGACAGACGGCCACGATCAGCCCGCACGCCACGAGCACGTCCAGCTGGACACCTCGGAAGCTGGCGAACATGGCGTCCTGGACCCGCAGGTAGGCAGCCGGGTCGAGGAGCCGTTGGAAGAACGACGAGATCGAGCGGAAGAACACGCCGAACACCACGCCCACCAGCAGCAGCAGGTGGATGTCCGTCCGGCGTCCACCGAGCAGCCAGAGGTAGAGGGCGGTCGACGCCACCACCATGATCGCGGTCTGCCCGAGGAACCCGGAGAGCCCGCCGCTGATGAGGCCACCAGCGATCGCGTCGGGTCGGGGGACCATGAAGAACACGAGCATCGTCTGGATGAGCAGGTACAGGGAATCGAAGCCCATGAGCGCCGGCGTGAGGATCCGGTTCCCGGTGACGGTCTGGAACAGGACCGTCGACACGCCCACCGCCACCGACACCACGACGATCGCGACGGCATGCCGGGACAGCCGGTCGAGCGAGTAGGCCCACGCCTTGGAGCCGACGGTATCGGGAAGACCTGCCAGTACGAGTGCGGCCAGCGACGCGACCGCGACAGCCGCGCACACCAGGGTCACCAACCAGCGGCGTCTGCGGTCGGATTCCACGCGGGTCCGAGCCCGCGAGAGCCTCTTCGGCGGGGCGACGAGAATCGCGGTCTCACCCATTGCGCACCCCCCGCAGCATCATGGCCAGGAAGACGGCGCCGCCGATGATCCCCACCAGGGTTCCCACGGGGATCTCCCCCGCGCCCGGCGAGCCGCCGGCCAGGAGGCTCGGCAGGGACCGCCCGATCATGTCGCAGACCAGGACGGTGACCGCGCCGAGGAGCGCCACCAGGGGCAGGCCGCGCCGCGCGTCGTCGCCGACCAGCCGGGAGACCACGTTGGGGACCACGAGCCCGAGCAGCGGGAGTGCGCCCACGGTGACGACGACGACGGCCGCCACAGCGGCCACGATGGTCATGCCCAGGGCGACCACCGTGCGGTGATCCAGTCCGAGCCCGGTGGCCACGTCCTCCCCCAGCCCGGCCACGGTGAACCGGTCCGCCGTGATGTAGGCGAGCACCCCGAGCACGGCGACCAACCAGAGCATCTCGTACCGCCCGGCGAGGACCGCCGAGAAGTCGGCGAGCATCCACGTGTTGAGCATCTGGAGCAGGTCGCGGGACAACGCCAGGAACGTCGCCACCGCCCCCACCACGGAGCCGAGCATGATCCCGATGAGCGGGACGACGAAGGAGTCCGACACCGCCACACGCCGGATGCACGCGAGGAACAGCGCCGTGCCGGCGAGGGCGAACGCCATCGCGACGAGCATCTTCATGACGATCGGCGCTCCCGGCGCGAGGATCGCCACCACCACCAGGCCCAGCCCCGCGGACTCGACCGTTCCGGCGGTGGAGGGTTCGACGAAGCGGTTGCGGGTGAGCAACTGCATGAGCAGACCCGCGATCGCCAGGGAGGCCCCGGCGAGCGCGGCCGCCGCGGTCCGGGGCAGGCGCACCTCGACGAGGTAGACGCGGTGCGCCTCGGTGAGGCCGCCCGTCACGACGTCCCACACCGTGATGTCGGCAGCTCCCACGAAGACGCTCGCGAACAGCGCCACCACGAGCGCGGCCACGCCGAAAGCCGGCCAGGGCGCGATGCGCCGTGGCCGGCTGTCCAACGTGGTGGTCACCATGACCGGATACCCGTAGCCGTCAGGAGACGGCTGAGTCGATCTCGTCGATCATGGAGTCCAGGACCCCGAGGCCGCCGCCGATCAGGTACCAGTTCTGCCCGTTGAGCAGGTGGACCTTGCCGTTGGTGGCGGCGGCGGTGCGGTTGAAGACGGGGTTGTCCAGCAGCGCGGTGGCCGCCTCGCCCTCGGCGCCGATCGCGGCGTCGCGGTCGATCACGAAGACGTGATCGGGGTTGAGCTCGGCGATCTGCTCCCAGCTCAGCGGCGCGCCGTGGCTGCCCTCTGCCTCGACGTCGCCGGCGGACTTCATGCCGAGCTCGTTGAAGATGATGTCGAAACGGGTGCCGGGGCCGTAGGCGGTGACCTTGCCACCGGAGGTCATCAGGACGAGGGCCGTACCGGCACCCTCGGCCTTGGCGCGGGTCGCGGCCACCTTCTCGTCGATCTCGGCGAGCTCTTCCGTCGCCTTGTCCTGCGCACCGAACAGCGCGGCGATCTCCTCGACCTTGGCGCGGTTGGAGGCGACCGTGTCAGCGGTGTCGGGGTCACCGGCGATCACCTGGTCGGAGACCTTGGCGAACTCCGGCTCCATCGCCCGCGTGCGGCCGCCGAACAGGATGAGGTCGGGCCCGAGCTCGGCGATGACGTCCATCTTCGGCTCCTTGAGGCTGCCGACGTCGGTGTACTGGTCGCCCGCGTAGGTGTCGAGCGCGTCCGGGAACGTCCCCGTCTTGGGCAGGCCCACGACCCGGTCCTCGAGATCAAGTTCGTCGAGCGTGTCGGCTGCCGCGTGGCTCGTGAGGACGACCCGGGTGGGGCCTTCCGCCGCCGCGCCGGTGGACTCCGCGTCGGAGCTGCCGCACGCCGTGAGCGCGCCGCCGGCCAGAGCCAGGGCGGCTGCCGCGGCGACGATCTTGGGGAATCGGTTCACAATCTCTCCAGAGCTTGGTCGGTAGGTAAGCCTCACCTTAACGGCAGAGAATGCCCTCGAGCAAAATCGGGGTGCGACCGGGCTCACATGGCCGGACCCACACCCGCCGACCGGATGCGGCACGATCGCATCCGGCACACACTCGAGGGCATGGACTCCGAGCGCGAATACGACCAGGACACCGTCGGCGACTACGACGAGAACACCCTCGACGGCAGCGAGGGGCTCGACGCCGACGTCATCTCCACCGACGGGGAGGATCTCACCGTCGACCCACCCGAGAGCTGGAAGTCGGCCGAGGAACACCATTCCCTCGACTCCAAACTCGACGCCGAGCGACCGGACACCGGAGCCGAGGGCGTGCTGGAGCCCGGCGACGAGCGCGTCGAGCGCCATGATCAGATCGACGATCTCGACCCGGAGGGCGGGACCCGCGTCCTGGGCGAGGCCTAGCGAAACCCTCCCACCCGGCGGGAGAGGTTCCTCGCGCGGCG
This sequence comes from Rhodococcus sp. IEGM 1408, assembly GCF_033142235.1. NCBI lineage: Bacteria > Bacillati > Actinomycetota > Actinomycetes > Mycobacteriales > Nocardiaceae > Rhodococcus > Rhodococcus sp. IEGM 1408. The sequence continues at coordinate 497,740 of NZ_JAWLRW010000002.1, forward strand.
GGAGCGGACGGCGAGAGGAGGGGTGCCGATGTTCGCCGCCACCGTCCTCGCCGCGATGCGCGCGCAGGATCGTCGCCGCTTCCTCCCGCCCGAGGTCGCCGGCGAGCACCACAGGGATGCGCCCCTGCCCATCGGATTCGGGCAGACCAACTCCCAACCCTCCACGGTCGCGGCGATGCTGACCCTCCTGGAGACCTTCCCCGGGATGCGGGTCCTCGACGTGGGTTCCGGGAGCGGCTGGACGTCGGCCCTCCTCGGCGAACTCGGCGGACCGGAGTCGAGCGTCCATGCGGTCGAGTTGGTGCCGGAGCTGGTGGAGCGAGCACGAGCCGCCCTCACCCAGCCCTGGGTGCAGGTCCACCACGCTCGACCCGGCGTGCTCGGACTGCCCGAGCTCGGGCCCTTCGACCGGATCCTCGTCTCGGCGATGGCCCGCGAGTTGCCAGGAGACCTCATCGACCAGCTCGGCGACGGCGGGGTGATGGTCGCGCCCTGGCGGGACGTGATGCACCGGGTCCGGATCACCGACGGGGCGATGGAGATCACCGAACACGGGGGCTACCGCTTTGTCCCCCTACGCGACACCCGATTCTGACCTGCGCAATCAGGCGATTATCCTGGACGGAAGTTTTGCCCGCCTTCTCGATCCAGGAGCGTTCCATGCCCGAGTTCGTCTATGAGGATCTCCTCCCGGTCGGTGCGGACACCACCCAGTACCGTCTGCTGACCACCGAGGGCGTCTCCACGGTCGAGGGGCCGGACGGCACGTCCTTCCTGCGGGTGGAGCCCCATGCGATCCGCCTGCTCACCGAGACCGCGATGCACGACATCTCCCACTACCTCCGTAGTGACCACCTCGCGCAGGTCGCCAAGATCCTCGACGACCTCGAGGCCAGCGACAACGACAAGTTCGTGGCGCTGGATCTGCTCAAGAACGCCAACATCGCCGCCGGCGGGGTACTGCCGATGTGCCAGGACACGGGTACGGCCATCGTCAAGGGCGAGCGCGGCCAGCACGTCCTGACCCCCGGGCCCGACGAGGAGGCCGTCGCCCACGGCGTCTATGACGCTTTCACGCGCCTCAACCTGCGTTACTCCCAGAACGCTCCCCTCACCATGTGGGACGAGCGCAACACCGGGAACAACCTCCCGGCGCAGATCGAGATCGGGGCGGACACCACCCCCGGCCACGAGAACACCTACAAGTTCCTCTTCATGGCCAAGGGCGGCGGGTCCGCCAACAAGTCCTTCCTGTACCAGGAGACCAAGGCGATCCTCAATCCCGATCGGATGATGCAGTTCATCGAGGAGAAGATCCGCTCCATCGGCACCGCCGCGTGCCCGCCGTACCACCTGGCGATCGTCGTGGGCGGCACCTCAGCCGAGTTCGCGGTCAAGACCGCCAAGCTCGCCTCGGCGCACTACCTCGATGAACTCCCCCGCGAGGGGGCCATGACGGGCCGCGGCTTCCGCGACGTGGAGCTGGAGGAGAAGGTCTTCGAGCTGACCCAGAAGATCGGGATCGGCGCCCAGTTCGGCGGCAAGTACTTCTGCCACGACGTCCGCGTGGTGCGCCTGCCCCGCCACGGCGCCTCGCTGCCCGTGGCCATCGCCGTCTCCTGCTCGGCCGACCGCCAGGCCAAGGCCAAGATCACCCCGGAGGGGGTGTTCCTCGAGCAGCTCGAGTTCAACCCGGGCCGGTTCCTGCCCGCCACCACCGACGCCGAGCTCGACGCCGCGACCCACGGCGTGTCCGGGACCGGGAAGGGCGCCGCGGTGAAGATCGACCTCAACAAGCCGATGCCGGAGATCCTGGCCGAGCTGGGCAGGCACCCGGTCAAGACCCGCCTGTCGCTGACCGGGCCGCTGGTCGTGGCCCGAGACATCGCGCACTCCAAGATCAAGGAGCGGCTCGACGCCGGCGAGGAGATGCCGCAGTACCTCAAGGACCACCCCGTCTACTACGCCGGCCCGGCCAAGACCCCCGAGGGCATGCCGTCGGGTTCCTTCGGCCCCACCACCGCCGGCCGCATGGACTCCTACGTCGAGCAGTTCCAGGCGGCGGGCGGCTCCATGGTGATGCTCGCCAAGGGCAACCGCTCCAAGCAGGTCACCGACGCCTGCGCCACCCACGGTGGTTTCTACCTGGGCTCCATCGGCGGCCCGGCGGCGCGCCTGGCCCAGGACTGCATCAAGCACGTCGAGGTGATCGAGTACGAGGAACTCGGCATGGAGGCGGTCTGGAAGATCGACGTCGAGGACTTCCCTGCGTTCATCGTCGTCGACGACAAGGGCGAGGACTTCTTCGCCCACACCAGCGAGGTCACGCTGACGATCGGCAAGCGCCCCGGCCTGTAGACCGCTGGCTGTGAACCCGGCCCGTAGCCGGCGCCACCGGTCGCCGCCGGGGGTCGGGGGTTTGGGCGGGGGTCGGGGGTCCGGGCGGCGGCCGGGGGCCGGGGGCCTCAGTCTCCCCGGGCGGCCGCTTCCAGCGCCGCGATGTCGAGCTTGACCATGTCCATCATCGCGGCGAACGACCGGGCGGCCGCCTCCTCGTCGTCGCCCCGCCACAGCTCGTACAGTGACTCCGGCGCGACCTGCCAGCGCACCCCGTACCGGTCGATCAACCAGCCGCACTGGACCTCCTGTCCCCCGCCCGCCAGCAGGCCGTTCCAGTAGTGGTCGATCTCGGCCTGGTCCCTGCACCGGATCTCCAGCGAGAGAGCGTCGGTGTACTCGGGATCCGACCCGCCGTTGAGGGCGATGAACGTCCGCCCGTCGAGTTCGAACTCCACGGTCACCACGTCGCCCGCCTTGGGGCCCGGGGTGTCGACCGGGGTGGTGTCGACGGAGAGGACGCGGGAGTCGGGGAACACCGAGCAGTAGAACTCGGCGGCCTCCTCCGCCTCCCGGTTGAACCACAGGCAGGTGACGAATCTGGACACGGTGCTGCCTCCTCTGGCCGCCTGTCGGCGCCTGGATCCAGTGTTCACCCGCGGCAGCAGGTCAGGAAGGGGTCGTATGTTGCGATTCGGCGACAGGTTATGCCGACGTCGTCCGCGACTAGGATCCGGGATCATGCACCCGATCTCACGTCTGCGCTCCGCCGCCCCGGTCACTGTCGTCGCCGTCACCGCCGTCGTCGGCATCGGCCTCACCGCCTGTTCCCCGGGTGGCGAGGACACCGACGGCGGCGGCGCGGCGCAGGCCCCGACGTCGGAGGTGATGACGTCCGAGATGATGACGTCCGAGATGATGACGACGACGAGGTCGGCACCCGTCCCCGGGCCGGCCGACACCTCGGTCGACATCCCGGCGCCGGTCGCCGACCGCTGGGCCGAACTCGGAGGCGAGGAGGGTGAAATCGGCCGGGCGACGGGCCCCGCCCGGGAGGTAGCGGGCGGCTCGATCACCGATTTCGAGCGCGGGTCGATCGTCCTCACCCCGGCGGGGCGGGCCCTGGTGGTGCAGGGCGAGATCCTCGCGGCGTACCGGGAGGCCGGCGGACCAGCGGGTGAGCTGGGCTTCCCCACCGCGGACGAGGCCACCACCGACGGGGGCTGGATCTCCACCTTCGAGGGCGGGACCATCACGTTCCTCGACGGTCGCCCGGTCGTCGAGGTCGGCTGACCCGCCGCGCCGACCGGGAGATCTGATGGATACCGTCGCCATCTACCTCGTCGTGGTGTTCGCCTGCGGGTTCATGGCCCGCCTGCTGCGCCTGCCCACCCTGATCGGGTACCTCACCGCCGGGTTCATCCTGCACACCCCCGGTATCGAGTCCCTACCCGTGGTCGACACGCTCGCCGACCTCGGCGTGACCATCCTGTTGTTCACCATCGGGCTCAAGCTCGACCTCCGGATGCTCCTCCGCCGCGAGGTCCTGGTGACCACGGCGGCCAACCTGGTCGCGCTGGTGGGTCTGACCGCCGGTTTCCTCGGTGTGCTCGCAACCGTCGGGGTGCGGTTGCTCGCCGACGCGGACTGGCAGGTCCTGGCCCTCCTGGGATTCGCGCTCTCGTTCTCCAGCACCGTCTTCGTCATCCAGGTGCTCGACGAGCGGTCGGACGCCAGCACCCTCTACGGCCGGGTGGCGATCGGCGTCCTGGTGCTGCAGGACGTCGTGGCGGTGGCGTTCCTCACCGCGATCAAGGGGGTTCCCCCCAGCCCGTGGGCGCTGGCCCTGCCCCTGCTCCTGCCCGGCGTGTGGCTGATACGCCGGTTGTGGCACCGGCTGGGACACGGCGAACTGCAGACCCTCTTCGGGATCATGATGGCCCTCGTGCCCGGGTACTGGCTGTTCGAGGCGGTGGGGATCAAGGGTGACTTCGGGGCGATGGTGGTGGGGATCCTCCTCGCCTCCCACCCGCGTGCGGTCGAGCTCTCCCGCACCCTGTTCGGGCTCCGGGAACTGCTCCTGGTGGGGTTCTTCGTCTCGATCGGTCTGCACGTCACCCCGACCTTCGAGACCGTCCTGCTCGGCCTGCTCCTGGTGGCGCTGCTCCCCCTCGAGGGTGCGCTGTTCACGCTGGCCCTGGCGGCGTTCGGGCTCCGCAAACGCACGTCGATCCTCGCGGGCCTGGCGTTGGCCAACTTCTCCGAGTTCGGGTTGATCGTGATCGCGGCCGGAGTCGAGGCGGACCTAGTCAGCGAGGACTGGCTGGTGGTGGTCTCCGTCGCGGTGGCCGCGAGTTTCGTGGTGTCGACCCTGGTCAACCGCCGCGGGTCCGGGCTCGTCACGCGACTGTCGGGATTCGTCCCGACCCTGGGCGAGAGACGGACCCATCCCGAGGACGCCCCGATCGACCTCGAGCACGCCCGGGTGTTGGTGCTGGGGGTGGGGAGGGTGGGCCGGGCGGTGCGCGATCGCCTGGTCGACGAGTACGGTTTGTCGGTCATCGGGGTGGAGAACGATCCGCTCAAGGTCAGCGCTCTCCGCGCGCAGGGGGTCCGGGTGCTCGAGGGCGACGCGACCGATGCCGACTTCTGGGACCGCTGCACCAACGACGACGAGGTGGAGATCATCGTGCTGGCCATGCCGTTCCACGGCTCGAACCTGATCGCACTCGAACAGGTGGACGAGCGCGACTTCGAGGGGACGATCGCGGTGGTCGCCCAGTACGACGACGAGCGGGACGAACTCATCCGCCTGGGCGCGGACGTGGCGTTCCACATCTATGAGGGCACCGGGGTCGGACTGGCGGACAGCGCCGCCGAGGCCGCCGGGGTCGGGCGGTGACCGGACCGGGCGAGCCGTTGCACCGCGACGTCGAGGGCACGGGGCACCCGACGGGCACCGGGCGCGCACCGGATCCCGGGCACCCGACGGGCACTGTGCCCGCGACCATGCTCACGGCCCTGGCCCTCGCCGGGGCGATCGGGCCGTTCGCCACCGACACCTACCTGCCGGCGCTCCCGCTGATCACCGGCGAGTTCGGGGTCTCCGCCTCGGCCGCCCAGCTCACGCTGACCGCGTTCATGGTGGCGCTGGCGGCGGGTCAGCTCGTGATCGGTCCCCTCTCGGACCGGATGGGTCGGCGCACCCTGCTCATCCTCGGCTCGGTCGGGACCGCGCTCGCGGCCGTGGTGTGCGCGCTGGCCCCGTCGATCTGGGTCCTCGTGATCGGCCGGGTGGCCCAGGGGTTCTTCGGGGCCGCCGGGATCGTGATCAGCAAGGCGGTGGTGGTGGACGTCGGCCGCGGGGCCGGGGTCGCCAAGGCGTTCGCGACCCTCATGGCCATCCAGTCCGTGGCGCCGGTGCTCGCCCCGCTCATCGGCGGCGCCGTGGTTCCGTTCGGCGGGTGGCGCGGCGTGTTCTGGCTGCTGGCCGGACTGTCGGTGCTCACCGCCATCGGGATCGTCGCCGCGGTGCCCGAGTCACTGCAGACCGACTCCCGTCGGACCGGCGGGATCCTGTCGAGCCTGGCCGACATGCGGGTCGTGGCCACCCACGGACCGTTTGTCGCCCGGGTCTCGGCGTTCGTGTTCACCTTCGGGGTGCTCTTCGCCTACATCTCGGCCAGCCCGTTCATCTACCAGGACATGATCGGGCTCTCGCCCACCGCGTTCTCGGTGGCGTTCACCGTCAACGCCCTCGGCATCCTCGTCTCGAATCTCGCCGGCGCCCGCCTGGTGGGCAGGTTCGCCCCGGAGAAGATCCTGCGCACCGGGGTCGCGGGAATGGTCACCGCGATCGGCTACCTCGTCGTCGTCGTGGTCCTGTCCCCCACCGGCACCCTGAGCCTGGCGCCGGTCACCGTCGGGTTCATCCTGTTGACCCTGTCAATCGGTCTGGTCCTGCCATGCGCGGCGGCGTTGTCCATGCAGGCGACCCGGGGCCATTCGGGGTCCGGCTCGGCGCTGCTCGGCGCCGCGCAGTTCAGCCTGGCCGCGCTGGTCTCTCCGCTGACCGGACTCGCCGGCCCCCGGTCCGCCGTGCCGATGCTCGTGGTGATGAGCGTCAGCGCCACGCTGGTCGTGGTGGCGGTGTGGGCGGTGTTCAGCCGGCCCGTCACCAGGGAGCGAGTGGTCAGCCGGCCAGGGCGCGCCACGTGAGAGCGGCGGCCAGCGCACCGACAGCGTTGAACGCCCAGTGCAGTCCGATCGGCGCCAGCAGGCTGCGGCTGTGGCGGCGGATCCAGATGAACCCGGCGCCCGCCACCGAGGTCGCCGCGACGGCCAGGGCGATCCCGGCGAGCTGACCGCGGGTTCCCGTGCCCAGCAGGTCCGCCAGACCGGCGTTGCCGGCCGTCAGCCCGAACGAGGAGGTGACGTGCCACAGCCCGAACGCGAGCGACCCCACCCAGAAGACGCCGGTGGGGCCGACGACCCGCTCGAGCGCCCCCTGCAGGACCCCGCGGAACGCGAGCTCCTCGGGGAGCACGGTCATCAGCGGGATCAGCACCAGCGCCGAAAACAGCGTCAGGCGGAGGTCGGAGTAACGGTCGGAGAGGAAGAACGGGCTGGTCGCGGGGATCAGGCACCCGGCGGTCACCACGGTGGCCACCGTGACCGTCGCGGCGAGGCCGTACGCCAGCCCGCGGGGCATGTCGCAGGCGGAGAGTCCCAGTTCCGACCACCGCATCCCGCGCAGCTTGACCACCACGACCAGCGCGACCACCGCCAGCGGCACGATCCATTCGCGATGGGGAAGGCCCGCGAGATTGGCGGTGAGGTTGATCCCCACCAGCACGGCCAGGACCCCGACGACCCCCACCATCCCGCGGATCCGGTGGCCGCCGGACTGCAGGGGCGACTGCGACGACATCAGCCCGACGATACCGGCCAGGTCGGCCCCGCCGCGGGTATCGTGACGCACACGACCGACCCTAGGTGGTGTCCGCCGATGACCCAGGTGTTGACGACGACCGCGTCCCGCGCGCTGACCGGCGCCCGGCGCCGAGCGGGTCTCCTCGTGCGATCCCGGATCGCGGGTGACGACGCCGCCGAGCGCCACCAGCAGATCTGGCACTCGCCAGGGCAGCGCTGGAACGCCCCCGACAGCGCGATCTGCGTGGTCCACGGCGACGCATCGATGTTCGCCGCCGGTCTGACCGCCCTGCTCCTGCAGTCCCTGCACCCGCTGGCCATGGCCGGCGTGGCCGACCACAGCGACTACCGCAGCGACCCGTGGGGCCGGCTGCAGCGGACCTCGCAGTTCATCGCCACCACCACGTTCGGGACCGTCGCCGACGCCTCCGAACTCATCCGCGCCATCAACGGGGTGCACCGCACCGTCGTGGGTCACGACCACCGCGGTCGGCCGTATGACGCCCGCGACCCGCACCTGCTGCGGTGGGTGCACGTCGCCGAGATCTGGAGCTTCCTGGAGTGCCACCGCCTCTACGGGCGCACGACGTTGTCACCGGAGCGGCGGGACGAGTACGTACGGCAGGCGTCACGGACCGGCCTCATGCTGGGAGCGAAGGACGTGCCGGTGACCGTGGCCGAACTCCGCGAGGCCCTCGAGGCGTACCGACCCGAACTGGAGGCCTCCCCGGCCGCGCTCGACGCCCGCCGCTTCCTACTGGGCGGACCGCCGCTCGAATGGACCGACAAACCCGCGTACTCCCTGCTCCGCGAAGGCGCCGTGGCGGCGCTACCAGCCTGGGCGCGGCACACACTGGAGCTTCCCGACGGGCCCCTGGGCTCACGGTTGCTCGCCGAGCACCTGGGGCGGACCGGGGTGGCGACCCTGCGGTGGGTCCTCGACGCGGTCGAGGGCTGAGCGACGCTACGCTGTTAGAAATCCGACCCGACACGGGTAGGTCATCCCCACGCGGGCCCCTCCCGCCTTCCCCCGATGAGGTGCACATGGCCGGTGGTCTCGCCGCCCTGCTCGACGACGTCGCCGTTCTCGCCCGGATGGCCGCTGCCAGCACGGACGACATCGCGGCCGCCGCGGGTCGGGCCAGCGTCAAGGCCGCCGGCGTGGTGGTCGACGACACCGCAGTGACACCCCAGTACGTCCGGGACGCCGACCCGTCGCGGGAACTGCCCATCATCCGCAAGATCGCCATGGGGTCGTTGGGCAACAAAGCCGTCATCATCGTCGCCGCGTTGCTGCTCAGTCAGTTCCTGCCGTGGATCCTCACCCCGATCCTCATGTGCGGCGGCCTCTACCTCTGTTACGAGGGCGCGGAGAAGGTGTGGGAGCGGGTCTCCGGCCACCACGAGGAGGCAGCCCCCGTCGTGGAGAAGGGCCCGGACGCGGAGAAGCGGATGGTCCGCGGCGCGGTGACCACCGACTTCATCCTCAGTGCCGAGATCATGGTGATCGCGCTAAACGAGGTGGCCGACGAGCCGTTCTGGTCGCGGGCGGCGATCCTCGTGGTGGTGGGGTTGCTCATCACCGCGCTCGTCTACGGCGTGGTCGCGGTGATCGTCAAGATGGACGACGTCGGTCTGCACCTGGCCGGGAAGGACTCCCCCCGCGCCCAGCGCTTCGGCCTCGGCATGGTCAAAGCCATGCCTACCGTGCTCGAGGTCATCTCGTTCGTCGGCATGCTCGCGATGCTGTGGGTCGGCGGACACATCCTGCTGGTGGGACTGGACGAACTCGGCGTGACCGCCCCGTACCACCTGGTGCACCTTCTGGAGGAGCCCGCCGCGGCGGTGGCCGGCGTCGGAACCGTGCTCGGCTGGCTGGTCAACACCGGGTGCTCGCTGATCTTCGGGCTCACCGTGGGCGCCGTCGTGGTGGCCATCGCCCACGTGATCCCGCGCGGTCACGGCAAGCGGGGATCGGACACGGCGGGGTTGGACGGGGCGGGGTCGGACGGGGCGGGTTCCGGAGCTCCGACCGCCGGCGCCACCGGCACCGGGACCGGGACCGGGACCGCGGATGCTGCCGGCTCCGGGCGCCGCCCGGAGCACTGAGCGAACTGAGGGAACCGATGCTGCTCACCGTGGGGCACGGGCGGCTCGAGCGGGACGAGCTCGGCACGCTGCTCACGTCCGCCGGGGTCGAACTCCTGGTGGACATCCGTCGCTTCCCCGGCAGCCGCGCCAACTCCGCCGCGGCCAGGGGCGCCGTCCCCGACCTCACTCGCGAGGTGGGGATCGACTACCGCTGGGAGGAGCAGCTCGGCGGCCGCCGCTCCCTGTCCGCGGACGAACGACGTGACTCTCCCGACACGTGGTGGCGGGTCGAGGCGTTCCGCGCCTACAGCGCATGGACCCGCACTCCGGAGTTCCAGTCCGCGCTGGACAGGGTCGTCGAGGACGCGCGTGTCCGTCGAACCGCGGTGATGTGTTCGGAATCCGTGTGGTGGCGCTGCCACCGCCGAGTCGTGGCCGACGTGACCGTGGCCGTCCACGGGCTCGCAGTGGGGCACCTCATGCACACCGGGAAGATCACCGAGCACTCCCCGAGCGACGGCCTGCGGATAGGCGACGACGGCCATCCGGTGTGGGACCGGGACGTCGCCTAGTCTCGGGGGCATGGATCTCGACAACCCGGGCCCCGACCGCACGGCTCCCGCACCCGCTCTCGCCCCCGCCCTCTCCCCCGTCGCTGCCCTGATCGGTACCTGGAGGGGCGACGGCGCGGGGTCGTATCCCACCATCGAGGACTTCTCGTACACCGACGAGGTGGTCTTCACCGACGTCGGCAAGCCGTTCCTGCACTACGTCCAGCGGTCGTGGAGCCCGGCCGGGGCCCCCATGCACACCGAGACCGGGTACCTGCGCCTCCCGGCCCCCGGGGTCGCCGAGCTGATCCTGGCCCAGCCGATGGGACAGACCGAACTGGCCGAGGGCACCATCACCGCCGAGGCGGACACGATCGTCCTGGAATTCGAGGCCCGCGTCGCGAGCAGCGCCAGTGCCAAGGACGTCGCCTCCACCAGGCGCCGGTACGAGCTCACCGGAGACAGGTTGACCAGCAGGTTCGCCATGGCGGCTGTCGGGCAACCGATGACCCACCACCTGAGCTCGGAGATGCATCGGGTGTGAGACCGGTGGCCCGGTCGGACGATGACCTCCACCATGGGTCGCACGCCTGCCCACAGACGACACCCGAGGAGGTCACGGTGGCCGAGAGGAAGAGCCAGCAGTCGGCGAACATCAAGGACGAGAAGGTCTACACGGCGCTACGCGAGGACGGGGCCAGCAAGGAGAAGGCCGCCCGGATCGCGAACGCGTCCGCCAAGAAGTCCCGGTCCGAGGTCGGCCACAAGGGCGGTAAAGCCGGTTCGTACGAGGACTGGACCGTCGATGAGCTGAAGGAGCGCGCCCGTGAGATCGGGATCGAGGGACGCTCGTCCATGAACAAGGACGAGCTCATCACGGCGCTGCGCGAGCACTGAACTCGTCGCGAGGCCGGCTCGTCGCGTACTGGCCTCGTACCGGAACCCTCAGCGCGCGGCCCCGCTCCGGAACACCAGCCGGGAGATCGAATCGAGCGCGAAGCCCAGGACGCCGATCACCAGGATCACCGCCATCACCTGGTCGTAAGCGAGCTGGTCGCGGGCGTTGAGGATCTGGTACCCCAGCCCCGAACGGACGCCGAGCATCTCGGCGGGGACGAGCACGATCCACGCGGTCCCCAGCGCGAGACGGATGCCCCCCAGGATGGACGGGCGCACCGCGGGGATGACGACCCGGGTCAGCCGCTCCCACCCGCTGGCGCCCATGGTCCGCGCGACGTCCAGGTATCCGGGGTCCATGGCGTGCACGCCGGCCGAGGTGGAGAGCATGATCGGCCAGATCGCGGCGGCGGCCACCAGGAAGATCACCGGCTCATGACCGATACCGAAGACCGCGATCGCGACGGGCGCCCACGACAGCGGCGAGATCATCCGCAGGAACTGCACGAGCGGCCCTGCGACCGCCTCGGCCCGACGTCGCAGCCCCAGCCAGAGCCCGAGTGGGACACCGAGGAGCGCGGCCACCGCGAGCCCGGCGACCAGCCGGTAGAGGCTCACCGCGGCGTCGTCGAGAAGGACACCGCGATCGAGGAGTTCGCCGAACCCGGACCAGGTCTGGGCGGGCGACATGCCGCCGATCACCGGGTCGTCGGTGACCAGCCCCGACGTGAGGAGGGCCCAGACCGCCAGGCCGAGCAGGAGCCCGACCAGTCCGGCGCCCCATCGGGCGAGCAGACCCGACCCGCCAGCGCGCTGAGCCCGGGGCGACCTGCGACGACTGGCGTCCGGGTGGATCGCGACCACGCCGTCAGTGGTCGTCGAACCCGTCTCCGGGTCGGGGGTCTGGTGGGTGCGCGTCATCTAGATCAGCCGTTCGTGTCGGGTGAGTGATGCTGGCAGGCCGAGGGCGGCCGGGCCACCGTGCCGGGCGATGGCCGCACGGACGAACCGGTCGTCCACGAGGTCGGCATGCACTCCGGAGGGGTCCAGTCCGTCGAGGAAGCGGGTCTCGCCGTCGACGACCGTCTGCCGCATCTGGCGGACCAGTTCGGAGGTGAAGCTGGGGAACGGGTACGGGTGGAAGTCGATCCGCGGTCTGTCGGGTCCGCCCTCGGGGTCCGGGACCGTGCCGGTCATGGCCACCTCGACGGCCTTGGGTGGCTGCGGCAGATAACCCTTCCCGGACAGGATCGCCGCCGCGGCCGAGCGGTCGGCGCGGATACCCAACTGCGCTGCCACGGCGGCGTCGATCAACGCCTGGACCGTGTCGGGCCGCGTGTCGATCAGGTCCTGGTGCACCACGGTGACGCAGCAGGCGTGGTCGCGCCACACCTGATCGAGCAGCATGTGGAGTTTTCCGACGCCCTGGGCCACCGCTCCCGCGTTGAAGGGGTCAGCGACGGTGAACGCCGAGATCGAACCCGTGGCCAGCGCGGGGATCATGTCGGAGGGCCCCATGACCACCAGCTCGACGGTCCGGGCGGATCGGCTCGGAGAGGTCCGGGCGACCGGGGTGAGCCCGTTGGCGCGCAGGACCCGCTGCAGGAGGATGTTGTGGATGGACCACCAGCCGGGGATCGCCACCTGGGTGCCGGCGAGTTGGCCGACCTCCGTGATGTGCGGGGCGACCGTGATCGCGCCGCCCCCGGTGTGGTTCCAGCTCACCACTCTGACGTCCGCCCCGATGACGTGCCGCAGCTGAACCGCCGACGGCATGAGCAGGTGGATGAGGTCCACCTGACGGGTGAGGAACGCCTCCATGAGCGAGGACCAGGAGCGGAACAGCACGGGGCGGCCCACGAGCAGTTTCTGCTGTTCGTAGAGCCCGTCACCGTGCGCCACGAGCAAGGGCGCCGCGTCGGTGATGGGCAGGTACCCGATCCGCAGCTCGTCGGTGACCGCGCCGCGCGTTGCGGTCGCGGCCGTCACCAGGGAACCGAGCGCCGCGGCACCGCCCAGCGCCCCGGCTCCGACGGCGAGGGCGCCTCCGGCGCGCAGGAGCGAACGCCGGTCGAGGCTGAGGCCTGCCGCTCCGGAGTGGTCTGCCATCGCCGGCGGGTCAGGCTGTCCGGTAGGCGGCGAGGATGCTCGCGCGCAGGTCCGGATCGGAGTCGGTGCTGCCGTGCGACGGGTTGACCCACTGGTCCTGGACCCGTCCGGTGGAGCCTAGCAACGCGATACGGGACCCGACGACGAGCGCCTCGTCGACGTCGTGAGTCACCATCACCGTGGTCACGCCGAGGTCGGCGGTCACACCGACGAGCCAGCGCTGCGAATCCGCACGGGTGACGGGATCGAGGGCACTGAACGGCTCGTCGAGCAGCAGGATCTCCGGACGGGTCGCGGCCGCACGGACCACCGCGACCCGCTGCGCCTGGCCGCCGGAGATCTGATCCGGCCGGGAGTCCGCGAGTTCCGCGATACCGAAGTGCTCGAGCAATTCGTCCACGTGGGCGGTGTCGACCCGGCCGCGCAGAGCGCGGAACCTTCCGCCCAGCGCGACGTTCTCGCGCACCGAGAGCCACGGGAAGAGCAGCGGCTTCTGGAAGACGACCCCGTAGGAGTGCCCGTGAGCGCCGGTGCCGGACTTCGACCCGACACGGAGCTCGCCACCGGCCGGCTCCTCCAGTCCCGCGAGGAGCCGCAGGAGCGTGGACTTGCCCACCCCGGACGGGCCGAGCAGGACCAGGGACTCTCCGGCGAGGACCGAGAGTTCGAGGTCGTCGAACAGGGCCCTCCCACCGGGAAGTCTGTAGTGCAGGCCGGTGACGCTGACGGCGACGGGCTGCTCGAGCACGCCGGCGGTCACGCGACGATCCCGAGCCGCTCGAGCTCCCACCGCAGCTGGGACTGCGACGGGGACTGAACGGGGAGGAACGCGGCCTCACGCATACGGCGATTGGCGGGGGCACCGTGCGCGTATCCCATGCCACCGCAGAGGATGGCCTCGAGCCGGGTCGCGGCGGGAGCGATCTCGGCCCCGTCCAGTCGCAGCAGGAGGAGGTCGGCGAGCGCCGCGTCTCCCGGCGACGCGGCGAGACGGTGGAGCTCCGAGTGCATGTGCTCGTGGCGGACCGCCAGGGCGGAGTGCTCGTCGGCGTAGAAGGCGCCCAGTCCCTCGAGGCGGCCCACGGCGTCGGTGACGGAGCGCGCCGCGACACCCGAGCAGAAGGCGGCCTGCAGCAGGAGGAACTGCGGACGCACGCCGGACAGGAAGTCCAGTAGATCCTCACCCAGCACCTGCTCGTCGGGGACGAAGACGCCGTCCAACCCGATCATGGTGGAGGCGGTGGCGTTGAGCGCCAGCAGTTCCGGTGCGTTCCGGATCTCCACGCCGGGCGCCGACGCCTCGAAGGTCAGGACGAGGCTGCGCCCGTCCTCGGTGTTGGCCGCGAGCACGATCGTGCTGTCCGCATAGACGTTGGACGCCCACGCGATGGGGCCGTCGATCCGGAAGCCGCCGTCGACCGGCGTCGCCGTGATCGGGACCTTGCCCAGACCGACCGCCTGTCGCTGTGCGGCGGCCATGCCCGTGACGCCGGGGTTGCTGCCGTCGGCCACGGCTCGGTAGGTGCGCTCGGCCGCATCCGACCGATCTGCTGCGTGCCGGAGGTAGGCGGCGGTCATGCGCTGTGCCCACGCCCCGAAGGCCACGGCCAGACTCTCGGTCGCCACGGCTTCGATGATCGTGGCGGCGACGGCGACCGGAGTGCGGTCGACATCGAAGAGACCGAGACCGGCGAGCGCGGAGATGTCCTGCCGAAGGTCCGCGTCTCCGCGGTCCAGGGCGGACGCCCGAGCGGCGACCGAGTCGATCACCGCGATCAGGTCCGCGGCATCGACGCCGCCGAGGTCTCCGGCGGTGAGCCGGGCCCGCGGGGCTCCGAGGTCAGGGGTGAGAGTGGTGGCCGTGGACGAGCTCATGCCAGCTCGTGCAGACGCGAGATGGGGGTGGAGACGATCTCCCGCGCCCTGACGACGGCGTCCGTGTCCGGGGCGTTGTAGAAGCACAGGCACTTGTCCGTGTCCTCACGGACGTAGGTGCGCAGGAACGACACCTCCGGGATCTCGGCGTACTTGGGGGACTTCTCCTTCTTGCGCGAGAGGTAGGTCTCCATGTCGACCTCGGCGGGGATGTCCCACTCGACCAGGTACCCGGCCTCGGGGCGGGCGGCCTTGATGGTCTCGAGGTCGGTACCCACCAGGCGGACCTGTGCGGGCTCGGTGACGTCGACCGCACCGATCGCGGCCGCGTCCAGGGCGGGGGTCTCGATGGAACAGGCGCCGTCCGGCCCGTCGGGGAGCTCGACGATGGTGAAGAGGCGCGCCGCGCCCTTGGTGACCTGGGTCTCGATGACCTCCGCGCCGGACGCGGTGAGGGAGGCGGCGATGGCGTCGACGAGGTCGGCGGGATCGGCCTGCTGCTCGGGTGACGGGGTGATCTCATACAGGAAGAGGGTCATGGAGGGTCCTTTCCGGGACGTGTCGATGTGCGTACGGTAGGTCAGAACAGACCGGTCTGTCTAATAATTCCCGCCGCCGTCACCCCCTTTCCGGGCACTCACCGGTGAACACTGGGGAAACGGGAGCGCGATGTGCGCGGCGCCTCACTACAGTCGGGTCATGCGCACCGTCTTCCACTCCAAGCTCGACGAATTCTCGGATCAGCTCATCCGGTTCTGCGAGACCAACACCCGACTGCTCGATCGCGCCACCGTCGCGCTGCTCGACGGAGACGAGGTCGCCGCCACCGAGGTGATCGACGGCGCGGCCGAGCTCGAGGAGCTGCGCGAGGTCAGCGAGCAGCACGCGTTCGATCTCCTGCTGCTCCAGTCCCCGGTCGCCCGCGATCTCCGCCAGGTGGTCTCGGGGATCTACATCGTCGAGCACTTCACCCGGATGGCCGCACTGGCCGGACACATCGCCAGGGTCGCTCGCCGCCGCCACCCGGAGCCCGTCGTCCCGGAGCCCGTCATCCCGGTGATCCGCGAACTCGCCCGGCGGGACGCGGCGATGGCCACGCGTCTGCACGAGTTGCTCACCACCAAGGACGTCGAGCTGGCGTTATCCCTCGATTCGGAGGATGACGCGGTCGACGCTCTCCATGCCGGCCTGATGAGGGAGATCTCCGCGGTGGACTGGCCCCACGGATCCGTCGCCGCGGTGGACCTGGCTCTGCTGGCCCGCTACTACGAACGATTCGCCGACCACACCGTCAGCATCGCCAACCGCGTGATCTACCTCGCCACCGGCGCGAAGCCCGAGGGTGGCTCGCTGTCCCACATGGACGACGGCACCGTCGTCGACTGATCCTGTCCCGCCGTGATCGACGACGGCACGGTTCTCGACCGACACCGTGCCGTCGTCGATCACGGCGGTCGGGTCCCATGAGACAGCCGGGCCCCTCGCTGAGTACGCGAGGAGCCCGGCTGTTCTGGTTTCACCCGACCCTGGGGCGCTGAGCCCCTCAGGCCGTCACCGGCAGATCGCGCCGCCCGAGGCGGACTGCACGAGCTTGGCGTACTTGGCCAGGACTCCGCGGGTGTAGCGGGCCGGGAGCGGCTCCCACTCGGCACGCCGGGAGTCCAGTTCCGCCTCGTCGACCAGGAGATCCAGGGTCCCGGTGGAGACGTCCAGCCGGATGCGGTCACCGTCGCGGACGACGGCGATGGGGCCACCGTCCACCGCCTCGGGGGCGATGTGGCCGACACATAGGCCGGTGGTGCCGCCGGAGAACCGCCCGTCGGTCATCAGGAGAACGTCCTTGCCCAGGCCCGCGCCCTTGATGGCACCGGTGATCGCGAGCATCTCCCGCATCCCCGGGCCACCCTTGGGACCCTCGTAGCGGATCACCACGACGTCGCCCGCGGTGATCGTGCCGTCCTCCAGCGCGTCCATCGCGGAGCGCTCCCGCTCGAAGACGCGTGCGGTGCCCTCGAAGACGTCGGAGTCGAAGCCGGCGGACTTGACCACGGCGCCCTCCGGTGCCAGCGATCCGTGCAGGATCGTGATGCCGCCGGTCGGGTGGATCGGCTCGCTCATCGCCCGCAGCACCAGCCCGTCCGGGTCCGGCGGGTTGATGTCGGCGAGGTTCTCCGCGACGGTCCGGCCGGTGACGGTGAGGCAGTCCCCGTGCAGCAGTCCCGCGTCGAGCAGGGCCCTCATGACCACGGGCACCCCACCGATCCGGTCGACGTCCGTCATCACGTGCGCGCCGAACGGCTTGACGTCCGCCAGGTGCGGCACCTTGGCGCCGATCCGGGCGAAGTCGTCCAGGCTCAGGTCGACCTCGGCCTCGCTGGCGATGGCCAGCAGGTGCAGCACCGCGTTGGTCGAGCCACCGAAGGCCATGACCACGGCGATCGCGTTCTCGAACGCCTCCTTGGTCATGATGTCGCGTGCGGTGATCCCGCGGCGCAGCAGCTCGACCACGGCCTCGCCGCTCGCCTTGGCGTAGTCGTCGCGCCGACGGTCCGGAGCCGGCGGGGACGCGCTACCGGGGAGCGACATCCCCAGTGCCTCCGCGGCGCTGGCCATCGTGTTGGCGGTGTACATGCCCCCGCACGCGCCCTCGCCGGGGCAGATGGCCCGCTCGATCGTGTCGACGTCCTCACGACTCATGAGCCCGCGGGAGCACGCGCCGACCGCTTCGAACGCGTCGATGATGGTGACCTGCTTCTCCGTGCCGTCGGAGAGCTTGGCAAAGCCCGGCAGGGTGGATCCGGCGTAGAGGAACACGCTGGCCAGGTCGAGGCGTGCCGCGGCCATGAGCATGCCCGGGAGCGACTTGTCACAGCCGGCGAGCAGGACCGAGCCGTCCAGACGCTCGGCGCTCATCACCGTCTCGACGCTGTCGGCGATCACCTCGCGGGACACCAGCGAGAAGTGCATCCCCTCGTGGCCCATGGAGATGCCGTCGGAGACGGAGATGGTGCCGAACTCCATCGGGAAACCGCCGCCGGAGTGGACGCCCTCCTTGACCACCTTGGCCAGACGGTCGAGCGACAGGTTGCAGGGGGTGATCTCGTTCCACGACGAGGCCACGCCGATCTGGGGCTTGACCCAGTCGTCGTCGCCCATCCCCACCGCACGCAGCATCCCGCGCGCAGCCGTCTTCTCCAGGCCGTCGGTCACGTCGCGGCTACGGGGCTTGATGTCGACCCCCTCGACTGAGGTGGGGCCGGCAGGGTCAGTGGATCCGGTGCGTTCGGTCATGCCTACCAGCCTAGGCGACGACGTGGGCCGGGCGTCCTGACCCCAGGGTCCACTGGGCCGCGCCCACGACGGCGTCCGAGACGGCAGTGGCCGCGAACACCGCGACGGCGGCACGGCGCGGCCTCTGCGCGCGAGCTGCCACACACATCGCCACCCATCCGGCGTTGACCAGCGCGGCCCGCCTCAGGGCCCGTTCCGACGGAACGTGCTCCTGCGCCCCGGTTCCCAGGAGCACGCTGGTCGCGGCCAGTGCACAGACGATCGGCCATTTCGACCCCACTTCGGACTCGACCACCGCGCCGACCGGAGTGCGGATCGCCGGGGCGACTCCCGCGACGGCGCAACCGATGCCGTCCGCGCCCAGAATCCACCGAGCCGCCGCCTGCGGTTTCCAAACCAGCTCCCTGTGCGCGCCCACGCGGGCGATGTTGCTCTCCGGCTGCGACAACCACCAGGCCGGGATGGGCGTGATGCAGCCCACCCGCGCAAGGTCGCCCAACTCGAGGGGGCAGTGGCAGGCCTACGCCGAGTACGTCGGCTACATCGAGTCGGACGGCACGTCGGCCGCCGCGGCACTGGGGATCGACCGGTTCTACGAGTTCCGGCTCGGCGAGGACTGACTGGCAGGCGGGCTGGCCGTCTATCGCTCCAGTCGTCTCCGCAGCAGTGTCGCGCTTCGGTGGCGGACCACTCGAGCCGCGACGTCCAGGCGCCGCCGCCATAGCGGATACGCGCCGTCACGTCGTCTCATGAGTTGCTTCCACCTCCGCTCCCCCACTATCTCCGGCAGGAGTTCCTCCGCGAGGGCGGCCGACCCCGTGCCGACAGTTCTCCCTTGTTCGGATCCGGAATCGAATGCGACGAATGCATTGCGGATCGCGTAGTCAGCGACGGCACGTCGGTACTCACTACGCCACCTGTCGATCTCGGGCAGGCGCGGAGCATCGTGGTCGAGGAAGTGTTCGAACACCCGAGCACGCGACCGCAGGTCCTCGAGGAGTTGGCCCGTGCTCTCCTCGTAGTGCATGTTCGAACCATGGATTCGGTATAACGCCTGGTCCGGACCGTCGACTCGACCCACCCCGCCGAGCGTCGCGCAGCGCAGCCACAGCAGCATGTCGGCTCCCGACGGGAAGTCGGTGTCGAACCACCCCGCGGCCTCGAGGACGGATCGACGCACCAGGACCTCCGGGCTGAGGATGACGTTGCGCCCCATCCGCATGAAGCGGTCCAGCCATTCCGGTCCGTTCCAGACGACCCAGCGGGTCCGGCCGATCTTCGGCTCGGGTGGCGAATCCTCGAACGGTCTGCAGTATCCGTAGGTGAAAGCGACGTCCGGGTGTGCTTGCAGGAGGGCGACGGACCGGGTGATCGAGCCCGGTGTGAGCAGGTCGTCCGCGTCGAGAACGGTGACGAATTCGCTGGTGGCCGCTGCCAACGCCTCGTTGTAGTTCTCCAGGTACGGCTTGTTGTAGGGCTGGGTGGTCACGCGGATACGGGAGTCTGCCGCGGCGCGCCGCCGGGCGAGGTCGAGGCTGCCGTCCGTCGAGCAGTTGTCCGCCACGATGACCTCCAGGTCGACATCGGGCTGCGCCAGGGCGCTGTTGATCGCCGCATCGAGATACCGCGCGTAGTTGAAGCACGGAATGACTATCGAGACCCGGGATCGGGAGCGAACCGGGGCCGGAGGCGGATGGTCAACCATCGGGGGCTCCTTTCAGGGCCGGGCTGCGGAGCGGTCGACCCACGGACGCTCCTCCGGGATAGTGCCCCGTGGGGTGGTGGGATTCGGATCGGCGTCTGGTCAGGCGCAGTGATCAACGAGTCGTGATTGATCGT
>NZ_JAWLRW010000030.1:0-3119 GCF_033142235.1 Rhodococcus sp. IEGM 1408
TATTCGGCTCAGTCCGTGGTTATGTGCAGTCGGGTGCGCCCGGGCGTCTGAGTGGCCCGGGCTGACCTGGGTTTTGTAGCTTTTTGGGGTCGCGGTAGCTGCACATAATCGGGACGCTTCTTGTCTATCCGAACGGTTCGGAAGGTAAGGAGCCAGAAGAAGATGAAACCTCGTAGTCGATGGTCGTCCGGGGACGTACTTGCGGCGTTCGATGAGCACCTGCGTCGTACCCGTGGCCTGTGCGCAGGGACGCGGTGCAACTACATCCAGCACGTCGGCGGGTTCTTGGAGACGGTGGCCGTCGAAGGTGGAGTCGACGTCGCAGAGATCCATCAGACCGAAGTGGCGGCGTTCGTGAGTGGATTGTCAAGCCGTTATCAGCCCAGAACAGTGGAACTTGCGGCGACGTCGTTGCGCGCGTTCTTCCGGTTCTTGCATGTTGCGGGACTGCGTGCAGACCGGCTGGACGATGCGGTGCCGATGGTGCCGCATCGGCCATCCGGCTTGGTTCGGCATCTGGCCCCGCCGGTTCTTGAGCAGTTGATCGCCTCGTTGGAATCGGGATCGCCGCGCGACCTGCGCGATCGGGCGATCATCTTGACCATTGCGCGGCTGGGACTGCGCCCTGGCGAGGTGGTGCGGCTTCAGCTGGAAGATCTGGACTGGCTCAACGCCGCGATGCGGGTGCGCTCCCGCAAGACCGGTCACGGCGCCATTTTGCCGCTGACCAGCGAGGTCGGAGAAGCCCTGGCTGGCTATCTCCAGCATGGCCGCCCCCCTACCGACGCTCGAGAGGTCTTCGTCCTGCATTGGCTGCGCGTCGGCGCACCGATCAGCACCAGCATCGTGGGCCGTGCGGTGCAGCGCGCGGTGGACAACGCCGGCATCGATGCGCCAGTGTGTGGCGGCAACTTGTTGCGACACTCGCTGGCCACTGAACTGCTCGACCGTGGGGCCAACTTACGTGAGATCGCCGACGTGCTCGGCCACGCGTCACTGGCCACCACACGGATCTATGCAGCCGTTGATGTCGCGGCTCTGCGCGAGATCGCGCTTCCGTGGCCTCATGCAGGGGCGCGGTCATGACGGGCACGGTGGCACCGCGGGTGGAAGAGTTCATCGCGCTTCGTCGTGGCCTGGGTTACCGCTCGCCCAGTCAGGAGCGTGCACTGCGGGCGTTCGGCCGGTACCTGGATCAGAAGGGTCACAAGGGTCCGATCCCGCTCGAGTTGAGCCTGGATTGGGCGGCATCGACTCTCTCATCCGATCCCCGCAACCCGGCTCGCCGATTGACGACGGTTCGCGGTTTTCTGCGCCACCTGGCCGCCGCGGACGGCGCCACCGAGGTCCCGGCGCCTGGGTTGCTCGGTTCAGCCGGCCACCGGAAACCACCACACGTCTACTCCGACGAGGAGATCAGCGACCTGCTGCGCGCCACTGCCGGGTTGGCCCCGGCCGGCGGGTTACGGCCACACTGCTACGCGACGCTGTTCGGGCTGCTCGCCTGCACCGGGCTGCGGATCAGCGAAGCACTGGCTTTGAGGTGCGACGACGTCGATCTGGCCACCGCCATGCTCACGGTCCGGGCCGGCAAACGCGGCCGGGCCCGGCTGGTACCGATGCACCCCAGCGCGTTGCCGCCGATGGGCGATTACACGGCCGAACGAGAACAGCGCCACGGGCCACCGTGCGCCACCGACGCGTTCTTCCGTACCGACCGCAGCGACCGAGTCAGCTACAAGGCTGCCCACCACACGTTCAGCGTGTTGCGCCGAGAACTGGGCTGGAGCGCGACGGGGCGCACCCGGAGCCCACGGCTGCATGACCTGCGGCATCGGATGGTGGTACGGCGTATTCAGTCCTGGCACGCCGACAACGTTGACGTCGACGCAAAAATCGCAGTGCTGGCGACCTACCTCGGACACGTCGAGGTCCGTGACGTCTACTGGTATCTCACATCCGTCCCGGAACTGATGAACATCGTGGCCACTCGCTTCGGAAGTTTCGCGCACTCCCCACTCGGTGGTGTGTCATGAGGGCCCCGCAGATCGGATTCGCCCAGTTGGTGCAAGATTTTTTCTTGCGGCGCCTGATCGATCAACGCGGTGTCAGCGCACGTACTGTGGAAAGCTACCGCGACGCGTTTGAACTGTTGTTCGGCTTCATCGAGCGGCGTACCGGCAAACCAGCCGCCGCCCTTGAGTTGGCCGACCTGGACGCCCCAGTCGTCTTGGATTTCCTCGATCACCTTGAAACCGCACGCGGCAACAGTCCACGAACCCGCAACGCGCGCCTCGCCGCGATTCACTCCTTCATGCGCTATGCCGCCCTACGTGACCCGGCATCGCTGCCGATCACCAGCCGAGTGCTGGCCATCGGCACCAAACGGTTCGATCGGCCCGTGCTGGGCTATCTCTCCCGCGAGCAGATGACCGCGATCCTCGCAGCCCCAGATCGCAGCACCTGGAGCGGGAGCCGAGACGCGGTTCTGCTCGCCGTCACCTACAACACCGGTGCCCGCGTCTCCGAGATCACCGCACTCCAAGTATGCGACGTGCTCACCGACCGACAGTCGGCAGTGCATCTGCACGGCAAGGGCCGCAAGGAACGGGTCCTCCCACTCTGGAAGAACACCGCCTCCGAACTGCGCGGCTGGCTGGGCAAGATTGATGCCGCACCCGAGACGCCGGTGTTCCCCAACCGGGCCGGGAAACCGATGTCACGCTCGGGCGTACGAGACCGGCTCGATCGCGCCGTCACCGCTGCCGAAAACAAGTGCCCGTCGCTGCGCGGCCAGCGCATCTCACCGCACACGCTGCGCCACACCACGGCCATGCACTTGCTGCAGTCGGGAGCCGACCTGGCGACCATCGCCCTGTGGCTCGGCCACTCCAGCCCAGCTGTCACCCACCAGTATCTCGAAGCCGACCTCGCGGCCAAGGAAGCCGTGCTGCAACGACTGGACGATCCCAGCCCCGCATCAACGCGCTTCAAACCTGGAGACCAGCTCCTCGACTTCCTCCAAGACCTCTGATTATGCGCAGCCGCAGGGGTCGGAATAGCCGTTCTGCCCGCACGTCCCCAGCCGGGCTGCACATAACCACGGACTGAGCCGAATA
>NZ_JAWLRW010000031.1:0-3005 GCF_033142235.1 Rhodococcus sp. IEGM 1408
TTGCTGTTGAAACTCGACCAGGACTCGCCCGGAAAGACGGATTCGACAATCCCGAACATCGGTAGTGACGGATCGATGGCAACCCGTCGGTCCTTGATCTCGTAGTGCATGCACCGATTCCGCACCATTTTGCCGGGCGGAGATAGCAGGGCTTGAACCGCGCTATCGGCCAGCAGTGTACTGAGAGCGCGCATTCCCCTGCTCCCCGCTGGGGCGTACCGCTCCGCAATTCGATTCAGCGCTGTTAGGGAGTGGTACAGCGCGACGGTGCGGGCGCGGAACACAGCGACCTCGTGGCCAGGCTCGCTATGCGGCGCGATCTTGATCAAGGTGTTCATGTCCCCTTCGATGATCAGCAGCAGCATTTTCAGGGCATCTGGAAAGTTGTCTTCGAAGCGGCGGCGTAGGTAGCGGTCCGATCGGGTGTCCTCGCCGACTATTTGCGGGACGCCACTGAGGTCCAAGGTTGCGGAGGGTTCTGTGGCGTCGTCCGCGGCCTTGCCGAGGATGGCGAAAGTTCCGCCCCATTCCTCGGTCACGGCCCGCAAATCGTGTCCGACAATGGTTCCGTCTGAGATGCTCAGGCCGAGGCGATACGCGGTCGGCCAGCTGGCACCCAGCAGCCGCCGATCGGCCACATAAAGGCCGAGGTCGCTTTCGAGCCACCGCGCCCAACGGACGGCGTTTCCGGTGAAAGTGGAGCGGTGCTCAGTGATGACCTGGTCAAGTTCGTCCAGCACGGTCTCATAGGACTTCTTGTTGTCATCGAGCAGCTTCGTGACGTGCCGCCCTCGTTCTGTAACTGAGGCGAAGGTGCCGTCCAGGCGAGCAGCTAGTTGCGGGAGGCCCACGTGCGGGCTGGTGGACCTGAGCGTCGTTGCTCCTTCGTAGGCAATGCGGACAAAGTGGTGCTCGAGGGTCAACGCGACGTAGGGGCTGAGAGCGGGAAGGCGTTGTGCAGAGAGGATCAGGTCCATCGCCCAGCGGGCGTCCTCGGCGATCATCTGGCGGGCTGCCCAGCCGCGGAGTTCGGCGGCGGCAGTATCAGTCGAGGACACGGGTGGAATGCTAGCGGTGGCCTCCGGCGGTTAGCTCTGCCGAGCGCAATGCGGAGATTGCCGAGTTGGCCGGAGCGTTGCGGCAGAAGGTGAACCTCTGGCGGTCCGGGTACGAAGGGCCAGGCATCGCGGGCCTGGCCGATGAGAAGCGTGGCAGTAACCGGTTGTCAAACCAGACATAGGAGATCGCCCAGCGGTAGATCTTGCGATCGAGTCCCCTCGAACGTCCCGGTGACTCTGGATGATGCCGACGACCCTGCGCCCTGGTGTGGGTGCGGGGTCGTCGGCATTGGCTCCTTCTAGGGCGGAGCTGTCCGCGCTTACGGCTTCAGCAGCGTCCGACCTTCTTCTGGTTCGTCACGAACGAGCTGTGGACGAACAGCCACTGGGGATTCCGGATTCCATGGGTGGACTCGTATACGTAGACCTTGAACCACCGGTTCGAGCGATAGTTTCCGGTGGCCCAGTCCCCGTCCTTCCAGCACTGCACCAGGGAGGGTTGAGCGCCGTAGGCCTTTCCGCCGGTTGCGCTCACGTTTAGTACCCATCCAACGAAGGTGCCGTTCAGCCGGGGGGCGCTTCGTGCTGCGGCCCCTGCCTGCACCTCGACCGTCGGGAGAGCGTTCGCCACGCTGCCCCCTTGCACTGTGAGGGCGGGAACAGTCAGGGCCGCTGCCAGGGCCACTGTCATGCACATGCTCTTAGCGATGTTGAGGGTCATCATGGCGATCTGCCTTTCAGGTGGGACTACTGAGGCGAAGACGCTACAAATGCGAACGGACACTCGACGTATGTCCGCTAAGTGGGATATAAGCCAGCATGCAATCGAGAGAGTTTACACCGCGCCGTCTTCGTTCTTCGATTCTGAACCTGTCCGTCGATGCAGGTCAAGAGCATTGCGACTCGCATTTTGGCGATACTGAGCGGGCAACATATATGTTCATTCAAGGGTCAGGGCGCGTAGTTGAGTGCTATATATATCAGTACAGAGTCCGAAAGTTGAACGAGCTGAGGTTGGCCGATGAAGTGCCCGATCTGTCAGGCAAGTACCCGCGTGGCTCGGACCATCTATCCCAGCGATGGTTCGATTCGACGCCAACGGGTCTGTAAGGGGGAAGGCGAGCACAGGATCTGGAGTCGCGAGGAGTTCGAGGGTTGGAGACTAAGAGATGCGCGTGTGCGTCGAACTAGTGATCGAAAAGTCGCGACAGCCTTCGACCAAGCCCGGTTGCTACGTGACCTCGCCGAGTCGACCCTTGGAAAGCTCTCCCTGGATCAGTCCCGGGATGTCGTGACGAACGTCGTGGTCGGCCTACAAAGCCGCATCGCCAACGGAGAAGTCGAGCGTGTTGAGATCGCACCGGGGTCCGGCGTTTCAGTACTTGTGCTCGACGACTCTACTATCCGAGACGAGGTCGAGAAGCAGCTGCTATCGGCTGGGCACTCCATCGCTCACATTCTTTATGCCCTGACTTTCCGGGGTCGCTCCGACCATGGAGCCGGCTGGAATTCAGCCGAGGACGTCCTAGCCTGGTTGTATAGTGAGCCCGTTTATCCCCAGTTGCGCGGTGCGACTGCGGTGCGCCCCAGTGTTCATGAATCAAAGTGGGCGCCGCGTCCTCACGGCAAAGACCCAGACAGGGTGGTGAAGGCCTCGCGAGGGGATAGAAGGCCGCAGGTCGAGACGTTCGATCTGGCTCAGTTCCAACGCAGCATCCAGACGGTGATGGTTGGAAGGCCCCAGGCCAGGCATCGGGCCGAGTACATCAGTTGGTATGTGCTCCGCCCTCTACATGGCCAGTCAATGGTGACGAGTGCTCAGTTGGGCGTAGGCGTAGAAGGGGCGCTGCGTCGGATCGACGACATTGCATACCTCAGATGGGTTACTGCGATGAAGGATATGTGGACCGTGGAGCAATTTCACGATGAAGCGAGAGGGCTAATCCT
>NZ_JAWLRW010000032.1:0-2937 GCF_033142235.1 Rhodococcus sp. IEGM 1408
ATGACGAGGGTGGATCGGGCGGCTTCGACGACGTCGTCGGTGATGGTGTTGAGCTCGTTGATCTGCATGATGCGCTCCATCTGCGTGAACAGTCTGTCGACGAGTCGGAAGTTGCCGCGGGTGATCCGTGCGATCGCGGCGAGGGCTTGAGCGTCGGTGAAGTCGTCGGGGTCGAGGGGGTGGCCGTATTTGGGCCAGCGACGTTCGAGCACGAAACGCAGTTCGTCTTTGCTCAGTGGCCGGTATTCGTGGGCGAATCCGACGCGGCTGTAGAGCTGCGGGTAGCGGCTGAATCTCTTCTCGATCCCGGGCATGCCGATGAGGATGACTGCGACGTTGTCGCGGTCGTAGTGGTCTCGCACCATTTCCAGGGCGGTGGCATTGAGGCGGTCGGACTCGTCGATGATGATCAGCTCGACGTACTTGCGCAGGTTCCTGGCTCGTGTCTGCAGTTCGCCGGTGTTGATCAAATGCTCGTCGATGCACGCAGATACTTGGACCGTCAGGCCGGTGAGGTCGTCTCTGACCTGACGCGGAGTGCTCAGGACCGCGGGGGTGTAGAAGACTGTTCGCTTTCTGGCCAGCGCGGCATAGATCGGGAAGTCGGAGTCGTCGCGTGGGCCCCATTCCTCGAGGAGTCGTTCGGCTTTGTGCCAGTTCGCATACCGTCTGGCAGACAGTGTCTTGCCGATCCCGGCTTGGCCGTAGCAGATGCCAATGGTGTGTTGCCGGCGTACGCCGTCGGCGAACTCGACGAATCTGCGGTGCTGTTTGGTGGCGATGAACCGTTGCGGAGACATCAGTCATCCTCCAGGTAGGTGCGAAGCTTCGTCTTCCTCCGGGCGGGTGGGGTCGGTGTCGGCGGGGCCGGAAACGAGGGGTCTTCGTGGCCGGTGACGACGGCAATGCGTTCGGTGATCTGGCCGCGTAGCTCGCGTCGGCGGGCTGCGCGTGCGTGTTGAATGTCTTTGAGACTGACGGTGGTCGATGCGTGATCGGGGTCCACGGCCTTACAGATGTACTGGTTCTTGTGGAAGACATGGATTTCGGAGATGTCGCGGGGGTCGTAACGGATCACGACCTGCTCTTTGACGTAGGCGGCCAGCAGCGGTGAGACGTACCGCAGGCCCTGGAAGCGCACTCCGTCGCGGTGGACGATGCGCGTTTTGGCCACGGTCAGCAGCAGCAGGTTGAGATCATCGACGGTCTCGGGCAGGCGAGGCAGCCACCCGTCGCCGATCCAGGTCCGGTAGGGGCTGTCGCCAGTCTCCGGGTGGGTGCGGCGGTGATACTTGGCACTGATGAACTCGCCGATGGCGGTGTCGAGTTCGGGCAGCGTCAGTACCGGCTCGGGGTGCCGCTGACCGCGGGTGAGATAGCCCGGCAGTTCGGCAAGGAGTTCGGTGTTGATTGTGCCGAAGATTCGCTCGATCTTGCCGCGGCCCTGTGGTCTGGCGATGGTCGAGTAGATGATCTGAAAGTGCAGGTCATTGGCGGTCTGGGCGAGATGGTGACTGGTGAAGTCGGTGCCGTGATCGACGTAGAGCACATCGGGCAGGCCGCACATCGGCCAGTTCGGATCGCTCTTGGGCCAGATCGCGTGCCGCAACGCCAGCGCGGTGTTCATCGCAGACGGTGCGCCGAGGAAGACCATGTAGCCGCACACCGCCCGGGAGTAGTCGTCGAGGATGACGGTCAGCCACGGACGGGCGGATCGCCCGTTGGCGTCGAGGATGAGGATGTCGAGTTCGGTGTGGTCGGCCTGCCAGGTGGCATTGGCCCGCTCGGCGCGGTGTCGCCACACCAGCTCGTAGGTGTCCCGGTAGGCCGCCGCGCCCTGGTGGGCCAGTGTGAGCATCCCAGGATCCAGACCGGTCACGATGGCCCGCACGGTGCTCACTGAGACCATCGGCCATCCGCGGCGGGTGGCGGTCGTGGCGGCCTTGCGGGTGATTGACGCGGTGGTCGGTCGAGGCGTACTCAGCGCCAGGCCTTCGATGTAGGCCACAAGGTCTGGGTGGGTGCGCCGCCCACGCTTGGGTGGCGTTGCCGGAGCCAGCGCGGCGATCCCGCCCTTTCTATAGGCGGCGAGCCAGCGTTGCAGAGTGCGTTCCCCGACCTTTTCGGCTGCGGCCAACTGGGTCAGCGGGACCCCGCTCTCCACGTGTTGGCGTAGGACTTGCCATCGGGCCGCGGCAGTCTTCGCGCCAGTGGGGGCGCCGATCGAACCTTGAGGTTCATCGCCCCCGTTCATGGCTACGCCGTCGTCGACTTCTGTCGGCGCGGAGCCGGGGGCTTGTCGGCCCCGCGTTGCAGCGCCCGGTAGACGGTGGTGCGGCTGACCCCCAGGACCTCGCCGATCTGGGCGACGGTCATGTCTTGTTGCTCGTAGAGCTTGCGGGCGGTGCGCAGTTTGTCCCCGGACAACAACGGTGGGCGCCCACCTCTACGGCCACGGGCTCGGGCGGCTTCCAGGCCGGCGTGGGTGCGTTCGGAGATGAGGTCTCGTTCGAACTCCGCCAGCGAGGCGAAGATGTGAAACACCAGCCGCCCGCCCGAGGACCCGGTGTCGATGTTTTCTTGCAGGGATCGGAACTCGATTCCGCGCTCTTGCAACTCGGTCAGCTGATCGATCAGATGCCGAATCGATCGGCCCAGACGGTCCAGTCGCCAGACCACGAGCGTGTCGCCCGGGCGAAGTTGATCGAGGAGCTTTCCCAACTCTGGGCGCGAGGCCAATGCCCCGGAGGCGGTGTCGGTGAAGACCTTGTAGCAGCCAGCAGCCTCCAGAGCATCGTGCTGCAGTCGAGCGTCTTGATCGCCAGTCGACACCCGCGCGTACCCGAAAGCGTGGCCCATACCGATAAATGTAGCAATACCCGTCGCTGGTGGGTAGATCAGAAACACAGATTCCGGGACTGGGTTCCGCTACAGACC
>NZ_JAWLRW010000033.1:0-1805 GCF_033142235.1 Rhodococcus sp. IEGM 1408
GCGGGATCGATCTTCTTCGGCATGCAGCCATCCTCCTCGACTCGAAAAGGATGCGGCGGGAAACCTGGGGCGGTTCACTCTGTCCTCGTCACTCTTTCGGGTTTGGAGGTACGCCCGTTCGGTCACCAGCAGTTGATGCTCGACGCACTTGCGACCGAACGAGAAGTGTTCAACCACCACCGAAATCTTCTGGTCGCGGCCACGGGCACCGGCAAGACCGTCGTAGCAGCACTCGACTACCGGGCGCTGTCAGAGAAGGTCGACGGCAAACAGCCTTCGTTGCTTTTCGTAGCTCACCGAAAAGAAATCCTGGTCCAGGCACTGCGGACATATCGCGCAGTACTTGGTGATGGCTCCTTCGGTGAATTGTTTGTAGGAGGCGAGCGGCCACGCCACTGGAAGCACGTCTTCGCCAGCGTGCAATCGCTCGACCGGGAGAGCCACGCTCCTGAGGACTGGGACGTCCTCGTCATCGACGAGTTCCATCACGCTGAGGCCGCAAGCTACAGACGCCTCCTCTCGCGCTTCAACGCCGGGGAAGTGCTCGGGTTGACCGCCACGCCAGAGCGGGCGGACGGCGTCGACGTTCGAGCACTATTCGGCGGACGAACCGCATATGAACTGCGGCTGTGGGACGCGCTCGAACAGGATCTACTCTGCCCATTCCACTACTACGGCATCTCCGACAACACAGACCTGCGTGATATCGAGTGGGCTGCCGGCCAGTACAGTCCCGGGGCCCTTTCTAACCTGTATACCGGCAACGACGCCAGAACCCTGCTCATTATTAAAGCCCTGCGAGAGAAAGTCTTGGACCCGACCCAGATGCGGGCGCTCGGCTTCTGCGTCTCAGTCGACCACGCAAATTACATGGCCGAAGCATTCACTGCGCGCGGACTTCCCTCTGCTGCCATCGTCGGTACCACCGACCCCGACGAGCGTCGCGCCCTCGTCGAGCGCCTCAAAGATGGCGAGTTGCGTTGCATTTTCACCGTCGATGTCTTCAACGAAGGTGTCGATATCCCTTCAGTTGATGTCGTCCTCATGCTGCGCCCGTCTGCGAGCTCAACTGTGTTTATCCAGCAACTCGGACGCGGCTTGCGGCGCTCGCCTCGCAAGGCGGTCCTGATCGTCTTGGACTTTGTTGGACACCATCGGGCCGACTTCAATGTGGCCGGCCGGTTCCACGCCATGACAGGGCTATCGAGGCGTCGGCTTGAGTCGGATCTAGACGTCGGGTTTCCCTCACTCCCGGGCGCTTCCCGGATCGTTCTGGACGAGGTCACCCGCGCCGAAGTCCTCCGCTCTATCAAGTTGGCGATCCTTGCTACCACCAAGAAATCGCTGGCCGGGGAGTTACGCGCCCTCGGCGCCGAGAGTCGATTGGCGGACTTCCTCCACGAGACCAACCGCGGCTTGGACGACGTCTACCGCTCGGATCGCTCGTGGACGACGATCGTGACCGTCGCTACCGATCAACCGGAACCCGAGGGCAGGGAGAAGCTGTTACTTAGGAGGCTTCAGCAGCTGCGTACCGTCGACGACCTGGACCGGATACGCGAGTACACACGCGTGAGCGAAGCCGTCCTTGCGGGAAGAACTTTTGACCGCACGGATAGGTGGGCCTCGATGCTCATCGACTTCCTTTTACCCAGTCAGAAATCCCCAAACTTCTGCCAAACCGTAGCCGACCTCGCTCGCTTCCCTCGATTGTTCGAGGAACTAATCGATAGTGCCCCGTGGGGTGGTGGGATTCGGATCGGCGTCTGGTCAGGCGCAGTGATCAACGAGTCGTGATTGATCGT
>NZ_JAWLRW010000034.1:0-1654 GCF_033142235.1 Rhodococcus sp. IEGM 1408
CATTCCTCCCTCGAACCCGCCACCGGTCGTAGAGCAAGATCACTGGGCCTGCCCCGCCACCGACCTTCTTAGCAGCCGAGACGGCACCGACACCATCCTCGAACAACGCTACCGCCGCGACCCGCTGATCCTCGGTAAGTGAACTTCGTGCACGCATACAAAACTCCCCGGTAGTCGGAACTGAATTACTCAGTCCAACTTCCGGGGAGGGGAGTGTCAGATTAACGGTGGATCCGACCTTGGCGTCGGTTAGTTTCCGTTCGGGGTGATGCGTCCTTCGAAGGTGATCGCGAACGCGTTGAGCGCTGGCTTCCACCTCATCGCCCATCGTGCCTTACCTTTCCCGGTGGGGTCCAGTGCCCGCGTGGCGAGATACAAGCACTTGAGGGCCGCTTGCTCTGTCGGGAAGTGTCCACGAGCGCGCACTGCGCGCCTGTAGCGGGCGTTGACGGACTCGATCGCATTCGTCGAGCAGATCACCCGCCTGATCTCGACGTCGTAGTCCAGGAACGGAACGAATTCACTCCACGCGTTGTCCCACATCCTGATGATCGCCGGGTATTGCTGACCCCATTTCTTCGTGAACTCGGTGAATCGTTCCTTCGCCGCAGACTCTGACGGAGCGGTGTAGACCGGCCGCAGATCACGCGCCATCTCATCCCAATACTTCCGCGATGCAAACCGAAAGGTGTTGCGTATCAGGTGAATAATGCACGTTTGCACCACCGCCAGCTCCCAGACGGTGTTGATGGCATCCGGCAAACCCTTCAGTCCATCGCACACCACGATGCAGACGTCGGCGACACCGCGGTTCTTGATTTCCGTCAGAACCGCGAGCCAGAACTTCGCGCCCTCACCACCCTCGCCGGCCCAGATCCCCAAGATGTCGCGTTCACCGTTCACGGTGACACCGATCGCGACATACATCGGCCGGTTCGTGACCTGACCGTCCCGGACTTTGACGTGCACAGCATCGATGAACATCACCGGATACACGCGCTCGAGTGGCCGGTTCTGCCATTCGGTCATTTCCCCGACGACCTTGTCGGTGATGCGGGAGATGGTGTCCTTCGATACCGTCGCGCCATAGATGTCCTGAAAATGCGCGGACACCTCACCGGTCGTCAAACCCTTTGCCGTAAGCGACAATACGATCTCATCGATCCCAGTCAGCCGGCGTTGACGCTTCTTCACGATCTGCGGCGCGAAGGAGGAATCGATGTCCCGCGGGACTTCGATCTCCACCGGCCCGATCTCGGTAAGCACCGTCTTCGAGCGAGTGCCGTTACGGGAGTTGCCGCTGCCGCGGCCAGCAGCATCATGTTTTTCGTAGCCGAGGTGCTCGGTCATCTCCGCATCCAACGCGGTCTCGAGGACATTCTTGGTGAGCTGATTGAGGAGCCCGTTCGGGCCCATCAACTCCACGCCCTGCTCCTTGGCTTGCGCCAGGAGCTGCTCGGCCAACTGCTTCTGATCCACCTCGGTCGCTGCCATGGGATCCAGTGTTTCGGTCATCGTCGATCCTTCCCACCAAGCTGAGCTCGGCGTGTCGAACCAAGGACCGGATCAACCGTTATTCAGACAGTCCCACGCACCACCACCCATCACTTGTTCGGCGGCGAGTCCTTCACCGTCACCGACTCCGGCTCGTCGT
>NZ_JAWLRW010000035.1:0-1516 GCF_033142235.1 Rhodococcus sp. IEGM 1408
CGGCTGTGCGGGACGCTCTTGTCGATGCGGGGGCGGGCCCGTCGGCCGGTCGCCCGGTCAGCCGTCACCCCGCTACGTTTTCGCGGATCCCCGCCCGGGGAGACGCTGCACGGGGTGACTCCACGGGGTCGACACGGGCGTCACGAGCTGGTCAGGAGCCGAAGGCCGCCGAGGAGACGGCGTTCGGGGCGAAGCCGCGCGCGGCGTTGTCGCGGATGAACTGCAACTGCGGGTAGAAGGCGTCGCCCGGGCAGGCGGTCCCGCCCCAGTCGCGGTGGCCCGAGACGGCAGGCATGTTGCGCGTGGCCCCGCCCTGCGGGTTGCGGTAGGTGATGCCGCCGCGCGGGTTGATGCCGGTGGCGTTGCACAGCGCGCGCACGCAGTCGATGGTCGCACCCACGGCGGCCGCGGTGGGCGCGCTCCACGTGTAGTCGCCCAGCAGGCTGATGCCGATGTTGCCGTTGTTGACGCCGCCCGTGTGGCCGGCGGTGACGACCGGCGGGGCGATCCCCGCGATCGGCGGCACCTGGAAGACCGGGGTCCCCCCGAGGGTTCCGCCGCGGCCCTGGTAGATCCGGCCCTCGGGGTCGATGAGCAGGTGGTACCCGACGTCGCCCCAGCCCAGGGTGTTGGCGTGGTAGTTGTAGATCGCGCGGACGCTGGCGGCGCGGTCGGGGCCGACGGCCGAGGCGGTGTGGTGGATCGTGATGGCCTGAGCCGGGAAGAACTGCGATCCCCAGCGGTTGCCCGAGACGTCGCTGGCGCCCCATGCGGCGCGCGGGATGATCGGTAGGCCGAGCGTGCCGACGCTGCCGAGGCTGTAGTTGCGCGGGGCGCCCCGGCCGTCGTCGAACGCGGTCGCTCGGGCACCGTTCGCGGCGTCGACCTCGTAGCCCACGGCGCCCTCCGGCGCGGCGACGAGCTCGGAGGCGGGCGTGCTCCCGGAATCGGGGGCGGAGTCGAGGGCCTCGAGCGGGAGCCAGTCACCCACCGAGCCGTCCGGGAACGCGAACCGGATGCGGCCGGCGATCTCCTCGGCGCTGGGGAAGGTCACCCCGACGTAGCCGAGCGGACCGTTGGGCTGGATCATTCCGCTGCCCGTCGAGACCGACTTGAGCATGTCCTGGGCGACGCCGAGGGAACCGGTGTCGAACGGGCTGGCCCCGGCGATGGGGCCACGGACAGAGGAGGCGACAGCGGCGCCCACGCCGACTGAAGCGGCGGTGAGGAACCCACGGCGTGAAACGGGCATAAAGAGGAACTCCAGACTCGGAACGCGAAACGCACGACGCCATACCTATCGGCGTGATCGGCCGCCACATTACGCGCTCGGCGTGACCGAATCGAGACCGTCGTTACCGGAGTGATATATGTGACCAATGAGGTTCAAGGGGTGCCGGCCCGGGGTAACCGGGCCTCGCCCCGGCGGGAACGCGCCGGTGTTTCTCCACCCGCCCGGGACAACCCGCGACGAGCCGCGACGAGCCCGCAACGAGAAGAGCGTCCCGCGCACCCC
>NZ_JAWLRW010000036.1:0-1440 GCF_033142235.1 Rhodococcus sp. IEGM 1408
GGGTAAGTCCCGTGGAGTGGTGGGGTTTCGGGGCCGACGTTCTGGCTGACGAAGGTGTGGCGGTCCGCCTAAGAGGGCGGGCCATCGCGTAGTGGTCATTGAGTTACCGCCAAGTAGCTCACAGTAAGGACACACCACGCGATGACCCAGTCCCATTCTGGCGCACATGCCCAGCTCGACGCACTGCTGTCAGCCGATCCGCAGGCGATGTTCGCCGAACTCGTCCGGGCCGGCCTGCAGGCGTTGATCGAGGCCGAAGCCGCTGCGAAGATCGGCGCCGAGCGCTACGAACGCACCTCAGAACGCACGACCCACCGCAACGGTCACCGCACCAAGACGGTCTCGACCCCGGTGGGAGACATCGAGGCGCAGATCCCGAAGCTGCGCTCGGGGTCGTTCTTCCCGGCATTGCTCGAGCGTCGCCGGCGGATCGATCGGGCCTTGTATGCGGTGATCATGCAGGCCTACGTGCACGGCGTATCAACCCGCGGGGTCGACGATCTCGTCCGGGCGCTCGGGGTGGACACCGGTATCTCTAAGTCCGAGGTCTCCCGCATCTGCGCCGACCTCGATGCCGAGGTCGAGGCGTTTCGTACCCGCACGCTGTCCCACACGCAGTTTCCGTACGTGTTCGCCGACGCCACGTTTTGCAAGGTCCGGATCGGCGCCCATGTGGTCTCTCACGCCATGGTCGTAGCCACCGGGGTCTCCATCGATGGCACCCGCGAGGTGCTGGGAACCGCCGTCGGAGACAGCGAGTCCTACGAGTTCTGGTCGGACTTTCTGCGCTCACTGAAAGCCCGCGGCCTGACTGGGGTGCACCTGGTCATCTCCGATGCTCACGCGGGCCTGAAAGCGGCCGTGGCGCAGCAATTCGTGGGCGCTGCGTGGCAGCGCTGCCGGGTCCATTTCATGCGCAACCTGCACGGCGCCGTCTCGGCCAAGAACGCCCCTGTGGTGACCGCGGCGGTCAAGACGATCTTCGCCCACACCGAACCTGACGCCGTGGCCGAGCAGTGGGATCAGGTCGCCGACACTTTCGCTGACTCGTTTCCTAAGGTGAACACGATGATGCGCGAGGCAAAGTCCGACGTGCTGGCCTTCACTGCATTTCCCCGAGGGCACTGGCAGAAGATCTGGTCCAACAACCCGATCGAGCGCCTGAACAAGGAGATCAAGCGCCGCGCCGACGTCGTGGAGATCTTCCCCAACCCTGCCGCATTCCTCCGGCTGGCAACCTCGGTGGTGATCGACCAACACGACGAATGGCAGGTAACCCGCCGCTACCTCTCAGAGACCTCCATGGCCGAACTCCGACGCGTCATCGCCGCCAAACAACGAGCTCTCAACACCGGTAGCGATTACGATCAATCACGACTCGTTGATCACTGCGCCTGACCAGACGCCGATCCGAATCCCACCACCCCACGGGGCACTATC
>NZ_JAWLRW010000037.1:0-826 GCF_033142235.1 Rhodococcus sp. IEGM 1408
TACGTAAAGTCGGCTACCCATACTCGGTCTGGGCGGTCTGAGGTGAAGTCCCGGTCGAGGAGGTCCGGTGCTCGAACAACGTCGGGGTCGGCGACGGTGGTGTAGGCCTTCTTCGCCCGGACCACCCCGGATAGCCCCAGCGTGCGCATCACTCTGTCGACGGCCCCGGGGCTCGCGGTGGCCAGGCCGGCCCGGCGAACCTCGGCGAGCATCTTGCGACGCCCGTACAGGCCCGCAGGCTGCATCTTCCGGCGCCCCTGCTCATCGGGCTGCCACACCAGCTTCCGGATGACGTCCTCGACTTCGGCATCGCTGACGGTTCTGGCTGCGACTGCTCGTCTCGGCGAGGTCCACTCGCGGTAGGTCCGTGCGGCGATCTGCAGGCCTGCTTTTCGCAGGCCCCGACAGATCGACTCGACCGCATGTCCCTCGGAACGCATCTGGTCGATGAACTCGCAGATCACCGGTTGCGGGGGTCGAGTTCCCCCGCGAAGAAAATCGAGGCCCTGCGCATGATCTCCAGGTCCTCGGTCAGTCGCCGGTTCTCGGCCTTGAGGCGCTTGATCTCGGCGCTCTCCTCGGTGCTGACGCCGGGGCGGGCGCCGGCGTCGATGTCGGCCTGCAGGGCCCACCGACGCACTGTCTCTTTGCCGAGCCCAAGGCGTCGGCCCACCTGGTCACAGCAGGCTGTCAGTGACGCGTACTCACTGCGGTGCTCGGACACCATCCGCAGGGCCCGCTCTTTGACCGCGGGATCGATCTTCTTCGGCATGCAGCCATCCTCCTCGACTCGAAAAGGATGCGGCGGGAAACCTGGGGCGGTTCA
>NZ_JAWLRW010000038.1:0-804 GCF_033142235.1 Rhodococcus sp. IEGM 1408
GCCCGAGCTGCCGAAGACGCGATCCGGCAAGATCATGCGTCGCCTACTGCGCGACGTGGCCGAGGGCCGCGAACTCGGCGACGTGTCCACCCTCGTCGACCCGAAGGTGTTCGAGGCGATCAAGAAGGGCCGCTAGCGCTCAGCGCAGGTGAGCGGAAACTCGAGACGGGTTCACGTGGTCGTCGCAACGAGCAGTCGTTTGTTGTACTCCTCGAGTGGAGTATCCCATCCCAGGGTTTTTCTGGGGCGGTTGTTCAGTAGAGCGGCGACCTCGTCGAGCCGTTCGGGACCGTGCACCGACAAGTCGGTGCCCTTCTTGAAGTACTGACGGAGCAGGCCGTTGGTGTTCTCGTTGGTGCCCCGCTGCCACGGGGAGTGCGGGTCACAGAAGTAGATCTGCACCCCTGTGGCGATGGTGATCTCGGCATGCTTGGCCATCTCCCTTCCTTGATCCCAGGTGATCGAACGCATCAGTGCCGCAGGCAGTTCCGCGATCTTCGCCGTCATCGCTTCGGCCACCGACGCCGCCGAATGATCGATGGGCAGATGCAGCAACATCACCAACCGCGACGTCCGCTCGACCAGTGTCCCGATCGCCGACCCGCCCTTGGTGCCGATGATCAGATCACCCTCCCAATGGCCGGGAACGGTGCGGTCGGCGACCTCGGCGGGCCGTTCGGAGATATTGATCATCCCCGGAATCCGCGATCGCCGTTCGGTGGTGCGCCGGTGTGCGAGCCGCACCGGCCGACCCGTCCGAAGACGCCTGGTCAGCTCCTTGGTCAGGCCACCTTTGCTCTGAAC
>NZ_JAWLRW010000039.1:0-750 GCF_033142235.1 Rhodococcus sp. IEGM 1408
TCATGGTG
Organism: Rhodococcus sp. IEGM 1408; assembly: GCF_033142235.1. Taxonomy (NCBI): domain Bacteria; kingdom Bacillati; phylum Actinomycetota; class Actinomycetes; order Mycobacteriales; family Nocardiaceae; genus Rhodococcus; species Rhodococcus sp. IEGM 1408. The sequence continues at coordinate 9 of NZ_JAWLRW010000039.1, forward strand.
GTCAGGCAGGTGAGGTCCTGGTCTCCGGTGGCGATCGGAACAGTGGCCGACTTGTCGTCGTAGTCGATGGTGAGCGTGGCAGTGATGTCTCGCGGTAGCCAGAATCCGAGGAAGCCGTTGTCGTAGGTGGTGCGTGGTTCGTCGATGAGGATGTCTCCGGTGGCGGTATCGGTGACGGTGACGTGCACCTCTTCGGTGGCCATCTCGCCGCGGCAGGTGGTCAGGCTGTGGAACTGGCAGGGGTGGGTGCTGGTGTTGTAGGGCGCCACTGACAGATAGAACTGGTCATCTGGCATAGGCATCGTTGCCAGGCCCTCATCGCTACTGGTCAAGACCAGTTCGGTCGGCTGCACCGAGGCGATCAGATCATCCGGCCTATCGGCCACCGGCATGGTGTCGAGTTTGTTGATGATCTGGGGCGCGTCGAGACCGGCGAGGCCGTAGGACTCCAACGACGGGTTGGGTGGTTCTGTCGAAGCGTTCTCGGACGGCCCGGTCGAGCAGCCGGCGAAAGTTAACGCGGCGGCAGCAAGGAACGCGGACGCGACTCGTCGCCGCGAGTGGTGTCTGATGGTCATCGTGTTTATCATCGCTCCATCGCTCTTGTGACGGATTCTGGACTCAGGTCGAGGCGGCGTAGCAGCTGGGCGTTGAGAGCGACAACGACTGTCGATAGCGACATGAGGATGGCGCCGACGCTCATGGGCAGCACGAATCCGACCGGGGCCAATACGCCAGCGGC
>NZ_JAWLRW010000003.1:0-214273 GCF_033142235.1 Rhodococcus sp. IEGM 1408
CGATCAATCACGACTCGTTGATCACTGCGCCTGACCAGACGCCGATCCGAATCCCACCACCCCACGGGGCACTATCCGAACACAACTCGGCACTTTGTGAGCGGTCGAGTCCGGCCACCGTTGCGTGGGGGCGTTTCCCGATATGGGGCGAGAGTGGCGACGGACGGTAGTTGCGACATACCTACGTTTACGAAAGCCCTGAAATGCAGACCAGGCCAGGGCTGAAAAGCCACTGACCTGGTTGCTATGCTCCCCCACCTGGACTCGAACCAGGAACCCTTCGATTAACAGTCGAATGCTCTGCCAATTGAGCTATGGGGGATTGCTACCGGCGACCAATTCTTACCTCGGACGCCGAGAACTCACCTTAGTGCGAGAGCTGCCACGGTCCAAATCGCCAGGTCAGGCGATGTCGGGTGTGGCGCCTACGGCCTGGTTCAGAAGTCCGCGCCGGTACTCCTCCAGCGCCACGAGGTCGCCGAACAGCGCGGAGAACCCCTCCGGGTCGTCCGCCGGGCTCATCCGTTGCACCTTGGACTTGAGGTCGGCGATCTGTCCGGACACCCAGACCTCCTGCAGGCGTGCGAGCACGCCCGAGACATAGCGCGGCAGCGCATCCTCGGCCACCCGGAGGGTCTCGACGGCGAGGAGGCCCACCAGCTTCTGTAGGCCGTCGTCCTCGAGGCTCAGGGAGACCTCGGAGACCCAGTTCGCACCGCTCTTGCCGGAGGCGCATCCCCCGGCCGCCGACAGCGCGTCGGCGATCTGGGCGTAGGCGGGATGGGTGTAGCACTCGCCCGGGAGCGAATCGAAGAGCGGACCCGCCAGGCCCGGGTACTGCAGGGCGGCCTTGAGTGCCTCACGCTGCGGCCACAGCACCGGGTCGGCCGCCGAGGGCAGAGGGATGCCTGCCGGAACAGCGGGAGCCTGTGACTCGCCGCGATCGCCCGCCTCGTCGTCGTCGTGCCTCCTACCGCCGCCCTCGGAACGATCCCACTCCGCGCGGGCTCCTCCCCCGGATCCCCCGGGTCCGCCGGGCCCCGGGGCGCGCTTGCGGAGTCCGGGGCCCGAGCCCGCGGACTTGGCGCGACCCTTCTTGCGCGCCTCCTCGCGGACGCGGCGCAGCACGGTTCCGGGATCGTCCCAGCCCACCCACCCGGCGAGCTGGCGGGCGTACTCGTCGCGCAGCGCCGAGTCCCGGATGTCGGCCACCACGGGAACGGTCCGGCGCAGCGCGTCGACACGCCCCTCGGCATGGTCGAGGTCGCACTCCTCGAGCATCGACCGGATTGCGAACTCGAACATCGGGACCCGGGCGGAGACCAGGTCCCGCAGGGCCGCGTCGCCCTTGTTCTGGCGGATGTCGCACGGGTCCTGGCCGGCGGGGGCCACCGCGACGAAGGTGCGGCCGGAGAACTGCTGGTCCCCCGAGAACGCGCGCATCGCGGCCTTCTTGCCGGCCTCGTCGCCGTCGAAGGTGTAGACGATCTCGCCGCGGAAGTAGTTGTCGTCCAACATCAGGCGCCGGAGGGTGGACAGGTGGTCCTCCCCGAACGCCGTGCCACAGGCCGCCACCGAGGTGGTCACGCCGGCGGCGTGCATGGCCATGACGTCCGTATAGCCCTCGACCACCACCGCCCGCCGCTGCGAGGCGATCTCGCGCTTGGCCAGGTCCAGACCGAACAGCACCTGCGACTTCTTGTAGAGCATGGTCTCGGGCGTGTTCATGTACTTGCCCAGCGTGTCGTCCTCGAAGAGCTTGCGCGCGCCGAAGCCGATCACCTCCCCCGCGAGGTTGCGGATGGGCCACAGCAGCCGGCGATGGAAGCGGTCGATCAGCGTCCCCCGCGAGCTGGTCTTGGACAGCCCGGCCGATTCCAGCTCCTTGGCCTCGAAGCCCTGGCGCATGAGGTGCTTGCTCATCGTGTCCCAGCCCGCCGGCGCGTAGCCGCACCCGAAGACGTCGGCCTGGGAGAGGTCGAAGCCGCGGTCGGTCAGGAACGCCCGGGCGGTCTCGGCCTCCTCGTCCTGGTGCAGGCGCTCGGCGTAGAACTTCTGGGCGGCGGCGTTGGCCTGCACCAGTCGCGAGCGGGTGCCGCGGTCGCGCTGGATCACCTGCCCGCCGCCCTCGTAGGAGATGCGGTAGCCGATCCGGTCGGCGAGCTGCTCCACCGCCTCGAGGAAGCTGATGTGCTCCATCTTCATGAGGAACGCGAAGACGTCGCCGCCCTCGCCGGTGGAGAAGCAGTGGAAGTACCCGTGCTGGGGGCGGACGTGGAAGGACGGCGTCTTCTCGTCCTTGAACGGCGACAGCCCCTTCATGGAGTCCGCGCCACCTGGTTTGAGCGCGACGTACTCGCCGACGATCTCCTCGATGCGGGTGCGCTCGCGGATCGCGGCGATGTCCTGCTCCGGAATCCGCCCTGCCATGCCGCCCAGAGTAACCGTCCGCGCCGGAGACCGGCGTTTCCCCTGGGACGGGCCGATACGCTGGCCGCATGATCGCCGCCCCCCATCGCCCCGACGCCGTCCGGGCCTCCCGGCTCCGGCGCACCGCCGCCGCCGCGTTCGTCGCCGCGCTCCTCCTCGGCCTGGGGGCGTGGGGTGCCCCGATCGCGTCCTCCGAAGCACCCTCCCGGTTGCCGCAGCAGGTCACCGACTCCGCGGGGGTCCTGGGCGGCGACACCGCCGCGGTGGAGAGCAGGCTCGCCGAGCTGCGGACCTCCGACGACATCCAGCTCTGGGCGACCTTCGTGGAGACGCTGGACGGCGTCCCGGTGCAGCAATGGGCCGAGCGGACCCGGGTGCTGTCGGACCTGGGGGCCTCCGACGCCCTGTTGGTGGTGGCGGTGCAGGACGGGGCCTACTGGTTCGAGTTCGACGACCCGGCCGCCTCCCCCACCGCCGATCAACAGACCGCCCAGCGGATCGCCGACCGGGACATCGAGCCACGCCTGGCGGCCGGCGACTGGGCCGGCGCGGTGACCGGCGCCGCCGACGGCCTCGAGCGGCAGGGGTCGGGCTCCGGGATCTCCGCGGGGACGCTCATCGCGATCATCGCGGGCATCATCGTCATGGTCGCGCTGGTCCTGCTGGTCACCCGCCGACGCCGCCGCACCCGCACCGCCCGGCAGGCCGAGTCCGCCCGCGACATCCCGGGCGACGACACCGCACGGATGTCCGCACTGCAGGTCGACGTACTCGACGCCCGGGCGCGCGCCGGGCTCATGGACGCCGACCAGGCCGTGGACGCCTCCACCTCCGCGCTCGAGACCGCCACGAGCGAGTTCGGCGAGATGCGCACCCGCCCGTTCCGCGCCGCCCTCGACTCGGCCCGGGCCGAGGTCGCGGCCGCGCACTCCCTGGTCCAGCGACTCGACGACGACATCCCGGAGACCCCAGACCAGCGCCGGGCGATGCTCCTCGAGGTGGCCGCCAGGGCCGAACGCGCCGAGCGCGAGCTCGAGGGTCAGTCCACGGCCTTCGCCGAGATGCGGGACCTGCTGATCAACGGCGCCGCCTCCGTCGACGCCCTCACCCGTCGCGCGGTCACCCTGCGCGCGCGGATCCCGGCGGCCGAGCAGTCGATGGCCGAGCTCCGGTCCCGCTTCCCCGCGGAGGTGCTCCTCTCGATCGAGGACAACCTGCCGCTGGCCGGCCAGCTCCTGGACGCCGCCGAGTCCGAGACCGCACGGGCCCGCGAGGCGCTCGCCCGCCCGGTGGGTGAGCAGGCGGAGGCCGTGGACGCCATCACCTCAGCCGAAGGTGAGCTCTCCCGCGCCGAGAAGCTGGTCGACGGCGTGGACCACGCGGCCGACGACATCGCCACCGCCCGCCGCGACCTGGCCGCGCTGATCGCGGAGGTCGAGGAGGAGTTGGTGGTGGCGGGGCGCCTGCTGGGCTCCACCGACGTCAGCAACGCCACCAGCCGGAATCTGACCAGCGCCGCCACCGCTGCGCGCGAGGCACTCGACCGGGCCCACCGCCTCGGGGAGACCGACCCCCTGGGCACCTTCTCCCGCCTGGTCGACGTGGACCGCGATCTGGACGAGGCGCTGGCCGCCGCCGGCCACGAGGCCCAGACGGCCGGCCGTGCCCGGGCCGCGCGTCAGGCCGCGATCACCCGGGCCGCCGGCGCGGTGCGAGAGGCCGACGACTACATCGGCAGCCGCTCGTACGTGATCGGCCAGACCGCCCGGACCCGGCTCGCCGCGGCCAAGGAGTCGTTGGCCACCGCCCAGGCCACGGCCGGCCCGGCCGCGTTCCCCGCCGCTGACCGCGCATTGAAGCTGGCCCGGGAGGCCCTGCAGTACGCGCAGAGCGACGCCTCCCGGCCCCAGTTCACCGGGGGTTACGGCGGCGGCGGTGGTTACGGAGGCCGCGGCCGCGGTGGCCGGGGCGGCTCGAACACCGGGGCCATGGTCGGCGGCATGGTCGCCGGCGCACTGATCCAGGGGATGCTCCGCGGCGGCGGGTCCGGCTTCGGCTCCTCCCGCGGGTTCGGCGGCGGATTCGGCGGCGGGGGCGGTTTCGGTGGCGGTGGCTTCGGAGGCGGTGGAGGTGGCTTCGGCGGCGGCGGCGCGGGCGGGCGGTTCTGAGGCCATGACGCGTCGTCGGAAAGTCCTCATCGCGGCCCTGGTGGTCCTGGCCCTGCTGGTAGCCGCCGTGGTGGCCGTGGGCGTGCGCTACCGGCCGCTCCTGCTCACCGGCACCGGTTACGCCGCCCACAACGCGTGCGCGATGCACTTCCTAACCGATCGCCACTCCGACCTCGAGACCGATCTTCCGCCCAACCCGCTGGTGCCGCTGTTGCGGACCGAGGTCGACGACTCCAACGGCTGGGCGCACTCCTCCGTGCTGGGCGTGGGGTTCCGGCAGTACGCGTGGGCGTCCGAACACGGCTGCGCGGTGGGCGACGGCCGCGCAGAAGGCTCCGAGTACAGCTCCCTCATCCGACCCACGGAGGACGGCCCGACCGGGATCGAGCTCCCCGTCGCGACCGAGGCCCCGGCGGAGGTGGGGTCCGCGATCTACGCCGCTGCGCAGGCGGAGGGGACGCGTGGCCTCGTCGTCGTCCATCGGGGTGAGATGTTGAGCGAGTGGTACGCGGGCGGCTTCGGCCCCGACACCCGCCAGCTGGGCTGGTCCATGGGCAAGAGCGTGGCGGCGACCCTGGTGGGCCGGGCGCAGATCGAGTTCCCCGACGCCGACCTCGACCCGGCGAGCACCGCGCTGCGCCCCGACTGGACCGACGAGCGTTCGCAGATCTCGCTGGACCACCTGCTCCGCATGACCTCGGGGCTCGCCTGGGATGAGGAGTACGACCTGGGCACGCCGGTGACACAGATGCTCTACCGCGAGCCGGACATGGCCGCCTACGCCGCCTCGCAACCGGCCGCCCACGCGCCCGGGACCGTCCGTCAGTACTCGTCGGGGACGACCAACATCCTGTGCGACCTCCTGCGCGAACGCACCGGCCTCGGGCCCGACATGGCCGACCGGCTGCTGTTCGGCCCGCTCGGGATGCGCAGCGCGGTCCTCGAGGCCGACGAGTCCGGCGGGTCGGTGTGCAGCTCGTACCTGTGGGCGACGCCGCGGGACTGGGCGCGGTTCGGGCAGTTCGCGCTGGATGACGGCGAGGTGGACGGCGAGAAGTTGCTGCCCGCGGGATGGATGGAGTTCGCGACGACCGTCGTCCCGGCGGGCGGCGAACCCGAGCCGTACGGCGCGCAGTGGTGGGTCAACGACGCCGGGGACGGCTCCCCGCTGCGCTTCCCCGGGCTGCCGGCCGACGCCTACTGGGCCTCGGGTCACGACGGGCAGTACGTCGTGGTGGTCCCGTCGGCCGACCTCGTGGTGGTGCGCACGGGCTTCTCCCCCGGCGGGAAGCTCGACTCGCTCGGTGTGGCGACCCTGGTCGGGGACGTCGCGCGGGCGGTGGGCTGACGGGGGCCGGCCGCTCAGCCCCAGGCGGCCTGGATGCCGGCGCTGGCCCGGTCGATCCGCTCCAGCCGGCTCTCGGTGTACAGGGCGATCTGGTCGACGATCACGCGCATCCGCGCGGCGTCGTCCGGGGCGGCGTCCCACAGCGGGCGGATCGCCCCGTCCAGGCCGGCGGGCGCGGAGTGGGCCAGGTATTCGGCCACCCGGTGGATCCGGTCGCGCTGGCGGTCCTGGCGCAGCCGGTGCCCGGGGTCGCTCATGACGTACCGCACGGCCATGGTCTTGAGCATCACCACCTCGGCCTCCACCTCCACCGGCACCTCGAGGTCGGCGCTGTACCGCCCGTGCGGGACCGCCCCGTGCACCTCGCGCGTGGTGTGGATGGCCGGCATGACAAACCGCCCGACCAGCTCGCTGGTCAAGGCCTTGAGGGCCACCAGACCGGTGAAGGTCTCCTCGAAGGGCTGCACCCCGCGGATCACCTCCAGGGCGCCGAGCCGCCCGGCCGCCTCCTGCAGCTGATCCGCGCTGGGCCCGCGGAACTCCCGGGCGCCGAGCTCGGCGAGCGCGGCGACCTCCGACGGATCCGCGAGCGACCGCAGGTCCAGCCGGCCGGCCACGATCGCGTCCTCGACGTCGTGCACCGAGTAGGCCACGTCGTCGGAGAAGTCCATGATCTGGGCCTCCAGGCACCGCGTGTCCCCGGGCGCACCCTCGCGGATCCACGCCAGCGTGTCCGCGTCGTCGGCGTAGGCGCCGAACTTGGTGGTCCCCTCGCGCGGCAACCACGGGTACTTGGTGGCGGCGTCCAGCGCGGCGCGGGTGAGGTTGAGGCCCACCCCGCGACCGTCGGCGTCGACCACCTTGGGCTCGAGCCGCGACAGGATCCGCACGGTCTGGGCGTTGCCCTCGTACCCGCCGAAGCCCCGGGCGACCTCGTCCAGGGCGCGCTCTCCGTTGTGTCCGTAGGGCGGGTGGCCGATGTCGTGACTCAGGCCCGCCAGGTCCGCCAGATCGGGGTCACACCCCAGCCCGGCCGCGATGCTGCGGGAGATCTGGGCCACCTCGAGGGAATGGGTGAGCCGGGTGCGGGGGGTGTCACCGTCGCCGGGCCCCACCACCTGGGTCTTGTCGGCCAGCCTGCGCAGTGCCGCCGAGTGCAGGACGCGGGCGCGGTCACGCTCGAACGGGCTGCGCTCGCTCGCCGTCCCCTGGGCGCGCCCGGGGCCCTCACTCACCCGTCGCTCGCCGTCCGCCGCGCCGTACGTGTAGCCCGTCATCCAGATCTCCTCCGGGCGAGAGCGCCCCTCGTCGTCGTCGTCCTCGTCGTCGTCGTCCCATACGACCGGACCGTTCCGACCGGCCCGATACGACCGCCCAGCGGTGCCGGGGATCAGCCGGGAAAATCCACGTCGCTGCCGGCGATCCGGTGGTACTGGTACCAGAGCACCGCGCCGGTCTCGCGGATGATGCTCGTGATCTGGTTCTCCCGGGTCCACACCGCGGGCCCGTGCCGGGTGGGCGAGGTCCACGCGTCCAGGCCGACGTCCTCGGCCATCATCCGCGCTCGGTACGAGTGCGTGGGGTCGCTGACCAGGACGACGGAGCGGCCGCCCTGGTCCCGGACCGTCTGCGCCACCGCGTCGAGGCTGCCGACCGTGTTGGTGCCGGTCTCCACCGCCAGGATCACGGTGGGGGGCACACCCAGCTCCGTGAGGTAGGCGCGGCCGGAGCCCGCCTCGGTATAACGATCCCCCGGCTGGCTCCCGCCGACCGTGATGATCTGGGGCGCCACGCCCTCGTCGTAGAGGGAGGCGGCGTGCTCGAGCCTGGCCTGGAATACCGGGGTGGGGACGCCGTCGTACTGCGCGGCGCCCAGCACGACGATCGCGTCGGCGGTCGTCCGGTCGTCCACCCGCGCGACGTGCCACACGCGGAACGCGATGAAGCCGGGGACGACCAGGCACAGCAGCAGCGCGATGGCCAGGAGCCAGCTGATGGCCCTGGACATCGCGCGCAGCGGGGACCGGGATCTACTCACCCGACCAAGTGTGCCAGTGCCCCGGTCAGCAACCGATGAGCCGCTGGGCGAGGTAGCCCTCCACCTGGTCGATCGCCACGCGCTCCTGGGACATGGTGTCCCGCTCACGGATGGTCACGGCCTGGTCTTCGAGGGTGTCGAAGTCCACGGTGATGCAGAACGGGGTGCCGATCTCGTCGTGGCGGCGGTAGCGGCGACCGATCGCCTGCGCGTCGTCGAAGTCCACGTTCCAGCTCTTGCGCAGCTGAGCGGCCAGGTCGCGCGCCTTGGGCGAGAGGTCGGCGTTGCGCGAGAGCGGCAGCACGGCAGCCTTGAACGGCGCCAGGCGCCGGTCGAGCTTGAGCACCGTGCGGGTGTCGACGCCGCCCTTGGCGTTGGGTGCCTCGTCCTCGGTGTAGGCGTCCACGAGGAACGCCATGAGCGAGCGGGTCAGACCGAAGCTCGGCTCGATGACGTACGGGATGTACTTCTCTCCCGAGGCCTGGTCGAAGTACTGCAGGTCCTCACCCGAGTGCGTCTGATGCTGCGTGAGGTCGTAGTCCGTGCGGTTGGCCACGCCCATGAGCTCGCCCCACGCGCTGCCGGAGAAGCCGAAGCGGTACTCGAAGTCGATGGTGCCGGCCGAGTAGTGGGCGCGCTCATCCTCCGGGACGTCGAAGCGACGCAGGTTCTCCGGGTTGATGCCCAGGTCCACGAACCAGTCCCAGCAGTCCTCGACCCAGCGCTTGAAGTGCTCGTCAGCCTCGTCGGGCTTGACAAAGTACTCGATCTCCATCTGCTCGAACTCGCGGGTGCGGAAGATGAAGTTGCCCGGGGTGATCTCATTGCGGAACGCCTTGCCGATCTGACCGATGCCGAACGGCGGCTTGCGCCGGGCGGTGGTCATGACGTTCTTGTAGTTGACGAAGATGCCCTGGGCGGTCTCCGGGCGCAGGTAGTGCAGGCCCGTCTCGTTGTCCACGGGACCGAGGAAGGTCTTCATCAGGCCGGAGAACAGCTGCGGCTCGGTCCACTGGCCCTTGTTCCCACAGTTCGGGCACGGGATGTCGGCCATCTGGGCGTCGGCCGGGGAGTCCAGCTTCTTCTTGGCCGCGTAGGCCTCCTGCAGGTGGTCCTGGCGCAGGCGGGTGTGGCAGGACTGGCACTCGATCAGCGGGTCGGTGAAGGTCTCGACGTGGCCGGAGGCCTCCCACACCTTGCGGGGCAGGATGATCGACGAGTCCAGGCCCACCACGTCCTCGCGGGCGGTGACGAAGGTCCGCCACCACTGCTTCTTGATGTTCTCCTTGAGCTCGACGCCCAGCGGACCGTAGTCCCACGCCGAACGGGTGCCGCCGTAGATCTCGCCACACTGGTACACCAGTCCCCGGCGCTTACAGAGGTTGACGACGGTGTCGATGACGGACGCTGAGGATGCCACGTCGGGGGTTCTCCCTTGGTGAGTCGGTTGGCGGAGGTGTCGTGGTGGACGACCTCGGCGCGGGCCGGCGCCCGCGGTACTTCTCACCAGCGTATCCGGTCCGCCCCGGCGGTCTGGGATACTGGGGTCCCCACCCGACACGGCGCCTGCGACCAGCGCGCCCGGAAGGTTTCACGCAATGGCATCCGGACCCGAGCTCACGACCGACGGCGAGTTGATCGCCGACGTCCACGATCCCGGCCGCCACACCGCGCCCGTCCCACTCCCGCGCCCGGACGTGATGGCGGCGGCGGGAGAGTTGCTCCGCGCGCTCTCCGCGCCGTTGCGCATCGCGATCGTGCTGCAGCTCCGTGAGGGCCCGCGCTGCGTCCACGAACTGGTCGACGCCCTCGGGGTCGCGCAGCCGTTGGTCAGCCAGCACCTACGGGTCCTGAAGTCCTCCCATGTGGTGTCCGCGCACCGGCAGGGCCGCGAGATCCGCTACGAGCTGCTCGACGACCACCTCCTACACATCGTCGAGGCGGCCGTGGGGCACGCCGGTGAGGGGTAGGCGGTGACCACACCGGGAAAGCCGATCGGGGTGCGCTCGACCCGCCAACGCAGCGCCATCTCCGCGCTGCTCGGCGAGTCCAAGGGCTTTCGCTCCGCCCAGGACCTGCACGCCGAGCTCCGGGACCGCGGCGACACCATCGGGTTGACCACGGTCTACCGGACGCTGCAGTCGATGTCCGACGCGGGCGCGGTGGACGTCCTGCGCACCGACTCGGGCGAGCTGATCTTCCGCCGGTGCTCCGACTCGCACCATCACCACCTGGTGTGCCGGGTGTGCGGGTTCACGGTGGAGGTCGAGGAGCCGGGGGTCGAGGAGTGGTCGCATCGCGCGGGTGGCGCCCACGGGTTCACCGAGGTCACCCACACTGTCGAGTTGTTCGGCCTGTGCGCGGCGTGCGCGGCGGCCGGGGCGGCCGGGGCGGGCTGAGCGCGGCGTGCGCGGCGTGCGACGCTGACTGACCGGGCTCCCCGCCCGCGACCAGCCGACCGGCTGGCTGCGCCTCCGCAGGCGCGCGCGAACCTGGCGTCTGGCGTGTACCGATGCGCAGGCGAGACGCCATCTCCAGGAGCGGCGGTGCCAGTCACGGTCAGCCGCGGGCGCGGGCCGCCAGGCGCGGGAGCGGATGCGGCGGGGCGCAGACGCGGGGGCACACGCGCGCGAGCGGATGCACCGTGGGGTGTCAGGCCGGGGCCACCCCGCCGAAGCGGCGGTCCCGCTCCGCGTACTCCAGACACGCCGCCCACAGGTCTCGTCGGTCGAAGTCGGGGAACAGCGTGTCCTGGAAGACGAACTCGGCGTAGGCGCTCTGCCACAGCAGGAAGTTGGACGTGCGCAGCTCACCGGACGGCCGCAGGAACAGGTCGACGTCCGGCATGTCGGGCTCGTCGAGATACTGGGCGAAGTTGTCCTCGGTGAGGTCGTCCGGGGAGACCGCCCCCGCCGCGACCCGGCGCGCGAAATCCCGCGCGGCGTCCACGATCTCGGCCCGCCCGCCGTAGTTGACGCACATGGCCAGCGTCATGACCGTGTTGTCCCGGGTGAGCTCCTCGGCCTCCTCGAGTTCGGAGATGACCGACTTCCACAGCCTGGGTCGCCGGCCCGCCCACCGGACCCGGACGCCCAGGTCGTTCATCTCGTCGCGGCGCCGGCGCAGGACGTCCCGGTTGAAGCCCATGAGGAAGCGGACCTCCTCGGGGCTGCGCTTCCAGTTCTCGGTGGAGAACGCGTACGCCGAGAGGTAGGGGACGCCGATCTCGATGCAGCCCTTGACCACGTCCATGAGCACGGCCTCGCCGCGCTTGTGCCCCTCCGTGCGGGGCAACCCCTGCTCCTGGGCCCAGCGGCCGTTGCCGTCCATCACCAGCGCGACGTGGCGCGGAACGAACTCGGCCGGGATAGCCGGCGGACGCGCGCCCGACGGGTGCGGGGTGGGCGGGCTCGGGGTCGCCGGCGTCGCGGCACCCCGTGTCCACGACGAGGTCACGCCCGCGGTGGTGGTGCGCTTACGAAATCTGGGTAGTCCGGGCACGGGGTTCCTCAACGTGTTCGACGGGAAAGGGCGCGAAGGGCAGGACGTCGGCCGGCAGGAGGTCGACGGGAGAGCCGTCGACGGGCTGGAGGTCGACCGTGCCGCGGTCGACCAGGGGCAGGCTGCGCAGGTCGCGCTCGAGGTGCCACTGCAGGTGGGCTGCGGCGATCCCGGAGGCCTGGCGGACCACGGCGGGCGACGAGACGCCCACGGCGTCCCACTCCCCGGCCAGCAGCGCGGACAGGTGCCCGGCGACGCCGGGTGAGAGCATGGCGCACCCCTGCGGCCGGCAGTGGACGCACACGGTGCCGCCGGAGGCCACGTGGAACGCCCGGTGCGGGCCCACCACGCCGCAGCGCACACAGCAGTCCAGGACCGGCTCCCAGCCGGATGCGGCCATGGCGCGCAGGAGGAAGGCGTCGGCGACCAGTCCCGGTGGGCGCCGGTGTTCGGCCAGGGACCGGAGGGCTCCGACGGCGAGGCCGAGCAGCCTCGGGGTGGGTGCACCCTCCTCCCCTGCCAGTCGTTCCGCGGTCTCCAGGACCACACACCCGGAGGTGTACGCGGGATAGTCCGCCACGAGCGGGCGCGAGAGGGACTCCCGGCTGGACGCCTGTCGCACGGCGCCCAGGCCGCTCCGGCCACGGCCGGGGGCGATCTGCACCTCCACCACCGCGAACGGCTCCAGGCTGGCGCCCATCCGCGAGCGGGTGCGGCGCACCGCCCGGGCGACGGCCCGGACCAGTCCGTGATCCTCGGTGAGGAAGGTGACGATCCGGTCGGCCTCACCGAGGTCGTAGGTGCGCACGACGAGGCCGATGTCGGTGAACGGGTGCATCGGGCCTCCTCCGCTTGATCGTCGACCGGTGACAGAGGTCCATTGTCCCACCTGCGGTGGTGGGTCACCCAGACGAATCCCCGGCGGGACCGCCCACCGGTGGGACCAGAAGCCCAGCCGGGGCCTTAGAAGCCCAGCCGACCGAGCATCTTGGGATCGCGCTGCCACTCCTTGAGGACCTTGACGTGCAGATCCAGGTACACCTTGGTACCCAGCAGCTGCTCGATCCCCGCCCGGGCCTGGCTACCCACCTCTTTCATCCGCGAACCGCCCTTGCCCAGGACGATCGCCTTCTGGCTCTGCCGCTCGACGTAGACGATGGCGTGGACGTCCACCATGTCGCTACGCCCCTCGTGCGGCAGCACCTCCTCGATCGACACGGCGATCGAGTGCGGCAGCTCGTCCCGGACGCCCTCGAGGGTGGCCTCGCGGATGAGCTCGGACATCCGGGACTCGTCGGACTCCTCGGTGATCACGTCATCGGGGTAGAACCGCGGGCCCTCGGGCAGCAGGGAGGCGATCACGTCCTCCACCACATCCACCTGCTCACCGGCCGTCGCGGATACCGGGACGACCTCCGAATCCGGTCCGAGGAACTTGGAGACCGCCATCAGTTGCTCCATGACCCGCTTCTTGGAGACGGTGTCGATCTTGGTCACCAGCCCGAGGATCGGGGTGTTGGGGCAGAGCTTCCTGACCTGCTCCAGGATCCACCGGTCACCGGGCCCGATCCGCTCCCCCGCGGGGATGCACAGGCCGATGAGGTCGACGTCGGAGTAGGTGTCCTCCACCAGCGCGTTAAGGCGCTCGCCCAGCAGGGTCCGGGGCCGGTGGAGGCCGGGGGTGTCGACCAGGATGAGCTGGGCATCCGGCCGGTGGACGATCCCGCGGATCGCGTGTCGGGTGGTCTGCGGGCGCGAGGACGTGATGGCGATCTTCTCGCCCACGAGCGCGTTGGTCAACGTGGACTTGCCGGTGTTGGGCCGGCCCACGAAGCTGACGAACCCGCTCCGGAATCCCTCTGGGGTGGTCATCGATTGTCCTCGCTGTTGCGATCAGAATCCTCGTCCGGGTCGGTCGACCCGGTTCGTCGTGCCACCACGGTGACGACCTTGACGCGGCCGCGACGATCGCTCCCGCCCTCGGCGTGCAGGTCCAGACCCGTCGAGACCACGTGTGCGCCGGGCAGCGGCACGCGACCGAGCTCCAAGGCGAGCAGTCCGCCGAGGGTCTCGACCTCCTCGGTGACCTCATCGGGGAACTCCAGGTCGAACAGGTCGGCCACCTCGTCCAGACCGAGTCTGGCGGAGAGTCGGTAGACCCCGTCGCCCAGTTCCTCGACGGGCGCCACCTCGGTGGTGTCGTACTCGTCGACGATCTCCCCGACGATCTCCTCGAGGATGTCCTCGATCGACACCAGCCCGGGGGTCCCGCCGTACTCGTCGACCAGGATCGCCAGGTGGTTGTGCTCCCGCTGCATCTCGGCCAGGAGGTCGTCGATGCGCTTGGAGTCCGGGACGAACGCCGCCGGCCGCATGATGTCGGCCACGGGCGTCGCGCGACCGTCCGGGTCGTCGAGCCTGGCCACGATGTCACGCAGGTACACCACGCCCACCACGTCGTCGTAGTTCTCCCCCGCTACCACCGGGATGCGGGAGTAACCGGACTTGACCGTCAACCGTGCCGCCTGGCCGACCGTCTTGTCCGACTCGATCCACACCATCTCGGTCCGCGGGGTCATGACCTCGCGCGCGGTGGTCTCGCCGAGTTCAAACACGGACTGGATCATGCGCGACTCGTCGTCGGCCACCACCCCGCGTTCCCGCGCCATGTCCACGATCTCGAGCAGCTCGATCTCGGATGCGAACGGTCCGTTGCGGAAACCCCCGCCCGGGATGACGGCGTTGCCGATCCCCACCAGCAGCCCGGCCACCGGGCCCAGGACCAGCCCGGTGAGCGACAGCGGCGTCGAGGACCCAAGCGCGAGGGAGTAGGCGTGCTGACGCCCCAGCGTGCGCGATCCGACGCCGGCAACCACGTACGCCGCGACGGTCGTCAGCGCGATCACTCCGACGAGCGCCCAGACCGTCGACTCGATGACCTCGGCGAACACGACCGTCAGGAGCACGACACCCGAGATCAGGCTCAGCTGGTGCAGCAGGATGGACACGTTGATGTAGCGGGCCCGGTTCTCGAGCATCCTGGCCAGCCGGGCCGCCCCGTAGCGGGACTCCTTGGCCATCTCGTCGACCCGGGCCACCGAGACGGTGCTGAGCGCGGCGTCCAGGGACGCGAAGACGCCGGCGACCAGGATGAGGAGCACGGCCGCGACGGTCGTGAGGATTGTGGGGTCCACGGGTCAGGCGTCCTCGCGCCGAGCGTCCTGGCGGTGGTCGTACCACTCGGCCAACAGCTCGTTCTGCAGCCCGAACATCTCACGTTCCTCGGCCGGTTCGGCGTGGTCGTAGCCCAGGAGGTGCAGGCTCCCGTGCACGGTCAACAACGCCAACTCGTGCGCGAGCGGATGCCCGGAGCTGGCGGCCTGGTCGGCGGCGAACGCCGGGCACAGCACGATGTCGCCGAGCATCGCCGGACCGGGGTCGGGCAGATCGGGCCGGCCGCCCGGGGTGAGCTCGTCCATGGGGAAGCTCATGACGTCGGTGGGGCCCGGCAGGTTCATCCAGGTCACGTGGAGATCCGCCATCGTGTCCTTGTCCACGAGGGTGATCGACAGCTCGGCGGCCGGGTGCACGTCCATCCGGGCGATCACGAACGCGGCCACGTCGATGAGCTCTGCCTCGTCGACCTCTACGCCCGACTCGTTGGCGACCTCGATACTCATCGGCGGCGGTGCTCCTTCTTGCTGGTGACGGCGGTGGGCTTCTCGCCCCGTTCGAGGCGCTCCTCGTGCTTGGCGTACGCATCGACGATCCGCGCGACCAGCGCGTGCCGGACGACGTCCTTCGAGGTGAGCTCGGCGAAGTGGATGTCGTCGACCCCCTTGAGGATGTCGCGCACCACCTTGAGGCCCGAACGCTGCCCGCCCGGGAGGTCGATCTGGGTGATGTCGCCGGTCACGACGATCTTCGAGCCGAAGCCCAGGCGGGTGAGGAACATCTTCATCTGCTCGGGCGTGGTGTTCTGCGCCTCGTCGAGGACGATGAACGCGTCGTTGAGGGTGCGACCGCGCATGTACGCCAGCGGCGCCACCTCGATCACCCCGGCCGCCATGAGCTTGGGGATGGCCTCGGGGTCCATCATGTCGTGCAGCGAGTCGTACAGCGGCCGCAGGTACGGGTCGATCTTCTCGTGCAGGGTGCCGGGCAGGTAACCGAGCCGCTCACCGGCCTCGACCGCGGGGCGGGTGAGGATGATGCGGCTGACCTCCTTGGCGCGGAGCGCGGCCACGGCCTTGGCCATCGCGAGGTAGGTCTTGCCGGTCCCGGCGGGGCCGAGCCCGAACACCACCGTGTGCTCGTCGATCGCGTCGACGTACCGCTTCTGGCCCACCGTCTTGGGCCGGATCATCCCGCCGCGGCGGGAGAGCACGTTGGTCCCCAGCACCTCCTCGGGCGTCAGCGGCCCGGAGTCGGCGAGGATCTCGACCGAGCGCCGCACCGAGGCCGGGGTGATCTCCACACCTCTACGCGCCTGCCGCAGCAGGTCGGAGACCACCCGCGAGGACTGGTGGACGGCCCCGGGGTCACCGGAGATGGTCATGGTGCCGCCGCGGACGTGCAGGTCGGCGTCGAGCAGCTCCTCGAGCATCCGCAGGTTGGCGTCGGCGGCACCGAGCACCGCCATGGCCAGATCGGGGTCGAGCTGGACTGCCGTGCGGGCGGACGAGTCGCCGGAGTCGCGGCGGCCGCCGCGCGGCTCGGCGACCTCCGGGCGCTCGGCGTCCGGGTTGATGACTGCGTCGTCTTCTGGGGTACTTACGTGGATCACGTCCTGGGTGGTGGTTCGGTCGGGTCGAGTGTAGTCCCCGGGTCTGACCATCTCCGCGTGAGAACGCCGAGGGCGCCCAGGGCCACGGTGGCGGCGGTGGACGTGCGCAGGACCTCCGGTCCCAGAACGACCGCGCGGGCCCCGGCCTGGGTGAGCGCGTCGATCTCGGCGTCGGAGACGCCGCCCTCGGGCCCGACGACGAGGAGGATCCGCTCCCCGGCCGGCCCCGCGGATACGGCCTCGACAAAGGAGACGGCACCGTCCTCGTGCAGCACCAGGGCGGCGGCGCCCGCCTCGACCTCCTCGGTCACGAGCGCCACGAGGCCGGCGGAGTCCACCAGGGGGCCGATCTCCGGCTCCCAGGCCCGCCGGGACTGCTTGGCCGCCGCGCGCGCGGCGTTCTCCCATTTGGTGCGGCCCTTGTCGACCTTGGGCCCGGTCCACCGGCTCACGCAGCGGTCCGCCTGCCACGGCACGATCCGGTCGGCCCCCGCCTCGGTGGCCAGCTCGACCGCCAGTTCCGAGCGCTCGGACTTGGGCAGCGCCTGGACCACCGTCACCTCGGGTGACGGCCTGAGCACGTCCTCGCGGGCGACGACCTCGGCCTCGACCCGCCCGGATTCGGCGGCGGAGACCCGGCAGTCGGCCACCGCCCCGCGTCCGTCGCCCACCCGGACGCGCTCACCGGGGCGCACCCGGAGTGCGGATCCGGCGTGCCGGCCCTCGGGTCCGTCGAGGACCACGAGCTGGCCGACCGCGGGGACGGCCGGGACCCGGAAGAGGGGCGGGGTCACCGGTTCAGTGACCCGCGACCGCGTCGCGCAGGCGCGAGAAGAGCCCGCCGCGGCGGGCGGTGTCCTCGTTGACGATCTCGGCCGAGTCGCCGCCCAGTCGTCGAAGTTGCTCCACCAGGTCGCGGCGCTTGCGGTCCAGCTTCTCGGGGACCACGACCTCCATGTGCACCGTAAGGTCCCCGGCCCCGCCACCGCGGACGCGCGGCATGCCGCGGCCGGAGAGGGTGACGGTGTGCCCGGGCTGGATGCCGGCCGGGATGTCGATCACGAGGTCGTCGCCCACGACGGTCTCCAGGTCCACGCTGCCACCGAGCATGGCGTCGACCACCGGGACGCGGACCGTGCAGTGCAGGTCTTCCCCGTCCCGCACGAACACCGGGTGGTTGCGCTCGTTGACCTCGATGAAGAGGTCACCGGCGGGCCCGCCGCCGGGGCCCACCTCGCCCTGTCCGGAGAGCCGGATCCGCATACCGCCGCCGACACCGGCCGGGATCTTGGCCGAGACGGTGCGCCGCTTGCGGACGCGCCCCTGGCCGGAGCAGTCTCCGCACGGGTCGGTGATGATCTCGCCGGTGCCCGCGCAGGTGGGGCACGGACGGCTGGTGATGACGTTGCCCAGCAGCGAGCGCTGGACCGACTGGATCTCGCCCTGCCCCTGGCACATGCCGCACTTGGCCGGCGGGGTGTCGCTCGCCGAGCCCTTTCCGTGGCAGGTCTCGCAGAGCACGGCCGTGTCGACCTGGATCTCCTTGGTGACGCCGGTGGCGCACTCCGCCAGCGTCAGGTTGACGCGGATGAGCGCGTCGGAACCCGGCTGCACGCGGCTGCGGGGACCCCGTCCGCCGCCGCCCCCGGCTCCGCCGAAGAACGCCTCGAACACGTCGCCCAGGCCACCGCCGCCGCCGAATCCACCGCCACCGAAGCCGCCGCCACGCCCGCCACCCGGGGAGGAATCGAGCGGATCCCCGCCCATGTCCACGACCCTGCGCTTCTCGGGATCCGTGAGGACCTCGTAGATCGCGGTGATCTCGGTGAACCGCTCACGCGCGTCGTCCGACGGGTTGACGTCGGGGTGCAGCTCACGGGCGAGCTTGCGGTAGGCGCGCTTGATCTCGGACTCCGAGGCACCCCGATCGACCCCGAGGGTCCCGTAGTAGTCGCGTGACACGTGTCGCCTTTCGATAAGTGGAATAACTGCTCAAGTGTAGGAACTGGTCCCGGGTGAGGCTACGGGCGTCAGTGCCCGGACAGGATCTCGCCCACGTAGTGGGCAACAGCGGCGACCGAGGCGATTGTTCCCGGGTAGTCCATCCGTGTGGGCCCGAGCACCCCCATCCCGCCGAGCATCTGTCCGTCGGAACCGTAGACGGAGGACACCACGGAGGCGCCCCGGATCTCCGCGGCCTGGGTCTCCTCGCCGATCTGGACGGTGACCCCTGCCGGGCCGCCCACTCCCACGGCCTGGGCCGCCGAGAGGAGCCGCAGGATCACGACCTGCTCCTCCAGCGCCTCCAGGACCGACAGCAGCGACCCGTCGAAGTCGGCTGCGCTGCGGGTGAGGTTGGCGGTGCCGCCCAGGACGATGCGCGCGTCGGGTTGCTCGACCAGGGTCTCCACCAGTACGGTCACGCACCGCTCGGCCGCGTCGCGGTAGGCGGGCCGGGCCCGGCCCGGGGTCGCGGCCAGGGCCTCGGAGGCGTCGCTGAGTCGCTTGTTGGCCACGGCCTCCGACAGGAGGGAACGGAGCTCCGTCGAGTGCTCGTCCGTCAACGGGGAGGCGAGCTCCACCGCCCGCTGGTCCACGCGGCCGGTGTCGGTGATGAGGACCAGGAGGAGCCGGGTGGGGGCCAGGCTCACCACCTCGAGGTGGCGCACCGTGGATCGCCCCAGCACCGGGTACTGGATGACGGCGACCTGACGGGTGAGTTGGGAGAGCAACCGCACGGCCCGCCGGAGGACGTCGTCCAGGTCCACGGCACCCTCGAGGAAGGTCCGGATCGCCTTGCGCTCGGCGCGGGACAGCGGCGTGATCTCCTCGATCGAGTCGACGAAGTGCCGGTAGCCCTTCTCGGTGGGGATCCGCCCCGAGCTGGTGTGGGGTTGGACGATGAAGCCCTCCGCCTCGAGGACGGCCATGTCGTTGCGGATCGTCGCACTGGACACACCCAGGGAATGACGGTCGACGATCGACTTGGAGCCCACCGGCTCGTGCGAGGCGATGTAATCGGAGACGATCGCGCGCAAGACGTCGGTCCTGCGATCGGCCGTGCTCGACATCAGATTCTCCTTCTCGCGCTCGTGTACCCCCCGATCCTAGGCCAGCCGCTCAGAGGAGCACGTCGCGCACGACGCCGTCGGCCAGCAGCCTGCCCGCCTGGGTCAGCGCGTATCCCGGCCCGTCGGCCACGCCGGCGGCCCGGCGACGGAGCAGTCCCGACTCCACCTGGGCGTCCGCCCGCGTCCTCTCGTCCACGGTGAACGCCGTGTCGGGCAGCCCCTCGGCCAGCCGGAGCCCGGTCATGATCCGTTCGAGGTGCCGGTCGGCGTCGTCGAGCATCTCGCCGCCGTCGACCGGCAGGTCCCCGGCGTCGCACGCCGCGGCGTACCGGGCGGGATGTTTGACGTTCCACCACCGGGCGCCGCCGACGTGGGAGTGGGCGCCGGGACCGATCCCCCACCAGTCGCCGCCGCGCCAGTACCCCATGTTGTGGCGGCAGTACCCCGAGGAGTCGGTCGCGAAATTGGAGACCTCGTACCAGTGGAAACCGGAGCGGGACAACCGCTCCGCCACCTGTTCGTAGCGGTCGGCCAACACGTCGTCGACGGTCCCGGGCAGCTCGCCCCGTCGGATCCGTCTGGCCAGCGCGGTGCCGTCCTCCACGATGAGCGAGTAGGCGGAGACGTGGTCCACCCCGGCGTCGACCACCGCGTCGAGGGTGCGGGCGAGGTCGTCGTCGGTCTCCCCCGGCGTCCCGTAGATCACGTCGAGGTTGACGTGATCGAACCCTGCGCCCTTCGCCTCGGCGACCGCCTCCTGCGGTCGGCCCGGGGTGTGGACCCGGTCCAGCACGCGCAGGACGTGCGGGGCGGTGGATTGCATGCCCAACGAGATCCGGGTGAACCCGCCCTCGCGAAGTCGGTCGAAGAACTCCGGCGAGGTGGACTCAGGGTTGCTCTCCGTGGTCACCTCCGCGTCAGGGGCCAGACCGAACGTCGACCGGATGCGCTCGAGCATCCCCACCAGGACGTCCGCCCCGACCAGTGACGGTGTCCCGCCGCCGATGAAGACGGTGTCGACCGCGGGCGGTGTTCCCGTACCGGCCAGGGCGGAGGCGGCCCGCTCGATCTCCAGCGAAGCGGCCCGCTCCCAGTCCACGGGCGACGTGGCCGACCCCAGCTCCCCGGCCGTGTAGGTGTTGAAGTCGCAGTAGCCACAGCGGGACGAACAGAACGGCACGTGGAGGTAGATCCCGAACGGCGCCCGCGGGTCGCGCGGCGGCGGGGAGAGGGCGAGTCGAGCGGGATCCGGGATCTCGGCGGTCACGCCTGACCGGGGGCGCGCACGCTCCCGGTCTCACCGCCCCCTGGCTCCGAGCTCACGGTGGAATCGCCCGGGTCGGAGACGGCCGACGGGCTGTACATCGGCGTCACGTCGTCAGCCCCGTACGCGGTCCGGGGGCCGGGCGTGTTGTCAACCGCCGGAGCGGGTGTGGTTTCAAGTAGCGGCACGCTCCCCAGCTTGCCGGATGCCGGTTCCGCGGGGCCGCCGGCAGGGGTGGCCGCGGTGGCGGGTGCGGTGGCGGGTGCGGTGGTGGGAGGGGTCGTGAACGTGGATTTGGACGTGGACGTGGTCGTCGTGGGCAGGTCATCCAGCGCCGCGGCGACGACCGCCTCGGACTCGGGGGTGAGCGGGCGAGAGGAGGCGGGCTTGGACCCCGTGGGCTTGCTCGATGCCTTCTTGGCGGGCGCCTTCTTGGCCGGAACCTTCTTGGCGGAGGCCGCCGGAGCTTTCTTGGCCGGAGCCTTCTTGACCGGAGCGTTCTTGACCGAAGCGTTCTTGGCGGGAGCCTTCTTGGCGGGCGCCTTCTTGGCGGGCGCCTTCTTGGCCGGTGCCTTCACCACTTCGGTGGACGTGCTCGTGGTTTCCGCCAGCTCGGTCGACGTGCTGGGGAGCTCCGCCAACTCGGTAGACGTGGACGTCTCCGTCGTCCCGGGGCTCTCCCTGTCTGCCGGCTCGGCGGCGGCCGCCGCCCTACGGCCGGCCGACTGCCGGGCGGACTTGCGCTGCTCCTTGCGCTGCGCGCCCAGCTCAGATGCGGACTTCGGCTCCGCCGAGGGGGTGCCGCTCGCCTCGCGCTCGGCGGCGGCCGCGACGAGCTCCGCCATGGCGTCCCCCACCGCGTTGGCCAGGGGCCAGGGATCCGGAACGAGATCCTTGCAGGCGATGAAGCCGAAGTGCAGCTCCCCGTCCATCGACATGACCGTGCAGTTGAGACCGGCGCCGTGGAACACCGGGCCCATCGGCAGCATCTTCTTGACCTTGGCCCCGAGGAAGTACAGCGGGATGTTGGGCCCGGGGACGTTGGAGATGACGAGGTTGTGGACCACCGGGTGGTGCTCGGAGAGCCTGAGCCGCGAATACATCCGCACTGCGGAGCCGAACACCGAGGGCGCGGCGAACTGCGCCCAGTCGGTCAGGAGATTGGCGTCCAGTGCGTTGGTGTGGTCCTTGGCGACGGTGTTGGCGTCCCGGATCGATTCGAGTCGCTCGACCGGGTCGTCGATGTCCGTGGAGAGCGACATGAACATGCCCGACACCCGGTTGGTGCCCGGGCGCGACTCCGCGGCGTGCACCGACATGGGCACCATCGCGATGAGCGGCTTGGACGGCAGCGTGTCCAGACCGTCGAGGTACTTGCGCAGGGCGGTCGAACAGATGGCCAGCACGACGTCGTTGACGGTGGTGCCGAAGGCGTTCTTGACGCGCTTGATCTCCTCCAGGTCCACACTGGCGTAACTGATGGACCGGTGCCCGGTGATGGTGCTGTTGAACGGGGTCCGCGGCGCGGTGAACGGGGCCGGCATCGCCAGGCCCTTGCGGGCCCTGTTGACCCATTTCGGCAGGACGCCCAGGGTCCCCGGCAGGAGCGAGGCCAGCCGCCACGGGGTGGCCAGACGGGACAACGCTCCGCCGACGGCCAGCTCGAGGGCTGCCGAGCCGCCCGCGGTCTGCGCGACGAGTTCCTGGTCGAGCTCCGGATCGTCCGGGGTGAGCGTGCACAGCTGGGACATCATGTTGGCGCCGGTGACGCCGTCGACGGTCGAGTGGTGCATCTTGATGAAGACGGCGAACCGCCCGTCGGGCAGCCCCTCGATGACGTACATCTGCCACAGCGGCATCGACCGGTCGATCGGCATGCTCGCGAGGTGTCCGCACAGCTCCGCGAGTTCCCTGTCCCCGCCCGGCTCCGGCAGTCCCACCCGGTGGAGGTGGTGGTCGATGTCAAAGTCCTCCGCCTCGACCCAGACCGGGTGGTCGATGTTGAGGAGCGAGTCGTGCAACTTGCGGCGGAACTCCGGCATCCCGGCGATCCGGCGCGCCAGTTCGGCGCGCAATACCGCGAACGAGTACCCGCCCTCCATCTCGGACCCGTCGAGCGCGATCAGCCCGCAGACATGCAGGAGCTGGGCCCTGGTCTCGAAGTAGAGGAAGCTGGCGTCAAGTCCGCTCAAGCGCTGCATGGACGGAGTGTACGTGCGCAACACCGGGATCGGAGGGCGAACCGGGGACCGCTTGAACTCAGATTACGTCGACGACAATCCAGGCGATCACGACGAGCGCGATGAGCAGGATCAGGGCGAGTGTCACACGCGACCGGGGCATCAGAGGACCTCCTTCCCGGTCTCGACGGACCCGGTGGCGGCGAGCCCACGGAACCGGTGGACGAGCATGTCCGCCGCGCGTTCGACGACCGCCGCGACCAGGAGGAACAGCGGGATCCCCGCCGCGAGCATGATGAGCACCTGCAGCGGGAACGGCAGGGTGACCAGCCAGAGTTCGACCCTGTCCCAGAACCCCAGAAAAGCTGTCACGGGGGCGATCCTACGACCGCCCGGCGGGAGCGACCTCACGGCCACCGACCACCGAGCTGTCGAGCCCCCGTCGACGCAGCAGCGCCGCCGGGCTCGGGTCCGACCCGCGCAGCGCCCGGTAGGCGTCGAGGAAGTCGATCGCCCCTCCCCGGGACAGCACCTCACGGCGCATCGCCTCGCCCGAGGACCGCTGCAGACCGCCGCGCTCGGCAAACCACTCGGCGGCGTCCGCGTCGAGGACCTCCGCCCAGAAGTAGGAGTAGTAGGCGGCCGAGTACCCGCCGGCGAAGATGTGCTGGAAGTACCGCGACCGGTACCGGGGTTCGATGCCCGGGACGTCGAGTCCGGCGTCGGCCAGCACCTTGGCCTCGAACTCGTCGACGTCGGTGACCGCCCGGGCCTCCTCCAACGACAGCGAGTGCCAGGCCAGGTCGAGCAGCGCGGCCGCCAGGTACTCGACGGTCGCCTGCCCTTCGCCGAAGCGCTCGGCCTCCCGCATCCGCTCGACCAGGTCCTGACCGATCGGCTCGCCGGACTCCACGTGCCGGGCGTAGTGGGCGAGCAGCTCCGGGCGTCGCGCCCACATCTCGTTGACCTGCGAGGGGAACTCCACGAAGTCGCGGGGCACCGAGGTGCCGGAGAACACCGGGTACTCCACGTCGGAGAGCAGGCCGTGCAGGGCGTGCCCGAACTCGTGGAACATCGTGGTGACCTCGTCCATGGTGAGCAACGTGGGCTCACCCGCCGCGGGACGGGCCAGGTTCATGACGTTGACGACGACGGGCCGCGAGTCCAGCAGCCGGGACTGGTCGCGGAACGAGCTCATCCAGGCGCCACCCCGCTTGGTCGGTCGCGCGTAGTAGTCCAGCAACAACAGCCCGATCCCGGCGTCGGTCTGGTTCCGCTCGTCGTCGAAGACCTCGATCACCCGGACGTCCGGCAGGAAACCGGCCAGGTCCGTGCGCTCGGTGAAGCGCAGGCCGTAGAGCTCGGAGGCCGAGTGCATGACGGCGTCGCGGAGCACGCGCTCGAGCTCGAAGTACGGCCGGACGCCTGCGTCGTCCACCTGGAAGCGGTCGGCGCGCAGCCGCTCGGACTCCCAGGCCCAGTCAGCCGGGTTCAGCTCGCGGTCGTCACCGCCGAGCAGGTCCTTCGCCTCGTTACGGGCGTTGGTGACGGCGGCGTCGACCACGTCGAGCAGCAGACCGCGCGCCGCCTCGGGCGTCCCGGCGGTCTCCACCGCGAGGACGTGCTCGGCGTGGCAGCTCAGCCCGAGCAACTGTGCGCGCTCGGCGCGGAGCCGGACGATCTCCAGGACGATCGGGGCGTTGTCGTGGTCCGGGGTGGCCCCCCGGCGCAGCGAGGCCTCCATCACGCGTCGTCGCAGGCCCTGGTGGTCCAGCCACGCGGTGATCGGCTGCACCGTGGGCAGGCCCAGCGGGATGAGCCACCCCTCCTGACCTGCCTCCGCGGCGCTCGCCGCCAGCGTCGCGCGCATGGACGCGGGCAGCCCCGCCAGCTCGGCCTCATCGGTGACCGGGACGGCCAGTGCGGCGGTCGCCGCCAGCAGGTTCTCCCCGAAGGCGGTGGTCAGTTCGGCCAACCGGGTGTCGATCGCGGCCAGCCGCGCGCGGCCCTCGTCGTCGAGACCCGCGCCCGCCCGGAGGAGGTCACGGTGGTGCCGCCGGATCAGTCGGTCGGTCTCGTCGTCGACCTCCAACTCTCCCGCCTCCAGCGCCGAGTGCACGGCGTCCACCCGGGCGTAGAGGCCCGGATCGGTCATGACGGCGGAATGGTGGGCGGCAAGGAGCGGAGAGACCACGCGGTCGATGTCCAGTCGGGCGCTCGTGGCGTCCGGGCCGAGGAGCCCGTAGAAGACGGACAGGACCCGGTCCAGGGCGATCCCCGACCGTTCGAGGGCGATCACGGTGTTCTGAGGCGTCGGCGCGTCCGGGATCGAGGCGATCGCGGCGACCTCGGCCGCGTGGTCGTCGATCGCGGTGCGGATCGCCGGCTCCAGGTCGGCCTCGCTGATCGCCGCGAAGTCCGGTAGTCCGTACGGCAACGGCGACTCGTCGAGCAGCGGATGGCGCATCGGGTCGGGGCTCGGAGAGGTCATGGCGGCGAGTCTACGTCGGCGCGTGGACCGGGCCGTCGACCGTCCTCACGCCCACTGGGCCGCCGTGTCCCACGCCAGCTTGGCCGCCAGGATGGCGATGACCACCAGGAACACCGTGCGGATGAACTCGTTGCCGTGGCGCATGGCCATCTTCGCCCCGAGGAAGCCGCCGGTGAGGTTGGCCACCGCCATGCAGCCGCCGATGAGCCACAGCACCTCCCCGTGGATCCCGAACACCAGGATCGAGGCGATGTTGGTGGTGAGGTTGGCGAGCTTGGCCGCGACCGTGCCCTGGAGGAAGCCGAAGCCCAGGAAGGCGACGATCGCGATCACGAAGAACGACCCGGTGCCCGGGCCCAGGATGCCGTCGTAGAACCCGATCACCACGCCGATCAGCGCCGAACGCCACGCCCGCGACCACCCCGAGTGCCGCTCGGAGTGGACACGCCCCATCGACGGCTTGAAGAACGTGTACGCGCCCACCGCGACCACGGCCACCAGCACGATGGGCGTGAGCAGCTCCTTGGGGATGAACCGGGCCACCGAGGATCCCGCGGCCGAGCCGGCGAAGGCCGCCACCACCAGCGGCAGGACCATCCCGATCGGGACCCGGATCCTGCGCAGGTAGGTGAGGGTGGCGACCAGCGTGCCGGCCACCGAGGAGAGCTTGTTGGTCCCGAGGATCTCCGGGGTCGAGGCGTCCGCGGGCAGTCCGATGACGAGCGCCGGCAGCTGGATGAGCCCGCCCCCGCCCACCACGGAGTCGACCCACCCGGCGACGAACGCCGCCAGGACGAGCGCGGCGAGCACCCACAGGGAGACCCCGATGGCGGAGGTCGCGGCGGAGGTCGCGGCAGTGGACGCGGCGAGGTCCGCGAACGACAGAGGCATGCCGACCACTGTGCTGTAATCGGTTTGTGTATATCAACCCTTACGGCGCCGATCCGGTCACCCTGGCCGCCGACCTGTGCAATCGCCGCCCCCGCACCACCCGCGAACTGGTGGACCGCTGCCGGGAATCGGGGGTGACCATCGATCGGAGCGCCTCCGACGCGGACCTCGCGGCTGTCGACGAATTCCTGGATGCGTGGCTCGTCGTCGTCGACACGAGCTGTGCCCGCGGCCGGGCCGACGTCCTCAACGCCCTGCTCGCCCAGCACGCGGACCCGCCGCGGCTCACCGACCACGACGGTCACTGGCACGTGCACTACCGCGCCGACGACGTGTCGTTCGCCCGCCTGCTCACCGCCATGTTCTCGGTCGGTACCGCGCTACACCTGACCTCGCGCGGGATCGACCGGCTGGCCCGGTGCGCGGCCGACGACTGCGAGCGGGTGTTCGCCGACGTCAGCCGCAACGGCCGGCAGCGCTACTGCTCGCCCCGCTGCACCAACCGCTCGGCCGTCCGTCGCCACCGGGCTCGGAACTGACCGGGCACGGAACTGACCGGGCACGGAACTGACCGGGCGAGGAACCAGAGCGCGCGGGCGTGAGGACGCCCGCGCGCTGTTGACTACTTCTTGTCGGTGTTGGAATCCGAGGACAGCGCCGCCACGAAGGCCTCCTGGGGCACGTCCACGCGACCGATCGATTTCATCCGCTTCTTGCCCTCCTTCTGCTTGTCCAGCAGCTTGCGCTTACGGCTGATGTCGCCGCCGTAGCACTTGGAGAGCACGTCCTTGCGGATCGCGCGGATATTCTCGCGGGAGATGATCTTCGCGCCGATGGCGGCCTGGATCGGGACCTCGTAGTGCTGACGCGGGATGAGCTCCTTGAGCTTGCCGGTCATCTTGTTGCCGTACGCCTGGGCGTGGTCGCGGTGCACGATCGCGGAGAACGCGTCCACCGCCTCGCCCTGGAGCAGGATGTCGACCTTGACCAGGTCAGCCGCCTGCTCGCCGGACTCCTCGTAGTCCATCGACGCGTAGCCCTTGGTCCGGGACTTGAGCGAGTCGAAGAAGTCGAAGATGATCTCGCCCATCGGCATGACGTAGCGCAGCTCGACGCGGGTCTCGGACAGGTAGTCCATGCCCTTCATCTCGCCCCGCTTGGATTGGCAGAGCTCCATGACGGTGCCCACGTACTCGCTGGGCACGATGATCGTGCACTTGACGATAGGCTCGAAGATCTCGCGGTGCTTGCCCTCGGGCCAGTACGACGGGTTGGTGACCTGGTGCTCGCTGCCGTCCTCCGCAACCACCCGGTACACCACGTTCGGCGCGGTGGAGATGAGGTCGAGGTTGAACTCGCGCTCGAGCCGGTCGCGGGTGATCTCCATGTGCAGCAGGCCCAGGAAGCCGCAGCGGAAGCCGAAGCCCAGGGCGACCGAGGTCTCGGGCTCGTAGTCCAGCGACGCGTCGTTGAGCTGGAGCTTGTCCAGGGCGTCGCGCAGCACCGGGTAGTCGGACCCGTCGATCGGGTACAGCCCCGAGAACACCATCGGCTTGGGTTCCTTGTACCCGGCCAGCGCCTCCTCGGCGCCGCCCCGGGCACTGGTCACGGTGTCGCCGACCTTGGACTGGCGGACGTCCTTGACCCCGGTGATGAGGTACCCGACCTCGCCGGGGCCGAGTCCCGTGGTGACCTTGGGCTCCGGCGAGATGATCCCGACCTCCAGCGCCTCGTGGGTGCTGCCCGTGGACATCATCTTGACCTTCTCGCGCGGCCGGAGGGAGCCGTCGAACACGCGGACGTAGGTGACGACGCCGCGGTAGGTGTCGTAGACCGAGTCGAAGATCATCGCGCGAGCCGGGGCGTCGGGATCGCCGACGGGCGCCGGGATCACCTCGCACACCTTGTCCAGCAACTCCTGGACGCCCGCGCCCGTCTTGCCGGACACGCGCAGGACATCGTCGGGCTCGCAGCCGATGATGTGGGAGATCTCCTCGGCGAACCGGTCAGGGTCCGCCGCCGGGAGGTCGATCTTGTTGAGCACCGGGATGATCTCGAGATCGTTCTCCATGGCCAGGTACAGGTTGGCCAGGGTCTGCGCCTCGATGCCCTGCGCGGCGTCCACCAGCAGGATCGCGCCCTCGCACGCCTCGAGCGCGCGGGAGACCTCATAGGTGAAGTCCACGTGGCCCGGGGTGTCGATCATGTGGAGCACGATCTCCTGGCCCGCGGCCGCGCCGGTGGTGGGCACCCATGGCAGGCGGACGTTCTGCGCCTTGATGGTGATGCCGCGTTCGCGCTCGATGTCCATGCGGTCGAGGTACTGGGCCCGCATGAGCCGCGCCTCGACCACACCGGTGATCTGCAGCATGCGGTCGGCCAGCGTCGACTTGCCGTGGTCGATGTGCGCGATGATGCAGAAGTTCCTGATCCTGGACGGATCAGTGAACGTCGTTTCTGCGAAGTTGGGAATCTCGATCACTCCTCGTGCGGGCCCGGGCGTGTCTGGGGTGTCGGGCCGACCGGGCGATCACCTCATTGTCACACGCGCGGTGCGGGAATACCCATCACGTACCGGCCGGTGGGGATCGCATCGACCGTGCCGTCGTCGAGGAACCGGGCGGTCGACGCCGTCATCGCCTCGATGTTGGCCCCCATCCGCGCGTCGTCGCCGCGGGAATCAAAGAACACCCCGAGATCACTGACGGCCTCGATCGGGAAGACCTCCTCGACGATCGCGGCGATCGCCGGCGCGTCCTCGGTGAGCGCCCGCACCACCGCGTGCTGGGTGTAACCGCTTGTGGACTGGGTGTCGATCGCGACCCTGGTGTGCTCCTCGAGCCACGTGCGCAGCCACTGCTCGCGCTCGATCCGCTCGGGCCGGCGCAGGAGCGCGATGTTGGCCATGCCCTCACACCGGTCCCCCTCCGCCGGGTCCGCGATGGGCAGCGGCTCGGACGCCGTCACCGACCACGCCGAGACCGGCCCGACCCCCCGCAGGGCGTCGAGCAGATCGGCCAGCGCCGTGGCCGAGGCGACCGGCACGCGGGCACGGACCACGGCGAGCACGGGCCGGTCGGTCACCTGCACGTCGATCATCGCGTTCGCCACCGCCTCGTCGCGCACGTTGACCACGTACCGCTGCACCCCGAGCGCGGCCAACGGCCCCTCGACGGCCCGGCCGATCCGCGACCGCAGGCCTGCTGGGTCCGCAGCCTCTGCAGCCGGATCCGACGCCCACACCACCACGCACACCATGTCCATGAGGCGCGACCTTAATCCGCACCGGGGGCGCGCGCGTCGTTACCCTGACATCCATGGCTATCGACTGGGCCCGCGTGGGCCGCTCCGCGGTGCAGATGGGTCGGAAGTACGGACCGACGGTCGCGAGCGAGGTGCGCAGGCGTCTCGATGAACGGGGAATCTCCCCCGCTCCCTCTCGCGCCGGCGGCGGCGCGGGTGCCCGCGCGGGCGTCGGCGCCCGCGGCGGCGCGGGCGTCGGTGCGGGCGTCGGTGCGGGCGTCGGTGCGGGCAGACCCGCCACCACCGGCACGGTCCCCACCTCCAGTCGCGCCCGCGTCATCTCCTACTCCCCCGACCTCGACGGGCAGGCCGACCCGGGCGAGATCGTGTGGACCTGGGTGGAGTTCGAGGAGGCCGATGGTCGCGGCAAGGACCGCCCGGTCCTGGTGGTGGGCCGCGACGGGGACCGTCTGCTGGGCCTCCAGCTCTCCTCGCAGGACAAGCGGGACGACGACGAGGGGTGGCTGGCGCTCGGCAGCGGGCCCTGGGATCCGGAGGGCCGGCCGAGCTGGGTCCGCCTGGACCGGGTGCTGGACGTGCCCGAGCAGGGCATCCGGCGCGAGGGCGCGATCTGCTCGCGGGAGAAGTTCGCCGCGGTCGCCGGTCGCCTGAAGTCGGACTACGGCTGGCGCTGACGCCGGTAGTCGCGGGCCGCGAGCCCGAGTGTCGACCGGAAGTCCGCCGCGAGGTGTGACTGGTCGGCGTACCCGAGGTCCGCGGCCACCTCCGCGATGGTCAGCTGCGGGTTCTCGCGCAGCCGCAGCGCGGCCTCCTGCAGTCGGTACCTCCGGATGATCCGCAGGGGCGACAGCCCGATGTACTGCTTGCTCAGCCGCTGCAGCGCTCGGACGGACAGTCCCATCTCGCGGGCCAGCTGATCCACCCCGACCAGCCCCGGGTCGGACTCCACGACCTCGAGGAGCCTGTTGGCCTGTCTCGCCCCGTCCGGACTTCGCCCCTCCCGGCCCACCCGGCCCTCCCCTGCGGTTTGCGCGGCCTGCGCGGCCCACCAACCGGACATCACCTCGGCGGCCGCCGCGCAGTCGCCCGCGGTCATGCACTCGGCGACCCCGGCAGCGAGGGCGTCGGCGGAAAACGGGACCTCGACGTCGACGATCTCCGCCGCGGCGTACCCGAGCGCGACCAGTCCCGCAGGGCGCAGCAGCACGCCGAACGCCCAGCCGCGTCCCGTGAGTTCTCTGGCGGAGGCGCTCGTGGTGGGGCCGGACAGGGTGGAGCCGGAGGGTTCGACGACGAGGTTCGCCGCCGGGAACGGCAGCAGCGTCTGGATGGACACCTCGCCCACGGGGAGGTTCCACTGCGCGATCCAGTACCACCTGGCGAGGTGTCCCGATTCGGCCGGCACGTCCCGTCGGTGGAACCTCGGCAGGGCATCCGGGTAGAGGATGCCGCGCGCGTCCCGTAGACCACTCATCCGCGTTCCCCGTTCCCGTGCCCCGTTCGCCGTGCCCCGTTCGCCGTGCCCCGTTCGCGGTTCCCGATCCCCAGTGGAGATCCTGTCGCAAATCTACAAGTCAGGGCGGGATCGCGGCCCCTACCGTGAGCGCATGGACACTCCAGAGCAGACGACCAGCGCGACCGGCGTGACCGGCGTGACCGGGAAGCACACCACCGACGGGATACCCCATGGCCGCACGAGCCTGACCCCGTTCCTCGCCCTCCGCGATCCGTCCGGGGCGCTCCGCTTCTACGAGGAGGCCTTTGGCGCGCGGATCGGCGGCGTCACCGAGATGGGCGGAATCGTGGTTCACGCGGTGCTCGACTTCGGCAACGGCAGACTGGAGATCGGCGCCGTCAATCCCGAATACGGACTCGTGGCCATGCCCGACGGCGACGACGACTGCTACTCGATGGGGTTGTACTGCAGCGACGTGGACGCGGTCGTGGCCCGGGCAGTGGCCCTCGGTGCGACGGTCCGCGAGGCCACCACGACTTTCGTCTCCGGCGATCGCTACGCCTCCCTCCGCGACCCGTTCGGGGTGCGCTGGTCGGTGATGACCCGCGTCGAGGATCTCTCCGACTCCGAGAGCGACCGGCGGGTAGCTGAATGGGCGGCCTCCCGGTAACGCTGGCTCGGCGTACGTTTTGGCCGGTGTCGCGGCCGCTGGTAAAGTGGGCCGTCGGTGTCCACCGGATCGCTTCTTGCGTGTCCGAACGGACAAGAGATATGACATCAGATCGACGGGACTCCATCAGGATCCGTCGGCACGCGACCAAAGGTGTGACTAGTGGCCAACATCAAGTCCCAGATCAAGCGGAACCTCACCAACGAGCGCAACCGCCTCCGCAACCAGTCGACCAAGTCGGCTCTGCGTTCCGCCATCCGTAGCCTGCGTGAGGCCACCGCGGCCGGCGACAAGGCCCAGGCCGGCGCCCTGCTCGTGGCGACCTCGCGTCAGCTCGACAAGGCCGCCACCAAGGGTGTCATCCACCAGAACCAGGCTGCCAACAAGAAGTCGGCGCTCGCCAAGGCCGTCAACGCGCTCTGAGTCACCCGGTCCCTCTTCTGAGGCACCCAGCTCGACGCACAGCCCCGCGGCGGCGACCGCCGCGACGAGGCTCCGAGGGCCCACCCCGCACCAGTTCAGTGCGCGGGGTGGGCCCTCGTCGTTTACCCGTCCCATACCGGGCACCTCACCACCCATGGAGTGGCGTGGACTGGTGGCGACAGGCGTCAGCGACGGTTGACCGGACCAGCCGGCCGGTGGACTACTGGACCCGGCCGGTGGCCGCCAGCGAACCCACCCGGCGGACCGCGCGCTCGAGCGCGAAGGACGTGTCCTCGGCCTGACCCTTGACCTCACCGTTCAGACTGGCGACCACCTGGAGCGCGCGGCCGAGTGTCTCGATGGACCAGTGCCGGGTCTGGGCGGTGACCTTCTTGACCTTCCACGGCGGCAGCCCCTGCCGGGCCAGGTCCGCGGGTGCGGTACCTCGTTGCGTCCCGACCAACGCGATGGAGTTCACCGCGTCCGCCAGGGCGTCGGCCAGCACGACGTGCGGGACCCCGGTGTGCATGGCCCACTCGAGCGCCTCGATCGCCCCGGCGATGTCGCCGACCACCGCACGCTCGGCCACGGTGAAGCCGCTCACCCCGACGATCCCCGAGTGATAGCGCCGTACCGCCTCCACGTCGACCTTGCCGCCGGTGTCGGCCACGAGCTGACCGCATGCGGAAGCGAGTTGCCGCAGGTCCGTCCCGACCGCCTCGACCAGGGCCTCGCACGCCTCCGGGGCGACCCGCACGCTGAGCCCGCGGAACTCCGAGCGGACAAAGCCCACCACGTCCATGTGCCGGGAGATCTTTCCGGCCGCGTGCTCCTGAGCACCCGCCTTGCGCAGGTCCGGGACGAGGGTCTTGGCCCGGCCCCCGCCCGAGTGCTGGACCACGAGGACCGTTTCCTCCGGGAGGTCGCGCGCCGTGCCCAGCACTGCGGCCTGGGCGTCCTTGCCCAACTCTGCGGCCCCGGTGATCACCACGATCCGGTCTTCGCCGAAGAGCGACGGCGAGAGCAGCTCGAACAGCTGGGGCGCACTGACCTCCGGCCCGCCGAGCCGGGAGACCACGGCCGGTTCCTCCCCCGCCGGCGCGGCGGCGCGAACGGCCGCGACGACACTCATCGTGGCCCGCTCGGCGAGGAACTCGTCCTCCCCCAGAACGAGATGCAGCGAGTTCGGAACCGGCCCTGCTGCCATCCGCCGCACTCCTCGTCGTCGTAATTCTGGTCGTCCTCTTCCGACATGGTGCCACGCGCCCACGACACGTCAGGCCCGGCCTCGGCGTCGACCCCGACGTAGCCCATCGGGGATGCCGACGAGCGGAGCGCGATGGCTCGTGGCGATGGCGGACGCCGCCGAGACCACGTCATACTGGTCGCGTGGACCTCCTCCTTGACGCCGTGCACCGGTGGCGCCTCGAGGGGACGCGATGCGCGCTGGCCAGGGTGGTGCACACCGAGAGGTCGGCTCCCCTGCCGCCGGGTGCGGCGATGGCGGTCGCGGAGACCGGCGAGGTCATCGGCGGGGTCTCCGGCGGCTGCGTGGACGGCACGGTGTTCTCGCTGTGCGAGCAGGTGATCGACGACGGCATCCCCCTGGTGGCGGAGTTCGGCGGCGACGATCCCTCCGAGTTCTCCGAGGGACCGACCTGCGGAGGGACGTCGGAGGTCTTTGTCCAGCGCCTCGACGGGGCGGGCCACGACGCAGTGGAGCGGGTGCGGTCGGCCCTGCGTCGCGGCGAGCCGATGGTCCTGGCGACGGCGGTGACGGGTCGCCTGCGCGGCGCCCACCTCCTGGTCGGCCCGGACGGGGCCGAGGGCACCCTCGGTGATCCCGACCTCGATCGACACATCGCCCGGCTCGCGGCTGAGCGTCTCACCACCGGGCACCTCGGTCTCCCGGGCGCCCGCACCGTGGCCGTCCCCGTCGGGGAGGGCGCCCGGCCCACCCGGGTCCTCCTGCACTCCTTCGCCCCTCCGACTCTCCTCATCTTTGGCGCCAGCGCGTTCGGCGAAGCGCTCAGCAGGGCGGGCGCGCTCCTGGGGTACCGGGTGGTGGTCTGCGACGCGCGCCCCGCGCTGAACCGACCCGAGCGGTTCCCGGACGCCCACGAGGTGGTCACGCGCTGGCCCCATGAGTACCTGGAATCCGTGTCGGTGGGCGCGACGACGGCCATCTGCGTCCTGACCCACGACCACAAGTTCGACATCCCGCTCCTGCGGGCAGCGTTGCGCAGCCCCGCGGGGTTCGTCGGCGCGATGGGCAGCCGGCGCGTGCACGCCGAGCGAGTGGCGATGCTCCGGGCCGAGGGGCTCACCGAGCCCGAGCTCGCCCGCCTGTCCTCGCCGATCGGCCTCGATCTGGGTGCGCGCACGGCCGAGGAGACGGCCGTGTCCATCGTCGCCGAACTCGTCGCCCGTCGTCGCGGCGGCACCGGCGCCCCGTTGACCCACCTCGACGTGGACATCCATCGGTGACCGGTCTGGTGCTGGCAGCCGGGGCGGGTCGGCGCTTCGGCCGACCGAAAGCTCTCGTGGAGTTCCGCGGGGTCCGGCTGGTCGACCACGCCGTGGCGCTGCTGCGCGCGGGCGGGTGCGACCGGGTCGTGGTGGTCAGCGGGGCGGTGGCGCTGGCCGTGCCGGGCGCAGAGGTGGTGCACAACGAGCGGTGGGAGTCGGGCATGGGCTCCTCCCTCCGCACCGGGCTCACAGCGATCGGCCGCGCGGACGTCGTCGTCATCCCGGTGGACATGCCGTGGCTCGGAGCGGAGGCGGTCCGCCGGGTGGCCGGGGCCGACGCATCGCTGGCCGTCGCCACGTACGGCGGCGCTCGTCGCCATCCGGTCTTCCTCGGCGCCCAGCACCTGCCCGGAGTTATCGACTCCGCGGTCGGGGACGCCGGGGCTCGTCACTACTTACGAGCGCACTCCGATCGGGTGGTCGAGGTGCCGTGCGACGACACCGGATCGCCGCGGGACGTCGACGTTTCCGCCGACCTGCACCGGGCGGAGGGCAGCGGACCAGGCGGTCACTGATCCGCCGGCAGGTACCCCAGGAGCGTGTCGGCGTGGACGGGCAGGTCGCGGATGCGGGCCCCGGTCGCGTTGTGGATGGCGTTGACGACAGCAGCGGCGCTGCCGACATTGCCGATCTCACCGGCACCGCGGGTGCCCATCGGCGTCGCGTGCTCATCGACCTCGTCGAGCCAGACCGCGTCGATGTCCGCGGCGTCCGCGTGGGTGGGGATGTGGTAGTCCGCGAGGTTCTGGGTGACCACGTGGCCGAACCGGGCGTCGCGGACGCTCTGCTCGTGCAGCGCCATGGACAGGCCGAAGGTCATGCCGCCGATGAACTGCGAACGCACCATGCGGGGGTTGACCACCCGGCCGATGGAGAACACACCGAGCATCCGCGGCACCCGGATCTCGCCGGTGTCGGCGTCCACGCGGGCCTCCACGAACTGGGCGCCGAAGGAGATCGCGCGGTAGCGCTCGAGTTCGGGGTTGTCCCCCGCCGCGGCGGTGGTCTCCGCCCCCGCTGGCGGGTCGTCGCCGTACCGGGTGCGGAACCGGCCGGCCGCGGCGACGATCGCCGAGCCCCACGACGAGGTGCCGGACGAGCCGCCGGCGACCGAGGCCCAGGGAAGGGCGGTGTCCCCGATCTCGAGCGTGATCGCCTCGGCGGGCCGGTCGAGCGCGTCGGCGGCGATTGCGGTGAGCGCCGTCCACGTACCGGTGCCGATGTCCACGGCGCCGACGAGCACGCGGTAGCGGCCGTCGCCCTCGGCGCGGATCGTCACGCGCGTGCCCGGCTGCACCAGGTGCGGGTACGCCGCGCCCGCGACGCCATAACCGACCAGCCAGCGGCCCTCCCGGCGGGAGGCGGGCGTGGTGGGTCGCTCCGACCAGCCGAACCGGTCGGCGCCCTCTCGCAGGCAGTCGACCAACCGGCGGGAGGTCCACGGTTTGCCGGTTTCCGGGTCAGTATCCGGGTCGTTGCGCACCCGGAGCTCGATGGGATCGAGCCCACACGCGTGCGCGAGTTCGTCCATCGCGACCTCCGCCGCGAACGCCCCCGGGGCCTCGCCCGGGGCCCGCATCCAATACGGCGCGGGGACGTCCAGGGGGACGGCGCGGTGGGAGGTCCTGCGGTTGGGAGCGGCGTACATCGAGCGGGACGGCACCGCCGACTGCTCCACGAACTCCTTCACGCGCGAACTCTGCGACCAGGCCTCGTGCCCGATCGCGGTGAGGCGCCCGTCCGTATCAGCGGCCAGCCGGATCCGCGACACCGTCCGAGGCCGGTAGCCCACAAAGACGAACATCTGCTGCCTGGTCACCGCGTATTTGACGAGCCTGCCCGGCAACGCCATGGCCGCGAGCGCGGCCAACACGTCGTGGGCGTGCGGGGCGCCCTTGGATCCGAAACCGCCGCCCACGTGCAGGGCGATCACGCGGATCTGCTCGGCCTCCACCCCGAGCACGGGCGCCAGCGTGGAGGCCACGCCGTGCGGGGACTGCGTGGAGTCGTACAGCGTGAGAAGTGGCTGGTGCGGATCCCAGAGGGCCGCAACGGTGTGCGGCTCCATGGGGTTGTTGTGCTCCTCGGGGGTGGAAAAACTCTGGTCCACCACGTGGCCGTTCGCCTCCGCCCGGGCCACCGCGGGCCCCATCTCGCCGGTGGTCGAGGTGGGCGGGTAGCCGCCGTTGACCTCCTCCGGCTCGTAGGCGTCGGGATGGTCGGTGCGGAACACCACGTCGTGGGGCTGCTGGTCGTACTCCACGCGCACCAACGTCTGGGCGTACCGGGCCGCCTCGGCGGTCTCGGCGACGACCAGTCCGATCGGCTGCCCCCGGTAGAGCACGTCGGTGTCCTGGAGCAGGGCGTACTCCCGCTCGGACGTGTCGGCCAGCCGGGGGGCGTTCCACGGGGTGAGGACGGCGAGCACGCCCGGGTGGGACTCGGCGTCGGCGGTGTCCATCGAGGTGACGCTGCCCCGGGTGATGGTCGCGGTGACCGGGAACAGGTACACCGGCGACGCGTCAGGGTCGGTGTGCTCGTAGGCGTACGGGGCCGTTCCGGTGACCTTGGCGGGTCCGTCGAGTCGTGGTGTCGAGATGCCGATCGCGCTCACCGCGGATCCTCCCCGGTCGCTCCGGCCGCGCCGCGTTCGCCAGCCTGGGCCGTCAGGTCGCGGAGGACGGCGATCATGGTCCGCCGCAACAGAGCGGGTTTGAACTCGTTGCCGTCGACGGATGCGGCGATGGCCAGCTCCGCGTCGGCCGCCTCGGCGAACGCCGCCGTGGTCGCGGCCCGCCCGGTGATGACCTCCTCGGCCCGCCTCGCCCGCCACGGCTTGTGCGCCACCCCGCCGCAGGCGATCCGCGCGTCGGTGACGACCCCGTCGTCGATCGTCAGGTGCGCGGCGACGGAGACGATCGCAAACGCGAAGGACGCCCTGTCGCGGACCTTGCGATAGGTGGAGACCGCGCCGGGCACCGGCGGTGGGAGCTCGACCGCCACGATCAGCTCGTCGCGCTCGAGGACCGTGTCGCGGTGCGGTTCGCCGCCCGGGAGCCGGTGGAACTCCGTGGCGGGGATACGGCGTTCGCCGTCGACGCCGAGCACGACCACCGTCGCCTCGAGCGCGGCCAGGGCGACGGCCATGTCGGAGGGATGGGTGGCGATGCAGTCGACCGAGTGGCCGAAGACGGCGTGGTAGCGCGTGTAACCGCCGATCGCGGAGCACCCGGTACCGGGCTCGCGCTTGTTGCACGGGGTGGTGACGTCCTGGAAGTACACGCAGCGGGTGCGCTGGAGCAGGTTGCCCCCGGTGGTGGCGAGGTTCCGCAGTTGCGGGGATGCACCGGACAGCAGGGCGCGGGCGAGCACCGGGTAGTCACTGCGGACGAGTGGGTGCGCGGCCAGGTCGGCGTTACGGACGTTGGTGCCGATCCGCAACCCGCCGCCGTCCAGCGGATCGACGGCGTCCAAGGGGAGCCCGGAGACGTCGACGACCACGTCCGGGGTCGCCACGCCGAGCTTCATGAGGTCGACGAGGTTGGTCCCGCCGGCGAGCGCGGTCGCGCCGCGATGCTCACTGAGCAGGGCGACGGCGGATTGGGCATCCGTGGGGCGCTCGTACCGGAAGGGTCTCATCGCTTCGCTCCGTCCGGAACCGCGGTCGCGGTCGCGGTCGTGGTCGCGGTCGTGGTCGCGGTCGTGGTCGTGGTCGTGGTCGCGGTCGCGGTCGCGGCGTCGAGGACCTGACGGATAGCCGCGACGATGTTCGGGTACGCCCCGCACCGGCACAGGTTGCCGCTCATCCGCTCGCGGATCTCCTCGTCGGTCAGGACCACCTCGGCGTCGAGATCGGCGGTCACGTGGCTCGGTGCACCGGCCTCCGCCTCGCCGAGCATCCCGACCGCGCTGCACACCTGCCCCGGCGTGCAGTAGCCGCACTGGAAGGCGTCGTCGTCGATGAACGCCTGCTGTAGCGGGTGGAGTCCGTCCTCCGACAACCCGGCGGCGGTGACGATGTCCTTTCCCTCCTGCGCCACCGTCAGTGACAGACACGAGGTGACCCTTCGGTCATCGGCTAGCACGGTGCAGGACCCGCACTGTCCGTGGTCACAGCCCTTCTTGGCCGCGAAGTTGCCGAGCCTGTCCCGGAGCGCGTCCAGGAGTGTCATGCGGGTGTCCACCGTGAGGTGGTGCTCGGCGCCGTCGACCCTGAGCGTGATGGGCGTCTCCATGCTGCGACTGTATGTGTGGCGACGGGGACAGTGCGACCGGTCGTGCGGACCGGCCGCCCCGGCTGTACTGACACGGGGCGCGGCGGGCCGTTTATCCTCGATGCCCGGACCACCCACCGTGGGTCACCCCTGCGGGCCACTCGGCCGGGCCACTCGACCGGTCCACTCGACCGTGAGCGAAAGAGACGACGTGACGACGACCACGCTGACACCACCGACCGAGTCGACCGACCCGCGGGAGGTCGCGCGCCAGGTGTTCGGCTGGGACGATCTACGCCCGCACCAGGTGGAGGCGATCGAGGCAGCGGTGGCCGGCCGGGACGTGCTGGCCGTGATGCCCACGGGATATGGCAAGTCGGCGATCTACCAGATCGCCGGGATCATGGCCGGGGGTCCGTGCATCGTGGTCTCGCCGCTCATCGCGCTGCAGTCCGACCAGTGTGAGGGACTCAACGAGCTCTCCGGGACCGCACCCACCCGGTCGCTGGCGATCAACTCCTCGATGAGCGCGCGTCAGCAGGAGCAGGCGTCGCAGGAGGTCATGGACGGGCGGGTCAACTTCGTCTTCCTCACCCCGGAGCAGCTGGCCAAGCAGGAGGTCCTGGACCGGATCCGCGAGGCCGGACCGAGCTTCCTCACCGTCGACGAGGCGCACTGCGTGGCCGCGTGGGGTCACGACTTCCGGCCCGACTACCTGCGGTTGGACGTGGCGCGGCATCGGATGGGGTCCCCCACCGTCATCGCGCTGACCGCGACCGCCTCCACCTCGGTGCGCGAGGAGATCGTGTCCAGGTTGGAGATGCCGGACGCGCTGATCCTGTCGGGCGGCTTCGACCGCACGGAACTGCACCTGACGGTCCGGCGACACGTGGAGGACGGCGCCAAACGCGATGCGGTGGTCGAGCGGGCCGTGGAGCTGCCCGGCCCCGGCCTGGTCTATGCGGCGACCCGCCGCGCCACCGAGGAGTACGCGCAGCAGATTGTCGAGCACGCGTCGGCGAACGGCCGGGCGATGCGGGTCAGCGCCTATCACGCAGGGCAGAAGACCGCCGACCGGGAGCAGACCCTCGCGGCGTTCCTCGACGGCGAACTCGACGTGGTGGTGGCCACCAGCGCCTTCGGGATGGGGATCGACAGGGAGGACGTCCGCTTTGTCCTGCATGCCGACATCCCCGATTCGCTGGACGCCTATTACCAGGAGGCCGGCCGGGCGGGTCGAGACCGCGAACCCGCCGAGGTCGAACTGCACTACCGGAGCGAGGACCTGGGGCTACGTAGCTTCTTCTCCTCGCACAGCGCCGACGACGAGGTGGTCGCCGCGGTGGTCACACGGCTGCGCGCAGCCGACGGCCCGGTCCGCCTCACCGCGCTGCGCAACGAGATCGACGCCTCCGGGCGGCGGGTCACCGGCGCCGTGAACCTACTCGAGGCCTGCCAGGTGGTCACGTCCGGCCGCACGGGGGTCTCCCTGGCCGAGGACCTACCGCCTGCGCAGGCGGTGCGACGTGCGCAGGAGATGTCAGAGACGCTCGAGCGCATCGACAAGTCCCGTATCGAGATGATGCGCGGGTACGCCGAAACCGACGGTTGCCGCCGGCAGTTCCTGCTGGGCTACTTCGGTGAGGAGCTGGCCGACCTCTGCGGAAACTGCGACACCTGCGACGCCGGGATCGCGGTGGACATCACCCACGAGGCCGCCGAGTTCCCGCTGCAGTCCGCGGTGGTGCACCGCGAGTGGGGATCGGGGATCGTCATGAGTGTCGACAAGGACCGCCTCACCGTCTTCTTCGAGGAACAGGGTTACCGGACGCTGTCGCTGGAGTTGATCCGCGATCAGGAACTGCTCACCCCGGCGTGAGGTCGGGCGAACCCGGTAGGGCGGCCGTCACGCCGGCGACCGTGTCGAGCCACCACAGTGCCGGCGTACAGGCCGCGGCGAGCAACACCGCACCGTCCTCCCACAGCGGCCCCAGCGCGGCCGATGCGGTCCCGAGCACCGTGACCACCGGCACCGCCGGCGCCACCGCGATGTTCGCGGGCAGGGACCATGGCCCCGCCTCGAGCCCTGAGGCCATCAGCACCGGCAGGGTGGCGAGGTGGGCCACCACGCACACCGCCAGGACATCGGCGACGGGCCCGGGCATCCATGGCCGTCGGATCCGCACGGCGACCGAGCGGGCCGTCAGCACGAGTGCGGCCGTCGCGGTGACCGACAGGACGAACCCGGCTCCCGTCGCGGTGGCGGGGTCGAGGAGCGCGACCAGCAGGACCACCGCCGCCAGCGCCGCCAGCGGGCGGCCGGTCCGATGGGCACTGAGGGCGGCGAGTCCGATCGCCCCGGTGCCGGCCGCCCGGAGCACCGCGGGTTCCGGGCCCACCACTGCGACGAAGCCCCCCAGGGCCAGCACCGCGGCAACGATGCGGCCTCGGCGGCCCGCGCCCAGGGCCGCCGCTGCGAGCAGCACCGCTCCCACCACGTAGGTGGTGTTGGCCCCGGACACCGCTGCGAGATGGGCCAACCCCGCTGCTCGGAACTCATCCCGGGTCTCGGTGGAAACCCCGCCCTCATCGCCGAGCACGAACGACGGGAGCAGCCCCACCGCTTCGCCGTCGAGCGCAAGGTCCGACACCATTCGGAATCGCTCCCGCACCGCGGCGGGGGCCCGGCCGGACAGTCCGGGCTCGCCCATCACTGCGGGAGCAGTCAGGGCCCGCAGACCCGGCGGGTCCCCGGGCGAGAGCGGGTCGAGAACCGCGACCGACGCCCGCACGCGCGTCCCGGGAGGCAGGCCCCGCCACCCGTCGCGGGCGAGCACCACGACGTCGAGGTCGGCCGCCCGGGCGGACTCCCCCGACCCGGTGACCTCCACGCGGACCGGCACCATCACCCCGCCACTGCGGACCGGGCGGTCGAAGCCCGTCACCACGGCCTCCACTCCGGTCCGGGCGCCCGCCAGTGACATCAGGGGATGCGCGGCCAGCGCGTGCGAGCGAGCGGCCTGCACCCCGGCGCCTGTCGCACCGAGCGCGCACGCCATGGCCAGGACCCCCAGCGCCGTGCGATCGATCCCGCTCGCCGCTCCGTTCGTCGTCGACCAGACCACCGCGATCACCGCGGACATCAGCAGGACCACCCCGAGGGCGGCCGCGGCCGCGGGCCGCATCCCGACGGTCGCCGCGGTCACGAGGAACAGCGCCAGCGTCGGCAGGACCAGCCGGAGATCCCGGGCCGCCGGGACCCGCCCTGACGGAGGCGGACTTCCGCCTGCGACGCCGGCCGCGTGCTCCCCCGGGCCGGTGCCGGTCACACCATGA
Organism: Rhodococcus sp. IEGM 1408; assembly: GCF_033142235.1. Taxonomy (NCBI): domain Bacteria; kingdom Bacillati; phylum Actinomycetota; class Actinomycetes; order Mycobacteriales; family Nocardiaceae; genus Rhodococcus; species Rhodococcus sp. IEGM 1408. Next base: position 42,061 of record NZ_JAWLRW010000003.1, read on the forward strand.
CCAGCGGCCGGAGGCGGGCCAGCGTCGCCGGACCGATGCCGTCGACCTCCGCCAGCTGGTCGACGCTGGCGAACGAACCGTTGGCCGCCCGCCAGGACAGGATCGCCGCCGCCGTCACCGGCCCCACCCCGGGCAGGGTGTCGAGCGTCGCGGCGTCGGCGGAGTTGAGGTTGACCAGTCCGCCACCTGCCGCCGGCGCACCGGGCGCACCGGGCGCGGCGGCGGGCGCGCCGGCGTTCGGGGCTGCGGCATTCGGGGCTGCGGCATTCGGTGCTCCGGCCACCGGCGGGCCCGGGTCCGCGCCGACGATGCCGCTCCGGGGGCCACGGGGACCGTCCGGCCCGGGGGCCAGGCCCACGAGGATCTGCTCGCCGTCCACGACCTTCCGGGCCAGGTTGAGCCCGTCCCGGTCGCCGCCCTCGAGCACCCCGCCGGCGCTGTCCAGGGCATCGGCCACCCGGGCGCCCGGGGCCACGGTCACCAGCCCGCTGCGGCCGACCAGCCCGATCACCGAGACGACGAGGTGCTCCGCTGCGGTCTGGTCCGAGGGCGGCTCCCCCGTGACGGGGACCGCGGAGGCACCGGGAGCAGTGGAACCGGCGGCCGGAACCGATTCCCCCGGTGTAGCCAGCGGGAGATCCGGCACCGGTGGGCCGACCGGCACCGCGGAGAGCAATCGGTGGACGGAGAACGCGCCGAGCGCCAACACCAGGACCACCAGGGCGATGCCCGCCACCCTGTCGGGCGCCCACCGGACCCGGCGCCACCATGGCGGGTCCGCCCATGCCAGAGGGTCCGGGTCCGCGGGCGGCACCCTCTCGGGCCTCCTGCCGTCCGGGTCCGCGTCGGCCCAGGGAACCGGGTGCGCAGTGGGAACGGGAGGCGCACTCGCGGTTGCCGTCGCGCCGGGATCTGCGGGCACACTCGCGGCTGCCGTCGCGCCGGAGAGTCGGTGGAGGGCGGCCGCGCGCGCCGGATCCCGGACGGGGTCTGGAGTATCCGCGAGATGCATCCGGGTGTCGGGGGACATGGCCCCGAAACTAGTCCGGCAGGTGACCCGATCCGGGCTCAGCAGCGGCTGTCAGTCGGCGCCCTGTGGAGAGACCGCGGGGATGGGGAATTCGGTGTCCACGAGGTCTGTCACCGAGACACCCACGGTCCCGGGGCCCAGATGCCACGCCAGGACCTCATCGAAGTCGACGATCAGGACCCGCTCCGGGAACGGGGTCTCCTTACGGATCTCGGTGGCCATCTCCTCGGCCCGCTCCTGCGCCTCGTGATGGTGGACGGCCACCAGCACGTCGCCCCGGTTGACCTCGTCGCGGAGCAGGGACCGCAGCCTCTCGTGCGCCTTGGTGGTGGTCCGGGCCTTGGCGGCGAGTCCGACCGACCCCGCCCGCAGGACGATGATCGGGCGCATCGACAGTGCACTGCCGAAGATCGCGGCCAGGGCGCTGATCCGGCCGCCACGGCGCAGGCTCTCCAGCGATTCCAGAGCGGCGAACGTCGATGCCCCGCGGCACAGCCGCTCGGCGAGCTCGTAGGTGGCGGACAGTCCGAGCCCGTTGCCGGCCGCCCACGCGCACTGGGCCACGGCGGCACCGAACGCCATCCCGGCACACCGGGAGTCGGAGACCAGCACGCGGCCACCGAACCTCGTGGCCGCGTCGGCGGCCGACTGCCAGGTTCGCGAGAGCTCACGCGAGAGGTGAACGGAGACGATGCCCGTGCAGTCCGGGTCGTCGAGCAACTCCTGATAGATGGTCGCGAGCTCGTCCGGGGTGACGGCTGCCGTCGACACCGCCCGGTCCCCCTCCTCGACCACGTGCAGGCCCACCACGGTGACGCCGAACTCGCGGACCCACTCCGCGGGCAGGTCGGCGCTGGAGTCGGTGACCAGACGGATCGTCACGACGCCTCCACCGGGGGCGTGAGGCCGGCGTTCCACTGATCCAACCGCCACAGCACCTGGCGCGCACCGTCGGTCGTCGGTCCGATCTCCGGCGTGGCGGTCTGCCCGCTCCACAACTCGGGGCGAGGGTGCGCGGACAGCTGCACCCAACAGGTGTTCCCGAGTCCGTTGAAGATGGGGTACTGCTCGACCGGCAGCTCGATCAGGGCCGCGGTGAGCGCGGCGATCGCGCCGCCGTGCGCCACGAGAACCGCCGGGTGTTCGCTCCAGTCGGTCGAGGCGTCCACGAGCTCGTCGACCACCTCGCGGGTGCGCCGGGCCACGTCGAGGCGACTCTCCCCTTCTGGCGGGGACCACCGGGGAGTGCTCCGCCACCGCATCCGCGCGTCGGGCCACTGCCCGTCGACTTCGGAGTGGCTCATCCCCTGCCAGTCGCCCAGGTCGGTCTCGCGCAGCCGCGGGTCGGTCCGCACCTCGAGTCCGACCTCCGAGGCCAGTGCCCGCGCCGTCTCGTGCGCCCGCTGCAGGTCCGAGGACAGGATCGTCCACGGTCGACGACGCGCCAGAACACGCCCGACCGCATGGGCCTGTTGGACACCGATCTCACTGAGCTCGGTGTCCAGCTGGCCCTGCATCCGGAACGCGGCGTTGTAGTGCGTCTGGCCGTGACGCAGCAGGATGAGACGGCGGGTCACCGGGGTGTCAGAGCCCCTGATCCCGCTGCGGCTCCTCCGGCGCGAGCGAATCGTCAGTGCCGGTGGCTGACGCCGCGGCCCGACGGGACGTCTCGACGCCCTCGATCTCCACGATCGGGCAGTCCTTCCACAGGCGGTCGAGCGAGTAGTAGTCGCGCTCGTCGACGTGCTGGACGTGAACGATCATCTCGTTGAAGTCGAGCAGTGCCCAGCGTCCCTCGCGGGTGCCCTCGCGTCGCAGCGGCTTGTGCCCGGCCTCGCGGAGCTTGTCCTCGATCTCGTCGATGATGGCGTTGACCTGACGTTCGGTCTCGGCTGAGGCCAGAACAAAGCAGTCGGTGATGATGAGCTGTCCGGAGACGTCGATGACGACGATGTCGGTCGCCAGCTTCTCGTCCGCGGCGCGGGCGGCGATGCCGGCCATCTCTAGGGCCTGGGGGCTTGCGGTCACTGGGGGTTCTCCTCGGTGTGGGGTTCGGTGGTGACGAGCTCCCGGTGTACCGGAGCCGTCGCTGCGTGGGTGCCGTCGAGCCTGGTGGAGCCTTCGGGGCGGTAGAGGTTGCGTTTGGCGATGTACTGCACGACCCCGTCTGGCACGAGGTACCAGACGGGTGCGTCGCCGGCGGCGCGGCGACGGCATTCGGTCGACGATATCGCCAGGGCGGGGATCTCGAGCAGGTGGACCCGCTCGTCACCGATCTGCTCGATATGGGTGTCCGAGAGCTCGAAGCCTGGGCGCGACACCCCGACGAACGTGGCCAGCTCGAACATCTCCTCCCAGCCGCGCCAGGTCAGGATCTTCTGCAGAGCGTCGGCGCCGGTGATGAAGAACAACTCCGTGTCCGAGTTCTGCCGCAGCAGATCCTTGAGGGTGTCGACCGTGTAGGTGGGTCCCTGGCGGTCGATGTCCACGCGGCTGACGGAGAACCGGGGGTTGGAGGCCGTCGCGATGACGGTCATGAGATACCGGTCCTCGGCGGGCGAGACGGTCCGGCCCCGCTTCTGCCACGGTTCGCCGGTGGGGACAAAGACGACGTCGTCGAGATCGAAACGGTGAGCCACCTCGCTGGCCGCCACCAGGTGACCGTGATGGATCGGATCGAAGGTCCCGCCCATCACTCCGATGCGGCGCCCAGCGCTCGCGGCGGTCCCCATCGTGGTCATGGTTGACGAGTCTATCGGTCCGACCCGGCTTCAGCCCGCACCCGCGCCCCGGCCCTCCCGCCTCACACCGGGAGCAGGCCCGAGACGACAGCCGTGAGCTGCTCGACGTTGCGGCACTCGTGCATCGGAACGTACTGGGAATACAGTTTGGCGGCGGAGTCCCCGGTCCCCCACTGCCGCTTGGGTTCAGGGTTGAGCCAGTGGGTGTGGCCGACACGCTCGGCGACGAACTCCAGCGACTCCACCGAGGGGTCGCGATAGTTGTTGCGGCCGTCGCCGAGGATGAGCAGCGAACCGGTGCGGGTGAGCGTGTGCGCGTAGCGGTCGGCGAACCCCTCGAGCGCGTGCCCGTAGTCGGAGTGTCCGTCGTAGGTGACGATCTCGGCCTCGCGCACCATCCGGCTCATGGCCGACCCGAGATCCGACCCCGTCTCGAAGAACGAGGTCACCTCGTCGGTGGTGTCGACAAACGCGAACACCCGGACCCGGGAGAACTGCTCGCGCAGGGAGTGCACCAGCTGGAGGGTGAAGTGGCTGAACCCGGCGACCGACCCCGACACGTCGCACAGCACCACCAGCTCGGGCCGCGCGGGCCGGGGTTTGCGCAGCACCAACTCGACCGGAACCCCGCCGGTGGACATGGATTTGCGCATGGTCTTGCGCATGTCGATGGCGCCGTGACGATGACGACGACGACGTGCGGCCAGGCGGCTGCCCAGCTGACGCGCGAGGGGGCCCACACGCCGTCGCAGCACCTGCAGGTCCTGGTCGTTGGCGCGGAGGAAGTCCACCTGTTCGGCCGCGGGGCCCACCGCGTAGTCGGCGACCCGGTCCCGGCCCACGGTCTCCGCGGTCCTGCGCCGGGTCTCGTCGGCGACCTCGCGGAGGAAGCCCCGCACCATGTCCGCGGCGGAGTTGGCGGCCGCGGACTTCTCGGCGTGCCGCTTGGCCCCGTCCGGGTCGAAGGGGTCCGCGCCGAGCAGACCGTCGAGGATCTTCTTCATGATCGCGCTGGTGTCCAGCGGGCTGAGCGCCTGATACGCGGAGAAGCGCTGCCCGCCCGCGGAATCGTAGGCGCCGAGCTGCTCGACCAGCAGTTCCGCGAGCGCCCGGGCTTTGCCCCGCGACTCCTCGGTGTCCTCGAGCAGCAGCGAGGCGATGAGCTCGTTCAGCGCCTCGGGGTCCACCTTGCCGTCGTCGTCCGTCGGGATCTCCACCTCGAGGGCCGCCGCGCCCGCCGCGGCATGGGCCCCGATGGCGGCCGGGAACCACAGGTCGAAGAGCTGGTCGAACACTCCGCGGTGAGTGGGCTTGTGCAGGATCGTGGCCGCGAGCGCCTCCCGCAGCGCGGCCCGGTCGAGGAGATCGATGTGGACCATCGCCGCCGCCGCGTCGACCGCCTCGCTGGGCCCGACGGGGATGCCCTTGCGTCGCATCGCGTCGACAAAGTCGACGAGGTGCCCGGCCATCCCGCCCGGAGTGCCCTTGGCCATGTTCCCCGCCTCCTGATCGGACTGCACTGGTTGCTTCCGGAGCTTCTGGTCGAGCCGGCGTCTCGTTGAGCCGGCGGCTAGTTGAGTCGTAGCTCGGCGGCCGCGCGCAGCTGATCGGACTGGTGCTTGAGCACCACTCCGAGGGTCTGCATGACGGTCTCGTCGTCGATCGTGTCCAGTCCCAGCGCCACCAGGGTGCGGCCCCAGTCGATGGTCTCGGACACGCTCGGGACCTTCTTGAGCGCCATCGCGCGCAGCACCCCGACCACGCGGACCAGCTGTTCGGCCAGCCGGTCGTCCAGTTCGGGCACCCGCGAGGCGAGGATCTTCCGCTCGAGCTCGGGGGTCGGGAAGTCCAGGTGGAGGTAGAGGCAGCGACGCTTGAGCGCCTCCGAGAGCTCGCGGGCCGCGTTGGAGGTGAGCACCACGAACGGCTTGCGGACGGCCTCGATGGTGCCGAGCTCGGGGATGGTCACCGCGAAGTCGCTGAGCACCTCGAGCAGCAGGCCCTCGATCTCGATGTCGGCCTTGTCCACCTCGTCGATCAACAGCACGGTGGGCTCGCTGCGGCGGATGGCGGTGAGCAGCGGCCTGGAGAGCAGGAACTCTTCGGAGAACACGTCGTCCCGCGTGGAGTCCCAACCCTCGCCCTGGCCGGCCTGGATGCGCAGGATCTGCTTGGCGTGGTTCCACTCGTACAGCGCCCGGGCCTCGTCGACGCCCTCGTAGCACTGCAGCCGGATGAGCTCGGATTCCGTGGCCGCCGCGACCGCCTTGGAGAGCTCGGTCTTGCCCACCCCCGCGGGCCCCTCGATGAGCAGCGGCTTGCCCAGCCGGTCGGCCAGGTAGACGACCGTCGCCGTCGAGCGGTCGGCCAGGTACCCCTGCGCGCCGAGGCTCTCGATGACGTGGTCGATGCTCTCGAAAGCGGGTCGCTGGGCGGTGCGGGCTCGGTCCATCGGGTGGGTCCTCTTCGGTTGGTCGGTCGTCGGTGGCGGGCCGGCGACGGCCCTGGGTGTGCGTGCCTTATGGACGCACGTGTCCCTTGCCGTGGGCGATCCACTTCGTACTGGTCAGTTCCTCGAGGCCCATCGGTCCGCGCGCGTGCAGTTTCTGGGTGGAGATGCCGATCTCGGCGCCGAAGCCGAACATCTCGCCGTCGGTCCACGCGGTGGACGCGTTGACCATGACCGCGGCCGCGTCGACCCGGGCACAGAACTGGTCGGCCACGTCGAGGCTCCGGGTGGAGATGGCCTCGGTGTGACCCGAGGACCAGTGGGCGATGTGCTCGATTGCGGCGTCGACGCCGTCGACCACCTTGAGCGCGATGTCCATGCTCAGGTACTCCTCGCCCCAGTCCACGTCGTCCGCCGGGACCAGTCCCTCGCGATCACCGTGCACGGTGACTCCGGCCGAGCGGAGGGCGTCGACCACCCGGTCCACCGCGGCGTCCCCTAGCGCCTCGTCGATCAGCACCGTCTCGGTGGCGTTGCAGACGCTGCAGCGGCGGGTCTTGCCGTTGAGCAGCAGGCTGATCGCCTCGTCCAGGTCGGCGTCTCCGTGGATGTAGAGATGACAGTTGCCGGTGCCGGTCTCGATGGCCGGCACCTTGGCGTTCTCCACCACGGTCTGGATCAGTCCGGCGCCGCCGCGGGGGATCACCACGTCCACCAGGCCGCGGGCCTGGATGAGGTGGGTGACCGACGAGCGGTCCTCCGAGGGCAGCAGCTGGGCCGCGTCGATGGGCAGGTTGTACTCCGAGAGCACCCCGCGCAACACCGTCACCAGCGCTTTGTTGGAGTGGCGGGCGGACCGGGAGCCGCGCAGCAGGGCCGCGTTGCCGGACTTGAACGCCAACCCGAAGGCGTCGACGGTGACGTTGGGCCGGCCCTCGTAGATCATCCCGACGACGCCGAGGGGCACGCGGAGCTGGCGCAGCTGCAGACCGTTGGGTCGCGTGGATCCGCGGATGACCGCACCGACCGGGTCTGCCAGCCCCGCCACCTGGCGCAGCCCGTCGGCGATCCCATCGAGTCGAGCCGGGGTCAGGCGCAGCCGGTCCAGCATCGCCTCGCTGGTCCCGAGCACCGTCTGCTCCTCGATATCGCGGGCGTTGGCCTCCAGGATCCCCGACTCCGCGGCGATGAGCGCATCGGCTGCCGCCAGCAGGAGCGCGTTCTTACGGTCCGCTGTCAGCAGAGCCAGCTCCCGCGAGGCGGTGCGGGCGCGGCGGGCGGCCTCATGGACGGCCACGCGGACCGGATCCGCGCCGGCCTGATCGGCGTCCGTCTGTCCGGCGAGGTCGGGGGCGTCGAGGCTGCTGGTGGTCATATCCCCCAGCTTACCGATGCTCGTCACGCCGACCTCAGATGCGACGACCTCGGATGTAACGACGAACCCGCGCACGTCGCACTGCCGGACAGGCATCGGGCGCTTGTCATGCCGCCCTCGCAGGTGTCCCGGGTGGTATCCAGCGGGGCTGGCCGGGCCGTGCGGGGTCGGGGACAGTGCGCCACTGGCCGGGCCCGTCGCCTATCCACCCGTGGTGGATCGGGCAGACCAGCGCCAGGTTGGTCAGCGTGGTGGGTCCGCCCCGGGCCCAATCGACCACGTGATGCCCCTGGCACTTGGCTGCGGGTTGCTCGCAGCCCGGGTGGGTGCATCCCCCGTGCGCCGCGTACAGGACCAGTCGCTGGATCGCGGTCGCGAGCCGGCCGCCCCGGCCGCGGTCTATATCGATGCGCCGCAACTCCTCGCGACCGTCGCGCAGCGCGGAAAGGAACCAGGATCGCCGGCCCGCGAGCGACACCGCCTGCGCCGCGGTCATCTGCACTCCCGCGTCGGTCTCCACCAGGTCGCCAGCCCCTCCGGCCCCGCCGGCTTCGACGGCGTCGAGCTGCTCGGCGGTCAGTCGCACCACGATCGCCGCCACTCCGCGGGTGGCACCCGGCTCCGCGGCCAGCCCGTGTGAGAGCACGTGGCACAGGGCGTCGTAGGCCCGCTGGCCGGCCGTGCGGGTGTCCGCGGCGGCGAGCGCGTCGCGATCAACGGGCTCGCCCGTCTCCGGGTCGACCGGTGCCGCGATGCACTGCCCCGGGCAGGCGAACCGGGCGATCACCGCCGCCAGCAACGCCTGCAGCCGGGGCTCGCAGCTGATCCCGACGCTGGACATCCCGTCCAAGCCGGGCCGATGCGCCCGCAGTTCCCGGCGCTTCTGCTGCTGCTCTTCCAGTCGTTCCAACCGTCCCGGATCGGCTTTCGCCAGTTCCCGCGCCGCCGCAGCCGTGATCGCCCGGACACTCGCCCCGGCCTCGGCGAGCTCGGTCAGGTGGCGGGAGAAGTCCAGTCGAGCCTCCGCCGGCGCCCCCTCCGGCAACTCGTCCACGGCCTCACCGATCGCCCGCTCCTGCCCGGCGGTGATCCGGCCCCGCCGGTGGGCGTCCATCGCTGGAGAACCCCCTCGCCGCCCGGCATCGATCCGCGATCGACACTGCCCTGCCGTCAGTCCCAGTTCCTTACCCAGAGCGGTGGCCGCGGACGTCACCGACCGGCCCGCCTGTTCAGCACGACCGGCCGACTCGGCCGCCCCCGCCGCACTGATGGCATCAAGTCGGCGCGAGACCTCTTCCAGTCGACGCAGCGCCTCGGAGAGCTCCGACCGGGACAGCTCGGACCAGCACACGGAGCTCAGTCGCTCCACGCTCGTCGTCGTCGTCGTCTCCAGGAGGCCCTCGATCATGACGTCATTCTATCGCCCGATGTCGCACGCCCGTTCGAACACGGGGTACCGATCGGGTAACCTATTTAGCCCCCTGAACTGCGCTTATGCTGCGGGAACGCACGGAGCCCAGGCTGGCTATGCGCGCACAAGCACCGCGACCATGAAGCCGCTGTCGTCGTCGAACGGCCTGAGGTCCCACGTCGACCACCGCTGCTCCAGACGCAGCCCGGCCTGCGCGGCGGCCGCGTCGAACTCCTCGTGGGTCCAGCCGCGGTCGAGCCCGAAGCCCACCACCAGTCGCCCGGGGCGGCCCTCGGGATCGTCGGCGGTCGTCGCAATGCGCGCCGCGAGGTTGGCCAGGACGGTGCCGCGGTCGGCGGGGTCCACAAACGCCAGGACGTTGCCCGCGGACACGGCCAGGTCGAACGGCCCGGCCGCCCATCCGTCGTCGGCCAGGTCCGCGACCTCCCAGGTCGCGTCGGGGCACAGCTCGCGGGCCCGCTCGATCAGGTGCGGGTCCAGGTCCACGCCGGTGACGTGGTGCCCTCGCGAGTGCAGGTAGGCGCCGGTGCGACCCTGCCCGCAGCCGACGTCGAGGATCCGGGCACCGCGCGGGACCATGGCGTCGATCAGCCGCGCCTCGCCGTCGATGTCCACGCCCTCCGCCACCATGTCGTCCCACCGCTTGGCGTACCTGCGGGAGTGCTCGGGGTCGTCGCTGATGATGTCCTGCCAGGTGCGGGTGCTCATGCCCCCAGTATGACCGCGCCGGATCCGTTCGCGTCCCGACCTCACCCGTCGATCCGGCGCATCAGCCGGAACGCCGTCAGGTCGGCTCCCCGGGTCTGGTTGACGAGGGCGAGCGTGACCACCCGCGAGTCCGGCGTGACGATCGCGATCGAGCGGAACCCGCCGGTGCCCCCGTTGTGCCACAGGGTGCGCGGCCCGGCGCGGTGCCACCCGAGCCCCATCTCCCCCGGACCCCCGGGCGGGGTCGCGTGGGTGAGCCGGACGGCCTCCCCCAGCCCGGTGTCGGGCGGGTCGACCTGGGCCGCCAGGAATCGCAGCATGTCGGTGGCGGTCGAGCGAAGCGCGCCCGCCCCGGGGATCCCGGGGAGGGGCCAGGGCTCCGCCGTGCGACGACGACGACGGTGTCCGACCGCCATCCGCTGCCGCTGATCGGTGGTCATCTGGTCGTCTACGACGGTGTCGGTCATCCCGAGCGGAACGCAGATCCGGTCCCGGACCAACGAGCCGTAGTCGAGTCCGGTCGCCGTGGTCAGCGCTGTGCCCAGGAGCCCGAATCCGAGGTTGGAGTACTTCGGTTTGCCGCTTCCCGGCACCCGCGAGAGCTTGGCGCCCGGGAGCGCCCGGAGCACGTCGTCCTGTGAGAGCCCCGCGTAGGGGTCCGCCCCCGTGCGCAGATAGGCGACGTTCTCGCGGATTCCGAGCCGCCCGGGCGTCCGCGGCAGGCCCGAGGTGTGGGTGGCGAGGTGCTGCAGGGTGATCTGCACCCCGTCGCGGCTGGGGACGCCCACGCCGGCCGGGAGCAGGTCGCGCACCGGGGTGTCGAGCGCCCACTGCCCCCGGAGCACCCCGTCGGCGAGCAGGAGCGCGGTGAAGGTCTTGGTGACGGACCCGATCTCGAAGAGCGTGCGGGCATCCGGTGCCGCGCCCCGGCCGGTGTCGCCGCGGGCGGTCACGTGGACCCCTCCCGACCGCCCGCCGCCGAGCACCATCCCGACCCGCCGGCGCGCCAGACGGTCAGCGGCCCTCTCGACCGCGTGCTCGGTCCCCGCGCCCGCACCGACCTCGCCGCGCTCCCCGCCCATGCCGCCCTCACCGCCGGCACCGACCTCGCTGCCCATTCCTCTCATGCCGCCCAGTCAACCCCTCCCCGCCGGTCGCCGCACCCACCCCTGTCGTAGCCGTGGGGCACGATGGGCCCATGACCTCGCCGGCGGACCGTACCCATGACGACGACCCGGCCACCGGTCCCCGGACCGCCGTCGCCGACACCATCCCCGGCACCGCCGACGAAGCCACGTCGCCCGCCGGCGGGCAGTCGGCGGCCCTCCGCGGCCGCGCCGAGGAGCTGCTGATCGCGCTCGCCGGCCCGAACGCGGTCCTTCGCGAGGACCAGTGGACGGCCATCGAGGCGCTGGTCGCACACCGGAGGCGCGCCCTGGTGGTTCAGCGCACCGGTTGGGGCAAGTCGGCGGTGTACTTCATCGCCGCCCGACTGCTCCGCGAATCCGGCTCGGGCCCCACCGTGATCGTCTCCCCGCTACTCGCCCTCATGCGCAACCAGGTCGAGGCGGCAGCGCGGGCGGGGGTCCGGGCGGCCACCATCAACTCGGCCAACATGACCGAATGGGACGACGTCCGCGCGGCCGTCCGCGACGGGGAGGTAGACGTCCTGCTGGTGAGCCCGGAGCGCCTGAACAACCCCGACTTCCGGGACACCGTCCTGCCCTCCCTCGCCGCCGACGCCGGACTCGTGGTGGTGGACGAAGCCCACTGCGTGTCGGACTGGGGGCACGACTTCCGGCCCGACTACCGCCGCATCCGCACGCTGCTGGCCGAGCTCCCCGAGGGGGTGCCGGTCCTGGCCACCACGGCCACCGCCAACGACCGCGTGGTGCGGGACGTGGCCGAGCAGCTGGGGGTGGGCGAGTCGGCGGAGTCCGACACCCTGGTCCTGCGCGGCGGCCTGGACCGCGAGTCCCTGCGCCTGTCCGTGGTGACCATCGACGACTCGGAGAAGCGCGCCGCCTGGCTGGTGGAGAACCTGGAGTCGCTCCCGGGCAGCGGGATCATCTACAGCCTCACCGTCGCCGCGGCCCAGGACATGGCCGAGTTGCTCACCTCCGCCGGACACCGCGTGAGCTCGTACACCGGGCGGACTGACGCCGGCGAGCGCGAGGAACTCGAGCGCGCGCTGCTGGACAACGAGGTCAAGGCGCTGGTCGCCACGTCCGCGCTGGGCATGGGGTTCGACAAGCCGGACCTGGGGTTCGTCGTCCACCTGGGCGCTCCGCCGTCGCCGATCTCGTACTACCAGCAGATCGGCCGCGCCGGGCGCGCCGCGGACCGGGCCGAGGTCGTGCTGCTGCCGGGCCCCGAGGACCGGGCGATCTGGAACCACTTCGCGTCCCTGGCCTTCCCGCCCGAGGACGTGGTGCGCCGCGTTCTCGACGCGCTGGAGCCCGACCGCGCCCAGTCCACGCCGGCCCTCGAACCCGCGGTGGACCTGGGCCGGACCAGGCTGGAGATGGTGCTCAAGGTCCTCGACGTGGACGGGGCGGTCCAGCGGGTCCGGGGCGGCTGGATCGCGACCGGGCAACCGTGGCACTACGACGCGCAGCGCTACGCCGGTCTGGCCGAGGCCCGGTCGGCAGAACAGAAGACGATGATCGAGTACGAGCGCACCGACGCGTGCCGGATGGAATACCTGCGCGCCCAGCTCGACGACCCCACCCTGGACCCCGCTTCCGGGGGGTGTGGGCGCTGCGACAACTGCACCGGCGACCGCCGGACCACCGCCGTCGACGACAGCGCGCTCACCCGCGCCCGGGAGGCACTCGAGCGGCCGGGGGTCGTCCTGCCGCCCCGGAAGCAGTGGCCCACAGGCCTGGCCAAGCTCGACGTGCCGCTCAAGGGCAAGATCGCCGAGGGTCCCGCCGAGGGTCGGGCGCTGGCGCGACTCACCGACCTCGGGTTGGGGCAGAAGCTCCGCGGGTTGCTCGCCCAACCCGACCAGGAGGCGCCCGAGTGGATGGTCCGGGCCTGCGTCCCCGTCCTGAAGGAATGGGGTTGGGACGGACGCCCCTCCGGGGTGGTCGCGCTGACGTCCGGGGACAAGCCGATCCTGGTGGCGAGCCTGGCGCGGGCGATCGCCCAGATGGGCCGCATGGACTACCTGGGCGAGCTCACCCGCGAGGACGCACTCCCCGCGGTGACGGCCCAGAACTCCGCTTACCGGGTGGCCCAGCTGTGGGGCACGTTCACCGGGCCGGACAGCGTCCCCGATGCCCCGGTCCTGCTGGTCACCGGTCTGCTGGGAACGGGCTGGACGGTCACTGAAGCCGCACGGCACCTGCGCTCGGCGGGCGCTCCCGCCGTGTTGCCCCTGGCGGTGGCGAGCGCGGGCTGATCCAGTCCACCGGAGACGAGGCCGGCCCGGACGAATCCGCCGACGATGTCGATTCCGGCGTCGGTGAGACGTCATCACTCGAACCGGCCGACACGCGGCCGGAATTCGAGGAAGGATCAGACCATGCGCTACGCACTGGTGTTCCACGCGCCCGAGCCCGGCGGGAGCGGTCCGCAGCCCACGGATGAGCAGATCGCGGAGATGCAGCAGCTCATGACGGACTACGTCTCCGCATTGCAGGCGGCGGGGGTGCTCATCGCCGCGGAGATGCTGCACCCGTCCGCGGCCACCACCACCGTCACCCGGCGCACCGGCAGCACCGTCATCGAGGACGGCCCGTTCGCCGAGGCCAAGGAGGCGCTCGCGGGGGTCTTCGTCCTGGACGTGGCCGGCCCCGACGCGGCCCTGGCGTGGGCCGAGAAGTTCCCGGGCGCGGCCTACGGGGTCGTCGAGGTGCGGCCGGTCGGCGCCTACGTCAGCGACGGGACATGGAAGACCGCCTGACCAGCGGGACGATCGAGGACGTCGCCCGCACCGCACGGCCGCGCCTCGTGGCCTTCCTGGCGGCGCCGGACGGCGACCTCGCCGCCGCCGAGGACGCCGTCTCCGACGCGATCGAACGGGCCCTCGTGACCTGGCCCCGCGACGGGATCCCCGACCGTCCGGAGGCGTGGCTCTTCTCCGTGGCCCGCAATCGACGCCGCGACAGCTGGCGGGCCTCCGGGCGCCTCGGTCCGATTCCCGAGGACTACCCGGAACCGGGCGACCCGGCGGTCGACGACAGCGCCGTCGGGATCCCCGACCAGCGGCTCGCGCTGCTGGCGGTGGCCGCGCATCCCGCGATCCACCCCGCGGCCAGGACACCGCTCATGCTCAACACCGTCCTGAACCTGACGGCCGAACGCATCGGCGCGGTGATGCTCGTTCCCAAGGCCACGATGGCTGCCCGACTCACGCGGGCGAAGAAGCAGATCCGCCAGAGCGACATCCCGTTCGAGGTGCCCGGCGTGGACGAACTCCCGGACCGACTCGCCGCGATCCGCGAGGCCATCTACGCCGCGTACTCGGTGGAGTGGGAGTTCTCGGCGGCCGAGCCACGATCGGGCCTCGCCGGGGAGGCGGTCTTCCTCGCCGAACTCCTCACTGAACTCGTTCCCGGAGATCCGGAGTCGCACGGGCTCGCCGCCCTGCTCTGTCTCTCAGCCTGCCGATCGGGCGCACGCCGGGACGAGCGCGGCGACCTCGTCCCGCTCGCCGCGCAGGACACGAGCCGCTGGGACGACACTCTGCTCGAGCGGGGGCGCGAGCACCTGCGTCTCGCCGGAGCCACAGAGCCTCCCGGCCCCTACCGGCTGCAGGCGGCCGTCCAGGCAGTGCACTGTGCCCGGCGGGAGACCGGAGTCACGGACTGGGACTCGGTGCGACGCCTCCTCGCCGGTCTTCGCAGACTCGCCCCGACCGTCGGCGGGACGGTGGCGCTGGCCATCGCGACCGCCGAGTGCGAGGGCCCCGACGCCGGGCTGGGCGTGCTCGACGAGATCGGGCCCCGGGCGGAGTGGTTCCAGCCGGCACTCGCCGCGCGGGCCCGCCTGCTCGCGGACTCGGGCAGGCGGGGCAGCGCGTTGGACGCCTACGATCGCGCGCTCATCCTCACCACCGAACCCGCCGAGCGCCGGTACCTCGAGCGCGCCCGCGACGCCGCCCGGTGCCCCTCCCCGCCGCTCAGCTGACCCCTCTCGGGACCCCTCAGACCTCCCGCGCCATGGCCCGTCCGGCCTTCATCCCGGAGAAGATGCAGCCGCCGAGGAAGGTGCCCTCGAGGGAGTTGTAGCCGTGGACCCCGCCGCCGCCGAAGCCGGCCACCTCGCCGGCGGCGTACAGGCCGGGGAACGGCGAGCCGTCCGGGGTCAGGCACTGGGAGTCCAGCGAGGTCTCGATCCCGCCGAGCGTCTTGCGGGTCATCAGGTGCACCTTGACCGCGATCAGCGGGCCACCGGAACCGGCGGCCGAACCTGCCCCTGCCCCCGAGTCCGCCAACAGCCGGTGCGGCTTGGCCAGGCGCGTGAGCTTGTCTGTGACGACCCGCCGGGCATTGTGGATGGCCTGCACCTGGGCATCCTTGGCAAAGGGGTTGTCCATCTGCCCGTCCATGGCCAACACGAACTCCCGGACCGCCTCCACGTCCAACTCGGGCTCGCCGTCGCGCAGCAGGGAGTTCATGCCGGTGACCAGCTCCTCGAGGGTGTCGGCCACCACCCAGTCCACGCCCTTCTCGGCGAAGTCGGCGATCGACGGCGGCAGCCCCTTGCCCGCCTTGGAGGCGAACTTCCTGACGCTCTTGTCCGTCAACTCCGGGTTCTGCTCGGAGCCGGAGAGGATGAACTCCTTGCCCGCGATCGCCGAGTCGAGGATGAACCACGAGTGGTCGAACCCGGTCCTGCGGATCGCCTCGATGGACGCCGTGGTGTGGAAGCCCGGGAACAGCGGCACCGGCATGCGGTCGCCGTTCGCGTCGAGCCACAGCGTCGACGGCCCGGGGATGATCCGGATCGCATGCGAGGGCCAGACGGGCGCGAAGTTGGCGACCCCTTCCGTGTAGTGCCACATTCGGTCGCGGTTGATCAGATGCACCCCCGCCGCGCCGGAGATCTCCAGCATGCGCCCGTCCACGTGCTCGGGCACGCCCACGATCAGGTGCTCCGGCGCTTCGCCGAGGCGGTCGACGGGCCAGTACCGGCGGACGAGGTCCGGGTTGCCGCCGATGCCCCCGGACGCGAGCAGCACCGCCTTGGCGCGGAACTCGAATGTCCCGGTCTCGTCCCGAGGAGAGGCCACTCCGCGGTCGAGGTCGCAGGGGACGAGGGTGGCTCCGCGAACCCCGACGGCGCGGCCGTCTTCCACCACGATCTCGTCCACCCGGTGGCGCACCGCGAACCGGACCAGACCCGCCCGGGCCTGGTCGAGCACCGGCTCCTCGAAGACCCGGACCACCTCGGGACCGGTCCCCCAGGTCACGTGGAAGCGCGGGACGGAGTTGCCGTGTCCGTTCACGTCGCCGCCACCGCGTTCGGCCCAGCCGACGGTGGGGATGATCCGCAGTCCGAGCTCGTGGAGGTACTGCCGCTTCTCCCCGGCGGCGAACTCCACGTAGGCCCGGGCCCATTCGCGCGGCCAGTGGTCCTCGGGGCGGTCGAACCCCGCCGAACCCAGCCAGTCCCGCCATGCCAACTCGACCGAGTCCTTGATGCCGATCCGTCGCTGCTCCGGGGTGTCCACCAGGAACAGCCCGCCGAGCGACCAGAACGCCTGGCCGCCGAGGTTCTTCTGGTTCTCCTGGTCCACCACCAGCACCTTCTTGCCGGCGCGGGTGGCCTCGTACGTCGCGACCAGACCCGCCAGGCCGTGGCCCACCACGATCACGTCCGGCACGAATCCGGGCTCGGGGGTCGGCAGCGGTCCGGTGTTGGCGGCCCGGGAGGTCGACGGCGGCTGGTACGCCGGATAGGTGGGGTGAACGGGCCGGGCCTCGCCGGCGGTCCGGGTGGAACGGGACGCGGGATTGGTCATGAGCTCAGTGTGCCGCCTCGTCCACTTGCCATGTCCGTTACCCGGACCGTTCGAGGTTTCAGAGTCCGCCCAGCTGCGTGATCGACTGGAGCGCCAGGTCGGCGTCGACCCACAGTCCGAGGACCTGGCCTGCGGCCGTCGGCGCGACCGCCGGGTCCTGGAGGGCGAGACCGTGGACGAATGCCAGTGAGCTGTACGCCTGGTCGCCGAACCGCAGGAGCGCACCCGAGCCCACACCGGGGCCGGTGATCGAGTCGACCGCGGGCCCCACCGTGTACAGGTTCCACAGGGGGCCGAGGTCCGCGCCGTATTCGCGGCGGGTGCGGTCGATGATGAGATCGCTGTGGTCGGCGATACCGCCGACGATTTCAAAGTAACCGGCCGCGTGGTCGGGGCGGGTCCGGCTGGTCGCCACCGCCCGCGCGAGGTCGACTGTGAGGTGCGCGTTGTACCCGGTCATGGCTACGAACGCGGGGCGCTGCCGACAATCCGTGGCGAGGTCGAAGTAGCGCTTCCAGTGCTCGTCGACGGGCGCGCCGGTGAAATGGGCGTGGACCGCGGCGAGGTAGGGCTCGAGCAGCAACAGGCTCACTCGGCGAGCCCACTCCGGGTCGGGGGCCACCCCGCGCCGCTGCATCGGCAGCACCGGGTCGGACTCCACCTCGTCGAGGCCGACCCCGAACAGCCCCCGGCGGTCACCGCGCGCGGCGAGGAGGTCATGAATCTCGCGACTGGAGGCCACCCGCTGCTCGAATTGTCCGAGGGTGTCCGCCGCGGGTTCCGTGGCCGGCGCGGCGAGCACGCGGAGCCGGGCGAGGTCAGCGTCAGTCAGCGGGGCTCCGCACGCGCTCCTCGGAATCTCACCCGGAGGCAGCGCAGGTGGGGAGGGCACCGCAGTAGAGGAAGGCGCGGTCGAGGAATGGGCGTTCGAGGATTGCGCGGCCGATCCGGCCGGGGTCAGCTCGGCCGCGGTCGATCCGGCCGGGGTCGGCACGGCCGAGGCGGTGCCCACCGGGAGAACGACGAGCATGGCGGCAGCACACCAGGCGACACACCAGGCACCGCACCGGGCGACACACGAGAGTGCGGATGTCCGACGGCTCGTCGCGATCATGGTGGGCACGGTACTGCCGCGGTGACTGACGGCAACCGCTGCGGCTCACTCCAGCAGATGCCGCAGGTACGACTCGGGCGCCGCGAGGTACCGGCGGTAGTGGTTCACCATCGCCAGGTCCTCCCACCGGCTGCGGCGCATCCCGTCGTCGGAGAGCTCGTACAGCGCGGCTCCCGGAACGGAGGCCAGCACCGGCGAGTGCGTGGCCAGGAGCACCTGCGCGCCCCGGCGCCCGGCCAACTCCAGAAGCAGGGCGACCAGGCGGAGCTGGGCGTCGAAGGACAGTCCCGCCTCGGGCTCGTCCAGGACGAACAGTCCTCCGCCCGAGAACCGGGAGGTGGTGAGCATGTCCCAGAACGCCTCGCCGTGGCTGCGCGAGTGGAAGTCGTGCTCGGGGCCGGTGGACTGCAGGTAGGTGAACAACCCGTGCATGGTCTCGGCGCGCAGGAAGTACCCCCACTTCGGCGCCGCTCCCCCGCGCACCAGGCGGAGCGCCGAGTGCAGGACGGATTCGGACGCCCACGTGGAGTTGCGCGAGTTCACGGACCCGCCCTCGGAGTTCAGCCCGTACGCCATGGCCACGGCCTCGACGATCGTGGACTTGCCCGCGCCGTTCTCCCCCACCAGGATCGTGAGGTCCTCGAGCTCGAGCCCGTCGCGGGTCAGATCCGCCACCGCGGGGATCGAATACGGCCAGGCCTCGGGGTGCCCGGCCAGGCCTGCGTCCACCGCGACGCGCACGACCGGCCGCGGGTCCAGCACACCGTCTCGTCTCACGCGGCCACGGTACCGTGGCCGTCATGCGGATCCACCAGATCAACTGCGGGACGCTCGCCGGTCTGGTCCCCTGCCGCGTGCTCCTCCTCGAGGCGCCGGACGGCCTGGTGCTGGTCGACACCGGCCTCGGCCTGCAGGACATCGCCGACCCGGCCACCCGCCTGGGCCCGGCCCGGCACCTGCTGCGCGCCCGCCTCGACCCTGCCGAGACCGCACACCAGCGCATCGCGGCCCTGGGCCTGGATCCCCGAGACGTCCGGCACATCGTGCTCACCCACCTGGACGCCGACCACATCGGCGGGCTCGCCGACTTCCCCGAGGCGCAGGTGCACGTGGCCTCCGAGGCCCTGACGTGGGCGGTGCGCACCCCACGCTTCCTCGAGCGCCGCCGCTACCGGCGCATCCAGTGGGCGCACGGGCCACACTTCTGCGAGTACACCTACGGAACCGACCGGTGGGAGGGCTTCCGAGCCCATCCCCTGGACCACGTGGTCGAGGGGATGGTGCTGGTGGATCTCCCGGGTCACGCCGTGGGGCACGCGGGGGTCCTGGTCCGGGGAGGCGGGAGTGGCGGAGGGAGTGGGGACGACGACAAGAAGGACGTGCTGCACGCCGGAGACGCCTTCTACCACCGCGGTCAGCTCGACCCGTCGGTTCGTCCCCCGAAGCTGATCGCCGTCCCGGAACGCCTCATCGCGCTCCAACCGGCGGCGATCGAGCTGACCCACGCCCGGCTCGCCGCGCTGGCCCGCCGCCGCCGCGAGAACCTGGACGTGGTGTGCGCGCACGACGCCTCGGGCCCGGGCGGCCTGCGGGGACCGGGTGACTCAGGAGACCTCGCGAGATGAGGATCCGGGAGACCGCCTGGACGCCAGCCGAGCGCACCCGACCGGACCACGATCTGCCCGAGCGGGCGGCCGCGCTGGCGGATCTGCTCCGCGACCGGCGCGCGACCATCCTGACCGGGGCGGGGATCTCCACCCCCTCGGGCATCCCCGACTACCGCGGACCGGACTCCCCCGCCCGGACCCCGATGACGTTCCAGCAGTTCGTGGGCGACCCCGCGTTCCGCCGCCACTACTGGGCCCGCAACCACCTGGGCTGGAAGCACATGGAGGCCGCCCGCCCCAATGCCGCGCACCTGCTGCTGGCCGACTGGGAACGACGCGGCCTGGTCGCGGGGGTCATCACGCAGAACGTGGATCTGCTGCACCTCAAGGCCGGCAGCCGCCGACTGGTCGACCTACACGGCACCTACGCCGTGGTCACGTGCCTGGGCTGCGGCCTACGCCAGAGCCGCTGGGCGCTGCACGAGGAACTCGACCGCCTCAATCCCGGGTTCGCCGAGCGGGTGGCCGGCCGCGGGGCCATCGAGGTCGCCCCGGACGCCGACGCGGTACTGGAGGACACCGCCGACTTCCGGATGGTGGACTGCCGCCGCTGTGCCGGCGTGCTCAAGCCGGACATCGTCTACTTCGGGGAGAACGTCCCCGCGCATCGCGTGCACGAGGCCAACGCCCTGGTGGACGAGTCCGACCTCGTCGTCGTCGTGGGCTCCTCACTCACGGTCCGGTCCGGCTACCGGTTCGTGCGGCGCGCGACCACCACCGACACCCCTGTGGCCGTGGTCAACCGCGGCCACACCCGCGCGCACGCCGAGGCCACGCTCACCGTCGACGGCGACTGCGTGGAGGTGCTCACCCTGGTCGATCGAGCGCTCGGCCCGAGAGCATGACGGGGCCCGGTGGTCCGGCGCTCCGCGGCAGGCGCAAAATGGAGGGATGAGCACTGACCTGACTCCCGATGCCGCACTCGACCGACTCCTCACGGGCAACCGCCGCTACGTGGACGGCGCGGGACACCACGCCCACCAGGACCCCTCCCGCCGCGCCGAGCTCGCCGACGCGCAGCACCCCTTCGGCATGGTCTTCGGCTGCGCCGACTCGCGCGTGCCCGCCGAGGTCGTCTTTGACCAGGGCCTGGGCGACCTGTTCGTCATCCGCAACGCCGGCCACATCGTGGACCCGTCGGTCCTGGGATCGATCGAGTTCGGCGTGGACGTGCTCGGCATCCCGCTGACCCTGGTGCTCGGGCACACCTCGTGCGGCGCCGTGGGGGCGACCATCGCCGCGATCGACTCGCACTCCACGCCGTCGGGCTACCTGCGCGACGTGGTGGAGCGCATCTCGCCGGCGGTGTTCGAGGCGCGGCGCGACCCGGCGGCGGGGTACGACGACATCGTGATCGAGAACGTGCGCCAGACGGTCACCGCGATCCGCGAGAAGTCCGCGGCGGTCGACCGCGCCATCACCGAGGGCCGTACCGCGATCGTCGGGGCGCTCTACAACCTCGCCGAGGGCACCGTCACCCCGGTCCACACCGAGGGCCGGATCAGCCTCTAGGAGCGGTCAGGCGGGTCGGACCGGTCGGGCGGGGAGGACCCGGTCCTACCGGTCAGACGGGCACGAGGTCGTCGGCGTGGACCAGCGGGCGTCCCTGGCCGATATCGGAGCCCGACGCGCGCTCGGCCAGTCGGCCGCGCACCTCGATCGAGTCGTACTGGGCGATCCCCCGCGCGACGGTCTCCCCCGCGTGGTCGTGCATCTCGATCACGTCGCCGAAGTGGAACAGCCCGTCGACACCGGTCACCCCGGCCAGGAGCAGCGACCGCCGGGACCTGGTGACGGCCCGGACCGCGCCGTCGTCCAGGACCACCGCGCCGTGCGCGTCGGCGGCGTGGCGGACCCAGAACCGGCGCGCGGTCATCCGCTCGGGCCGGGGCGCGAAGACCGTGCCCACGTCCGGGTCGCCCGAGAGGGCTCGGGATGCCCGCTCGGCGGCGGTGAGCAGGACAGGGATCCCGGCGTCGGCGGCCAGGCGGGCAGCCGCCAGCTTGGAGGCCATCCCCCCGGTTCCGAGGGCGCCGCCCGCGCCGGCCACCACGCCGTCCAGGTCCTCCATCCCGGCGACCATCGACACCGGGGTGGCGCCGCCCTTGCGCGGGTCGGAGTCGTACAGCGCGTCCACGTCCGAGAGCAGGATCAGGGCGTCGGCGCTGGTCAGGTGCGCGACCAGCGCGGCCAGACGGTCGTTGTCGCCGAAGCGGATCTCGTTGGTGGCCACCGTGTCGTTCTCGTTGATCACCGGGACGGCCTTGAGCGTGCGCAGCCGGTCCAGCGTGCGCTGGGCGTTGGCGGCGCTCTCCCGGCGGCCGACGTCGCCCGCGGTGAGCAGGACCTGCCCGACCACGCGGTCGTAGCGGGCGAAGGAATCGCCCCAGGCCCGCGCCAGCTCGAGCTGTCCGACGCTGGCGGCGGCCTGCTTGGCGGCGAGGGTGGAGGGCCGGGTCGTCATGCCGAGCGGGGACATCCCCGCGCCGATGGCGCCGGAGGAGACCACGAACACGTCCGAACCCGCATCCATCCGGGTCTGACAGACGTCGGCCAGGGCGTCGAGCTGCGCGCGGCGGATCCCACCCTCGAAGCTCGTGATGGCGGAGGACCCGATCTTGACCACCACGCGGCGGGCCGAGCCGATGCGGCGGCGCAGGTCCCGCTCCGGGGTCACTCCAGGATCTCCTCGTCGGGATCGATCAGCCCGCGTCGCACCCGCTTGCGGTACTTGCGCTCGTGGGCGCCCACCCGACTCTCGTCCTCGAGGCGGATGTCGGTGCCGCGGCCGGTGCGCATGAGGTCCACGCCCGCGGGGGTCTGCGGCTCCCAGGCAAACGAGACGTCGCCGATGGTGACCGTGCACCCTTCCTCGGCGCCGGCCTTGATGAGTGCGGTCTCCACGCCGAGCCGGGACAGGCGGTCGCCGAGGAAGCCCACGGCCTCGTCGTTCTCGAAGTCCGTCTGCTTGATCCACCGCTCGGGCTTGGCTCCCGACACCACAAAGGCGCCGGCCTCGTTCGGATCCTTTCGGATCTGGAACTCCTCGACGTCGACCGCGCGCGGACGCAGCACGATCCGCTCGGGCGCCGCCGGGGGGTTGGCCTTCCGGTGTGCCTTGATCAGCTCGAAGAGCCCGTAGCGCAGCTCGTCGAGGCCCCTGTGGGCGACGGCCGAGATGGCGTAGACCGGCCAGCCCTTGGCCTCGAAGTGGGCGGTGACCATCTCGGCCATGTCCGCGGCATCGGGGATGTCGATCTTGTTGAGCACCACGACCCGCGGCCGGTCGGCCAGGTCGCCGAGGCCGGCGTCGGCCAGCTCCGGCTGGTAGGCGGCGAGCTCGGCCTCGAGCGCGTCGACGTCCGAGATCGGGTCGCGATCGGCTTCGAGGTTCGCGCAGTCCACCACGTGGGCCAGCACGGCCGTGCGCTCGATGTGGCGCAGGAAGTCCAGACCGAGCCCGCGGCCCTCGCTGGCGCCGGGGATGAGGCCGGGGACGTCGGCGATGGTGAACGTGTCGTCGCCCACCGAGACCACGCCGAGGTTGGGCGCCAGCGTGGTGAACGGGTAGTCCGCGATCTTGGGCTTGGCCGCGGACAGTACCGACACCAGCGAGGACTTGCCGGCTGACGGGAAACCGACCAGCCCGACGTCCGCCATGGACTTGAGTTCGAGCGTCACGTCGCGCTCCTCACCCGGCTCGCCGAGCAGGGCGAAACCGGGGGCCTTGCGGGCGCGGGACGCCAGCGCCGCGTTACCCAGTCCGCCCTTGCCGCCCTCGGCGGCGACGAACCGGGTGCCTGCTCCGGTGAGGTCGGCCAGGAGTTCACCGTTCTGGTCGAGCACCACGGTTCCGGGCGGCACTGCCATGACGAGGTCTTCGCCCTGGGCGCCGTTGCGGTTGGCGCCCATCCCCGCCTGACCCTTGCCGGCGCGCGCGTGGGGCCGGAAGTGGAAGTCGAGCAGGGTGTGGACCTGGGGGTCCACCACCAGGATCACGTCCCCGCCACTGCCGCCGTTGCCGCCGTCGGGGCCGCCGAGCGGCTTGAACTTCTCGCGGTGCACGGACGAGCAGCCGCGGCCGCCGTCCCCGGCCGCGAGGTGGAGCACTACGCGGTCGATGAATCTCGACATATGCGGACTCCTCCTGTTGGTCGTGGGACGTGCATTATGTGGCGGAAAAACTCTCGGGGACCGGGCGTGAGGTCAGCAGACCCCGCCCGGCCCCCGAGGGCGAATCGTGTTTCAGTGGCAGCCGGGTCAGGCCTCGACGCCGGCCGGCACGATGTTGATGGTCTTGCGGCCACGCTTGGTGCCGAACTCGACCGCACCGGCGGCGAGAGCGAACAGCGTGTCGTCGCCGCCACGGCCGACGCCGACGCCCGGGTGGAACTTGGTGCCACGCTGGCGGATCAGGATCTCGCCTGCGTTGACTTCCTGGCCGCCGAAGCGCTTGACGCCGAGGCGCTGAGCGTTGGAGTCGCGACCGTTGCGCGAGCTCGCCGCACCCTTCTTATGTGCCATGTCAGAGTCCCTCCTTAAGGAACCGCGCCCGAGGACGCTGAACTGGTGGCCGTGGTGGCCGGAAGTGGATTACTTGATACCGGTGATCTTGAGAACCGTCAGCTTCTGACGGTGGCCCTGACGCTTGTGGTACCCGGTCTTGTTCTTGAACTTGTGGATCCGGATCTTCGGTCCCTTGGTCTGCTCGACGATCTCGCCGGAGACGGTGACCTTGGCCAGGGCGTCGGCGGCGGAGGTGACGGTCGAGCCGTCCACCACGAGGATCGGGGACAGGGACACGGAGGTTCCGGCCCCGCCCTCGAGCTTCTCGACCTTGACGTGGTCCCCTTCGGCGACCTTGTACTGCTTGCCGCCGGTCTTGACGATCGCGTACATCGAGGGCTTCCCCTTGCTGCTCGGGTGTGTGGGCGCCTGAAGGGCATCCACACCGTATGTGCGGTGTTCTCTCTTACTCGCCGACTCTCGTCGGCCAGAATCGCAGGTCTTCAAAGCCCTCTCAGGCCCGACCCGCGACTTCTCGCGCGACGACATAGCGCCGCGACGAGCGACTTGTCAAGGTTACGGCCCGGCGGTACAGCAGGTCAAACCGACCGTGCCGCCGGGCCGCTGACCCCTACTGCTCGGTGCCCGCCGGGGCGGTCGTCGACCGGGTGGCACGGCGCCTGGCGGGGCGCTTGCGCGGTTCCGCGACGACCACAGGCGGGACCTCGGCCAGTGGCGCGGCCTCGACCGACGTTGCCTCGACCGGGGCTGTCTCGACCGTGGCCGCCGCGACGGCCGTGGATTCCTGCTCGGCCACCGCGGGGGCGGCGGAGCCGGCCTCGCGACGGGTGGACCGCCGGCGGGGACGCCGACCGGACGACCCCGTCTGCGCGGCGGGCTCGGCCTCGGGCTCGGGCTCGGCCGGCGCCGTTGCGACCACAGGGGCCACCTCGACTACCGGTTCCTGGGTCGACATCGCCTGCACGGCCTCTGACGCCGCTGCGACGACCTCGGCTTCGGCCGCCGGGGACTCCGTGGCCTCCGCCGCGCCTGTTGCCCCTGCCGTGCCTGCCGCAACAGTGGACTCGTCCGCCGTCGTGACCGCCGGAACCGCTGCCCCGTCGGCCGGGCGACGCGTGGAGCGACGACGACGACGAGACGGCCGCGTTCCGGCCGCATCCGAGGAGCTCGCGTCCTCCGCCGTGGCCGCCGACTCGGTTGCCCCGGTGGACTCGGTTGACCCCGTGGTCGCCCCGGAGGAGACGGGGGTCTCCGCCGCCGGCGAAGCCTCGACTGCCGCGGGGGCCTTCGCCTTGGCAGCGGCGGCAGCGGAAGCCGCGGAAGCCTTGGCGTCCACAGCAGCCTTCGCGTTGGCGCCAGCCTTCACGTCGGCCGCAGCAGCAGCGTCGGCGGCGGCCTGGTCGGCTTCCTGACGGGAGATCGCGAGAGCGGCCGGGTGGGCGGCCGGTGCCGGGCCGTCCTTCCTGGGCGTCTGCCTGGGCGCGGACACCGACGGGGACGAGCTCTCTGACTGACCCGAGCACGACCCGTCCGAGCCCTTGCCGCCACGCCGTCGACCCTTGCGGGCACCGGCCTCGTCCGCGTTGTGCGACTCGGTGTGAACCGGGTCGGAGTGGACGATCAGGCCGCGGCCCTGGCAGTGCTCGCACGGAGTGGAAAACGCCTCGATCAGCCCGGTGCCGAGCTTCTTGCGGGTCAGCTGGACCAGGCCCAGCGAGGTGACCTCGGAGACCTGGTGACGGGTGCGGTCACGGCCGAGCGCCTCGGTGAGTCGCCGCAGCACGAGGTCGCGGTTGCCCTCCAGAACCATGTCGATGAAGTCGATGACCACCATCCCGCCCACGTCGCGCAGGCGCAGCTGGCGGACGACCTCCTCGGCCGCCTCCAGGTTGTTCTTGGTGACGGTCTCCTCGAGGTTGCCGCCCGAACCGGTGTACTTGCCCGTGTTGACGTCCACGACGGTCATGGCCTCGGTGCGGTCGATCACCAGCGAACCACCCGACGGCAGCCACACCTTGCGGTCGAGCGCCTTGGCCAGCTGCTCGTCCACGCGGTACGTGGCAAACACGTCGAGGTCCGGGTTCTCGTACCGCTCGAGCCGCTCGGTCATCTCCGGCGCGACCCGCGAGACGTAGTCGCGCACGATGTTCCAGGACGTCTCGCCCTGGATGACGAGCTTGGTGAAGTCCTCGTTGAACAGGTCGCGGACCACCTTGACCAGCAGGTCCGGCTCCTCGTAGAGGGCAACCGGGGTCCCGGCGCCGGACGAGGTCCGCTTGGCGGCGGCCTCGGAGATCTCGGTCCACTGGGCCGCCAGTCGTTCGACGTCCCGCCCGATCTCCTCCTCGCTCACGCCCTCGGCCGCCGTGCGGATGATGACACCCGAGCCCTCGGGGACGACGTCCTTGAGGATCGCCTTGAGCCGGCGCCGCTCGGTGTCGGGGAGCTTGCGGGAGATGCCCGTGGAGTTGCCGTCCGGGACGTAGACCAGGAACCGGCCGGCCAGCGAGATCTGCGTGGTCAGACGGGCGCCCTTCTGCCCGATCGGGTCCTTGGTGACCTGCACCAGGACCATCGTCCCGGGCTTGAGCGCCTGCTCGATCCGCCGGGCCTTGCCACCGAGCCCGGCAGCCTCCCAGTTGACCTCGCCGGCGTACAGGACGCCGTTGCGGCCGCGGCCGATGTCCACGAACGCCGCCTCCATGCTGGGCAGGACGTTCTGGACGCGGCCGAGGAAGACGTTGCCCACCATCGACCGCGCGGACTCGGTGGTGACGAAGTGCTCGACCAGCACCTTGTCCTCGATCACGCCGACCTGGGTCATGACCCCGTCGCCGTCGGCCCGCTGCTTCTCCCGCACGACCATCACGCGGTCGACGGACTCGCGGCGCGCCAGGAACTCGGACTCGGACAGGATCGGCTGACGGCGGCGGCCGGCCTCGCGCCCGTCGCGGCGGCGCTGACGCTTGGCCTCGAGCCGCGTCGAGCTCGTGATGCCCTGGACCTCGTCCGCGGACGTACTGGTGCTGGCACCTGAACCCGAGCCCGAGCCCGCGCTCTGTCCCCCGCGTGCGGGTCGACGACGCGACTCCTGGTCGCTGACCTCCGCCTGGGGCGCATCGTCACCGGAGGCCTGGTTGTCGTCGGAGCCGGAAGCCCCACCACGACGACGACGACGACGGCGACGACGTGAACCGGACGGTGACCCGTCGGACCCGTCGGAGTCGTCCTCGGAGGAGTCGTCTCCGGAGTCGCCCTGCCCGTCGGCGTCGTCGGCCGTGCTGCTGTCGAAGGAGTCGGAGACGTCGTCCCGAACGGAGCTGCTGGAGGTCTCGTCCGCAGCGTCGGTGTCTCCCGCGCCGTCGTCGTCCTCGCTCCCGTTCTCGTTGTCCTTGTTCTGCGCGTTCTCGGTGTCCCCGGCGTTCTCGGTGTCCTGCTCGTCAAAGTTCTCGCCCCGGCCACGACCACGGCCGCGACGGCCGCGACGGCGCCGGCGGGCACTGCCGTCGCCCGCGTCGTTCTGCTCGTCCGTGATGTCGACGTCGTCCTGCGACTCCGTCTCGTCCGCGGCCTCAACGCCCGTGTCCTCGGACTGGTCACGGCCGGACTGGCCACGACCGGTCGGGCTGCTGCCCGACCGGGTGCTGTCGGTCCGGGCGGTCTCGGTCCGGGCGGTCTCAGGCTCCGTCGACCTCGAGCGCGTGGACCGCTCCTGCGCGGTCTTGGCAGCCGCCTCGTCAGGCGAGAGGAACAGGGGGGAGAACGAGGGCGTCGCGGTGGATCGACGCCGGTGATTGCCGGGCTCCGCCGTCCCGACCTCTCCGGTCACGATGGACATCTCCGGCAGCGGCCGGCGGACCGGGGCGTCCGACCCGGCGGGCGCGGCCTTCGCCGACGAGGCCTTGCGCGCAGTGGCCTTCTTGGCGGGAGCCTGCTTGGCGGCAGCCTGCTCCGCGGGAACCTGCTCCGCGGGAACCTGCTCCGCGGCAGCCTTCTTGGCGGCAGCCTTCTTCGCGGGAGCCTTCTTCGCGGGTGCCCGACGGGTGGGCTTCTCGGCAGGGGCGTCCTCCACGGCAACCGAGGCATCGGCCGACGGGGCGTCCTCGACGACGACGGGCGCCACCGCTGCGGGCCCGTCAGCACCACTGCCCCCGCCATCGCTGCTGCCGGCATCGCTGCTGCTCGAGGTGCTGTTGGCGAACCAGGTGAGCAGCACCGCGCGGGGCACCGAGGACTGGGCGCTCCTGACCTCCACGCCGATGCCGGCCATGGCGGTCAGGAACTCCTTGCTGGTCATCCCAACGGCCTTGGCGGCCGCGTGCGCGCGCATCTTCTCGGGTAGCGCGTTGAGATCGTCGATGGTCAGGTTCGAATCCGACACTTGTCTCCTCTGGCCGGACTCCGGGCGCGATCACGTCACCGAGACTTCCGGTGACCCACGCCGCCGCACGGGGTCGGCACTCTATCTGGCCCCACCTCGGGTGGGGCTATGTTTTTTGGTCCGCGGTACCGGTGTGATCCGAGCCGCAGATGGCGGGCGCCCGATCCGGGGCGAACTGGTGGTCCGCTCGCCAAGAAGGTGGGCTGCCGACATTCTCCCACATGCACGGGCGATCCGTCGCCGCGCGGGCGGGGAGAAATAGGAAAAGCACCCACCGGTCCGGGGACCGACGGGTGCTTCCAGCGCGATCGCTGCGGAGAGACGTCAGATCAGAGGTCGGGGAACCAGAGCGCGATCTCGCGAGCGGCGGACTCCTCGGAGTCCGACCCGTGGACGAGGTTGAACTGGGTCTCCAGGCCGAAGTCGCCGCGGATGGACCCGGGGGCGGCCTTCTCCACGGGGTCGGTGCCGCCGGCGAGCTGGCGCCACGCGGCAATAGCGCGGGGGCCCTCGACGACGCCCGCCACGACCGGCCCGGAGGTGATGAACTCGAGCAGGTCGCCGTAGAACGGACGCTCGGCGTGCTCGGCATAGTGCTCGGCCGCGGTCTCCCGGGGCACGGAACGCATGTCCATGGCAACGAGGCCGAGGCCCTTGGCCTCGATGCGCGCCAGGATGGTGCCGGTCAGGCCGCGCTGGACGCCGTCGGGCTTGATAAGGAAGAAGGTTCTCTCGGTCACGGCGGCAATGCTACAAGTGCGGGTCGCGTGTCAGTCGTGCTGGCTGGGCAGGTAGCCCCCGGCCATCCGCCGGGCCAGGTCCCGCCGCAGGTAGAGCACGTACGCCCACACCGCCGCGAACAGCAGGCCACACACGCCCATCGACCAGTGCACGGCCCAACCGGCCACGGCCAACCCGGCGAGGGTCAGGTTCATCGGGATCGCCCAGGGGCGCCGCTGCAGACCGCTGGCCACGATCATCGCGATCGCGAGCAGGCTGACAAACCACACCTTCCAGGACTGGAAGTGCGCCCCGCCGTCGACCCGCGCGATCACCGTGAGGACCAGGCCGATGACGATCGCCTCGAGCACGAGCGTGCCCGCCATGATGCCGCGCAGGCCCTTCCACAGATCCACCGAGGGTTCGTGGGCAGTCTCCAGGGGATTAGCCCGGATCGGATCGGTCACTGGGCGTCCTTTCCAAACAGATCGCGGGCGGCCCCGACGGTCACCACGGATCCCGTGACGATCACGCCGACGCCGGACACGTCGTCGTCGGCCGTCGGATCCGGGACGCCCACCAGGTCGAGCGCGGCGCTGACCGCGTCGGGGAGGGACTCGACCACGTGGACCCGCTGGGGGGTGAACCTCTCCTCGGCGATGCGGGCGAGCTCGTCGAGGGCCATCGCGCGCGGCGACGCCGCCCGGGTGACGACGACCTCGTCGACGACCGGCTCGAGCGCCGCGAGGAACGCGTCGGCGTCCTTGCCGTCGAGCATGGCCACCACGGCGACGAGCCGCTTGAAGTCGAACTCCGAGCTGACCGCCTGCGCGAGTGCGCGACCGCCGTGGCCGTTGTGCGCGGCGTCCACCAGCACGGTCGGGCTCGAGCTGAGCCGCTCGAGGCGGCCGGGGTTGTCCACGGCGGCGAACCCGGCGCGGATGAGCTCGGGGTCGAGCGCCCGGTCGGGACCGGCCCCGAAGAACGCCTCGACGGCGGCGAGTGCGGTGGCGGCGTTGTCGGCCTGGTGTTCGCCGAACAGCGGCAGGAACACCTCGGGGTACTCACCCCCGAGGCCGCGCAGGGTGAGCTGCTGCCCACCCACGGCGAGGCGGCGCTCGACCACGTCGAACTCCGAGCCCAACCGGGCCACCACCGCCCCCACCTCGACGGCGCGACGCAGCAGCACCTCCATGGCCTCGGGCTCCTGGCGGCCGATCACGGCGATCGGATCCCGGGGCAGCAGCTCGTCCTCGGGACCCGGTTGGATGATCCCCGCCTTCTCCCCCGCGATCGTCGCGAGGTCGTCACCGAGGTACTCGGTGTGGTCCATGCCCACCGGGGTGACGACGGCCACGGCCGGCCGCACCACGTTGGTGGCGTCCCAGGTCCCGCCCATCCCCGTCTCCACCACGGCCACGTCCACGGGCGCGTCGGCGAAGGCCGCGAACGCCATGGTGGTGATCACCTCGAAGTAGCTCATCCGGGGCCTGCCCCCGGCCTCGGAACGCTGGTCGACGAGTTCCAGGTAGGGCTGCAGTTCGCGGTAGCTGTCCACGAACAGCCGCGCGGTCACCGGCTCGCCGTCCACGGCGATGCGCTCGGTGACACTCTGCAGGTGAGGGCTGGTGTTGCGCCCGGTGCGCTGATGCAGGGCTCGCAGCAGCGCGTCGATCATCCGCGTGACCGAGGTCTTTCCGTTGGTCCCGGCCACGTGGATGACGGGGTAGGTGTGCTGCGGGTCGCCGAGGACAGTGGTCAGTTCCGCGATCCGGTCCAGGCTCGGTTCGAGCTTGCTCTCCGGCCAGCGGGTGGCCAGTTCCTCCTCGACGGCCGCGAGGTCGGCCGTGTCGGCCTGCCATTCGGGGCTGCCCACCTCGGGGATCGGGCGCGGCGCCTGGTGGTCGTCACCGTCGCCGTCCTCGTCCCCGGGGAGCGGTCCGCCGAGCGAGACGCCCGAGACCAGGCCCTCCTCGCCGAGCATGTCGGCGACGTCCTCCTCGGTGGGGGTGTCCCAGCCCTCAGCCGGGTCGTGCGGCGGGAGCCACCTCGGGCCGGCCATCAGACCGCGCTCCCGGCCGGGATGGCCTCGAGGCGGGCGGTGATCCTGGTGACATCGGTCTCGGCCAGGTCCCGTCGTGCGCGGATCTTCTCCACTACATGGTCGGGGGCCTTGCCGAGGAACGCCTCGTTGCCCAACTTGGCACCGGTGGTCTCCAGCTCCTTGCGCGCACTCGCGAGGTCCTTCTCCAGTCGGCGGCGCTCGGCGGCGAGGTCGATGGTCCCGGAGGTGTCGATCTCGACGCCCACCGTCGCCAGCCCCAACCGCACCTCCAGCGAGGCGGAGGCGGTGAAGTCGTCGCCGGCGGGGGTGAGCCTGGCGAGTGCGGCCACCTGGTCGAGCAGGTCCGCCGGGAGATCGGCGTCGTCGACGCCGACGATCCGGGCGGGGACCCGCTGGCCGGGCTTGAGTCCCTGGTCCGAGCGGAAGCGGCGGATCTCGGTGACGAGCGTCTGGGCGTCGGCCACGCGGCGGACGGACGCCGCAGCGACCGAGGCGCCGGCGGACGAGGGCGAGTCGGACGAGTCCATGTCAGACGGGACGACGTCCGTGGGCCAGTCGGCGATCACCACGGACTCCCGACCGGTCAACGCGGTCCAGAGCACCTCGGTGACGAACGGGATGACCGGGTGCAGCATCCGCAGGACCACGTCGAGGACGTGTCCCAGCACCAGTCGGGTGTGCTCGGCCCGCTCGGAGTTGCGCGCCTCGTCGTCGTTCCCGAACTGGACCTTGGCCAGCTCCAGGTACCAGTCACACACCTCGTCCCACGCGAAGTGGAAGAGGGCCTCACAGGCCTTGGAGAACTCGTAGCGGTCCAGGGCGTCGTCGACGGTCACGCGGACCTGGCCGAGCCGGTGGAGGATCCAACGGTCGGCGTCGGTGAGCGCGGAGGCGTCCGGGAGCTCCCCCACCTTCGCGCCGTTCATCAGCGCGAAGCGGGTGGCGTTGAAGAGCTTGGTGGCGAAGTTGCGTGAGGCCTGGGCCGCGTCGTCGCCAACGGAGAGGTCACCGCCCGGGTTGGCACCGCGCGCCAGGGTGAAGCGCAGGGCGTCGGCGCCGAAGCGGTCCACCCAGTCCAGGGGGTCGATGCCGTTGCCCTTGGACTTGGACATCTTCTGGCCGTGCTCGTCGCGGACCAGCCCGTGGAGGAACACGTCGGTGAACGGCACCTTGCCCGGGGCGGCGTTCTCGCCGGTGAGGGTGCGGCCCACGAAGGTCCCGAACATCATCATCCGGGCGACCCAGAAGAACAGGATGTCGTACCCGGT
The DNA here is from genome assembly GCF_033142235.1 of Rhodococcus sp. IEGM 1408. Classification (NCBI taxonomy): domain Bacteria; kingdom Bacillati; phylum Actinomycetota; class Actinomycetes; order Mycobacteriales; family Nocardiaceae; genus Rhodococcus; species Rhodococcus sp. IEGM 1408. Next base: position 74,511 of record NZ_JAWLRW010000003.1, read on the forward strand.
GACCAGCACGGATGTCGGGTAGAACCGCTCGATGTCGGCGGTGCGGTCGGGCCAGCCCATGGTGGAGAACGGCCACAGGCCGGAGGAGAACCACGTGTCCAGCACGTCGGTCTCCTGGGTGTACCCGGCGGGCGGCTGCTCGCCCGCACCCACGCAGACGACCTCGCCTGACGGCCCGTACCAGATGGGGATCCGGTGGCCCCACCACAGCTGGCGGGAGATGCACCAGTCGTGCATGTCGTCGACCCAGTCGAACCACCGCGGTTCCTGGCTCGTCGGGTGGATGACCGTGTCGCCGTCGCGCACGGCGTCGCCGGCCATCTTGGCCAGCTCCTCGACCCGGACCCACCACTGCAGCGACAGGCGCGGCTCGATCGGCTCGCCGGAACGCTCCGAGTGTCCGACCGAGTGCAGGTACGGGCGCACCTCCTTGACGATGCGCCCCTGCGCGGCCAGGTCCTCGCGGATCGCCCGGCGCGCCTCGAACCGGTCCATCCCGTCGTAGCGGGTCCCGGTGTCGGCGATCTGGGCGGCGGCGTCCATGATCGTGGGCATCTCGAGCCCGTGGCGCTGGCCGATCGCGAAGTCGTTGGGGTCGTGCGCGGGCGTGACCTTGACGGCGCCGGTGCCGAACTCCGGGTCCACATAGTCGTCGGCCACCACGCGCATGGTCCAGCCCTCGCGGAACGGGTGCGGGAGCTCGGTGCCCACCAGGTCGGCGTAGCGCTCGTCCTCCGGGTGCACGGCGATGGCGGTGTCGCCCAGCATCGTCTCGAGCCGGGTGGTGGCCACCACGACGTGCGGCTGGGAGTCGTCCATCGACCCGTAGCGGAAGCTGACCAGCTCACCCTCGACGTCGGAGTATTTGACCTCGATGTCGGAGATGGCGGTCTGCAGGGTCGGCGACCAGTTGACCAGCCGCTCGGCGCGGTAGATCAGGCCCTGGTCGAAGAGCTCCTTGAAGATGGTCTGCACGGCGCGGGACAGGCCCTCGTCCAGGGTGAACCGCTCGCGGGACCAGTCCACGCCGTCGCCGAGTCGGCGCATCTGCTCGCCGATCGTGCCGCCGGACTCACGCTTCCACTCCCAGACTCGTCCGATGAAGGCCTCGCGGCCGATCTCGTGCCGGTCGATCCCCTCGGCGGCGAGCTTGCGGTCCACCAGGGTCTGGGTGGCGATCCCGGCGTGGTCCATCCCGGGCAGCCACAGCACCTCGAAACCCTGCATCCGCTTGCGGCGGGTCAGCACGTCCATGAGCGTGTGGTCGAGCGCGTGGCCCATGTGGAGGCTGCCGGTGACGTTGGGCGGCGGCAGGACCACCGAGAACGCCGGCTTGTCACTGGAGGGATCGGCCTCGAAGTAACCGGCGTCGACCCAGCGTCGGTACAGCTCGGACTCGACCTCACCGGGGTTCCAGGAGGCGGGGAGGGAGTCCGCACGATCGGTGTCGGGGCCGGGAGCAGCAGGAGTCGTCACCCGACCATCCTAGGCCGTCGGCGCGCGGGACCCCGAACACGCCGTCGGGCGCCCACCCTCGCGCTCAGTCGGTGAGGCCGAGTCCCTGCACGGCATCGCGCTCGGAGACCAGCTCGGCCACCGAGGCGTCGATCCGGGCGCGCTGGAATCCACCGATCTCCAGCCCCTCGACGACCTCCCACTCCGCGCCGCGGCTGCGGCACGGCAGACCGGTGACCACGCCCGGGACCGTGCCGTACTGGCCCTCGGAGGGCAGCGCCACGGTGGTCCAACTCTCCCCCGGAGTGCCCTGCACCCACTCGCGCATCTGGTCGACCGCGGCCCCGGCCGCCGACGCCGCCGAGGACAACCCCCGCACGGAGATGATCTCGGCTCCCCGACCCGCCACCCGGGGGATGAACGACTCGGCGAGCCACTCCTGCTCGAGTCCGCTGGTGACCGGCTCGCCGCGCCGGGTGAGGTAGGAGACGTCGGGGAACTGGGTGGCCGAGTGGTTGCCCCAGACCACGACCCCGTCCAGCTCCGCCACGGGGGCGCCCAGCCGGGTGGCCAGCTGGCTCAGCGCCCGGTTGTGGTCGAGCCGCATGAGGGCGGTGAACCGGCCGGCGGGCACGTCCGGGGCGTGGCGGTGCGCGATGTAGGCGTTGGTGTTGGCGGGGTTGCCCACCACCACCACGCGGATGTCGTCCGCCGCGTGGGAGTTGATCGCGCGGCCCTGCTCGCGGAAGATCGCGCCGTTGGCGGTGAGCAGGTCGGCCCGTTCCATCCCCTTCCCGCGCGGCTTGGCGCCCACGAGGAAGGCCGCGTTGGCTCCGTCGAACGCGGCGTCCACGTCGTCCGTGACGTCGATCGAGGCCACCAGGGGCAACGCGCAGTCGTCGATCTCCATGGCCACGCCCTCGGCGGAGACCACGGCGGCCGGGATCTCCAGCAGTCGCAGGCGCACCGGGGTGTCCGGACCGAAGACCAGCCCGGACGCGAGCCGGAACAGCAGCGAGTACGAGATCCTCCCGGCCGCGCCGGAGACGGTGACCGTGACCGGGGTGGTGGTGACAGGGGCGGTGGTGATCGGTGTGGTCGTGACCTGGCTGGTGTTCATGAGCGGGGCTCTTCTCAGACGACGACGGGGGCCGGTCCCCACAGTAGTGAGGAACGACCCCCGGTTCGCGAGGTCGGGCTAGGCCAGGATCTCGGCGTCGGTCTTGGCGCGGACCTCGTCGAGCGTGACGTCCGGAGCCAACTCGACGAGCCGGAAGCCCTCGGGGGTGATGTCGAGGACGCACAGGTCCGTGACCACGCGCTGGACGCAGCCGCGCCCGGTGTACGGGAGGGTGTTCTCCGCCATCAGCTTGATGTCGCCCTTGCGGGTCACGTGGTCCATCATCACGATCACCCGACCGGCGCCGTGGACCAGGTCCATCGCGCCGCCCATGCCCTTGACCATGGCGCCGGGGATCATCCAGTTGGACAGGTCGCCGGACTGCGAGACCTGCATGGCGCCGAGCACGGCCACGTCGACCGTGCCGCCGCGGATCATGGAGAAGGACTCCGACGACGAGAAGAACGCCGCCCCCGCCGCGGCGGTGATGGTCTCCTTGCCGGCGTTGATCATCTCCGGGTCCAGCTGTTCCTCCGTGGGATACGGACCCACGCCGAGGATGCCGTTCTCCGAGTGCAGCGTCACCGCGACGCCCTCGGGGATGTAGTCGGGGATGAGGGTCGGCATGCCGATCCCCAGGTTGACGTACTGCCCGTCCACGAAGTCGGCGGCGACGCGCGCCGCCATCTGCTCCTGGGTCCAGCTCATGACCGGTCCTCCCCGTTGCCGCGGCTACTGAGTTTCCTGATCTCCACGCCCGTCTCCTGCCGCCCGACCTCGACGAGGCGCTGGACATAGATCCCGGCGAGGTGGACGTCGGCCGGATCGATCCCGCCGACGGGCACGATCTCCTCGGCCTGGACGATCGTGATGCGTCCGGCCATGGCGACGTCGGGGTTGAAATTCCGGGCGGTGGCGCGGAACTGGAGGTTTCCGGCGGTGTCCGCGCGGTGGGCGTGGACCAGCGCGTAGTCGGTGACGATCGACCGCTCCAGGACGTACGGCACGCCGTCGAACTCGCGCACCTCCTTGGGCTCGGAGGCCACGGCCACGCCCCCGTGACCGTCGTACCGCAGCGGGAGGCCACCGTCGGCGACCATCGTGCCGACGCCGGCGGGGGTGTAGAAGGCCGGGATGCCCGCGCCACCGGAACGCATCCGCTCGGCGAGCGTGCCCTGGGGGGTGAGCTCCACCTCGAGCTCCCCGCTGAGGTACTGCCGGGCGAACTCCTTGTTCGCCCCGACGTAGGAGGCGGTGGTCCGCGTGATGCGGCGGGCCTCCAGCAGCTTGCCGAGGCCGAAGCCGTCGGTGCCGCAGTTGTTGCTGACGGTGCTGAGGTCGGCGGCCCCCTGGTCGAGGAGCGCATCGATCAGGACGGCGGGGATGCCGACCAGACCGAAACCTCCCACGGCGAGGGAGGCGCCGTCGGGAATGTCCGCGACCGCTTCCGCGGCCGAGGCGAAGATCTTGTTGGTCATGTCACACAGCGTAGGCCGTGTTCGTCTGATGCACAAGCGTTCGCATCACGTACAACTCTCGCGTATCGTGGTGCACGTCACCCGGGTCCGACCGGTCCGGGACACGAACTGCCCGAGAGGACCGACCCATGACCGCCACCCTGTCTCACGAGGTCAGCGGCCCGCAGGCCGCAGACTCCCCCGTCGTCGTACTCCTCGGATCCCTCGGTTCCGACCGATCGATGTGGGACGCCCAGGTACGCGACCTCTCCCGTGACCACTCCGTCATCGCGGTGGACCACCGCGGACATGGAGGCTCTGAGGTCGTCCCCGGGCCGTGCACGATCGCCGACCTCTCCGGCGACGTCCTCGCGCTGCTCGATTCGCTCCACGTGGACCGTTTTCACGTGGTCGGGCTCTCGCTCGGGGGTGCGGTGGCGCAGTGGCTCGCCGTCCACGAGTCCGCCCGGGTCCGCTCCGCGGCACTGCTGTGCACGGCCGCCAAGTTCGGCGAGCCCTCGGGCTGGGCCGAGCGTGCGGCCGCCGTCCGCGGCGGCGGCACCGAGGCCGTCGCCGACGGGGTGGTGGCGCGGTGGCTCACCCCCGCCCGCGCCGAGACCGACCCGGCGCTGGTGGCCGGGCTCCGCGAGATGGTCGCGGCCACCAGCGCAGAGGGCTACGCCGCGGCCTGCGACGCGCTCGCGGGCTGGGACGGACGCGCGGACCTCGGACGCATCTCCTGTCCCACACTCGTGGTGGCGGGCGACGAGGACCCGTCGACCCCGCCGGAGGTGCTCCGGGAGATCGCCGACGGCGTCCCGGGTGCCGATTTCGTCCTCCTTTCCCCCGCCGCGCACGTTCCCACCGTCGAGATGCCCGAGCGCGTCTCCGAGGTCCTCCGCGCACACCTGACCTCGGCCGGATCACCCTCTGCCACCTCAGCGGACCCGGCGTGACCGCTGAAGTCGGGGAGTCGCCCGCATCCGAGCCCGCGACCTCCGCCGAGCAGCCGGCCTCTTCTGAACGATCGGCCTCCCCCGATTTCGTCCAGTCGCTCGCGCGCGGCCTCGCCGTCATCACCGCCTTCGACGCCGATCACCCGCGACAGACCCTCAGCGAGGTCGCCCGGACCACCGGGCTCACCCGCGCGACCGCCCGGCGGTTCCTCCACACGCTGGTCGAACTCGGATACGTGGACTGCGCCGGGTCGGCCTTCTGGCTCACCCCGCGGGTGCTCGACCTGGGGTACAGCTACCTCTCCGCCATGCCCCTGGCCGACCTGGCCCAACCACACCTCGAGCGGCTCAGCGCCCAGCTCGACGAGTCGTCGTCCGTCGCCGTTCTCGACGGCTACGACATCGTCTACGTCGGCCGCGTCCAGGTGCGCCGGATCATGACCATCGGGATCACCATCGGCACCCGCTTCCCCGCCTTCGCCACCTCGATGGGCCGGGTCCTGCTCGCGGCCCTGCCCCCCGCGGAGCTGGACGCCTACCTGACCGGAACCGACCTGCGGGTCCTCACGCCGCACGGGATCGCCGACGAGGCCGAGCTGCGCGCCGAGCTCGCGGCCGTCGCCGATCGCGGGTGGTCGCTGGTCGACCAGGAACTCGAACCCGGGCTGCGCTCCCTGGCCGCACCGGTCCGCGACCGGGACGGGCGGGTCGTGGCCGCGCTCAACCTCTCCACCCACGCCGCCCGGTACTCCACCGAACAGCTCCGGGACGAGCTGGTCCCCGTCGTGGTGGACGCCGCCCGGGCGCTGTCCGTCGACCTGGCCAGCGTCAACCGTTGATCCGTTAGACCCCGACCTCAACCCTCACCAGGAGAAATCATGCGCGACGTCGTCATCTGCCAACCCCTCCGTACCCCGGTCGGCCGCTTCGGCGGCGTGTTCCGCGACCTCGACGCGAACACCCTGGCCACCTCCCTGCTCACCGCGCTCGTCGAGCGCACCGGCCTGACCGGCACCGACGTCGACGACGTCATCCTGGGCCAGGGCTCACCCGGCGGCGAGGGCCCGGCCATCGGTCGGATCGCCGCACTGGACTCCCCCCTCGGCATCGACGTGCCGGGGATGCAGCTGGACCGGCGCTGCGGCTCGGGCCTGCAGGCCGTGATCACCGGCGCGCTGCAGGTGGCCTCCGGCGGCGTCGACCTCGTGGTGGCCGGCGGCGTCGAATCGATGAGCCAGGTGGAGTTCTACGCCACCCCGACGCCCCGCTGGGGCATCAAGGGCGACGGGCTCTCGCTGGTCGACCGCCTCGGCCGCGCCCGCACCACCGTCGGTGGCCGCTCCCACGTCATCGACGGCGGGATGATCGAGACCGCCGAGAACCTCCGCCGTGACTACGGCATCACCCGCGAGGAGCAGGACCAGCTGGCCGCGCAGTCCCATCGGCGCGCCGTGGCCGCGCAGCAATCCGGGGTGTTCGCCGAGGAGATCGTCCCCGTCGCCGTGCCGCAGCGCAAGGGCGACGACGTCGTCGTCGACACCGACGAGCACCCCCGCGCCGACAGCACGGTCGAGGCCCTCTCGGGGCTCCGGGCGATCATGGGCCGCACCGACCCCGAGGCCACCGTCACCGCCGGCAACGCCTCCGGCCAGAACGACGGCGCCGCGATGTGCGTCATCACCACGGCGGACAAGGCGGCGGCGCTCGGCCTGACCCCGCTGGTCCGGTTGGCGTCGTGGGCCGTGGCCGGTGTGGCCCCGGAGACCATGGGCATCGGCCCGGTCCCGGCCACCGCCAAGGCGCTCGGCCAGCTCGGGATGACGCTCGCCGACATGGGCGTGATCGAGCTCAACGAGGCGTTCGCCGCGCAGGCGCTGTCTGTCATGCGCGAGTGGGACATCGACCCCGCCTCAGAGCACCTCAACCCGCACGGTTCCGGCATCTCGCTCGGCCACCCCGTCGGCGCGACCGGTGCGCGGATGCTCGCCACCCTCTCCCACGAGATGGTCCGCCGCGACGCCCAGTGGGGCCTGGAGACCATGTGCATCGGCGGCGGCCAGGGCCTGGCAGCGGTGTTCGAGCGCGTCTGACCTGCCCTCCCCCGTCGGCACGAGCGTTCCGGACACACCGCCCGAGGTGGCGTCCGGAACGCTCTCGTCGTCGGGGGGTCGACCTTTTGCCCGGAGTGCGGTCGGGCCCCCGCTGTCGCCCGGAGCGCTGCGTCTTCGCCCCCCTGTCGCCGAATTCGCTGCGTCTTCGCCCCCCCGACGCGGGCGCGTGGGTCTGGACGGTCCATTCCGCCAGCGCACCTGCGGCCGGATGTGCTGCGTCTTCGCCCTACGCTGGCCGTCTGGTCCATTCCCCCAGCGCAGCCCCGGGAAATCCGGACGAAGAGGCAGCGCGGGCCGAAGAGCCAGCGTAAGGCGCGGGGGTCGCGCTGCGGCTATGCTCGCCGCTCGCGTGGACGCCACCGCTCACGTCGACGCCGCCGCTCGCATCCGCTTCGAATAGAGCAAGAGCGTTCCGCGCACCTCGCCCGGGGCGGGGCGGGGCGGGTGCGCGGAACGCCTCTTCTCGTGCCCGGGTCGGCGCGCGGGTGAATCGTCTGACCCGCCGGCCGGCCGAGCGATCAGTCGACGCGCGAGGGGTGCCGGGTCAGCGCCATGACCTCGATGTCCATGAACGGGAACAGCGGCAGGCCCTGGAGCAGCTCGTGCAGTTCGTCGCCGGACTCGACGTCGAAGATGCTGATGTTGGAGTACTGGCCCACGATGCGCCAGAGCTCGCGCCACTTGCCGGAGCGCTGCAGGTCCTGACTGTAGGCCTTCTCGCGCGCCAGGGTGTCAGCGCGCACCTGCGGGTCCAGGTCGCTCGGAATATTGACGTCCATGCGGACGTGGAACAGTGCCATCTCTTCTCGTCTCCTTCAATCGTCTTCGGTTTGTGGTCGGCTGCAAGTAGAAAGCCCAAGGAGGCAGCGGTCAGCGGCGCGTGAACTTCTCGACCGCGTCGTGGTCGATCTCGACTCCCAGCCCCGGCCCCTCCGGGAGGTGCACCCGGCCGGCCTCGTATCGGATCGGGGTGGTCACGTAGGTCTCGGCCAGCAGGAGCGGGCCGAACAGCTCGGAGCCGTAGTTGAATCCCGGTTCGGCGCAGGCCAGGTGAAGCGAGGCCATGGTGCCGATGGGGCCCTCCAGAGAGGTCGCGGCGTGGCAGGCGATGCCGGCCGTGCGGGCGATCGCCACGACCTCTTTGCTCCGCGTCAGGCCACCGAGCTTGGTGGTCTTGACCGCGATCACGCCGGCGGCGTCCTGACGGACCACCTCGAGGGCGTCGTGCGGGGACTGCACCGACTCGTCGGCCATGATGTGCACGGGCAGAGTGTGGTTGAGCTCGGCCAGGACCTCGATCTGCTCGGTCGGGGTCGGCTGCTCGATGAGCTCGATCCCCGCCTCCACCAGCGCCGGGAGATGCGTGTTGGCGGTGAAGCGGTCCCAGCGGGCGTTGATGTCCACCCGCAGTCCGGCGCGGCCGTCGAGTCGCTCGGCGAGCGCGGCGATGCGCGCGACGTCCTCGGCCGGGTCCAGTGCACCCATCTTGAGTTTGAAGGTGCGGTGCCGGTCGGTGGCGAGCAGCTCGTCGATCTCCTCGACCATCTCCTCCAGCGGCATCGCACCCAGCGCCCACGTGCACTCGATCGAATCGCGGACCGCGCCACCGAGAAGTGACCGCACGGGCACTCCCAGGCTGCGCGCCCACGCATCGAACATCGCGATCTCCAGCGAGGCCTTGGCAAAGCGGCCTCGGGCCACCACGCCCTCCATCGCCTCGAGGACCGCCGGGACCTCGTCCACGCGCCGACCCACGGCCACGGGTGCGAGGTACTTCTCCACGAGTACCTGCATGGTCTCCGCGGACTCACCTCCCCACCAGGGCCCACCCGGGGTGACGCCCTCGCCGTAACCGACCACCCCGTCGGCGGTGGTCACCGAAACGAGCAGGATCGACTGCTTGGTGGCCGTGGTGGTGGCGAACTTGTGGGGGCGGATGAGAGGGACGTCGAGAATGCGGGTCTCGACGGAACGGATGGTCATGTCGGTCATATTCGGTTCTCGATTCGGTCATAGCACCGGCGCCCCGGTCGCGGGAGGCGACCGGGGCGGGTGAGGTCATGCGTGGTGGGTGCGACGGGACACGTCAGGTCAGGCCACGTACCGCTTCTCGGACTCGGGGTCCAGGACGAAGTCGTAGACGACCTCGTCGATGCCGTCCGCACCCGGCTTCGGGTCGAGCAACAGCTCGGGCTTGACCGCCCCGGCGACATCGTCGTCGACCCACTGGCCGCCCTGGAAGTAGAGCTGGGTGGTGATGAGGCGCTTGCCCGGTGCCGTCACCTTGAGGTGGAGGTGGGCGGGGCGCCACGGGTGGCCGTCGTAGCTGGCGATGAACTCGCCGGTCGGGCCGTCGTGCGGGATCTGGTACGGCGCGGGCTGGATCGTGGTGATCTCGTAGTTGCCCTCGGCGTCGGTGGTGAACGTGCCGCGCAGGTTCCACTCCGGGATGCCCAGGCCGTCGTCGAACTGCGAGTAGTAGCCGTCGGAATCGGCGTGCCAGAGCTCGACGCCCGCACCCTCGATGCCGGCGCCGTCGAGGTCGCGGACCTGGCCCTTGAACACCAACCTGGTGCCCTTCTCGTCCTCACGCATCGGCATGGTGCCCTTGGAGCCGAGGTTCGGGGCGTTCGGCACGTAGTACGGGCCCTCGATGGAACCCTTGGTGCCGTTGAAGATCCGGCTGTTGGAGTCCTCGATGAAGTGCTCGAGGAAGACGTCGAGCCACAGCGGCCACTCGCCACCCTCGCCGACACTGATGAGCCACTGCTTGAGAACGCGGTACTCGTCGTAGGTCACCTCGTGCTGGTAGATGACCTCGGACAGCTTGGCCAACACATCCTTGTAGATGGCGGCGGCGCGCTCGGTAGAGGTGTCGGAGGTGAACCGATGGTCCTTGAACTTGTCGGTGGCGGCGGAGCCTGAGCCGGAGGCGGTGGGGACTGCAGTGGTGGACATGACGCTCCCTGAGGAAGTGGCGGACTGGATCGGGCCGGTGGAGGTTGCCGGATTCGGGCTCTCCGTCGGCCGATGGCCCTACTGTGCACCGCGAATGATGTGTCGTCAATCACTGGTCTCTACAGGTGTTGCGTGAAATTGTGCGCACTGCGAACCGCGGGATGGCGTTCTCGCAGATGAACGCATATCGACTGCATGCCTGTTCGCAGACCGAACAATGGGTACCTAGGTATGACTAGGGGATCCCCTAGTGTGACTCCGCCCACACTGAGGCACCGTGGGGTAACACCGGCGACAGGCCACCCCACGTGGCCCGCCCCGAACCCGCGAGGAGACCTCGATGTCTGAACGGCTCGACCACCTGCAGAAGACCCTCGACACCGCGCTCGACGACCGGCCCGCCGAGGGCATCATCCGCGCGAACCGCCGCATCTTCACCGACGAGGAGCTCTTCGAGCTCGAGATGAAGCACATCTTCGAGGGCAACTGGGTCTACCTCGCCCACGAGAGCCAGATCCCGAACGTCGGCGACTACTTCACCACCGACATCGGCCGCCAGCCCGTCATGATCACCCGTGGCAAAGACGGGGAGCTGAACTGCCTGATCAACGCCTGCTCGCACCGCGGAGCGATGCTGTGCCGCCGCAAGACCGACAATCGCACCACGCTGACCTGCCCGTTCCACGGCTGGACGTTCTCCAACTCAGGTGAGCTCCTCAAGGTCAAGGACCCCCGGGACGCCGGCTACCCGGAAGAGTTCAACAAGAACGGTTCGCACGATCTGCGCCGTGTGGCCAAGTTCGCCAACTACCGCGGCTTCCTCTTCGGCAGCCTGAACGCCGACGTCCTGCCTATCGAGGAGCACCTCGGCGACAGCCGGACGATCATCGACATGCTCGTCGACCAGTCCCCGGACGGGTTGGAGGTGCTCCGCGGAGCATCGACCTACACCTACGACGGGAACTGGAAGCTCCAGGCCGAGAACGGGGCCGACGGCTACCACGTCTCGGCGACCCACTGGAACTACGCCGCCACCACCGCCCGGCGCGGCTCCGGCGAGTCCAAGAACGAGACCAAGGCGATGGACGCCGGCACGTGGGGCAAGCAGGGTGGCGGGTACTGGTCGTTCGACCACGGCCACCTCCTGCTCTGGATGTGGTGGGGCAACCCGGAGGACCGCCCGCTGTGGGAGCGCCGGCAGGAGCTGGCCGAGCAGATCGGTGAGAAGAAGGCCGAGTTCATGGTCGGGGCCTCGCGCAACCTGTGCCTCTACCCCAACGTCTACCTGATGGACCAGTTCTCCAGCCAGATCCGGCACTTCAAGCCGATCTCGGTGGACAAGACCGAGGTGACGATCTACTGCATCGCACCCAAGGGCGAGAGCGCCGACGCCCGCGCCGCCCGGATCCGTCAGTACGAGGACTTCTTCAACGCCACCGGCATGGCCACGCCGGACGACCTGGAGGAGTTCCGCTCCTGCCAGAAGACCTACCTCGCCGACGTCGCCCCGTGGAACGACATGACCCGCGGTGCCACCCACCAGACCACCGGTCCCGACGCGACCGCGCTCGGACTGGGGATGGAGAACGTGCTCTCCTCCGGCGCCAAGACCGAGGACGAGGGCCTGTACCCGGTGCAGCACGGCTACTGGGTCGACACCATGCGCCGCGCGTTGGAGGTCGAGGAGCGGGCCACCGCCGAGGCCGAGGCCGCCGCGGCCGGCCAGAACGGCGTGGCGTCGCGCCCCGCGGCGACCGTCGAGATCTAGAGCCGCGCCCACCTCCACTCCAGCAAGAACACGAAAGGCCTGATCATGTCCGCACCTTCAGTGGCGTCGATCTCCGTCGAAGAGATCACCACCTTCCTGTTCCGCGAGGCCCGCCTGCTCGACGACCGGCAGTTCGAGGCATGGATCGAGTGCTATCGCGAGGACGCGATGTACTGGATGCCCGCCTGGGACGACGACGGCGAGCTCACCAAGGACCCGTACTCGGAGATCTCGCTGATCTTCTACCCCAACCGGGCAGGCATCGAGGACCGGGTGTTCCGGATCCGCACCGACCGGTCCTCGTCGACATCGCTGCCCGAGCCCCGCACCAGCCACCTGATCAGCAACATCGAGGTGATGGACCGGCGCCCCGGCGAGGTCGACGTCCGCTTCAACTGGCTCTCCTCGTACTTCCGCTACAAGACCACCGACCAGTACTTCGGCACGTCGTTCTACACCCTCGACGTCACCGGGGAATCCCCGCTGATCACCTACAAGAAGGTCGTTCTCAAGAACGACTACATCCACCACATCGTGGACGTCTACATGGTGTGATCGCGCACCCGCTCGAGCCCGCCCCGCCGGGGCGTCGGAGACCACCGATCGACCACAACGCGGCCGATCATGCCAGCGACCAGAAGTGAGAACCCATGAGTTACCAGGTGGCCCTGGGCTTCGAGGACGGTGTGACGCGCTTCATCACATGCGGCCCGTCGGAAACCGTCGCCGACGCCTCGTACAAGGCCCGAATCAACATCCCGCTCGACTGCCGTGACGGCGCGTGCGGTACCTGCAAATCGCTGTGCGAGTCGGGAGACTTCGACGGCGGCGACTACATCGACGACGCCCTCACCGAGGCCGAGGCCGCGGCCGGGTACTGCCTGCCCTGTCAGATGGTCCCCCGCTCGGACCTGGTGGTCCAGATCCCCACCACCTCCGACGTGGCCAAGACGACCGCGGCCACCCACCCCGCGACGGTCACGGCCGTCACCCGGCTGGCCGAGGGTGCGTTCGCGCTGTCCGTCGAGCTCGACGACCGCCGGGCCCTCGCGTTCCTGCCGGGCCAGTACGTGAACGTGTCCGTGCCCGGCACCGACCAGGTGCGCTCGTACTCGTTCTCGACCGGCCCGGACGACGACCGCCTGTCGTTCCTCATCAAGTACGCCCCCGGTGGCGCGATGTCGGAGTACCTGGCGCAGCGGTGCGCGGTGGGCGACCGCCTGGAATTGACGGGCCCGATGGGCAGCTTCTTCCTCCGGGAGTCCCCGCGACCCCTGCTCCTGCTGGCCGGCGGCACCGGTCTCGCGCCCGTGCTGTCGATCCTGGAGAGCCTCGCCGTCGCCGACTCCGGGGACCGACCCGTACACCTGGTCTACGGGACCTCCCGTGACGCCGACGTGGTCTACACCGACCTCCTCGACGACTACGTGACCCGCCTACCCGGACTGACGTGGGACCTCATCGTCTCCGACCCGGCCACGGCGTACCCGAACACCGGGTACGTCACCGGATTGATCCGCCCCGAGCACGTCCACAACGGCGAGGCGGACGTCTACCTCTGCGGCCCGCCCCCGATGGTCGAGTCCGTCCGTACCTTCCTGGACTCCGAGAAGCTCGAGGTCACGCACTTCTACTACGAAAAGTTCACCCCGGCCACCGGCGTGCCGGGCGGGGCGGCAGCGCCTGCCCCGGTCGAGCCCGGCCAGGACGGCTCGGTCGCGGACGGCTCCGACCGGGGCGAGGTTCCCGCGCTCGAAACGCCCGCCCCTGCGGTCGCGCCACCCCCGGTGCCGTCCCCGGCGCCGGAGACGCCGGTCATCGCACCCGTCGCCTCACGAGACGACGACGACGACGACGACGACGACGACGACAGCATCCCCTCGCACGTCGCAGCCCGAGGAGAAATCGCGACCACCGTGGGCGGTATCGCCGCTCGGCCCCTCGGTTACCGTCCGCCGGCGCCGGGGCTGCACCACGCCCCCGCTGCGGCCTCGGGTGAGGCGGCCGCAAAGCAGGCGGCCATCGCCGCCCGACCCGTCGGGTTCGAGCCCCGCGTCCCACGGGGGCCCGGTGCCGACACCTCGCCGGCCTCCTCCGCCCAGGAGACGACGGCCCCGATCGCCGCCCGTCCCGTGGGTTACATCCCGCCTCCGGTCACCGTGCGGCCGACCACCACGACCACCGCCGGCGGGACGACCTCGTCGACGCTGTCACTGTCCGGGGGCGAGCGGTCGGAGACCATCACGGCCTCGACCGGCGTGGTCAGCGGCGAGGTGCATCCGGGGATCGCCAATTCGGACGCCCAGTTCGACGCCCGGATGGCGCTCGAGCTCGGATCCATCGAGCTCACCATGGGCAGGCTCGACGCCGCCCGCCTGGCGGAGTTCCGGATGCTGGCCGAGTCCGCCAACCAGTACATCGAGGGCGACCACTTCCTCGACCCTGAGCGCTTCACCGCCGCCAACGCCCAGTTCCACGAGTACCTCTTCCGTTGCACGGGTAACGACGCGCTGCTGCAGGCCTACCGGATGCTGGAGGTCACGCAGGTGATGAACAGCGTGCTCCCGGACGCCCGGTGGGTGTCGGAGGAGATCGTGCCGGAGCACCTCGAGATCGTCGCCGCGTTCGAGAACTCCGACCGCGACGCCGCGCGCTACCTGATCCGGCGCCACACCGAGCACGCCAAGGCGACCATGCGGGCCGCGCTCGCCGCCAAGGCCGCCGACACCGCCGGGGCGGCGTCATGAGCGCCCCGGTCGGTGACCACGACTCGGTCCCTCCCGTCCTGTCCCCCGGGCGCTTCGCCGGACTGTCCGTCCTGATCACCGGCGCGGTCCAGGGAATCGGCCGGGCGGTCGCGGACCGGGTCGTCCGGGAGGGCGGGCTCGTCACCGCCGTCGACCGCGCGGACCTGATCACCACGGTCGCCAGCGAGCTCAGCGCGGTGTCCCCGGACGGCGACCGGGTCACCCCGGTGGTCGCCGACCTCGAGACCTTCGAGGGTGCGCAGGCCGCGGCGGACGCCGCGCTGGAGGCTCACGGCCGGATCGACGTGTTGATCAACAACGTCGGCGGCACGATCTGGGCCCGGCCGTACCACGAGTACTCGCCGGAGCAGATCGAGAAGGAGGTGCGCCGGTCCCTGTTCCCCACGTTGTGGATGTGCCGGGCGGTCCTGCCGTCGATGGTCGCCCGAGACGCGGGCACCATCGTCAACGTGTCGTCAGTGGCCACTCGCGGCGTCAACCGCGTCCCCTACGCCGCCTCCAAGGGCGGGGTCAACGGCCTGACCTCCGCGCTCGCGCTGGAGGCGGCTCCGCACGGGATCCGCGTGGTGGCCACCGCCCCCGGTGGCACGCTCGCCCCGGAGCGGCGCATCTCCCGCGGCGGTGACGCGCAGACCGACGACGAGAAGCGCTGGTACCAGCAGATCGTGGACCAGACCGTCGACTCCACCGCGCTCGGCCGCTACGGCACGCTCCACGAGCAGGCCGCCCCGATCTGCTTCCTCGCCTCCCCAGAGGCGTCCTACGTCACCGGGTCGGTCCTGCCCGTCGCCGGCGGCGACCAGGGCTGATCGCCCGTCCCGCCACTTCTCGCTCCTCCCTCCTCCCGCCGCGATTCCCGGCTCCCGCATCCCGGCTCCCCAGCCGCCGTCCCGCGGCGCCGCACTCCGCGGCGCCGCGCATCCTCTCACGCTCGATCGCTCCGCCTCACCCATCTCACCGATACTCGAAAGGTCCACCGTGACCGAGAAAACCGCACCAGAAGTAGACGTCTGGGAGTCCCCAGCACATAAGCGCACCGTCTACGGCGTGCTCGCCGTGGTCGCGCTGGCCATCCTCTTCGACGGCTACGACCTCGTGGTCTACGGAGCGATCCTGCCCTCGCTCATGGCGGACCCGAGTCAGATCGGTCCCCTCGGCGCCGCGCAGGCCGGAGCATTGGGTTCCTACGCCCTGGTCGGCGTCATGATCGGAGCGCTGAGCGCGGGCGCCGTGGGTGACCGCCTCGGCCGCCGGAGGATCATGCTCGGCGCGATCGCCTGGTTCTCGATCGGCATGGCCGCCACCTCCTTCGCGACCAACATCACCACGTTCGGCATCCTGCGGTTGCTCACCGGGCTCGGGATCGGCGCGATCGTCGCCACGGGCGGGGCGATCATCGCCGAGTTCGCCCCGGCCGGAAAGCGGAACCTCTTCAACGCGGTGGTCTACAGCGGAATCCCCGCCGGTGGCGTCCTCGCCTCCGCCCTCGCCATGGTGCTGCGCGAGCACATCGGCTGGCGGGGACTGTTCCTCATCGGCGCGCTGCCCATCCTCATCGTTCTGCCCTACGCCTGGTACGCGCTGCCCGAGTCCCCCCGCTGGCTCTCCTCTCGCGGCCGGACCGACGAGGCCGTCGCCCTGTGTTACGCCCGGGGGCTGCCCACCGCCGCCTTCATCGACCCCCCCGCCGCCCCCGCTGCTGACACCACTGCCGACTCCGTCGCAACGGCTGCCGCGCCCACCGGATTCGCCGGACTGCTCACCCCCGCCTACCGGCTGGGCACGCTCCTGCTCGGGTTCATGAGCTTCGCCGGACTCCTGCTCACCTACGGCCTCAACACGTGGCTCCCGACCATCATGGAGAGCTACGGCATCAACGCCAAGAGCTCGCTGGGTTTCCTCCTCGTGCTCAACGGCGGCGCCATCCTCGGCGGGCTCGCCGCGTCGCGGTTGGCCGACAAGCACGGCCCGCGCGTCATCGTGGCGTGCTCGTTCGTCCTGGCCACGCTCGCGCTGGTAGCGGTGACCCTGTCCCCGCCGTTCGCGCTGATGATCCTCCTCGTCGCGGCGGCCGGCATGGGCACCATCGGTACGCAGGTGCTCGTATACGGCTTCGTCTCGAACTACTACGAGACCGGCTCTCGCGCCGCGGGTGTGGCGTGGTGTGCAGGTTTCGGACGTCTCGGGGGGATCCTCGGTCCTGTCATCGGCGGACTCCTCGTCGCCGCCGGCCTCCAGGCCGAGACCTCCTTCCTCGTCTTCGCGGGTGTGGCGCTCGCAGGAGCCCTGATCACCCTCGCGGTGCCCCGCTCTCCGGGCCTGGTCGCCCAGGTCCCGGACACCGTGCTCGGCGCCGGGCGCGACGACCAGGCCGGCGGTTCGCCGGAACCGGTCAAGACCCCCGGGGCAGACCTACGCTGAGGGAATGACCGAGATGCCCACCCAGCTCCACCGCCACGGTCACCACCGCGCAGCCGAGAGACTCCGGCATATCCACAGCGCGGTGGTGGCCCGGGGGTCGTCGGTGGTTCTGGTGACCGCCCCGGACGGTGGGGGCAAGAGCCACCTCGTCGACACCGTGCTCACCGGGACCACCGGCGTCACCGCGGTCCTGACCAGGGCGTTGCCGTGGGAGCAGGAAGTCCCCTGGGTGACCGCGGATCGGATCCTGCAGCGGCTTCCCCGCCCCACCACCGGAGTTGCTCCAGCGCGCGGCCCGACGACCAGCGCGGACCTCAGCGTGGAGGCCGATATGGAGGCCGACGGGGACGCCGCCGGGGAGGACCCCGGCACCGCGCCCACCGGGCGGTCGACGGCGCAGGTCGTCGAGGCCCTCGCCACCGCGATCGGGTCCGCGGGCCCGGGGACGATCATCGTGATCGACGACGCAGACCACGCCGACCCGGACTCGCTGAGGGCGCTCGGGTCCGCGCTCGAGTCCTCCGTGGACGGATCCGTCCTCCTCATCCTCACCGCCCGGAGCCCCTCGATCGGACAGTCCGCCGACCTGTGCGCTGTCCTCTCCCGGGAGACCGTGCGCCTGGGCGCGCTCGACCACTCCGAGATCCGGGCGCTCGCGGCCGCGCGCACCGGCCGGGAGCCGTCCGCCGCCGCCCGCCCGCCGGATCCAGGACTACACGGGAGGCGATACCGGCGCGGTGACCGCGGTCGTCGACGAGGCGGCCGACTCCTGGTGGGCCAGCCCGTTCTCGCCGCCACCCCTACCGGCCTCGGTCGAACTGGAGACCGCGGCACTGCTGTCGGAACTCGATCCCGGGGACCGATCGATCATCGAAACCGCCGCCGTGCTGCCCTCCCCCGTCCTGCTGGAGTCGCTGGCCACCCTCGCCGCCACCCGGGAGCAGACGGCCGGCGTGGACGGGCGGGTCCTGGCGGCCCTCGATGCCGCGCACCGGGCCGGGATCCTCCGGGTGGACCTCTCCCCCGGCGCGGCCAGTCTCACGTTCCGATCCCCGCTCGTCCGCACCGCCGTCCTGCGCGGTATCCCGCCCCGCGAGTTGATCTCGCTGCACACCGCCGCAGCCCGGCTCGCCCGGGAACAGGATCCCGACGCCGCGCTCGACCACCTGGCCGCCACCTCCACCGGGCCAGATCCCGAACTCTGCCGGACGTTGCGGGACCGCGCGCTCGAGCACGCCAGGTCCGGGCACTGGAGCGCCGCCGGCCACGCCTACCTCACGGCGGCCGCACTCACCCCCGACCCGGAGGAGGCCCGTGGACTGCACATCGACGGCATCGACGCCCTGCTCGGAGCCGGACGGATAAGCGAGGCCGCCGCGCTCTCCCACGCCCTGGACCGCGTGCGGCCCGACCCTCGGCGCGACGCGGTCCTCGGGTCGCTCGCGATGCACCTCGGACACGCGACCGAAGCCGAGGCACTCTTGCGGCGGGCCCTCGAGTCGAGCGCACCGGCGGACTCCGGCGCCCCCGCCCCGGACCCGGTCGCCCTCGCGCAGAAGTTCGTCGTGCACTCGCTCTGCGGGTGGCGGCCCGACCGGTTGCGGTACTGGGCCGGAAAGGTCATCAGCAGCGCGCAACCCGACCAACCGGAGGTCGAGGAGGCCCGGGCCGTCACGCTCCTCGGACAGGCCATCGACGCGGAAGCGGGATCCGGCGCGGCCGACGAGGATCGGCTCGGGGCGCTCGCGCCGGCGGTGGCCCAGCGCTTCGAGATGTCCTCGGGGTGGATCGCCCTCGCCCACGACGACCTCGAGACTGCCCGCCGGCGCCTCGGCTCCGCCGTTCCCACCGCCGATGTCTCCGGCTCGGCGCGGATCTCGCTGTGGTCGCAGGCCTGGCTCGCGCGCACCCACCTGCTACGCGGCGACTGGGACGACGCCCTGCGCGTCGTGGACACCGCGGCCCGCCGGCTCGACGACCTCGAACTCGACCTCCTGGCCCCGGTGATCCACTGGTCCGGCGCCGTCATCAGGTCCATGCGCGGAGACCACATCGGAGCGGCCGCCCACATGCGGCACTTCACCACCTCCGGCGACGCCTACCCCGTGCAGATCATCCCCTCCGCGATGGCGCGCATGCAGGTCGCTGCGGCCGCCGCCGATCACACCTCGGTACGTCGGGCGGCAGAACCCCTGCACTCCCTGTCGCTGCGGGTCGACATCGATCAACCCGGGTTCTGGCCGTGGCACGACCTCTACGCCCACTCCCTCGTCCTGGCCGGCCGACTCGAGGACACCGAAGCTCTGATCGGCCCCCCTGAGGCGCGGGCTCTGGAACTCGGGCACAGGTCCACGCTGGCCCGGCTCGGCGCTGTCCGGTCCCGGATCGCCGCCGTCCGCGGGGACATCGACGAGTGCACCCGCATCTTCCACCGCAGTCTGGAGTACCTGGACGGATTGGCGATGCCCTACTACTCGGCGCAGCTCCACTTCGCGTTCGGCCAGACCCTGCGCCGGGCGGGGCGCCGCCGCGAAGCCCACCTCGCGCTGGGAACGGCCCGCGACCTCTACGAGCAGCTCGGCGCCCGCGCCTACGTCGAGCGGTGCGATCGGGAACGCCGCGCCGGGGGCGTCGACGTGGCCCGCAGCGTCGGGAACTCCACCCTCACCCCCCAGGAGCGAGCGGTGGCCACCCTCGTCGCCGCGGGTCGCACCAACGCCCAGTCCGCCGAGGAGTTGTTCCTCAGCGTCAAGACCGTTCAGTACCACCTCACCCGCATCTACTCGAAGCTCGGGATCAGCGGCCGCACCGAACTGGCTGCCCACGTCGCGCGGTCCAGCCGACCGTTCGGACCCGAACCGGGCGACCAAGGAGTCCCATGACCACCGAGAGCACCCCGACGGACGGCCGGGTCCGGGACGGGCAGGCCCCGGCGCCGCACCCGTTCCGGACCGCCGCCCTGCTTCCTGTCGAGCTCCCCCACCATCGTCGGCCCTCGCCCAGGCAGGTGCTCGCCGATCTCGGACCGCGCGAGTTCGCCAACGCCCTCATCGCGCTCATCTTCTCGGCGACCGGCCCCGTCGCCGTCATCCTCGCCGCCGGCGCGCAGGGCAACCTGACCCCCGCCCAGCTGTCCTCGTGGATCTTCGGCGTCTTCTTTGCCAACGGCCTCCTCACGATCATCTTGAGCTGGACCTACCGCACGCCGCTGGCCTTCTTCTGGACCATCCCCGGCACGGTGATCGTGGGCAATTCACTCGAGCACCTGCGCTGGTCCGAGGTGCTCGGCGCCTATGTGATCACGGGAGTGGTCATCCTCCTGGTCGGCCTGAGCGGACTCGCCCGCCGCATCATGGACTGGATCCCGATGCCGATCATCATGGCGATGGTCGCCGGGGTGTTCCTCCGTTTCGGGCTGGGCCTGGTCGACGCGGTGTGGTCGTCCGTGGCCGTCGCACTGCCGATGGCGCTGGCATTCCTCGCCGTCGGCGCGCTCCCCCGGGTCTCCCGCGTCGTCCCGCCCATCCTCGCGGCGATGGTGGTGGGGATCATCGCGGTGGTGATCGACGGCGGGCTGTCGCGGGGCATCCTCGACGACGGGCTCCTGGCCGCACCGATGCTGCAGGCTCCGGAGTTCACCCTCCGCAGCCTCTCGGAGCTGGTCGTCCCCCTCGCCATCACCGTGCTCGTCGTGCAGAACGGTCAGGGGGTGGCGGTGCTCCGCGCGAAGGGACACCACCCGCCGGTGAACGCGAGCGCGGTGGCGTGCGGGGTCTGGTCGCTGCTCGTCTCGGCGATCGGCGCGGTGTCCACCTGCCTGACGGGTCCAACAAACGCCCTGATCGTCTCGTCCGGCGAGCCCCGCCGGCACTACGCGGCGGCGATCGGTAACGGCGGTCTGGCGCTGATCGTGGGCGTGCTCTCCCCGGCGTTCGTCGGGCTCATCCTGGGGACCCCCGCCGCGTTCATCGCCGCGTTGGGGGGTCTGGCGATGCTCGCGCCGTTGCAGTCGTCGTTCGTCACGGCGTTCCGCACCGACCGGGCCCTGGGCCCTCTCGTGTGCCTGCTGGTGACCGTGGCCGACGTGTCCCTGGTCGGGATCTCCGCGCCGTTCTGGGGAATCGTCCTCGGACTGGCCGTCTCGGCCCTGCTGGAGCGGCGGACCCTGAGCTGACACGTTGACACGGACGGTCGGCGGTCACGGACACTGGTTGACACCGACCATCGGCTGACACGACTGAAGGGGCGCCCCCATCGGGGACGCCCCTTCAGTCGTGCCGATCGTGCGCCGGGCACAGAGCCCAAGCCGGGCCCGGCCAGCCCGACCTAAGCGGACTTCTCCCGCGGCTCCTCGTCCGAGAACGGGACGATGGTCGGCAGGACGTTGTCCCGCACCGTCTCGCCGGTGACGACCACGCGGGCCACGTCGTCGCGACCGGGGATGTCGTACATGACCGGCAGGAGGACTTCCTCCATGATGGCGCGGAGGCCGCGGGCACCGGTGCCGCGCAGGATCGCCTGGTCGGCCACCGACTCCAGAGCATCGTCGGTGAACTCCAGCTCGACCCCGTCCATCTCGAACAGGCGGGCATACTGCTTGACCAGCGCGTTCTTGGGCTCGCTGAGGATGTTCACCAGTGCCTCACGGTCCAGACTCGTCACCGATGCCAAGACGGGGAGACGGCCGATGAACTCGGGGATGAGCCCGAACTTGACCAGATCCTCCGGCATGACCTGGGCGAAGTTGTCCATGGTGTCGATGTCCTTCTTGCTCGCCACCTCGGCGCCGAACCCCATACCCTTGCGGCCCACGCGGTCGCCCACGATCTTCTCCAGACCCTGGAACGCCCCGGCCACGATGAACAACACGTTGGACGTGTCGATCTGGATGAACTCCTGGTGCGGATGCTTGCGGCCGCCCTGCGGGGGAACCGACGCCTGCGTGCCCTCGAGGATCTTGAGCAGCGCCTGCTGGACCCCCTCGCCGGACACATCGCGGGTGATCGACGGGTTCTCCGACTTGCGGGCGATCTTGTCGACCTCGTCGATGTAGATGATGCCCATCTCGGCGCGCTTGGTGTCGTAGTCCGCGGCCTGGATGAGCTTGAGGAGGATGTTCTCCACGTCCTCGCCCACGTAACCGGCCTCGGTCAGCGCGGTGGCGTCCGCGATGGCGAACGGCACGTTGAGCATCTTGGCGAGTGTCTGGGCGAGGTAGGTCTTGCCACAGCCCGTCGGTCCCAGCATGAGGATGTTGGACTTGGCCAGCTCCACACCGTCGCCCCGGCCGAGCTGGGCGCCCACCCGGATGCGCTTGTAGTGGTTGTAGACCGCGACGGCCAGCGTCCGCTTGGCGTCGTCCTGCCCCACCACGTAGCTGTCGAGGAAGGCATGGATCTCCGTCGGCTTGGGCAGTTCCTCGAGCGCCGAGTTCTGGGAATCGTCGACCTCGGACTCGATGATCTCGTTGCACAGCTCGATGCACTCGTCACAGATGTAGACCCCGGGACCGGCGATCAGCTTCTTGACCTGCTTCTGGCTCTTCCCACAGAAGGAGCACTTCAACAGGTCGCCGCTCTCGCCAACACGTGCCATGAGTTCTACGTCCTCGCATTCCAGGGGTTCGGGGTCACACCCCGTAGTCGACGGTACGCGGGAAGGGCCGGATACCTCGACCCCCGCGCGGTCAGTTCATTGGACCCGACGGCGCGCCACCACCCGCAGTGGCGCGCCGCCCGGGCGTCACTTGCCCGTCGACAGCTTGCGGTAGTCGAACACGGTGTCGATGATCCCGTAGTCCTTGGCCTCCGCGGCCGTGAGGATCTTGTCGCGGTCGGTGTCGTCGCGGACCTGCTCGGCGGTCCGGCCCGAGTGTTGCGCGAGGGTGGACTCCATGAGCCGACGCATGCGCTCGATCTCGGCGGCCTGGATCTCCAGGTCGGAGACCTGGCCCTGGAAGCCCCCGGTGGAGGGCTGGTGGATGAGGATGCGGGCGTTGGGCAGCGCGGCCCGCTTGCCCGGGGTGCCGGCGGCGAGCAGGATCGCGGCGGCCGAGGCGGCCTGACCCAGGCACACCGTCGAGACGTCGGGACGGACGTACTGCATCGTGTCGTAGATCGCCATGAGCGAGGTGAACGAGCCACCGGGCGAGTTGATGTACATGGTGATGTCGCGGTCCGGGTCCTGGCCCTCGAGCACGAGGAGCTGGGCCATGATGTCGTTCGCCGAGGCGTCGTCGACCTGGGTGCCCAGGAAGATGATGCGTTCTTCGAACAGCTTGTTGTACGGGTTGGACTCCTTGACGCCGTAGCTCGAGTGCTCGACGAAGGACGGGAGGATGTATCGGGAGGTCGGCAGTGAGGTCATCGGTGACTCCGTGGTGGTGTTCGGGGCGGGCTGGGCTGCGGGAGCGCTCCCGTGGGCAACGGGTTCGATGATCACGACGGCGAGGTTCCGCCGGTCTGGGCCGCGCGCGCGATCACGTGGTCCACGAAGCCGTACTCCTTGGCCGCCTCCGCGGTGAACCAGCGGTCGCGGTCCGAGTCCTCGGTGACCTGCTCGAAGGTCTGCCCGGTGTGCTGGGCGATGAGCTCGGCCATCTCCCGCTTGGTGGCGGCGTACTGCTCGGCCTGGATGGCGATGTCGGCGGCGGAACCACCGACACCGGCCGACGGCTGGTGCATCATGATCTTGGCGTGCGGCAGGGCGTAGCGCTTGCCCTTGGTGCCGGCGGTCAGCAGGAACTGGCCCATCGACGCCGCCAGGCCCATGCCGTAGGTGGCCACGTCGCACTCCACGAACTGCATCGTGTCGTAGATGGCCATCCCGGCCGTCACCGAACCGCCGGGCGAGTTGATGTACATCGCGATGTCGCGGGTGGGATCCTCCGCCGCGAGCAGGAGGATCTGCGCGCACAGGCGGTTGGAGATGTCGTCGTCCACCTGGGAGCCCAGGAAGATGATCCGCTCCTGCAGGAGACGCTCGTAGACCGAGTCTCCCAGCGTCAGCCCGTGCGATCCGGGCGAGTTGAGGGCGGGCTGCGTCGAACTGGGCTGTGCCACTGAACCGTTCTGGGCCACGGGGAACCTACCTTCGCTCATCGTCTCGCCGCTCACGCGGCGCCCGACCGTCCGGCGGCCGGGTTTCCGTTACGTCAGACAGTAACCAACGGCCACGACGGAACCGTCCCGGCGGGGCGTATGTTCGCTGTCAGCGTCGGTGTGCCCCACCCGGACGGCGGCCGTGGAACGCCGACGTCCAGCCCGACGTCCATACCCACAAACGGGGGCCGGTGACCACACGTGGTGGTCCCCGGCCCCCGGAGGTCGATCAGGTGGTGGCGATCAGGCGTCGGCGGCCTTCTCGTCGGTGTTCTCCGCGTCCGCCTCGATGGCGTCGGCGGAGTCGGCGGCCTCGACGGAGTCGGCGCTCTGGTCCTCACGTGAACCGAAGAACTCGGTGGTGTCGATCGTGTTGCCGTCGGTGTCCTTGATGGTCACCTGGGCGATCACGTCGGCCAGCGCCTTGGAGCGGCGGACATCCGAGAACAGGGACCCGAGCTGGCCGGCCTGCTGGATCTGCTGCACGAACTGGTTGGGGTCCATGCCGTAGCGCTGGGCCTGGAACATGATGTGCTGCGAGAGCTCCTCCTGCGAGACGTCGGTGGAGGCCTGCTCGGCCACGGCGTCCAGCAGGAACTGGCTGCGGATGGCGCGGGCGGCGCCCTCGCGGGTCTCAGCCTCGAAGGTCTCGCGGTCTGTGCCCTCCGCCTCGAGCATGGAGTTGATCATGTCGTCATCGTGCGCGGCATCACCGAAAATCGAGTGCAGCTGCTGGTGGGCCTCGGAATCGACGATGTTCTCGGGGGTCGGGACGTCGGCGGCCTCGAGAAGGGCCTCGAGGACCTTGTCGCGGATCTCGCCCGCGAGGCCGGCCTTGGCCTGCTGTGCGACCTTCTCCGCGAGGTCGGTCTTCAGCTCGTCGAGAGTGTCGAACTCGCTGGCCATCTGGGCGAACTCGTCGTCGGCGTCGGGCAGCTCGCGCTCCTTGACGGACTGGACGGTCACCGTGATGATCGCCTCCTTGCCCGCGTGATCGCCGGCGACGAGGGACGAGGTGAACTCCTTGGACTCGCCGGTCTTGAGGCCCTCGGCCGCGTCGTCCAGGCCCTCGACGAGGGTGCCCGAGCCGAGCTCGTAGGACAGGCCTTCGGTCGAGGCCTCCTCGACGGGCTCGCCGTCGACGGTGGCGGCGAGGTCCACGGAGAGGAAGTCACCCTTCTGGGCCCCGCGGTCGACGCCCTTGAGGGTGCCGAAGCGGGCGCGGAGGTTGTCCAGCTCGGCGTCGACCGCGGCGTCGTCGGTCGCGGGGACCTCGACGGTCACCGACAGGTCGGAGTAGGTCGGGAGGGTGATCTCGGGGCGCACGTCCACCTCGGCGGTGAACTCCACGAGCTCACCGTCCTCGAGCTTGGTGACCTCGATGTCCGGCTGCGCGAGGACCTTGAGGTCGTGCTCGTCGACGGCCTGGCTGTAACGCGCCGGGATCATGTCGTTGACGACCTGCTCGAGAACGGCCGGGCGGCCGATCCGCGACTCGAGGAGCTTGGCCGGGGCCTTGCCCGGACGGAAGCCGGCGATGTTGACCTGGCCCGCGAGGGACTTGTAGGCCTTGGCGAAGTCCGGCTCGAGCTCCGCGAACGGCACCTCCACCGTGACCTTGACCCGGGTCGGATTCAGCTGCTCGACAGTGCTCTTCACGGTGATGATCTCCTAGGGAAGTTCGTGTGGGGTTTGTGTTTTCGGGCTCCGCTGGTCGGGATGACAGGATTCGAACCTGCGACCCTCCGCTCCCAAAGCGGATGCGCTACCAAGCTGCGCCACATCCCGGTGAGTCGCGCGGCCGACCATCCCGCGCCGTGCGCGGAAAATCTGCCGAGCCGCCAAACCAACTCGCCCAGTGTACGACAGCGCCCTGTCCCAGCAGATTCCGAGTTCACGGGCCGGGAGTTGGGGGCGCCGGAGTGGTCCGGTAGTGTGGCTACAGCGCGAGCAAGATGTGGGAGTAATCCCAGGTCAGCCGCCGATGCGGGCGTAGCTTAATGGTAAAGCCCCTGCCTTCCAAGCAGGCTACGCGGGTTCGATTCCCGTCGCCCGCTCCACTCGAGTCCCCCGCCCCGTCACCCACCGACGAGGCGGGGATCTCCCATTCGGCGCCTGTCCCCTCGGGTGCCGCTCGCGCTTAACAGCGTCCGGTTAAACAGCGTCCGGTTCGCAGGCGCTCGTGCGGATGGCGTCTCGCTCACCCGCTTGACCGGTCGGATCGCAGCCGCTCCTGGACCTGGCTTCCCGCCTGGACTTCGGTGCACGCGAGACGCCATGTCTGTGTGCGGCTGCGTCCTGTGACCCACGGTCGGGGCGGACATGCCCCACTCGAGCGGTAAGTGAGATCGAACTCTGCGGGGCGCGGCCGGGACTTCGGTTCATCGCTTCCGGTCAGCGCCGCAGGCGCCCCGCCTGGCACGTCGGGCACCAGAACAGGGTGCGTGCCTCCATCGTCTGCAGCCGGATCTCGTCTCCGCACACCCGGCACGCCCATCCGTCGCGTTGGTACACGTAATTGCGGGGACGGTCCGAGCCCCGCCTGGGCACGTCGCCGTGGTCGTGCTCGGGCCGGATCGTCACGATCCCCCCGGCGTCCGCCCCGACCTTCATCAGTGCCACGAGGTCGGCCCAGATGCGGTCGAACTCCGCGCGGTCCAGCTCCACGCCCGGCCGGAACGGGTCGAGGCCGGCCCGGAAGAGCACCTCGGCCCGGTAGACGTTGCCCACCCCGGCCAGCACCTTCTGATCCATGAGCAGCGCGGCGATCGAGCGGGCGCTGCGGGAGATCCGGGCCCATGCCCGGTCGGGGTCGGCGCCCGGGTCCAGCGGGTCGGGGCCCAGTCGCGCGTGCACCTCGGCCACGCCGTCGTCGTCGAGGACCTCGCACCTGGTGGGTCCGCGCAGGTCCACGTAGTGGACCGGCCCGTAGGCCGCCGCTCCGCCGACTCGGGTTCCCCCGGCCTGCGCTTCCCCGGCCTGCCCTTCCCCGCCACGCGCGGAACCGACACGCGCGGCCCCGACGCGCGCAGCCCCGACGCGCATCCGCACCTGGCCGACCGGCGCCGGCGGCTCCTGTCCCTCGTCCGCGAGGTAGGTGTCAAAGAACCCGTAGAGACCCAGGTGGACGTGGACGGCCAGTCCGCCCTCGTAGTGGTGGAAGAGGTGCTTGCCGACGGCCGTGGCGTGGCTGAAGTACCGACCGTCGACGACGACGTGGTCCGCGAACCGCCCCTGTGGGCTGGAGACACGGACGGGCCCGCCTGCAAAATACTCGGTGTGCAGGCGGGCCAGCCGGTGGAGGGTGTGCCCCTCAGGCACGGGAACTCAAGCGCCCGTGGCTCTCACGCGCCGGGGACGGCGGGAGCCTCGTGGGTGCGCTCGTACTCGGCGAGGATGTCGATGCGCCGCTGATGCCGCTCCGCCTCGGACCAGCTCTGGTCCAGGAACGCGTCGACGATCGCAAGCGCCTCGGACTGCGAGTGCATGCGCCCACCGATGCCGATCAGCTGGGCGTTGTTGTGCTCGCGGGCCAGGCGGGCGGTCTCGGGGCTCCACGCCAGCGCGCATCGGGCGCCGGGCACCTTGTTGGCGGCGATCTGCTCGCCGTTGCCCGAACCGCCCAACACGATGCCGAGGCTGCCCGGGTCCGCGACGACCTTGCGGGCCGCGTCGATGCAGAAGGCCGGGTAGTCGTCCTCCGCGTCGTAGGTGTGGGCGCCGCAGTCGATCACCTCGTGGCCGGAGGCCTTCAGATGCTCGGCGATGATGTTCTTGGTCTCGAAGCCGGCGTGGTCCGCCCCCAGGTAGATGCGCATGGCGGCGATTCTGCCACGTGGGCCCGAACATCCCCTCGCCCTGTCCCCTCGCTCTGTCCCCTCGTTGGCGGCCCCGGTGCCAGCGTCCGGTTGCCATGTTCGACAAATGGCTGCCCCCGCGTACGTCCTCGTGCGGCGCCGATCTGCAGTTCGCGCCCGAATTGGGCTCGGACATCCGTTCCTCGCCCCCTCTCTCGGGGTGCACGGAGCCGAGGTTTCGGTGCAGAACCCGCCGGCCCGGGTTCTTGAAGGGGCCTGGGATGGCTTCGTCACTCTGTTGCGTTTCGCTGAGCTGTCGGCCGCCGAGAGGTGGTACGACTCTCCGGAGTACACGGCCGCTCGCCGCCTGCGCCAAAAGTCGTCGACCCCGAAGGACATCATCGTCGAGGGCGTCGCGGGCACACGTCTGCGGATCTGGCGGAGCTCCACGATCTGACCGGCCCGCTGCAGAGGGCCGTAGACCTCGGTGACGTGACCTTAGGATTCATTTCATGACGGGCAACCAAGAAAAGGGCGGAAAGAAGAAGACCGGCGGAACCACTGCCGCAGAGGCGGTTGCTCAGTTGGCGCAGGATCCCGAGTTTCAGCGGGCTCAGGCAGAGCGAGACGCCCAGTTGCAGGCCCGCGTCCGCGAGTGGCGTCGAGCTGAGCAACCGGCCATTGAAGATTTGCGCCGTGTGGGCGTGGAGGTCGAGACAGCCTGGGACCTGGTGAACACCTCGGAGCCGTATCCTGACGCGCTTCCCATTCTCATTAAACATCTCGAGCGCGGCGGATACCCCGACCGCGTTCTCGAGGGCATGGCACGTGCAATGGCCGTGAAGCCAGCGCACGAGTATTGGGAGCGTCTGCGTGACCTCTACCTGCGGGCGGAAGGTCGTGATGAAGAAGAGGGCCTGGCCGTTGCCCTATCTGCCTCAGCGACTCCTGAGCACGTCGACGACCTACTGAATCTATTGCGCGACGACTCGCGTGGGGACTCCAGAATTCTCTTATTGGAGACGATCCTCAAACTCGGCGGCAAGCGTGGCCAAGAGGTCATCGAGACGCTCTGCTCCGATCCCCTGCTGGGTCGCGAGGCGACAGCACTGACACAACGGCGGTCACGTCGGCGGCGGTGAAGCGCTGTCCCCCGTCCAGTTCACGATGACCAGGGTCGTGTAGCCGAGCAGCGTGGTACCGGCGGCTCGCAGCGGCCTGAGAGCCACCGCGCCG
This sequence comes from Rhodococcus sp. IEGM 1408, assembly GCF_033142235.1. NCBI lineage: Bacteria > Bacillati > Actinomycetota > Actinomycetes > Mycobacteriales > Nocardiaceae > Rhodococcus > Rhodococcus sp. IEGM 1408. The sequence goes on from NZ_JAWLRW010000003.1 coordinate 103,658, forward strand.
ACGGGTCAGTCGACCGGCGTTACGCAGTCAGCCGGGGAGGCCGTCCCGATCGCCTCAGTCGAACCGCGGGTCCTCGGTGCGGCTGCGCTTGAGCTCGAAGAAGTACGGGAACTCGGCGAGCAGGGCCGCGCCGTCGAACACCCGGCCCGCGTCCTCGCCGCGCGGGATGCGGGTCAGGACGGGCCCGAAGAACGCCACGCCGTCCACGTGCACGACCGGGGTCCCGACCTCGTCGCCGACCGGGTCCATGCCGCGGTGATGCGACTTGCGCAGCTCGTCGTCGTACTCATCGGTCCCCGCGGCGGCGGCGAGGTCGGCGTCCAGGCCGGCCGCCGCCAGCGCCTCGGTGATGACGGCCGGGTCCTCGATCCCCCGACCCTGGTCGTGGATGCGGGTGCCGAGCTCCGTGTACAGCCGGCCCAGGACCTCCTGGCCGTGGCGCTGGGCGGCGGCGATCGCCACGCGGACCGGGCCCCAGCCGAGCTGCATCTTCTCCATGTACTCCTCGGGCAGGTCGCGGCCGTCGTTGAGGACCGCCAGGCTCATGACGTTCCAGGTCAGCTCGATCTCGCGGACCTTCTCCACCTCGAGGATCCAGCGGCTGGTGACCCACGCGAAGGGGCACAGGGGGTCGAACCAGAAGTCGACGGAACGGGTGGCGGCGGAACCGGGAGTTGTCATAGCGCCATCTTCCTCGTCGCGGGCACGCCCCGCCACCCGCGTCCGGTGGTAGGACTGGGACAACCACCGTCACGCCACGAACCGAGGACCTCTGAAGATGCGCTCGCTCAATCTCACCCGCTCCGACGCCGCCGCCCGGGCCGACCTCCTGGCTGTGGACACCTACCTGGTGGACCTCGACCTCACCGACGGCTCCGGCGGGCCGGGATCGGGGACGTTCCGCTCCCGGACGATCGTGCGCTTCGCCTGCTCGCGCCCGGGGTCCGAGACGTTCATCGACCTGAGGTCGGCCCGGATCCGTTCCGCCACGCTCAACGGCCGGGACCTGGGGATAGAGGACTACGACGACGAGGTGGGGCTGACGCTGACCGACCTGCAGTCGACCAACGAGCTGATCGTGGACGCCGACCTGGCGTACACCTCCACCGGCGAGGGCCTGCACCGCATGGTCGACCCGGTGGACGGCGAGGTCTACCTCTACACCCAGTTCGAGACGGCGGATGCCAAGCGGGTGTTCGCCTGCTTTGACCAGCCCGACCTCAAGGCCCGCTACACCCTCACCGTGACCGCCCCAGCCGACTGGGTGGTGGTGGCCAACACCCTGGCGTCGGAGACCCCCGGCGACAGTGGCGCGGTCGTGCACCACTTCGCACCCAGCGAGATCATGTCGACCTACCTGGTGGCGCTCATCGCCGGGCCGTACCACGTGGTGGAGGACGCCTACTCCGACGAGCACGGCACGATCCCGCTGCGCCTGCTGTGCCGCGCGTCGCTGGCCGAGCACCTCGACGCCGAGCGCCTCTTCGCCGAGACCAAGGAGGGCTTCGGCTTCTACCACCGGGAGTTCGGCCTGCCGTACGCGTTCGGCAAGTACGACCAGATCTTTGTCCCCGAGTTCAACGCCGGGGCCATGGAGAACGCCGGGGCCGTGACGTTCCTCGAGGACTACGTCTTCCGCTCCCGGGTCACCGGCTACCGCTACGAGCGGCGCAACGAGACGATCCTGCACGAGATGGCGCACATGTGGTTCGGCGATCTGGTGACCATGCGCTGGTGGGACGACCTGTGGCTCAACGAGTCGTTCGCGACGTTCGCCTCGGTCCTGGCCCAGGTCGACGCCACGCAGTACACCGACGCGTGGACGACGTTCGCCAACGTGGAGAAGTCCTGGGCCTACCGGCAGGACCAGCTGCCCTCCACCCACCCCGTCGCGGCGGACATGAAGGATCTGGAGACGGTCGAGTCCAACTTCGACGGCATCACCTACGCCAAGGGTGCCTGGGTGCTCAAGCAGCTGGTCGCCTACGTCGGCCGCGAACCGTTCCTGGCCGGGCTGCGCGCCTACTTCGCCGACCACGCCTTCGGCAACGCCGAGTTCGGCGACCTGCTGGGCGCCCTCGAGAAGGCCTCGGGCCGGGACCTGTCGGGTTGGGCCGACCAGTGGCTGCGGACCACCGGCATCAACCCGATCTCGGTGGAGTTCGACACCGCCGGCGGCGCGGGGGACCATGCGGCCGGCGACGCCCCCGGGACGATCTCGGGGCTGACCGTGGTGCAGGGACCCGCCGCCCCGGGTGCGGGCGAGTTGCGCACACACCGCCTCGCCGTGGGCCTCTACAGCCGTGACGACGCCGGCGCGCTCGTGCGTACCGCGCGGGCTGAGCTCGACGCGGAGGGCGAGCGGACGGCCGTCCCCGACCTGGACGGTCAGCCGGTCCCCGACCTGGTGCTGCCCAACGACGACGACCTCACCTACTGCTCGGTGCGGCTCGACGAGCGGTCGCTCGCCACGGTCCTGAGCTCACTCGAGGACGTGACGGATTCTCTCGCCCGCACCCTGTGTTGGTCCGCGCTGTGGGAGATGACGCGGGAGGCCCGTCTCCCGGCCCGCCGGTTCGTCGAGGTGGTCTCCCGCGCCGCACCCCGGGAGCGTCACATCGGGGTGGTGCAGCGCGTCCTGGCCCAGGCCCAGACCGCCCTGGCCCGGTACGCCGACCCGGACTGGGCCGCCGCCACCGGATGGCCGGAGTTCTCCGCCGCGATGCTCACGGCGGCCCGCGCGTCGGAGCCGGGCTCCGACCATCAACTGGCCTTCCTCGGCGCGCTGTGCGGGTGCCCGATCAACGAGGAACAGGTCCGGGTGCTCGAGCTGCTCCTGGACGCCGGAGCCGACGAGGCGGGGCTGCCCGGCCTCGTCGTCGACACCGACCTGCGCTGGACCGTCCTCACCGCACTGGTGGCGGCCGGCGCCGAGGGGACGGACCGGATCGAGGCCGAGCTGGCCGACGACGACACCGCCGGCGGCGCCCGGCGGGCCGCCACCGCACGGGCTTCCCGCCCCACGGTCGACGCCAAGGAGGAGGCCGAGGAGCTGCTCTTCTCGAGCGGCCCCGACGCCCCGAGCAACGCGATCGTCCGGGCGACCCTGCTCGGCGTGGATCTCCCCGGCCGGGAGCACCTGCTCACCGGCCTGTGCGAGCGCTACCTGGACAACGTGGCCGCCCTGTGGACCGCGCGGCCCGGGGACCTGGCCCAGACCGTCGCTGAGGGGTTGTTCCCCTCGTGGGCGGTGGACGCCGAGTCCGTGGACCGGTTCGACGCGGTGGCCGCGGATTCCTCCCGGCCGGCCGGCCTGCGCCGGATCATCGCCGAGCAGACCGCGGACCTCTCCCGGGCGCTCGCGGCTCGAGCCGTGGACATGGCCGAGGCCGGCTGAGAACTCCGTCGCGCCTCGACCAGGACGCATAAGCAAAGCCACACCAGCCGTGTGAGAGAATGTACGGCGAGTTCCGGCGCGGTCCGCGCGGGAGGCGACGCCGGGAGGCCCCGTGACCACCACCCCACCAGACACTCCTGCCCGGCGCTCCCGCCGGACACGACTGGCGACGGGGGTGGCGGCTACGGCGATCCTTCTCCTCGGCTCCGGCTGCTCCACCGCCGACGACCCCGGAGGGGTGGCGGGTGCGGCGAGTGCGGCGACGGGCGTGACCGTTGTGGAGACGGTCCTGGTCGGCGACCTTCTGGACGGGCCGAGCTCGTTGGCGGTGCGCCCGGGAACGACCGAGCTGTGGGTGGCCAACTCGGGGGACGATTCGCTGACCGTCGTCGACCTCGAGGATCCGGAGTCGGCCCGCCGCCTGCAGGACAGCTATGGCGAACACTTCACCGCTCGCCCCTCCGGGATCGCCTTCGACGAGGACGGCACGTTCTTCGCCGTATCCAACGACTCGAACAACGAGGTCCGTGACATGGAGTTCGAGCTCAACCCCGAGCGCGACTCCCACTTCCGGAACAACAACTTCATGGGGCCGTCCCTGTTCTCCCCGGATACCTTCGCGCTGGCCGGACAGAACAAGGACTACCTGGGCGACTGGCCGCAGCCGGGCATCAGCCACGACCCCCCGGACGACATCCCGGAGCACCAGTGTCCGCCGGAGTACTGGTCGGAGTCCACGGCCAGGTGCGCGTGGCCCCGTCAGGGCAGTCACCTCGACATGCTGCACGGCAATCCGCTCAGCACCGGCATCGTCCACGACGCCGCCAACGCCTACTTCGTCCTCGACGGCTGCGGAGTCGGCAACAGCGACGGTGAGTGCAGCGGGCCGGGCCACGTGGCGCGCGTCGACTTCAACCGCGACCACCAGGAGGGCAACGGCTTCCACGGCGACGGCACCACCCGGCGGTACATCGATCTGCCACATCAGCGGGTCGAGGGAGTACCCAGCGGGATGATGTCGCACGGGCAGTGGGTGTACTACGCCGACACCGGCGCGGGCGTGGTCCGACGGTTCCAACCGGACAGTGGCCGGACAGAGGTGATGGTCTCGAACTGGAACGGCTCCCCCGCCGGCCACGGTGAGCACGGCCCCGGCGTGATCGACTGGAGCCACCTCGAGGACGGGCCCGGCGACGGTGACGACCCCGACACGGTGCGGACCTGGGTAGCCGAGCACGGGAACCAGGAGGCGATCAAGGCGGCCGGGGACCGGTGGATCCACCCGCGGGAGACGCTGGCCGAGTACTCGTACGTCTGGGACGCCACGGTGGAAGAGATCGCGGTGGAGGGGATCGCGGCGGAGGGGGTCGCGGTGGAGGGGATCGCGGTGGAGGGGGTCGCGCCGGGCTCTGCGGCCCGCCCGTCCGGGCTCGTCGCCGGCGGCGAGTCATGGTTCGTCGCCGACAACGCCTCGGGACGCATCCTCGAGTTCAAGTGGGACGGCACCGCGGGCCGGGTCTTCGAGACCGGGAAGAACGGCGTGACCGGACTGGCACTCTCTCCCGACGGGCGCACCCTGTACTTCGCCGACTCGGGAACCGACGGCATCTACCGCCTCTCGCTGAGCTGACCTCCTCCTCAGGCCGCGTCGAGGAACAGGTAGTCCTCCCAGTAGGGGCCGATCTCGCGGAGCTGGGAGACCAGCCGCCACGTCCGGCCCCTCGGCGCCACCAGCGGAGCCCGCAGTTCCCACCCCAGCTCGGAGAGCAGCTTGTCGGCTTTGCGGTGATTGCACGGGGCGCAGGAGGCCACGCAGTTCTCCCAGGCGTGCGCGCCACCGCGGCTGCGCGGGATCACGTGGTCGACGGTGGTCGCGCGGGCGCCGCAGTAACCGCAGCGGTGTCCGTCGCGGTGCATGAGCGCGGCTCGGGTCATGGGCACCTGCGCCCGGTACGGGATCCGCACGTACTCACGGAGCATGATCACCGACGGCACGCGTACGGCCGTATCCACCGAGCGGACCAGCACCTCGGTGGGATGTTCGTGAACGACGACGGCCTTCTCGCAGAGCAACATCACCACCGCGCGCCGGGCCGGGAGGGCGGTGAGCGCCTCGTATCCGGCGTTGAGCAGCAGTACCCGGGGCGCCGCCGCCAGCGGGATGTGCGGGTCCGGGACGCGTTCCAGCAGGGCGGGGGGCCGTGAACCCCGTTGTCGGTACTCCGAGTTCTCGCGCACTGCTGTGCCCATGTTCGGTCTCCGCTCGTCAGCTACGAGCCCAGTGCACCATGACCGACCGGGCCCGTCGTGAACCTTGCCTGCAACGATGATGCACCCTCGATGAACACTTCGTGCGTTATCGCCGCTCAGAAGCGCACTCGCCCAGGCTCAGCCGGTTGGAGGCACTGTTCCACAGAGGTCGATGTACTCCTCTCGCGTAACCTCCTGCCAGCCGTGCAGTCCGCCGCAGACACCTTCCGCCCGCGATGACCTCGGCTCGGGGCACCGGTTGTCTGGCCGGGTGGAGCCATCGCTGTAGATCCCCATCGAGGCGAGACCCGTCACGCAGCGAACGAACGTCGGTTGCGCTCGCACTGTCTCCACCGGCGGCACGGGTAGCTCGACGGTCGCAGGGGGCTCGGCCGGCTGCGCGTCCGAGGTCGGGGGGTCCTCGCTCACCGTCAGGCTGGTGGTGCTCGCCGAGGTCGGAGCCGACGACGACGAGGTGGTCGGGTTCGTCGCCGTATCCGCCTCTCGGTCAGCGCCCGAGCCCAGGAGATAACCCAGCAGCACCGCGAGGACCACCGCGACCACCGCCAACAGCGAGAGGAGGACGTACGCCTGACGTCTGTTCACGAATCCCACTCCCCCCGTGCCTTCCCCGCGCCGCATCGGTCCCGCGGGAAGTTATCACCCGACCACGTGCCGCGCGCCCCCGATACGGCATGCGGGCATGATGGGGGGCATGAGCAGCACCACCTTCTATGAGGAGATCGGCGGGGCGGAGACTTTCCGCAAGCTGGTCCACGAGTTCTACCTGCGGGTCGCCGACGACCCGGTGCTGCGGTCGCTGTACCCGGAGGAGGACCTGGGCCCGGCCGAGGACCGCATGCGCATGTTCCTCGAGCAGTACTGGGGTGGCCCCACCACCTACTCCGACCAGCGCGGACACCCCCGACTGCGGATGCGCCACAACCCCTTCCAGGTCGACCGCGCCGCTCACGACGCCTGGCTCACGCACATGCTCTCCGCGCTGGACACGATCGACGCCCGGACGCTGGACGACGCGCACCGGGCGGCGATGGTGGACTACTTCACCCGCGCCGCCGCGATGATGGTCAACACCCCGGAGGATGTGTGAGGCCACCTGGCCACGCGCCGCGGCCGTGGGAGGACATGGTCCTGTACCAGATCTATCCCCGCTCCTTCGCCGACTCCGACGGCGACGGGTGCGGCGACCTACAGGGCGTGATCGACCGCGTCGGTTACCTGGAACTCCTCGGGGTGGACGGGGTCTGGCTGTCCCCCATCATGCGCTCCCCCGGCGCCGACCACGGCTACGACGTGTCGGACCCGCGGGACGTGGATCCGCTGTTCGGCGATGTCGCCACGCTGCGCCGGTTGGTGGAGGTGCTGCACGCCGCCCGGATGGTGCTGATCATGGATCTGGTCCCCAACCACACGAGCATCGAGCACCCGTGGTTCGCCGCCGCCGCGCAGGCGGGCCCCGGTAGCCCCGAGCGGGAGCGCTACTTCTTCCGCGACGGGCTCGGCGAGGACGGCTCGCGACCGCCCAACAACTGGCCGTCGGTGTTCGGCGGGCCCGCCTGGACCCGCCTCACCGAGCCGGACGGCCGCCCCGGGCAGTGGTACCTCCACCTCTTCGCCCCGGAGCAACCGGACCTGGACTGGTCGCACCCCGACGTGGGCGACGACCTGGACGAGACCCTGCGCTTCTGGCTGGACCTGGGCGTCGACGGGTTCCGGATCGATGTGGCGCACGGCCTGGCCAAACCCGAAGACCTGGCCGACCTGCCCGACGACGTGGAGATCGCCCAACTCGTCGTCGACCAGAGCGACGCCCGGTGGGACAGGCCCGGCGTCCACGCCATCCACCGTCGGATCCGGAAGGTCGTCGACGAGTACCCGGGCGCGGCCACGTTCGGCGAGGTGTGGGTGGGCCCGGTCGAGCGGTTCGCGCGGTACGTCGCCGCGGACGAACTGCACTTCGCGTTCCACTTCGCGCTCACCAGCGCCCCCTTCGAGGCCGGCGCCGTCCGCAGCGCCGTGGAGTCCACCCTCGAGGCCTCCCGCATCGCCGGCTCGACCCCCACCTGGGCGCTGTCCAACCACGACGTGGTGCGCGAGGTGACCAGGTTCGGCAACGGCGCCCCCGGCACCGCCCGGGCCCGCGCCATGCTGCTGGTCGAGTTGGCGCTGCCGGGGATCGCGTTCATCTACAACGGAGCCGAACTGGGCCTGCCGAGCGACTTCTCGATCCCCCAGGACCGGCTGACAGACCCGTCCTGGGAGCGCACCGGGCACGCGGAGACGGGCCGGGACCACTGCCGCGTACCGATCCCCTGGGAGGGTGCCGAACCGCCGTACGGCTTCTCGACGACCGGAGACACCTGGCTGCCGATGCCCGCGTCCTGGGGGCCACGGACGGTCGAGGCCCAGATCGAGGACGTGGAGTCCACGCTGTCGCTGTACCGGTCGGCGATCGAGATCCGCCGGTCGTGGCCGGGACGGCGAACCGCGTCCGTCGAGTGGTACGGGGCGCCGCCCGGCTGCTTGGCTTTCCGCCGCGACGACGGCGTGGTGTGCGCTCTCAACACCTCCGGCCGATCAGTCCCGCTTCCCGCGGGCGAGGTCCTGCTCGCCTCCGGTCCTGTCACCTCCGGAAACCTGACCGGCGAGGTGCTGCCGCCGGACACCGCAGTATGGTTACGCCCACACTAAGAATGGGGATTAAACCATGAGGCTGACGGAGAAGGTCGCGATCGTCACCGGTGCTGCCGGCGGCATCGGCCGAGGCATCACCCGAGCGTTCGTCAAGGAGGGCGCCTCCGTCCTCGCCGTGGACATCAACGCCCAGGCCGGCGCAGCGCTCGTCGACGAGCTCGGAGACCGGGTGCGTTTCCTGGACGCGGACATCTCTGTCGAGGCCAACGCCGAGAGCATCGTCTCCACCGCAGTCCAGGCATTCGGGCGGGTCGACGCCCTGGTCAACAATGCCCACGCCTCCCGGCAGGCGCCGCTGCTCGAGACCACCCAGGACATGCTGGACCTGTCGTTCAACACCGGTTTCTACCCCACCTTCTGGCTCATGAAAGCCGCGCACCCGCAGTTGTCCGCCAACGGCGGTTCGGTGATCAACTTCGCCTCCGGCGCCGGGATCGAGGGCAGCCCCACCCAGGGTTCGTACGCCGCCGCCAAGGAGGCGATCCGGGCGATCAGCCGGGTGGCCGCCAACGAATGGGCGCGCGATGGGATCAACGTCAACGTGATCTCGCCGCTGGCGCTCACCGAGGGGGTCGAGGCCTACATCGAGGCGAATCCCGGTATCGAGAAGCAGCTGTTGGCCGGGACCCCGATGCGGCGCTTCGGCGACCCCGAGGGTGACATCGGCCGGGTGGCGGTGTTCCTGGCCAGTGAGGACGCCTCCTACATGACCGGGCAGACGCTGATGGTCGACGGCGGGAGCGTCAAACTCCGGTAGGACCGAACCCGGTCGGCGGCCGGTCGCCCGCGCGCAGCCTCGGGAGCAGCACGTTGCGGACGGTCTCGGGGTTGCGTTCCACCGCCACCCAGCGGCGGCCCAGATCGCGGGCCGCCACCGCCGTGGTCCCCGAGCCGGCGAACAGGTCCACCACCAGATCGTCCGGCTCGGTCGCCAACTCCACCACCCGTCGCATCAGCGCCTCCGGCTTGGGCGTGCGGAACCCGTCGACCCCCGCCGCGCGCAGCTCGGCCCGGGCGCTGTCGGTGGACCCGACCTCCTGGGCCAGCCAGATGGACTTGAGCTTCTTGATCCGGCCCACCTCGTGCCGGTCGCGCTGGTAGATGTCGACCCGGCGTCCCGCCCGCCCCTTGACCACCCGGCACACCAGTTCATCGCAGCGCTCCTGCGCGCGATCGCGGGACCACCGCCACACGGCGGGGCTGAGGTCGCCGAACACCGGCAGGATCTCGGTCAGTCCGTCTGCGGGCTCCACCGACACCGCTCCGGTGTCCGGATCACCGTAGAGCGGGAACGTCATGGTGGGCGTGGTTCGCGGGTTGAACCGCTTGTTGGTGTTGCGCAACGGGAGCAGGCGGAAGTTCACGCCGTCTGAGGCGGTGTGCGGGAAGTCGGCGGGGTCGACCCCGGACGCCACCCCTCCCGCCAGTCGCACCCGCTCGGGGTCGCGGGCGTACACCATGAGCCGGTCGTGGGATCCGGCGAAGAACTTGTCGAGCTGCCGACCCTTCGGGTTGCTCTCCACGGTCAGATCGGCGATGAACGCCCCGGTGCCGAAGACGTCGTCGAGGAGACAGCGGACGCGGTGCGCCTCGGCGTCGTCGAGGTGCACCCAGACCGTTCCGGTCTCCGCGAGCAGGCCGTGCGCCACGGCCAGGCGCCGCTCGATGTAGCCCAGCCACTCGTGTCGGGGCATGTTGTCGTGGTAGCCGTCGAAGCGGCCGCCTCTGTTGTAGGGCGGGTCCAGATACACCAATTGTGCCCCCGCCGGGGCCAGTCCCACGGCGTCCAGGGCGGCACCGGACTCGGTGATCCGCGCCCCGTCGCCGATGAGCACGGCGCCGGTCGCCCGGTCCTCGGCATCGCGGAAGATCGCGGCGATCTCCGGTGACGGGCCGTGCGCGCCGACGACCTCGGGATCCCCCCGGCCGGGCCAGGAGACGGAGAAACCCTGTGCCGTCACCGCGGTTCGAGCGTCAGCGCGTCAGTGCGACGGAACACGCTGCCGTAGCGGGCGTCCAGCCGTAACCAGGCGCCGCGTTCGCTCACCCGGACCGGTTCACCCTCCGGTGTGCGACCTGCCCGCTCGGGCACGAAACCGCACATCACCAGGGAGAACACGGTCCGCATGTCCACGCCCACCGGGTGCTCGCTGTCCGCGCGCACCGTGAGCGCCTCCTGGTCGAGCAGCGACGGCGGCAACCCGGCGGGCCCGGCGTTCTCCCGCGCGGCGGCGCGCCCGGACTCGGTGAGGTCGAGCAGGATCTGCGCGGGGATGTCCTCGACACACTGGAACCCGTCGGTCGGCGGGAGCAGCCCCTGCCAGGACGAGGTGAGGGGCATCCCCGGATCGACCAGGCCGTCGCGGTCCCCGCGGGGCAGGATGTCGAGTTGGGTGAGCAGGTGGTCGGCGCCGCACACCACGTCGCCGCCGGGGCAGTGTCCGCCGAGCCCTCGGACCACCAGCGCACCGAACGGGGTCCGGGCCCACACCCGCATCCTGCCGTCGTTCCCGCTGGTCAGGCGGACGACCGTCGCCTCGTCGAGCCGCAGCAGCCGGCGCAGGAGAGTGCGCAGATCCTCGCGGTCGGCGGGATCGGGCACCGCGATCTGCCCGGCCCCCGCCCAGGGAAGAGTCATGCCGGGCCCTCGTGGTGGAACTCCAGCAGGTGCTCGCGCTCAGGGCGGGTGAATCGGCGGGGCCGCTGGGTGCCGAGGTCGAACGCCGCGATGGTGGCCGTGCAGTCGACCGCCGGGGGCGCCGAGTCCGGGGTGGTGCGCCCACGGACCTCGTGCCTCGCCACGAACATGGCCCCGCCGACCTTCTCGCACCACATGCGCACCCGGATCGGGCCGTCAGCGTGCTTGATCTGGCCGCGGTACTTCACGGCGAGATCGGTCATCACCGCGCCGGCGGTGAGGGTGGCCGTCGGCTTGCCCTGCTCGAAGAGCCACGGGATGCGGGCCTCCTCGATGAGGGTGATCATCCGCGCATGATTGACGTGGTGGTAGAGATCCTGGTCCGACCAGCGGACGGGCATCGCCGCGACGAACACCTGGCGGCCCGGTTCCCCCGAGACGCCGAGCGGTCCCCCGGTCTCCACGACGAGCTGTTCGGTCACCGGGCCGGGCCCTGGTCGGTGATCGCCGCGCGCTGGGTCGCGGCCTCCAGGACGTTCCGCACCCCGGCCGGGATCTCGACGGCAGTCGAGGTGGAGGTGTCATAGGCGACCATCACCACACGTAGTACGCAGCAGGTCTCGCCGGCGGCGTCGAAGATCGTCTGCCGGATCGTGTACGAGGTCGTCCCGACACGCTCCACCTCGATCTCGATGTCGACCGATGTCGAGTCCCGCAGGACGGGCCGGAGGTGATCGATCTCCGACCGGCGCACGACCTGCGGCAGGTTCCCGAGCCCGAACGGCCCGAATCTGCTCCGGACAAAGAGGATGCGGGCTTCCTGCGCGTACTCGATGTACTTGACGTTGTTGACGTGCCCGTACTGGTCGAAGTCCGCCCACCGCACCTGCAGGGTGCAGCGGAACGTCCCGGCGTCCAGCGCGCCTTCCGTGGAACTCATACCGCCTCCTCCGGGCCACCGAGCAGCGCGCTGCGCTCCTCGGGGGTGATCTCGAGCGTCGTGGTCTCGTCCGGCGCCGTCACCACCAGGACGGTGTCCACGACCGCGCACGGCTCCGCACCGGTGGTCTCGGAGCCGATCGAGGTACGCATGGTGAATGACGTCCGGCCCACCCGGAGTACCTCGACATCCACCCAGACCTCGGTGGCGCCCATCCCGATGGTGCGCCGGAAATCGATCTCCATCCAGCGCGCCAACGAGATCGGCACACGGGATCCGGGAACGCCGAACTTCTCCCGGAACCAGATCAACCGCGCGTCCTGGGAGTACTCCTGAAAGCGCACGTTGTTGACGTGCATGCCCACGAAATCGGCGATGCGCAGCGGGATGTGGACCCGGTGCACGGCCCCTCGCGCACCCGACGCCGGCTCGACCAGAGACCCCATCTGCTCAGTCCCTGGTGAGCTTGCGGTGGGTGACCCGGTGCGGGCGCGCAGCGTCGGGGCCGAGGCGGCCGATCTTGTTCTCCTCGTAGCCCTCGAAGTTGCCCTCGAACCAGTACCACTGGCCCTCGGCGACGTTGCCCTCCCACGCGAGGATGTGGGTACAGGTCCGGTCGAGGAACCAGCGGTCGTGCGAGATGACCACGGCACAACCGGGGAACTCCTCGAGTGCGTTCTCGAGGCTGCCGAGCGTCTCGGTGTCGAGATCGTTTGTCGGCTCATCCAGCAGGATCAGGTTGCCGCCGACCTTGAGGGTGAGCGCCAGGTTGAGACGGTTGCGCTCGCCACCGGACAGGACGCCGGACTTCTTCTGCTGATCCGGGCCCTTGAAGCCGAAGGCGCTCACATAGGCCCGCGAGGGCATCTCGTTCTGGCCGACCTCGATGAAGTCGTTACCCTCGGAGACGACCTCCCACACCGACTTCTCGGGGTCGATGTTCGCGCGCCCCTGGTCCACGTAGCTGAGCTTGACCGTGTCGCCGACCCGGACCGACCCGGCGTCCGGCTCCTCGAGACCCACGATGGTCTTGAACAGCGTGGTCTTACCGACACCGTTGGGGCCGATCACACCGACGATGCCGTTACGCGGGAGCGTGAAGGACAGGTCCTTGATGAGGACGCGGCCGTCGAAGCCCTTCTCCAGGTTCTGCACGTCCACCACGACGTTGCCCAGGCGCGGCGGGGTGGGGATCTGGATCTCGTCGAAGTCCAGCTTGCGGTGCTTCTCGGCCTCCGTCGCCATCTCCTCGTACTTGGCCAGGCGGGCCTTGGACTTGGTCTGCCGGGCCTTGGCGCCGGAGCGGACCCACTCGAGCTCGGCCTTGAGGCGCTTCTGCAGCTTCTGGTCCTTCTTGCCCTGCACCTCCAGGCGCTCGGCCTTCTTCTCCAGGTACGTGGAGTAGTTGCCCTCGTAGGGGTGGAGCTGGCCGCGGTCGACCTCACAGATCCACTGCGCCACGTGATCGAGGAAGTACCGGTCGTGTGTGACGGCCAGGACGGCGCCCGGGTAGGCGGCCAGGTGCTGCTCGAGCCACAGCACCGACTCGGCGTCGAGGTGGTTTGTGGGCTCGTCGAGCAGCAGCAGATCGGGCTTGCTCAACAACAGCTTGCACAGCGCGACGCGACGCATCTCGCCACCGGAGAGGTGGGTGACGGGCGAGTCCCCCGGCGGGCAGCGCAGGGCGTCCATCGCCTGCTCGATCTGGGAGTCGACGTCCCAGGCGTCCACGGCGTCGAGCGCCTCCTGAAGCGTGCCCATCTCCTCCATGAGCTCGTCGGTGTAGTTGGTCGCCATCTCCTCGGCGACCGCGTTGTACCGGCGGATCTGCACCATGGTCTCGCCGAGGCCGTCCTCGACGTTCTCCTTGACGGTCTTGGACTCGTCGAGCACCGGCTCCTGCAGCAGCATGCCGACGCTGGCCTCGGGGTCGAGGAAGGCCTCACCGTTGGACGGCTGGTCGAGACCGGCCATGATCTTGAGAATCGAGGACTTGCCGGCGCCGTTGGGCCCCACGACGCCGATCTTCGCACCGGGATAGAAGGACATCGTCACGTCGTCGAGGATCACCTTGTCCCCGTGCGCCTTACGAACCTTCTTCATCGTGTAAATAAACTCGGCCACTTCTGCCCTTTCACCTGCGCAAATCGTTCACATCGCCGCGGGAACACCGCGGGCACGACCCCCATGTTACGTGGCCGCCCACGGCCCCGGTGCCACTGCCGACACCGGGGCCGGAGCCCCCGTCGTCCATCAGACCCGCGCCACCTCCGCGAACTCGACCGGGCGGTCCTGAGCGGGCTCCGAACCGTCGTCGTCCTGTGATCCCAGGCGCATGACCTCCTCCGGGTCCGGGGGCTCGCCCGGGCCCTCGGCCGGTCCCTCGCCATGGTCGCCTCCGGTCGCGGGCGCCGACTCGTCCGACGTCGCCCGGCGCACCGTCACGTCCATCCGGGACAGGTCGGGCCCGAGGGCGGTGACCCGCATCTCCAGGTCCCGGAGGAGCCGGCCGTCCTTCTCGTACTCGTTGGTGAGCAACCGGCCGTGGATGATGATCCCGTCGCCCTTGCAGAGGGTGCCCGCCGCCCGCTGCCCGAGCCGGCCCCAGCAGTTGGCGGAGAAGTACAGGGTGCCGCCGGTCTTCCACTCCCCGGTGGCGCGGTCCTGGTAGCGGGTGTTGCTGGCCACCCGGAAGGAGAACACCTGGTCGTCACCGACCCGGCGGGTGGTGGGGTCGGTGATCACGGTTCCGCGGACGGTGGACTGGGTCTCGTTCATGGGCCTGCTCCTACTCACACTGGGACCGACCTGGTGTCGCCCCTCGTGGTGGAGAGAGTGCCCCACCTCGTCGTCGTCCCCCGCGGTCTATACCGCCCGCGGTGGCCGTCCTGTGGAGAGAGACGGGGGTGTGGATGACGGGCCGAACCGGCGACGACGAGGTGCGCGGGCTCAGTGCCGGCGGTCGGACTCGGACATCTCGCGCAGCATGTCGTTATAGGCCTTGAGCTCGGCGTCGTCGTCGCGCTCGGCCTGCCGTTCGGAGCGCCGCGCCTCGCGCATGTCCGTCTGGAACCACTGCCAGGCCAGCGCGAGCATGACGATGAACAGCGGGATCTCCCCCGCCGCCCACGCCACGCCTCCACCGACCTGTTGGCTCTGCAGGAGATCCGGGATCCAGGGCAGCCCTATCCCTGCGTACCAGCCCTCGGCCAGCACGGTCTTGGAGTTCATGAGCATGATCCCGAAGAACGCGTGGAACGGCAGCGAACCGAGAAGCACCATGAGCTTGTACATCGGGGAGAACTGCCGCGGCGCCGCGTCCACGCCGATGATCACCCAGTAGAAGAGGTAACCGCTGATCAGGAAGTGCACGTTCATGAACATGTGACCGAGGTGCTCGGACGCCAGGGCCTCGTAGAAGCCCCCGAAGTAGATCAGGTAGAAGCCGGCCACGAACTGCACCGACGCGACGATCGGGTGCGTGAGGAATCGGGAGAGCGGGTTGTTGATGAACTCGACGATCCACTCGCGAGGGCCCGGCGGGTTGCCGCGGCCCGCCGCCGGGAGTGCGCGCAGCGCCAGCGTCAACGGCCCGCCCAGGGCGAACAGGACCGGGACCAGCATCGAGACGATCATGTGCCCGACCATGTGGCTGGCGAAGTCCGCCATCATGTACATCCCCATGCCGGAGCTGGTGGTGAGGAAGAGGAACACGCAGCCGAGCACCCACGCCACGGTCCGGCCCACCGGCCAGGAGTCGCCGCGGCGGCGCAACGTGAGCAGCCCCCACACGTAGAGCCCCAGCAGGATCACCGAGGCCAGACCCAACACAAGGTCGAAGCGCCACAGACCGAACACCGTCTCGAAGGAGAACGGCCCCGGCAACTCGAAGCCCAGCAGGGCCTCCTGCCGGGTCGGGACGTAGAGCGGCGCCGGCGGCGGGGTGCGGCCGAGTGAGACCGCCAGGCCCAGGGTGCCCGCCATGACCACGGACTCGACCAGGACGATCCGCAGGAGCGCGGCCCGGTCCACCGGGGCGTTGGCCGATGTGGACTCGATTCGGCGGATGATCCTGCGGCGGACCGCCAGCCCGAACACCGCGAGCAGGCCCAGGGCCAGCGCCTTGGACACGACCAGCAGCCCGTAGGTCGAGGTGAACAGGTCGGCGGGGTGCAGGCGCACGACCGCGTTGATCACCCCGGAGAACCCGAGCGCGACGATCGCCACGGTGGCCACCACCGAATAGCGGCGCAGGGCCAGCGCCACGCGGGAGCCGCCGCGCAGCGTGTGGGCGATCACCGCGACGAGTCCGCCCACGTAGAACGCGGCGGCGAACAGGTGGATGATCAGCGAGTTGGTCGCGAGATCGTGAGCAGTGCTGCCCGAGGAGTGGCCCGTGGCGGCGACCGGCAGGAGTGAGAGCACCGTGACGCCCAGCCAGATGACCGACCAGCGCCAGCTCAGGGTGAGCCGCTGACCGATCCCCGCCACCAGGGCGATCACCGCGGACCAGCGCCACGAGGACGCCACGTCGATCTGGGTGATGGCCACCAGCCACTGGTCCGGCGGCAGGGACTGCCAGAACGTGCGCCCGGAGACGTCGGAGAGGGTCAGCGGGATGAGCAGCGCCGCCGCGACCGCCCACGCGATGTTGACCCAGGAGGAGATCTGCTGCGCGCGGTAGCCGTCCACGTCGAGGGTCTTGTCCTTCTGCGGCGGGGTGAAGAACGCGGCGAACATCGCCATCCCCACCGCCACCGACGCCAGCACCTCGCCGATCGCCCGGACCGCGGGCAGCCCGGCCGTGGTGAGCACGCCCGGATCCGGGACGCCCACCAGCTCGAGCGCCAGATCAGTGGACATCCGCGCGAGCGGCACCACCACCGCCGCGGCCACCACCGCGAGCAGGATCACCACCGGCACCACGCTGCGGGTTTTGAGCGGCCCGACGGTGGCGGGGGCCGACTTCGACGACGTCATGGCCTCCATCGTAGGAACCCCGCCGCCCCCGGTCCGATTCGCGCCTGCTCAGCGCACCCCCGGATCGGCTACCATTCTCGCGGCGACGCTCGATGAGTGCGTCGCAGGCCTCCGTAGCTCAGTGGATAGAGCATCCGGTTTCTACCCGGCTGGTCAGGGGTTCGAATCCTCTCGGGGGCGCTTAGGTTCGCGCTGTTCAGAATGGGTTTCTAGTCCGCGTTCCGCAGCCTGTGGGGAATCCGTGGGGAGTCGGTCACCATTCCCGACGTGGGCGGGCCGTGGGGATTCGCCCTACTTCGATGCTTCTTTCCAAGCCCCCACCAGCGCGGCCTCGAACTCCTCGCTGCGCTCACGGTCGCGCTGCTTGGTCGGGTGGTGGTCAATCGCGGATCCCGTCGGCGGGACCAGCGGGAACCGGAACACGCTCGTGTCACCGGTCAAGAGATCGACGGTGGCGTGGAAATGAAACTCTCCGCCAAGCGTCTGGTCACCCGGAAGCGGGCGGTTATGCCAATGCTCGAAATGCTGGTCCGTGATCTTCGAGTCCAAAGTGTCGACCGTCTTGAGTGGCACAAGGCGCGTCCGTGTGTCCGCCGGCTGATCCGCGAGTTTCGCATCTGTGGACCGCGACCAGTCCTCGATGGCAGAGGACGACTCGACGATCCCTAGAACGCCTTCATGGAGCCAAGCGAAGCGCCACGTGGTTCCCTCCTCGCCGGAGAGTCGCTCGACGACCGACACATCGAAGTGCTGTCCCGGATCCAAGTGCAGCGCAGCCAGCACTACATGAAACGGGGCGTACCCGTGGTAGCAGCCAAACGTCCGGGACCACTCCAGGTCCTTACTCATCTCGATTCTCATGCCCACCACGATCCTCCCCACCGCAGAGGCGCGTACCGGTTTCGTGGGATCGACCACCCCACCCCAGGGGTCCACCCTCCCCCGCCCGGCGACCCTCAGCCGTGACCCTGTGCTGATTCTGGGAGCTCCCGAGCGCCGGGAACCCCTCGGGTTCGGCCGGTTCCCGCTCAGTTCCCCGCTGTGACCAGCGACTCCCGGGTGTACCTGGACCATTCCCACGGCCCGTACAGGTGAACTCAGGGGCGTCTACGGGGTCGAAACCGACCCCTGGGGACACCTAGGTGACGTGTCACCATCAATGTCCCCAGCCCGTAAAAAACAGATTTCGCAGATCGGGTCGGCTGTACAGGGCCCCCGGGCGGGGACCTTCCCCCCTACCCCTCTCGCTGCACCGGCCAGCGTCCACGCTGACGGCCTCCCGTCCGCGCCATGGGTCCGAGGGAGGGGGCGAGGTCGAGAGGCCGTCAGGGGCTCAGCGTCACCGGTCGCGCAGGCGTCGGCTCTCGCTCATGTCGATGAGGTCATGGTCGACCGCCCGGGACCTCGGGGCGCTGCCACCCTTGGCCGCGGTGACCTTCCGATGACAGCGGCGGCACAGGGTGCGCAGGTTCTCGAGGTCATCGGTGCCACCCTTGGCAACGGGCGTGATGTGGTCGGCCTCCAGGTGCTCGGTCGACCTGCACTGGACACACTGGTGCCCGTCACGGTCGAGCACAGCCGCGCGGACCCTGCGCCACGGTCGTCCGGCGGTCACGGGCCCACGGTTCGACCCGGCCCACTGCTTGGCCTTGGTGCAGCCCGGACAATATTTCGCAGGTGGCCGGACCAGCTCGGTCTCGCACGAGGAACAACGGCGTGGTGCTCGGGGCATGGGGTCCTCCAGGTGGTGGTGGTGGTGGTGGTGGTGGTGTGCAGGGTCTAGGGCCTGTGGCACAGGTCGAGGTGCTCGAGGGGACAGACCACCGCCCCCGGCCTCACGAGGAGACCGGGGGCGGTGGGTGCGGCGGGCCAGAAGTTACCCGCCCCGCGGTGTCCGGGTATGCGGCCCGGACTGCGGTTCCCGACCAGCTTACCGCGCGAGGTGCACGGCCGGGAGATTGTGGTCTACCGGGCCGGGGGCCTGTAGACGGTGCCGACACCCGCGGCGGCCAGCGCCTCGGCATCCTTGACGGCGAGCCCAGCGAGCACGGTCCCGCGCTCGACCAGGCGACCGCCGTGCCAGACCCTCGGCGCGGTCACGGTCACGTCTGACAGGTCCTCGCGGGCGGCGCTCACGGGGTGGTCACGATCTTGATCAGCGCCGCCTCGTGCGGGTACACCAGCGCAGCGCGCAGGGTCGCGCGGATGCCGATCCGGTCGCTCGAGAAGAACGCGCTGCTGTCGGCCACGATCTCCGCATCCTCCCTCAAACCGAGGATCAGGCGATCCTTGGGGATGCCCCACACGACACCGGGGGCGAGGTCCGAGCTCACGTGAACCGGCCTGCCCTCGACGGTGATGCCGCCGCCCGCGTCCGGGGTAATGAGGCTCTGATTCGAGCCCGAGCTGACGCGGATCTTCCTCAAGGAAACGTAGTCGCTCGCGCTCACGATCCAGCTGTCGATGGTCGCACCCTCGCTGGCGGCGGCCGCGACGGCATCGACGAACACATCGGCGCTGGTCCAGCCGGTGCCCGCGGCGACGGTCGTCACGCCGGTCAGCGATCCAAGACCAACTGGGGCCGGGGACGGGAGGGCACCAACCAGGGCCTTGTTCAGCTGCCTGATCAGGTCCCTCTTCAAGCCGTTGCCGATCTGCTCGACGGCGCTCGGCGAGGAGTCGGCCGCGAGCTCGGCTGAGACGATGCTCAGACCGGCAACCTTGCGGGCCGGGGCGCTGACCTCGGCAAACACGGCATCCGAGGCCGCGATCTCCGCGCCTTCGTGAACCCACTGCGCAGCCGGGTCGGACTGGATCGCCGGGGCTCGCAGCGAGTTGCCGGACATGCCGATCACGGTTCCGACGAGACCGGGCAGGGACTCGGCCTCGACCGGACGAACGAGGAATGCGGCTACATCTTCCGGCGACAAAATCGCGCGGCCAGCGGTGGTGTCTAGCATGGGGTGCCTCCTGGGCATCGTCCTACGGGGAATGCCCGGGCGGGATACTCACGCGGCCAGGCGGTGTGTCGCTTCCCAGCGACGAATGAAGGGCACGGCCTCCAGCATCCCGCCGGTCGACCGTGCCCCTCATGCTACATCGTCACAGTGACGCTATGTGTAGTGCTGTCCTCCCCGGCCCGCGGACTTGAACGCATCCGCCCACGTCCGCGATCCGCCGCCGCCCGGGGCGTGCATGTCGTTGGACCTGGAATGTCCCCAGTCCTGGAACTTGCGGGGCATGGTCGCACCCTTGGCAAGACCGGGCCGGGCCTCGATCAGCTCCTCTACGGCGGCGGCCACCAGCCCGGGGTCGATCTCGCCATCCTCGTCCGTGAAGTCGGCCAGGCTGTGCCCGGATAGGGCGAGCAGGTCGGTCGGTTGTGCGAGCGAGTTCGCGGCAATGGCCTCGATCTCCCTCGTCTGCAAGGTGGCGACACGGCCGGCCAGAGCATCACGCTCGGTCTGGAGCTGCTCGGCACGCTCACGGGCCTGAGCATCGCGGCGGTCCTGCCGGGATTCGGGCTTGCCGCCGGCGCCCTCGGGCGGGGTCGGTGTGCCCTCGGCGGGGTCGGTGCCGGCGGGCGGGGTGGGGGTCTGGGGTGCGGTCATGACGGGATCTCGCTCTCGATGGTGGGGTCGGTGGTCGGGTCCGGCTCGGGTGCCGGGTCCGGGGTCGGTGCGGGCTCGGGGGCCGGGGTCGGCGGGATGATGATGGCCGGCGGGGCGGGGGTCGGCTCGGGGACGCTCAGGCCGGGCCACGTGCGGCGTCGGACGCCGGTGGTGACCCACGAGACGGTCGTCATGGTCTCGGCCGTGGGCGGCTCGCCTCGGTAGTCCACGAATCCGAGGGCCGTGAGCAACTCGACCTCGGTCGTCGTGGCCGGGCGGGTGAACCGTGTCCCGAGGCCGTAGGTGCGCTCACGGTCAGCGGCCTGTGTGCTGTCCTCGGCGTTCTGGAGCTCCCGGGGCAAGGGGGCCTGGAAGCACAGCACGCCGCGAGGATCGCCGTCGTCGTGGCGCGGCGGGAGGGTGTTGGGGTCGATGGTCATTCGTCGTCCCCCTCGGTGCGGGCGGTGGCGAGTTCGGCCACGGCCTCGTCTCGCCAGATCCCGATGACGTGGTGGGCGTGCGCCTCGTCGTCGGTCACCCGGCGGACCACGTCGGCCGTCTGCCCGGCCAGCGCCAGGACGAGTGCGTATGCCTCGTCGAGGTCGAGACTCTGGAGCATCACGAACGCGGTGCCCACGTCGCCGTCGAGGATGCAGCGGATGTACTCCGCGGCGGCGACCTTGCTCTCGGCGATGGTGATGGGGTTGGTCAGGTTGGTCATGATGCGGACTCGCTCTCTTCGGGGTGGATGGGGAACTTGCTGTCGATCAGCCGGACGGATCGGCCGATCAGACGTTGCTCGATGAGCCCGGCGGCGAGCAGGTGCTCGACCACCTCGTCGAAGTCCTCGTGGACGTTCCGGCCGGTCGAGTCGACGGTGTAGACAGTCCCGGCGCGGGAGCACCGGCGGCGTGCCTCGCTCATCGAGAGACCGAGCGGATAGCGGGCCATCACGGTCCGCACGAACATGCGCGCGGCCGGGTCGGGCAGGCGTTCTGTGGGGGTCATTCGGTGGTGCTCCGTTCGTCGGTGGTCAGGTAGGGGTGGGCGGTCAGGTGGCGATCGGGGTAGGCGGCGCTGTGCGTCTTGTGCTGACTGCCGTGGGCACGGCCGCCCCATACGCCGGTGAGGTCGTTCTCGGCGGCGTACTCGCGGCACTGCTGCAGCACCCGGCAGGTGCCGCACACGGCGATGGCCTCACGGCGACGGGCCAGCCATGCGGACGTGTCCTCGTCTGAGTACGGCGAGTCGAACAGCGGGGCCATCCCCGTGCACGCGGCGGCCTCGGTCCACTCGGGCGGTCGCGGTAGGAGGTTTCCAGCCGTGCTCACACGACCCGCCCTGCTCGGCTGCCGGTACGGGGTGGGCCACTTCTCCACAGGGACTCGGTCGTCGCGGACCGGGCTCACCGGTCGGCCTCGTCGTCGAGCACGAACGCAAACAGCGGCATCAGGAGGCGCACCCGCCCGCCGACCACACGCTGGGCGATGTTGCCTTCGCGGATCATGTCGTGGAGCGCGTAGTCGAACGCGTCCTGCCACTCCGCGATCTCTCGCTCGGTGGGGTCGGTCATGCGCCGGATGTAGAACGCCGCCGCGCACACGTCCTCCTCAGCCCGGCCTAGCGGGAGGTATTCGAGGGCGGCGAGGATGTTGTCCTCGATGGTCTCCTGCACAGGTCCCGCAGCCGGGGCGGTGAGGGTGAAGTCGTTCATGACGGTGGTCTCCGGTCTGTAGTCGGTGTGGGGGTCGAGGTATCCGCCGCCCGGGGTGGGTCCCGCAGCCGTCGCAGGGGGTCTATCCCGCGGCCGGTGCTCCCCTCAGCCGGGGAGGTTTGGGGGTTGGAATCCCCCTCCGGCGCGACGCCCTGAGACGGTGGGGGCACTACGTGCCTCCCCACCACCGTCACATCGGGGCCCGTGACAATAAGCGCGACATAGTGCGCGACAGTCTGCAAAGGCTGCGGAAACGTGGTCCTACCTGGTCGGATACAGGCTGCGGGGAGTAGGCGCGCGACAGTGTGCGCGACCGCGACAGTGACAGCGCGACATTGACCCTCCGCGCGACACTCTCGCGCGACACTATTTCGGCCCCTCACGACACACCCCCGGCGGCGGCGTTCTGGTGGTCTGCAAGTCGGTTGGCGACGGCCACGACCTCCGGTTCGGAGACCCACGGGGTGTCCTCCCTGGGGACGAGGTCGCGCGTGGAGCTCTTGCCCTTGCGCCGGAACTTCAGCGCCCGGCGGGCCTCATCCCACGCGGCCCGGGCATCGTGTTCGGAGTTGTTCCGACTCTTCAGGCTGCGGAACGCCTCGAGCGCGCGGGGTTCGGTGAGACCCGTCTCGCCTCCCAGCGCCATGACGACGGCGAGCATCTGCCGGCCAGGGGTGAGGGTGGACTCGTCGAGCCCGTCGAACCCTCCCCGCAGCGACACCGACTTGCCGGACTTGGCCGAGTACTCCTTGCGCTTGGGCAGACCCACCGCAGCGGGGCCGAACACGTCCCACAGCACGCGGATGGAGGACACCCGCCTGGCCACGTCGTCACCGTCGACGATGAACTCGTCGTCGTCGAGGTCGTCCGGCTCGAGGTCCTCGGCGTCGATGGGCTCGGTCCAGTCGACCTGCTCCATGGTGAACCGGCCGACCGGATCTTCCTTGCGGTTGCGCTGCTTGAGGGTGGCGATGTCGAACTCGTCGCCGTCCTTGCTGAACATGAAGATGAAGTCGGCCGCGCCGCGCAGCACCGATGACCCTCGGAGGTCCCCGCCGCTCTTGGGCGTGTGGTGCAGGATCGCCACGGTCGGCGTCGAGGGGCCGCGCCGGATGGTGTCGCACACCTTGACGAACGCCGACACGTCGCCCGCGTCGTTCTCGTTGATCCCGGCGGTGTACTTGTTCAGGGTGTCGACGATCACCAGCTCGGGGGCGAGCTCGTTGATGAGCCGGACCATGGCGTGCGCGGCGACGGTGCGGGGGTTTCGGAGGTCCTCGGCCCCCGGTAGCACCCTGAGCTGATCGAACGGGATGCGCTCATCGGGGCCGAGGTTGGCGATCTCCCACGCCCTGATCCGGTCGCGGGTCGCCTGCTCACCCTCACCAGCGAGGAACAGCACCCGGACCCGCCGGGTGCGTCGTCCGGCGAACGGGCGGCCGGTGGCCGACGTACACGCCAGCTCGACGGCCCCCGCGGTCTTACCCTCACCGGGAGGGCCCGCGAAGAACCCGATGTCACCCTGGTCGAGCAGACCCTTCACGAGGGACCGGCGGCGCTTGGGGGGATGCTCCCGGGAGTTGACCCGGCTGCGGAGGTCGGCGAGCTTGTCCGCGATCAACTGCTCGTCGCGTTCGACGGTCGCGGTCGTCGAGGCCGCCTGACTCGTCGGCGGGGGCTTGGGGCCGAACAGGTACGCCCCGCGGATGTCGGTGACGGGCTCCCCCGCGGCCAGCAGGGCGGGCACGTCCGTGTCAGGGGCGAGCCTGTCAGCGCGGGTGTACTTGCGGACCTCGTCCTGGGGCCGACGGTCCTCCTCGGCCACTTCGGTCACGAGGCGGTCCACCATGGCGTCGAGATGGTCGGCCGGGTCGGTGCCGAGGATCCACACGTCCCCGTAGCCGCTCAGCGCCAGGCCGAGGTTGAGCACGCCGCCGGCGACCTGCTCGGCACTGGCGGCGGTAGATAGCACGCGACCGCCGGTGTGCTTGGCGACTCGGTCGAGCTGCTCGACCGTGCAGGTACGGCCGACGAGGACGGCCGCCTCATCGGTGTCCGCGTGGAGGGTGGAGGACACGAACCCCAGGTCGCGCGGGCCCTGGTCCCCCGTGGCGGCGAGCGGTACTATTGGGCTTGATCGCAGCAGGTCATTGGACGCCGTCGGGGGGATCGCCCCGACGGCGTCTTGCATGGCGGTCACCGGACAGGGTTTCCAGAGTCCGCAGCGGTGGCGATGGGCCGGGCGAACGCCTCGACCTCGGCGGCGTCGACGCGCAACGTGCGGGTGCCGAGCCGGTACGCGGTTAGTCGGCCGGCGCTGATATACCGGCGGACCGTCTTGGGATGAACGTCAAGCACCTCGGCGGCGCTGGCGATGGAGACCAACCGCCGCGGTGAGGGGGAAGTAGTTACGGGCATGAAAGAACTCCCTGAGTGTGCGCCCCTTGTTGGGCCACGGGAGGTCTTTCGCTCTCGTCGGGATCCGGTACTCGCGCTCAGACGCGGTCGGATGTCACTTCCAAGGCCAAGTTACACCGGTGTGGTTACCGTTGTCCACACCTCGGGCGTTATTGGTCCCCGCCGCCTGCCAGCTCGGCCATGCGCCGCGCGACCTCAGCGTCCCGACCTGCGGCGACGTGCTGGTACCGCATCGCCATGTTCGGCGTCGAATGTCCCAGCCTCGCCATGAGCTCGCGGGTGGTCGCGCCCGCCTGCGCTGCCAGCGTCCCGCCGAGGTGGCGTAGATCGTGGACCTTGACGGCCTTGGTCACCCCCGCCTTGCGCAGGGCGGCGCGGAACATCTCCCGGAAGGTCGAGGACAGGATCCGCTCCCCCGTCCTGGTACGGAACACCAGCGTCTCGAGGTCCTCGTCCACGTACCGCTCGAGGTGGTCGGCGAGGATCGGCACGATGTGCGGCGGCACCACCACGTCGCGGATCCCGTCCGAGGACTTCGGCGGGCCGATGATGAACTCACCGCCGACGTAGGTCACCCCGCGGCGGATCCGCAGGATGCGACCCCCGCCCGTGATGTCCTTCCGGCGTAGCTCCGTCGCCTCACCGAACCGCAGCGCGCACCACGCGATGATCGGCACCGAGGCGGCGTAGTGGGCGGGCATGTGGGCGGTGATCGCGTTGAGCTCGGCCACCGTGATCAAGTCGACCTGCCCGGCCT
Organism: Rhodococcus sp. IEGM 1408; assembly: GCF_033142235.1. Lineage (NCBI taxonomy): Bacteria > Bacillati > Actinomycetota > Actinomycetes > Mycobacteriales > Nocardiaceae > Rhodococcus > Rhodococcus sp. IEGM 1408. Next base: position 129,078 of record NZ_JAWLRW010000003.1, read on the forward strand.
TGGGCGAGCGTCCCGCGGTCTTGAGGGTGCAGGGGTTGCCCGGCGCGAGGCCGTCCTCGGTGGCGGTGTTCATCACTGCGCGCAGCAGTTGGTACGCGTGGGCGTTGCGGGTCGGGGTGGCGTGGTCGCGACCGAGGTCGGCCCACCACTGACGGACGGCCACGGCGGTCACCTCGGCCAGCGCGACGGTGCCGAGGTACGGCCGGACGCGGGTGGCCCACACGCGGGTGTAGGTGTCGCGGGTCGAGGGCCGTAGGTCGCGGGAGGCGAGCCACTGTGTACCGAAGCTGTCGAGGGTAAGCGTGGCCGCCACCTGCTCGGCCTCGGCCCGTGCCTGCCGCTCGGCCGGCGGTGTCCACTCCCCCCGCTCGACGAGCAACTCCTCGGCCCGCAGCCACCCGGCCGCGTCGTCCTGGGCCAGGTAGGTCCGGCCGGGGCTGTGCCGCTGTAGGTCGGGGCCGGTGTACCGCGCCCGCCACCGCCCACTGGGGAGCTTGTCCAGCTCGCCGAACCGCCGACGTGTCCGAGCCTTCGACCGTGCCATCGTGTCGCCTTCGCGTAGTGGACCCGTGGGGAATCCGTGGGGAATAGGTGCTAGAACATGCCCCTATTTGTCCACAACTGTACATGAAGGTCGGTGTCATCACACCTGGTCAAACGGTCGGTAACCGCAGGTCACCGAGGTGATCGGCTCGCCTACTCACGAGGGGTTCGAATCCTCTCGGGGGCGCACGTTCTACCGCAGGTCGGCGACGGTTTCCTCCACGCCCGCCGATGCGTGTGTCAGCCCGCCGTCACCCCGGCAAGTCGCACGGGTGGGCCGGCGGCCTTCCCGCTCCTCGATCACGCGCCAGCAGCGGCTCGCGGAATTCGCCGATGATACGGTGGCGATTCGGGCTGATCCGCAGGATCGGCACCGATGACACGGGGTGCCCCTACCGAACGGGGCTGAGATCACACCCGCTGAACCTGAACTCGTTCACACGAGCGGAGGGATGTCACATGCGCTGGCGTGCACTTTGGTGAGTCGTCCGGGAACCACAGCAGTGGCGTTGGAAGGTCTGGGACACACCTATCCAGGCGCACACCGCCCGGTTCTCGCAGACCTGAACCTGTCCGTCCCCGTCGGCGAGCACATCGCCGTCGTCGGGCGCAGTGGCTGCGGCAAGTCGACGCTCCTGTCGCTGATCGCCGGCCTCGTCGAACCGACAACCGGAACCGCCGTCGTCCTCGACGAACACCGGCCCGCACGACGCCTGGGAGCCTGCGCGTTGATGCCGCAGGGCGACAGCCTGTTGCCCTGGTTGACCCTCCTCGACAACGTCGCGATCAGTCGCCGCAACCAGCGGGTGAGCCGGCGTGCAGCTCGCACCGAGGCCCAGCGCATGCTGGACCGCCTGGGTCTGGGCGTCTGGTCCGACGCCCGTCCCGCGGCTCTCAGCGCGGGCATGCGCCAGCGCGCCGCTCTCGCGCGCGCTCTGCTGGCGCGTAAACCGGTGCTGCTGGCTGACGAACCGCTCGGTGCGCTCGACGCGATCACCCGGGCGGAGGTCCAGCAGTGGCTACGCGAGACCATCACCGGCACCTCGGCCACCCTCGTCATGGTCACGCACGACGTCGATGAAGCGTTGTTGCTGGCCGAACGCGTCGTGCTGCTGGCGCGAACCGAGGCCGACGGCCCTGCGCGTGTGGTCTCGGCCTGGCCGGGATGGTTCAGCGACGACCGGCCCCGCGAGGCCCTCCTGGGCGATGAGGGATTCGCCGCCGCCCGCCGGGAAGTGCTCCAGTCCCTGGCGCGGGAACCACACCTGGCCGAGGGCGGAGCTGCCCGATGACCGTGCGATTACTCCGTTCCGCCGGTCCCGCCTGCGTCACGATCCTGCTCGTCCTGGCTGTCTGGATCTCGGTGACCGCGTTCGGTCTCGTGCCCGACTACGTCATCCCCGCGCCACTGGCCGTGCTCGACTCGCTGGTGTCCACCTGGCCCGGCCGACTCGGCTCAGCCACGCTGTTGACCGCCACCGAGACCGTCGTCGGAGTGATGCTCGGCGTGTTCGTCGCGCTGTTCGTGGTCATCGTCAGCGGGTTCGTGCCCACCATCGGACAGGCCATGACCCCCTTGCTGGTCGCCTCCCAGGCCATCCCGGTCATCGTGATCGGCCCTCTACTGACGATCTCCCTCGGCTACGGCATGGCACCGAAGGTCATCGTCGTCGCCCTGTTGTGCTTCTTCCCGGTCGCGCTCAATCTCCTCGCCGGCGTCCGCGCCGTCGACACCCGGCTGATCGACACGCTGCGGAGCCTGCATGCCACCAGGGGGTCACTCTTCTGGCGGGTGCGCCTGCCCTCCGCCGCGCCGCGCGGCTTCGCCGGCCTCCGCGTCTCGGTCACCTTCGCCCCGGTCGCAGCGGTCTTCGCCGAGTACACCGGCTCGACCAATGGGCTGGGCTACCTCATGCTCCAGGCGATCCCCCGGCTGCAAACCGATTTCGTCTTCGCCCAAGTGCTCGTGCTGACAGTGATGTCCAGCCTCCTGCTGGCCAGCGTGACCCTCCTCGAACGCCTGATCTGCCCGTGGAATACCCCCGCAGGGAAAAGGAACCCCTCATGACGGAACCGAGAACTACGACTCCCCGAACCCGGGCCCGCACACGACCCGGTGTCCGCTCGCTCGCGATCGCGGCCGCTGCCGCGGTGGCTCTGACCGGATGTCAGACCTCCCCGGACAGCGCCGAGCCGGACGACACCCATGGCGCACCGGTCAACGTGCTCCTCGATTGGAGCCCCAATCCCGATCATGTGGCGCTGTACACCGCACAACACACCGGCGCCTACCGCGATGCCGGCGTTGACGTGACGTTCACGACGCCGTCCAACACGGCCGACGCCGCCCGAGAAGTGTCCCTGGGACGTGTCGACCTGGCCATCTCCTATGAGCCCGACACTCTCATCGCCGTAGAACAGGGACTCGACGTCGTCTCGGTCGCCGCGCTGATACCGACGTCGCTGACCTCGCTGATCGCCAGGACGGACTCCGGGATCGCCTCCGCAGCCGATCTGGAGGGCAAGACCGTGGGGTTGTCGGGCCTGGCCTCTCAGCAACCGACCCTCGACTTCATCGCCCGGGAGGCCGGAATCGATCCGGGCTCGATCTCCGCTCCCAACGTGCAGCAGAGCCTGAACCAGGCTCTTCTGACCGACCAGGTGGATGCGATCTTCGGGGCCTTCCGCAATATCGAGGGGGTCGAACTCAACGCCCAGGGCGACTTCGTCATCATGCCGGCCACGGAACTCGGAGTCCCTGACTACGCAGAACTGGTGATCATCGCCAACCCGAGCCGCCTGAGCAGCGACGCCGACTACGCCGAGCGCGTGCGCGGCTTCCTCGCCGGAACCGCGGCCGGGCAGGCCACGGCCCTGCGGGACCGCCAGGTCGCCGTCGATTCCCTCACCCCCGAGACCGAGGGTTCCTACGACCCGGTCGTGCTGGGGCAGATGATCGACGCCACCCTCGCACTACTACCCGGTGAGGGTTTCGGGACACAATCGGCCCAGGCCTGGACTGCCTACGCATCGTGGATGCATGCGAACGGGTTGCTGGAGTCCGAGGTCGATGGCACCACTGCGACGACCAACGACTACCTGCCCCAACCGGACTAGAAGCGCGGACCGAGAGTGGACGCGGCTACGCGATCTCCTCGTAGACCCGCCCGACCGGCCGGGCGAGCAACCGCTGGGCCATCTCGGACTTGAGCACCTCGAGGTGGGCGTCCTCCTCCGGGGTGCGGTCGGTCCTGGCGCCCATGGCGATGAACTCATCCGTCACCAGCCCCTCGTCCCGTAGGTGCAGCCGCACCGTCCGGCCGCGATAGGTGTACTCCCACACGTAACGCGCGAGCACGTTGCCCCGCTCGGGCTCGGCGAGTTCCGGGTCCACGACGTACCGGCCGTCGGTGACCGCCCGCAGGACCAGTTCGTGAGCGTCTCGGCCGCCGGGCCCGCCGAACGAGGTCCGGACGGAGACCTCGCGCCGCTCGACGGGCTCGGCCCCGTCGCGGCCGAGCAGTGCCACGGCGTGCTGGAGCACGCAGAAGCCGTGCGCCACCCCGCCCGGGAATCCCGGGCCGTGGTAGCGGTTCGCGTCCTCGATGGTGAACTCGAGGGTGGTGCCCGCCTCGTCAACGCGCAGTGTGCCGGTCATGGTGTCCTTCCGCGGCCCATCTCAGGACCGAGTAGAGAAGTTGGGTGGCGCCGGGCATGAACCCGGAACCGTGGTGGTAGACGGGGTCCATGGTGGTGACGAGCAGACGCCCGGGGGTCGAGACCTCGTCGACGTAGAGCAGGGAGCCGTCTACATCCCCTTCCGGGGTGTGGAGCTCCACCAGGCTCACCGCCCCCTCGGGCGGGTCCAGAACCCCGTGGTAGTGCCAGGTCAGCGCTCTGTCCGTGAACCACCCGGCCGCTGGATGCTCGGTGTCGCAGCGCCGGATCCGGGAGTCCTCCCCGGTGCGCCACCACCAGAAGATCGTCGGCCTGATCTGCTCACGGGCACCGGGCAGCCAGGTGCCCACGTCGTTCTCCCCCAGCACGACGAGTGTCCCGCCGGCCTCGGCGTGGGCGATGAGCGCGTCGGCCCACGGCGTCAGCAGGTCCGGGCGGATCCGATCGGCCACCACCACCACGTCGACGTCGGCGAGGTCCGTGGCCGAACCCGTGCGGGCGTGCACCGGCCTGATCACGTGGGGCTCGAGGGCCGGATCGGCCAGCGTGGCGAGTTGGGCGTGGCTGCCGCAGTGCAGCATGGCGATGCGCGGCGGACGCCGCGTGGACTCCGGGGTCATCGGCGCTCCAACCAGTCGAGGAGATTGCTCCGGAGCGCGGCGGTCCCGCGGTCGTCGGAGGCGAACTGCAGCAGGTCGTTGCCGGCGTGGAGGAGCACTTCGCCCTCCCCCATCGGGTACACCAGGTCGATCGGCCCGGCGATCCGGCCCAGGGTGTGGACGACCCTGGCGCCCTCGGGAAGGTCGAGGTAGTACCCCCGGCCGTAGAAGCCCGCCACGCCGATGCGCTCGCGCTCCTCGGGGGTGTGTCGGCCGGGCCGGGTGTTGTAGAGCAGCGCGGCCGGGTCGACGCCCCGCCACACGGGATGGTCGGTCACGCGGGTCAGCGCGAGGTCCGCCGGGCCCCGGTAGTCGGACCGGCGCCAACGGGACAGACCGCTGAGGAAGGGTCGCTGAACATGGCCGTTCACGACCACGCGCAGGCCACCCCGGACCAGGGCGTCGAACTCGTCCCGGTGAACGGCGAGGAACTCCTGGTCCACATCGCCGGTGAGGTAGACGCCGGTCACCTCGGGGGTACACGCCTCGAACAGGTCGTACACGTCGATTTCCACAAGGCCGCCCGCGTCCACGCCGCCGGGCGGACGGGCTGCCATCACCGCTCGCAGGACACTCATGCGACTCCTCGTCCGAAGTCGGGGACCGTGAGCCGGCGCACCGCGCTCGAGGTGGCCACGTCGGCGGTGACGATCTCGATCCCGTACATGGCGGTGAGCAGGTCGCCGCTGAGCAGGTCGCGGGTCAGCCCGATGCGGCGGTCCTCGCCGCTCACCATGAGCATGGACCGCTCGGCGATGTGCAGGGCGTGGTCCGGGTGGTGGGTCGTCATGACCACCGCCATGCCGTCGTCGGCCAGCGAGCGGAGCACGCACAGGATCCTGGCCTGGTTGCGCAGGTCGAGCGCGGAGGCGGGCTCGTCGAGCACGAGCGTGCCGCAGCCGGACACCAGTGCTCGGGCGATCAGCACCATCTGGCGCTCGCCCCCGCTCAGCGCGCCGAAGTCACGCCGTGCGAGGTGGGTGATGCCGACCCGCTCGAGGGCGGTCATCGCCGCGTCGTGATCCGCCGAGGTGGGGCTCGAGTAGATCTTGACCTTGCGCGCCCGCCCCATGAGCACCACGTCGAGGACCTCGAACGAGAACACCGACTGATGGGACTGCGGGACGTACCCGACCCCGCCCTCGACGGTCACCGTGCCGGAGTCGGGCTGGTGCAGCCCGGCCAGACACTTGAGCAGGGTGGTCTTGCCGCGGGCGTTGGGCCCCAGGACCGCCAGGACCTCCCCGGCGGCGACGCCGATCGAGACGTCGCGGAAGATCCACGGACGCGAGCGACCGTAGCGGAAGGAGATCCGGTCCGCCTCAAGCATGAGCCCCCCAGATGGCCGAGCGGTTGCGCAGCAGTAGTCCCACGAAGAACGGGGCGCCGATGACCGCGGTGAGGATCCCGATGGGCAGCTCGGCGCTGCTCACGGTCCGGGACAGGGTGTCGATGAGCACCAGGTAGCCCGCGCCGACCAGACAGCTCGCCGGCAGCACCACGCGATTGTCGGTGCCGACGATCATGCGCACCAGGTGCGGCACCACGAGCCCGACCCAGCCGATGACCCCGGCCACCGAGACGGTGCCCGCCGTGACGAGCGCGACGCAGGTGAGCAGAACCAGCCGCATCCGGCGGGGGTCGATCCCGAGGGAAGCCGCGTCCTCGTCACCCATGGACAGGATGTTGAGTCGCCAGCGCAGCGCGAGCATGACGGCGCCGGCCAGGCCGATCGGCACGAGGGCGGTGAACACCTTGGCGTAGCTGGCCGAGGCCAGGGACCCCATGAGCCAGAAGACGATCGAGGGCAGCTCGCTGTACGGGTCCGCGGTGTAGGTGACGAAGGAAACCATGGCGTTGAACATCGCCCCCACCACGGTGCCGCCCAGGATGATCATGAGCAGCGACCCCCCGGGGACGGCGCGGGCGATCGCGAGCACGATCACCAGCGCGAGCACGCCGCCGAGGAACGCCCCTCCCACGAGCGCGGCGCCGCCGAGCCCGGTGAGCAGCACCAGCACGCCACCGAACGACGCGCCGGACGACACGCCCAGGATGTCGGCGCTGGCGAGGGGGTTACGGAACACCGCCTGCGTCACCGCGCCGGTCAGGGCCAGCCCGGCTCCCACGATGATCGCGAGCAGGACCCGCGGAAGTCGGACGTCCATGACGACCGTGTATTCCTGCGGGAACCAGGTCTCCTTGAGCGGGAGGACCTGACCGAGCAGGATGCGCACGACCTCGTTGGGCGGCACGGTGTAGCGGCCCACCGCGATCGCCACGACCCCCACCACGAGGAGCAGCAGTGCGAAGGCACCCAGGGCGAGCAGTGGGCGCCGGCGACGCGGGAGGTCGATGCCCGGGTGCTCGGTCGCTTCCGCGCCCGGGGCGATCGGGTCAGCGAGCGAACTGGCCATAGCCGGCCGAGTCCTTGTTCAGGTCGGTGCGCAGCACCTTGTCGATCTCGTCGTCGGAGATCTGGTAGGCGAAGAGATCGTCGAAGCCGGCCTTGACGTCCGCGCGGAACTCGGCCGTGTCCTGACCGGGGTAGAGCACGTGGTGCATCCACGCCCACATCAGCGGCGACTCGGCGCTGGGCACCTGCCAGCGGTAGCCGCCGAGCGGGGTCTTGTAGACCCGCTTGTCCGCGACCGCCTTGACCGAGGCCAGCCGCGGGTCGGCGTAGACGTCCTCCGGCGTCATCTCGTCGAAGCCGCTGAGGAAGATCACCTCGGGGTCCCAGTCCAGGATCTGCTCGGGGTTGACCTGACCGGAGTCGGAGACGAAGTCCTGGGTGACCAGATCCGCGCCGACGAGGTCGAACTGGAAGCCGTCGTAGCCGGCGCCCGTGGTGGTGTTGTAGGCATCACCGGTGCGCGAGAGCATCATGGCGCGGGGTCGTTCAGCGGGCTTCTCCGCCACCTTTCCGCGCATCTCCTCGATCTGGGCCTGCTGCCAGGAGACCAGGTGTTCGCCGCGTTCGGGCTTGCCCGCGATCTGGGCGAACAGGGTGATCCAGGTCTCGAGATCCTCCTGGGTGCCGTATTCGAGGCCCACCACGGGGAAGCCCGCGCTCTCGATGGGGTCGATCACCCCGGGCCCGTTGTCGCCCCACTGCACCACGACATCCGGGTCCAACTCGAGGAGGGTCTCGATGTTGGGCATGAAGTCGTTGCCGGCGATGGTGGCCGAGGAGGCCGACGCCGGGAACATCGTGGCGAACATGCCGCCCTGGTTGGCCTTGAGCGTCGAGGAGTTGATGCCGACGATCCGGTCGTAGCTCCGGTCGACCGCGGCGAAGATCGAGGGCGCCGGCATGACCGCAAAGGCGACCTTCTGGGCGGGCCCGTCGAGCGCGATCGTCTCACCGCGCTGGTCGGTGATGGTCAGCGATTCTCCGGCTGCGGCGCCCTCCGCCTGCGCCTCATCCCGGGACGAGCACCCGGTGAGCGCCAGGGCGGTGACGAGCCCGGTTGCGAGCAAGGACCTGGCGGCCCGCCGGCGTGGTGTGGTCTGCGTAGACATACGTTCTCCGTCCCGGTACGCGCCGGGTCCCGATGACCTGGGCGCGATCGGAGAGGAACGTTAGCATAGGCAATCCTAACTACGGGCCGCCAGGTGAATGTCTACTGCGTGCATTCACGCAGGTGATGCCTCCCGCAGCCGCGCCAACAGCGGCTCGGCGGCCTCCTCGAGGAACCGGTCCAGCGTCGAGTCGCCGATCTGGATGAGCGCGATGTCCGTGTACCCCGCCTCCCAGTAGGGCCGCACCTTCTCGACTATCGCGTCGAGATCCGGCCCGCACGCCAGCTGCTCGGCCACGTCCTCGGGTCGGACGAACTGGGTGGCGGCGGCGAACCCCGCGGTGGTGGGCAGATCGGAGTTCATCGCCCAGCCGCCGGCGAACCAGCGGAACTGGTCGTGCGCCCGCTCGACGGCGGCCTTCTCGGAGTCGGGGTCCCAGCTGATGGGGATCTGCGCGATCGCGCGGGCGCCGTCACCGATCCGGGTCTGCCCCTCCAGGGCGTTCCACTTCTCGATGTAGCTGGCCTCGGGCTCGGTGGCGATCAGGTGATCGCCCAGCGGCCCGAGACGCGCGAGGGCCTTCTCGCCGCCGGCGGCCACCCCGATCGGCACGCGCTTGTCGGGCAGGTCCCACAGGCGGGCCGAGTCCACCCGGAAGTGCTCGCCGGAGTACGTCACCAGCCCGCCGTCGAACAGCTCCCGGATGATCTCCAGCGCCTCCACCGTCATCTCGTGCCGCTCGTCGATCGAGGGCCACCGCTGCCCCACCACGTGCTCGTTGAGGTTCTCTCCCGCGCCGATGCCCAGCATGAACCGCCCGTCCGACATGAGCTGGATCGTCGCGGCCTTCTGCGCGACGACCGCCGGGTGGTACCGCAGGATCGGGCAGGTCACGTAGGTGCACAGGTCCACCCGTTCGGTGACGTGCGCGACCGCCCCCAGCACGCTCCACACGTACGGGGCGTGTCCCTGCGAGGACAGCCACGGGAAGTAGTGGTCCGAGGCCACCTCGAAGTCGAATCCCGCCTGCTCGGCCTTGGCCGCGTAGCGCACGAGTTCCTTGGGTCCGGACTGTTCGGTCATGAGGGTGTATCCGAAGCGCGTCATGAATTCGAGGGTGCGCCCGAGAGCGCGGCGACGCCACCGGTTACCGCGCCGGCCCAGATCCGGCGGCGGCGCCACCGGTGGGCGACGGTCAGCCAGACCAGACGCTGTGCGCCTGACCACACCCCGAGCGGTTGCCGTCCGCGCGGGCGCCGGGCACGGTCGAACGCATGACTTCTGCGCGCGCCCTGCTCCTCGACGTCGACGGCACCCTGGTCGACTCCACCTATGTCCACGTCTCCACCTGGCACCGCGCCCTGGCCGAGGCGGGCGCGCCGGTCCCCCACGTCGAGATTCACCGGCGGATCGGCAAAGACGGATCCACACTGGTCAGCGAGTTGGTGAAGGTCGCGGGGATCGACGACGACGAGGAGCGCGATCGCGTGGCGAGCCGAGCCGAGGACCTGCACTCGGAGTATTACGCCGACGCCGCCGGATCCCTGCGCGTCCTCCCCGGGGCCCGCGAGCTGGTGCGCGGTGCCAAGGAGCAGGGGTGGATCACGGTGCTCGCCACGTCGGCCCCGCCATCGGAGTTCGCCGCGGCTCGCGAGTTGCTGGATATCGACGAGTTCGTGGACGCTGTGACGACGGGCGAGGACGTCGACACCGCGAAGCCCGATCCCACCATCGTGGCGATCGCCCTGGAGCGTTCGGGCGTGAAGGCGGAGGACGCGGTCATGGTGGGCGATGCGACGTGGGATGCGATCGCCGCCACCAAGCTCGGCATCCGCTCGGTGGCCGTGCGCACGGGCGGGATCGGCGACGACGAACTCCGCGAGGCGGGCTTCTCCGACATCGTCGACGACGCCGCCGCAGTCCTCGCCTACCTGGGCACGATCAGCTGACGCCGCCGCAGTTCTCGCCCACCTGCCACGATCAGCTGCCCCAGTGAGATCGGCCGGATTCAGGCCAGCCGGATTCAGGCCGTTCGGATTCAGGCGGTTCGGATTCAGGCGGTGGCGAGTTGCTGAGCCCGCTGGTAGCTCACACCGAGCAGGGTGCCGATGTCGCGATACGGCAGTCCTTCCGTGGCGAACGACCGCGCGACTTCCCGCATCGCCTCACTTGCCTCCTCTTGCGCGGCACGTGCCGTGTCTGCGAGCTCGCGCGCACGGGCTGCACGTGATGCGTGCTCGTCTGCGACCACCACGGTGACTTCAGCGTGCCCAGGGTCTTCGCACAGTTCCGGGAACAGCTGCAGCGCGTCGCGCACCATTTCCGGGATCTGGTCGAGCCTGCGAACTTGGGTGATGATGCCTGGTTCCTCATCAACTGAGACCGCCCACCAGCCGTCGCCGCGCTCCGCTCTCGCCGTGTAGGTGTTCAACGCTCAACCCCGATCTGTTTGAGAATGGCTCGCGCCACCTTGTCGTCGATCTCGCGGTGCCGAGGGATCGTGGCGTAGCGCTCCCCGACCCAGACTCTGGTGTGGTTCCCACCCTCCACGATTCGCACTTCCGCACTCTGCTCTCGAGCGTGGCGACGGATTGCCTTGAGCAGCTCATTTCGCTTGGTCACGAGCGTATTCCACCCCCCTTGACTTATTCAAGTCAGTACCCCTCGACTACCAGGCCTGAAGCAACTACCCGTTACCGGCCACACGCCCGTGACTCCCCACTTGGAGGAACGCTAGAACGAGGGTCTGACACTCTGACCACCTGCACCGAGAAGATGGCGACGAGGCCACCGTCGTTCTCGAGATTCTCGACCGGCTTCCGTAACCGCCGTACCCGCACTCAGGCCTGCAACCGACAGATAAACGAAGGTTGCTCGAAACCCCGAGGTACTGAGGCGACAATCGGTGGGATTGGTTTAGTCCGAGTATCTGTACCGGTACCAGTGCCCATCGAGGTGTTCTACTTCGAGGCCGGGCGTTCCCGGTTGGAAGGTGGGTGGTCCCTCTGTGCTGCGCGCCCATCCGCTGTCACCGGACGTGACTGCCATGTCGGCGTCCCCTACGAGGACGACCCCGTCGTCGCGGTGGGTGAGGTGTCGGATGTCCAACTTCCCGGCGCGGACAGGATGGGTGATGCCATAGTGCTCCACCCACCCTGGTGAATGGCTGCCGGTGGTGTCGGCGAGTTGCTCTAGCTGCTCTTGGGAGGAGTAGAAATCGTGGGCGGGAATTACCGCGATCGCGATTGCTCCGAGGATGACGATGGCTGGCGGTACGGCTATCCATCGAGTGCGTAGCCGTCTCACTCGAATGGCAAAGAGAGTCGGGATGAGCCACATAAGGCCGGCCACGGCCAGAGCCTGGCTTCCCAAGACGACGCCGAGCATCTTTGTGAATCCGTCGACGTTGGTGTCGCTGACGATCCAGGTATCGGCGTCGAGAAGAACCCACAGGACAGCGACTAGGAGGGAGACGGCACTCGCGGCGATGAGCAGCGTCGTCGCGGCGATCTGACCTCGTGAGCGACGAGTCGCACTCCGTGGCAGTGCCGACTGTTCGCTGCAATCAGGGTCGTCGACCATGGGGGCAGGGTAGCGGTGGGCGGGGCGACCATTGGCCGTTGGCCGTGGCGGACTGCTGGACGCGTACCAGCCCCAACAGTTGAGCGCTTCCTTTCAGCTGCCGGGCGGGGTGTGTCGCCTGCAGATGAGGAAGGTGCCGCGGCAGGAGAGTCCGTGCAGGCTGACGGTGCGGAAGCTCCCGCACCCATGCCCGCCGAGCATTCCGCCATCACAACCCCGCCCGGATGTGCTGCGCCTTTGACCCGCGCTGCCTCTTGGGTCCATAGCGCCAGCGCGACCCCGCCGATTGCGAACCTTCCCCCATCGCAAGCCACAGCGGCAGCGCAAGTAGCGCCACTCGCGCTGGGCGTCTGCTCGGCGCGGCCCGGCAACGAGCATTCCGCCAGCACGACCAGCCCGGATGCGCTGCTTCTCTGCCCTATCCCGGCCTGCTTCTCTGCCCTACCCCGGCCTAGGCTGCCTCGTCGATCGACTCAGTCGGTGGCGGCCCAGGTGGCGGAGGCCTCGGCGCGGGTCGGGGTGCGCACCGGCAACAGCAGCAGCAGGCCGACGAGCAGCACCAGGGCGATCCCGGCGATGCCTGCCCGGTCCGTGCCGAAGCCCCAGGTGAACAGCCCGAACAGTGCCGGGGCGAGGAATGACACCGCCCGGCCGGTGGTGGCGTAGAGGCCGAACATCTGGCCGTCGCTGTCCGCCGGCGCCAGCCGGGCCAGGAAGGACCTCGACGCCGACTGCGCGGGCCCCACGAACAGGCACATGAGCAGGCCGAAGATCCAGAACATGGCGGTCCCGTCCACGAACAGCAGCACGGTCATGGTCGCGATCATCAGCGCGAGGGACACCCCGATCACCGCCTTGGGGCCCACCCTGTCGTCGGCGAACCCGGCCACCACCGCGCCCAGCGCGGCCACCACGTTGGCGGCCACCCCGAAGATCAGCACATCCCCTGGCGCGAGCCCGTAGACCGTGACCGCGAGGATCGCGCCGAAGGTGAACACCCCCGCGAGCCCGTCGCGGAAGATCGCGCTGGCCACCAGGAACCTGACCGTCCGCGGGTCGCGTCGCCAGAGGGCCTCGAGGTCGCGCCAGAGGATCGCATAGGACTCGAGGAAGCCCGCCTCGTCGTCGTCGCCGTCAGTTACCGGGGCTCGGTGTTCGGGCACCGACCGCAGCACCGGCACGGCGAAGACGGCAAACCACACCGCGGCGACCAGGCACACCACCCGGACGTTCAGGCCGCCGTCGGTGGTGATCCCCAGCAGGCCCCGCTCGGCGCCGTCCCCGGAGATGAAGCCGAGGAACGCCGCCAATAGCAGGAAGATCCCGCCGAAGTAGCCCATCGCCCAGCCGAAGCCGGAGACCCGCCCCACCGTGGCCGGGGTGGAGACCTGCCGCAGCATCGCGAAGTAGGAGACCTCGGCGAACTCGAAGGTGATCGATCCGACCGCGAGCAGCAGCAGTCCGATGAAGAACCACGGGTAGGGCGAACCGGAGTCCACGAAGAACATCAGGGCGGTCAGCGCCACGGTCAGGTAGGTCCAGATGGCCAGCGAGCGCCGACGGCGGCCGCGGCGGTCCGCGCGTTGGCCCATCACCGGCGCGGTGAGCGCGATGACCAGCCCCGCCACGGCGATCGAGATCGACAGCCAGGTGGCGGGCGACAGCGGACCTTCCAGCTCCGCGCCGACGGAGTCTGTCAGGTAGACGGAGAAGACAAAGGTGACGATCACGGCGTTGAACGCCGCCGACCCCCAGTCCCACATCGCCCAGGAGGCCACCTGACCGCGGGTGGCGGGACGGGGTTCTGGCGACGACGACGAGGCGACGGACGCTGACGAGCCAGCCGGTGACGAGGGCCCGGAGCCGTTCGAGGGGTTCACACTCGTCACAGTATCGGCCGACCGCGCCGCCCCGGCCGCGGCGTCCGCCGAGACATAAACTAATAAAAAACTGAGACTTACCTGAAAGCCACGAACGGTCGGTAGATAGTAAAACTAGGTTCATGAGGCCTACCGGCGCGCTCGGCGCACCTGTCACGCTGGCCGTCCGAGGACGGCGCGCCAGCGATGCAACCCCCGACACCACACTAAGGACAACTTCATGAGATCACGACCCACACGACACGCAGTCGTCGCACTGCTGAGTGCGGCCGGACTGGTGGCCGGTGGCGGCCTGGCCGCCGCCGACATGAGCCCCATGGCACTTCCGGGGACCAACGATGGGCTTATCCAGGTAGCCCTAGGCAAGGGCCTCGCCACCGTGGTGGTCAATGCGGCGGGCGCCGATGCTGCCGAGGTGACCGGGACCTTCACGAACGAGAGCAACGTGTTGCTGTATTGCTCAGACCTGAGTGGTGGCAGCACGGCGACAGTGACCGATGCCGCGATCGTCTCCCAGTCGCTCGCCTTCATGTCGGGGAATCTGGTGCCGGGGAACTGGGATAACCAGTTCACGGCTGCGGAATCAGGCAGCGTCGGCAGCCTGGGCTCAGCTGGAACCGACGGCACCCCGGCCGACGAGCTCGCCGGCATCCAACAGGACCAGGACCGAGCTCGACTGGCGGGCCACTACGGGACCGTCGACGTCGGCTTCACTGTCGAACCCGGCGAGGAGATTCCCTGGTCCGCCACCCTCACCGTTCCGACCGGTGACCGGACCGACTTCGATGCCGCGGCGCTGTTCACCTGCCGGCAGGCGAGGACGTTCGAATACGAGGATTACCCCGGCGAGTACTTCATGGACGTTGACGACCAGTGGTACGCGTTCGCGGGGTACGAGGAGAACGTCGAGCAGGACAACGGCAGCGGAAGCTCGCTGAGCACGGGCTCTCTCGGGAGCTGACGCACAGCAACTGACGCGCGAACCGCGACCCCCGGCGACGGCAACCGTTCGCCGGGGGTCGCCCTCGTCGTCGTCACCACCTTCCCCGGAGGCGATACCCCCGCTTTGCTCACCGGCTCACGCGCCGGCGCGCGACCCTCCGGCGCGCCCCACCGGTACGCTCACCCTCGGTCCAGACCCCCACAACCGAGGACGCACAATGCCGCTTCCCCTGCCCACCGCGTCCAACCGAGCCGTCGTCACCGGCGCCTCCTCCGGTATCGGCATGGCGCTGGCCACCGAGCTGGCCCGCCGCGGACACTCGCTGATCGTGGTGGCGCGGCGCGGGGAGGTACTCGACGAGCTCCGGGGTCGGCTGGAGCGCGAGTTCGGGGTGACGGTCGAGGTCAGGGCCTGCGACCTGGCCGATCCCGCCAAGCGGCAGCCGCTACTGGACGAGCTGGCCGGGCGGGAGATCTCGGTCCTGTGCAACAACGCCGGCATCGCGACGTTCGGGCCGGTCGCCTCGCTGGATCCCGACTACGAGAAGGCGCAGGTCCAGCTCAACTCTGTGGCCTGCCACGACCTGATCCTCGCGGTACTGCCCGGGATGGTCTCGCGTCGCTCGGGCGCCATCCTCAACGTGGGCTCGGCCGCCGGGAACATGCCGATCCCCAACAACGCCACCTACGCCGCCTCCAAGGCGTTCCTCAACACCTTCTCGGAGTCGTTGCGCGGGGAGCTCAAGGGCTCCGGCGTGCACGTCACCCTCCTGGCCCCCGGTCCGGTGCGCACCGAGGAGATCGTCGAGGAGGACAAGAGCTTTGTGGACCGGTTGGTCCCCGACCGACTCTGGGTGGACACCGAGTACACCGCCCGGGTGTCGTTGGACGCGCTGGCGCGCAACAAGATGCGGATCGTCCCCGGGCCGCTGAGCCAGGCGATGTCCGTGGCGGGCAACTACACCCCGCGCGGGATCATGGCGCCGATCGTGGGCAAGTTCTACGCCAAGCTCGGCGAAGGCCAGCAGGACAGCTGACCTGGGCCCGCCAGGCCCCGCCCGGCCCCGCCCGGCCCCTCCCCGAGCCGGACGCCGGGCGCGGAATCACCGCCGGCGGCGGGAGCGGGTCCCGAAGATGTTCCGGCTGATCTCCCGCCCCGCAGCAGACGCCGCCGAGCGCAGGAACGACCGCACGGCCGGGTTGGCCATCGCCCTGTCGACAAAGGACTCCTCGCCGCGACCCGCGCCCTCCCCGGCGCCGTCTGCCGCCACGTCCCCCACGCCGCCGCCGGCGCGCGCCTGCTGCTGCGCGTGCTCTCGCGCCTCAGCCCGCGCCAGCTCGGCCTGCCGTCCCGCGGCGTCGGCGGCGGCCTGGGCCTCGAGCCCGGACTGCTCGGCCGCGCGCGCCTTCTCCGCGAGCTTCTCGAACGCCGAGACCGGGTCGACCGTGGCCCCGTACTTGCCGTAGAGCGCCGAGCCGCGCGCCTGCTCGGCGATCGCCGCGGCGCCGATCGTGTCCATGAGCGAGCGGGGCGGGGTCATGAGCGTCCAGGCCACCGGGGTGGGGGCGCCGCGCTCGGACAACACGGTGACGATCGCCTCGCCGGTGCCGAGGGAGGTCAGCGCCGAGGCGATGTCGTACACATCGGACTTCGGGTACGTCCTGACGGTCCTGGCCAGCGCCGCCTGGTCCTCGGGGGTGAAGACGCGCAGGGAGTGCTGGATCCGGGCGCCGAGCTGGGAGAGCACGTCCTTGGGGATGTCCGAGGGTTGCTGCGAGCAGAAGTAGACCCCCACGCCCTTGGACCGGATGAGTTTGACGGTCTGCACGACCTGCTCGAGGAACGCCTTGGACGCGTCGGCGAAGAGCAGGTGAGCCTCGTCGAAGATGAACACCAGCTCGGGCCTGTCCACGTCCCCCTTCTCCGGAAGCGTCTGGAACAGCTCCGCCAGGATCCACATGAGGAAGGTGGAGAAGAGCGCCGGCCGGGTGGACTGGTCCCCCAGCTCTACGGCGGTCACCACCCCGCGGCCGCCCTCGGTGCGCATGAAGTCGGCCGGATCGAGTTCCGGGTCGCCGAAGAACGTGTCGCCGCCGGCGGCCTCGAGATTGACAAGCGCGCGCAGGATCACGCCCGCCGTCGCCGTGGAGACGCCCCCGATGTCCTTGAGGTCCGCCTTGCCCTCGTCGCTGGTGAGGTGGCGGATCACCGAGCGCAGGTCCTTGAGGTCGAACAGCTCCAGGCCCTGCTGGTCGGCCCAGTGGAAGATCAGCCCGAGGGTCGACTCCTGGGTGGCGTTGAGCCCCAGCACCTTGGACAGCAGGATCGGTCCGAAACCCGAGATCGTCGCCCGTACCGGGACGCCGATCCCCTCGGTTCCCAGGGACACGAACTGCACCGGGTAGGCCTCCGGCGCCCAGTCGATGCCCGTGCGGGTAGCGCGGTCGGCGACGGCCTCGCCCGGCTCCCCGGGCGCGGCCAGGCCGGACAGGTCACCTTTGATGTCGGCGACGACGACGGGGACGCCGCTTGCCGACAACTGTTCGATGAACAGCTGGAGCGTCTTGGTCTTTCCCGTCCCCGTCGCGCCGGCGATGAGCCCGTGCCGGTTGACCATGGACAGCGGCAACGCCACCGCCGCCGCGGGATCGGCGACCCCGTCCACCATCACCGAGCCGAGGGTGACGGCCCCTCCCTCGGTCGAGTATCCGGCGGCGATCCGGCGGGCTGCGGTCTTGGTCATCTGGCGAGCTCCTCTGACAGGCACAACTGGGCGTCGGTCGCCTTACAGCGACGGCTATATAGTCGAACGATGCCAGACCCGAGCCCCGCTGCAACCCCTGCTTCGACGTCCACGCCGACGCCCCACCAGGAGTCCAAGAACGACCGCATCGTCTGGATCGACTGCGAGATGACCGGCCTCGACACCACCCACGACCTCCTGGTGGAGATCGCGGCGCTGGTCACCGACTCCGACCTCAACATCCTGGGCGAGGGCGTGGACATCGTCATCCACGCCCCCGACGCCGCCCTGGACGCGATGGTGCCGGTGGTCCGCGACATGCACGCCTCCTCCGGGCTGACCGAGGAGATCCGGCAGTCGACGGTGACGCTCGCCGAGGCCGAGAAGCAGGTCCTGGACTACATCCGCGCGTGGGTCCCGGTGGCGGGCAACGCCCCGCTGGCCGGCAATTCGATCGGCACCGATCGTGGGTTCCTGGCCCGGGACATGCCGGACCTCAACGCCTACCTGCACTATCGCATGATCGATGTCAGCTCGATCAAGGAGCTCAGCCGTCGCTGGTACCCGCGGATCTACTTCGGCCAGCCCGAGAAGGGGATGTCCCATCGCGCGCTGGCGGACATCAAGGAGTCGATCCGGGAGCTGCAGTACTACCGGGCGACCGCGTTCGTCCCGCAGCCGGGGCCGACCACCGACGAGGTCCGGGCCGTCGCGGCAGCACTTCCCCCGATCGACTGACGCCCGGCGGAACCCCGGATTTCCCCACTCGACCGGGCACCAGGTAGCATCGTCCACGCTGTCCGCGAGGATGGCGATGGTGGCTGTAGTTCAGTTGGTAGAGCACCAGGTTGTGATCCTGGCTGTCGCGGGTTCGAGTCCCGTCAGCCACCCCGAGCGCAGGGCCCGGACCTCACGGTCCGGGCCCTGCTTCGTTGTGCGCAAGCCCCTACCAGCGGTTGCGTGACTCCTCCGCCCACCCGACCAGGCCATCGAGACTGATCGTGGTGCCGTCGTCCAGAACCCCGGTCCCGCTCCAGGTGCCGAAGGCCTGATGCGTGCGCACGGCCAGGATCCCGAGTTCGGTGATGTCCCGGCGCAGGTGGAACGGGGTGAGCGTGACGTCGAGGCGCTCTCCCCTCACCCGCCAGGTGGCGCCCGCATCCGCGAGGTCGTAGGACCACTGCAGGTCCTCCCCCAGTTTGTGCATCCGGCCGTCCACGAGGATCCCGTTCTCCGTGGAGCCGGTCCCGTCGGTCCACCGTCCACCCACCTGTAGTGCGCGCGTCGACCCGTCCACCATGCCGCTGCCGGCCCCCCAGTTCCAGGTGGTCGCGTACCGCCACCGTCCGCGCCCGCGGTCCAGGACCGCCCAGCCGGCCCCGAGGTCGTGGGTGGTGCCGTCGATCGTCACGGCGCCGACGACGGGGTTGGCCAGATCCTTGAGCGTGTACTGGAAGCGGCTCCCGCTCCACGGCACCACCACCCCGAGGCTGTCGTGGTCCGGGCGCGTGATCGCCAGGTCCACCTGAAGTCCTCGGGCGCGCACGCGGATCGAGGTGGCGACCTCGTCGTCGTCGTCGTCGATCTCGATACCCACGCGCGCCGACCCCACGCCGGCCGACGCGTGCACGGTCCCGCCGCCAGGCTCCTCGCCGAACCGCGGAGACAGCAGCGGGCTGATCCCGCTCCGGGTGGTCTCCTCCCCGGTGCGACGATCCAGGACGTAGACAGCGCAGTTGGCCAGGTAGTCGAGGCCGGCCACGGTCAGGCCCACCACGAACCGATCCGAGACGACACCCCAGTACTCCCAACGCTTGGTGCGCCCCCAGCCGCCGATCGCCGTTCGGTGCAGCGGGCGGCGGGACCAGCCCACAGCGGTCGGGTTGAGCCGTCGGCCGTGGGCCAGGGCGACGGGGCGGGTGATCTCGCGCTCGGCGGTCATGGGATCACTGTGTCACTCGGCGTGCTCCTCGCGCGTGCCACCCGCGCGTGCCACCCGCGCGTGCCACCCGCGCGTGCCACCCGCGCGTGCCACCCGGGCGTGTCACGCGTGCCCGACGGCAGCGCCTCCCGTCCTGCGCTCCGGGGCGCTATTGCATCGAGGTGGGAGACAGGTAATACTTCCTCCGCACGCAAAGCAAGGGAAGGCTCGCCTAATTGTGCGGGTCGACCTCGCACCCGGACCGCGCCACGCGACCCGGAACCCGATAAGAATCCAGGCCGCCCGTGTTCCTCGCCAACTTCCTCATCGCCCTCCGTGAAGGGCTCGAAGCGGCCCTGGTCGTGGGCATCCTCGTGGCGTACCTCGTCAAGATCGGCCGCCGGGACCTCCTCCCGCGGCTCTGGGCGGGCGTCCTCGTGGCCGCCCTCGTTCCGCTGGCCGCGGGCGCGTTCATGACGTGGGGTCCGTACACGATGACCTTCGCCGCCCAGGAGGTCCTCGGCGGCACGCTCAGCCTCCTCGCGGTGGCCATGATCACCTGGATGATCCTGTGGATGGGCAAGCACGCGGCCAGCCAGAAGGCGGGGCTGGAGACGTCGCTCGCCGGCGCTGTGGACAGGGGCGGAAGCGGCATCGTGTGGATCGCCCTGCTCGCGGTGGGTCGGGAGTCGCTCGAGACCGCGATGTTCGTCTGGGCCACCACGCGCTCCACCATGACGACCTCGGCGGCCGTCCCCGCCGTCGCCGTGGTGTGCGGCCTCGCCACCGCCATCGCGCTGGGGGCCGCAATCTACGCCGGGGCGGTCCGCATCGACATCGGCGCGTTCTTCCGGTGGAGCGGGATCTTCCTCATCGTGGTGGCCGCTGGCATCGTCTCCTACGGCCTCGGCGACCTCCAGGAGGCCTCCGTCCTGCCCGGCTGGGGCAACTGGGCTTATGACCTCTCGCACCTGGTCCCCACCTCCGGAGCCGGGCTCGTCCCGTACACGCTGGCCGTGGCGATCGTGAACCTCAATCTCATGCCCACCTGGCTCCAGGTGTTCGGTTGGGTCGCCTACCTCGTCGTCGTCCTCCCGCTCTTCCTCCGCGCCACCCGCCGCCGACCCCGGCAGGCCGGCAGCGCTGCCACCGACACCGTCACCGTCACCGACCATTCCCCGGCGACCACCGCCGGACAGCCCGTTCCCACCGACACGAAGGCCACCACACCGTGAATCGCACCGTCCTCCGCAGGCCCGTCCTCGCGCTCCCACTCGGCCTCGGCGCCTCGCTCGTCGTGCTCGCCGGATGCACTGCCAACACCGACCCCTCGGCGGCCGGGGGCGCGGAGCCGCTCGAGGTGTCGATCAACGGTGCCGAGTGCCCGGTGTCGGCCGTCGAGACCCCCTCCGGAACCACCCGCTTCACGCTCGTCAACGCGGGGACCGAGCCCAACGAGTTCGAGGTCCTGGCCGCCGACAAGCTGCGGATCGTGGGCGAGCGGGAGAATCTCGGCCCGGGCACGACCACCGACTTCACCATCGTGCTCGAGCCGGGCACGTACTACACCGCGTGCAAGCCCAACATGGTCGGCGAGGTCACGGGGGTCACCGAGTTCACGGTGACCGACTCCGGTGAGCCCGTCACGGTCTCCGAGGACGAGCAGGCCCTGCGCGACGAGGCCGTGACGGCCTACACCGCGTATGTCAGGGACCAGACCGGGGCGCTGCTGACCAGGACCGAGGAGTTCACCACGGCGTACCTGGGCGGCGACCTGGACCGGGCCCGGGAGCTCTACCCCCGAGTGCGGATGCACTTCGAGCGGATCGAGCCCACCGCCGAGGCGTTCGGCGACATCGACCCCGCACTCGACCTCCGGGAGGCCGACTCCCAGGAGCTGGGCGAGCCGTGGACCGGGTGGCATGTGCTCGAGAAGGACCTGTGGCTGCCCGCCGGCGAGACCGCGCTCACCCCGGAGCAGGGCCGGGAGATGGCCGACGGGCTGAACCGCGACACCCGCAAGCTCTACGACCTGGTGCACGCCGACGACTTCACGGTCAGTCTCGACGAGATCTCCAACGGCGCCATCGCCTTACTGGAAGAGGTGGCCACCACCAAGATCACCGGCGAGGAGGAGATCTTCTCCCATACCGACCTCTACGACATCCAGGCCAACCTGGAGGGCGCCTCGGTCGCCTTCGGGACGGTCCGCGATCTCGCCGAACAGAAGGACCCGGAGCTGGTCGCCGAGATCGACTCGCGCATCGAGTCCCTCTCCTCCACGCTCGACGGCTACCGCAGCGGTGAGGACGGATTCGTGCCGTTCACCGAGCTCGACGACGCCGACCGCAAGCAGCTCTCCGACTCCGTCAACGCGCTGCGCCGTCCGCTGGCCACCCTCACCGAAGTCGTCGTCGGCTGACATGGACCAGGAGTCGACCGGCGCGCCGCGCCCGGACAGTGCGGAACCCCCGGGGCAGGCCACGCCGACCACCGGGGTCAACCGGCGCACGCTGCTCGCGGGCGGGCTCGCCGGCGGCGTGGGTGCACTGGCCGGATTCGCCGGAGGCCGGGTGTCGGCGGGCGGCGGCGGCTCCGGCGACTCCCGGCCCGACCAGCTGACGTACCCCTTCCGGGGCGAGCACCAGCAGGGCGTCACCACCCCGGCCCAGCAGCAGATGCACCTGACCGCGTTCGACGTGACGGCCCGGGACCGGGACTCGCTGATCGACCTGCTCACCGCGTGGACCCGGGCCGCCGAGAACCTCACCAGTGGGCTGCCGGTCGACGCGATGCGGGTGTCCAAGTCCGCGCCCCCCGACGACACCGGCGAGGCCTATGACCTGGAGGCTGCCGGTCTCACCATCACGTTCGGCTTCGGCCGGACCCTGTTCCGGGACGCGGAGGGCCGCGACCGCTTCGGGCTGGGCGACCGACTGCCCGCCCCACTGGCCGAGGACATCCCACGGATGGCGGCCGAGAAGATCGACGCCGGCCGGAGCGGAGGCGACCTCGTGGTGCAGGCCTGCGCCGAGGACCCGCTGGTGGCGCTGCACGCCGTGCACAACCTCACGCGGATCGCGTTCGGGTGGGCCACGGTCCGATGGACGCAGCTCGGCTACGGACGGACCTCGTCCACGGGCGCCGGGCAGGTCACGCCACGCAATCTCTTCGGTCTCAAGGACGGGACCGCGTCCCTGCGCGGCGACCAGGAGGACCTGCTCCGGGACTTCGTCTGGGTGGGTGAGGGCGACGACGCCGCGGACTGGATGGCCGGCGGAACCTACCTGTGTGCGCGCAAGATCCGGATGACGATGGAGGTGTGGGACGAACTGCCGCTGCGGGACCAGGAGAACTCAGTGGGCCGGGACAAGGTGTCCGGGGCTCCCCTGTCGGGAGGCGACGAGTTCACCGCCCCCGACTTCCTCAAGCGCACGACGGGCGGCTCACCGGCGATCCCCGAGTCCAGCCACGTCGCCCTCATGCACCCGACCCGGAACGCCGGGGTGCACATGCTCCGCCGCGGCTACAACTACACCGACGGCTCGGATGAACTGGGGCGGCTGGACGCCGGCCTGTTCTTCATCGCGTTCGTCCGCGACCCGCGACGCCACTTCACCCCGTTGCTGGCCCGGATGCAGTTCGATCTGCTCACCGAGTACCTGCAGCACCTGACCAGCTCGGTGTTCGCGATTCCGCCCGGGCTACGCGAGGGAGAGACCTACGTGGGACAGCGACTGCTCACCGGCGCCGTCTAGGTCAGGCCGAACCGGCGTCCGCGTTGCCGGCCTTCCAGGTCTCCCACGGGACGTTCCAGTCGCCCAGGCCGTCCCACCCGGGCAGCGTGGGGCCGACCGTGCCGGTGACCTCGAAGATGTCTCCGCGTTGGGCGTTGTCGTAGAACCACTTGGCGTCGGACGTGGTGACGTTGAGGCAACCGTGGCTGGTGTTCTGGCTGCCCTGCGCCCAGACCGACCAGGGCGCCGCGTGGACAAAGATCCCGCTGTAGGACATGCGCGTGGCGTACTGCACCGGGGTCCGGTAGCCCTCCGCCGAGTCCACGGACACGCCGTAGGTCGAGGAGTCCATGATCATCGAGGCGTGCTTCTCGCCGATGACGTAGGTGCCGTTGGGCGTCGGACTGGAGGCCTTGCCCATCGACGTGGGCATGGTCTTGACCACCTCGCCGTTGCGCTCGATCACGATCTGCTTGGTCGAATCGTCAACCCGGGAGATCACTGCGTCGCCGATCTGGAAGTCGGTGCGCGTGTCCTCCTGGCCGTACATCCCGCCGCCGAGGTCCTGGCCGTAGATGTCCACGTGCACATCGATCTTGGTACCGGGCTGCCAGTACTCGGCCGGACGCCAGCGGACCTCCTGGTCGGACACCCAGTAGAAAGCTCCCTCGACCGCGGGTTCGGTCTTGACGTAGATCTTGTCCTGCGCCGCGCGACGATCCGCGATCGGCTCGTCGAACATCACGGCCACGGGTTGTCCGATCCCGACCGTGGAGCCCTGACCTGTCGTGAGATACGCCGCGGTCATGATGCGGGGGGTGAGAGTGCTGAAGGTGGCGTTCTTGCGGGTGACCAGGCCGGCCGCGTCCGTCGCGGTGGACTCCAGCGTGTACGTGCGGCCGTAGCCGAGGTCCTCGGTCGTCCGCCACTCGGTGAGCTCGGGGTTGAACTCTCCCCGGACCTGGACGCCCTCCGGGTTGCGCACGACGACGGAGGACAGCGTGCCCTCGCTCGCGGTGAGCACGAACGGCTCGGCCGGGTTGGCCTCGGCCGACCCGTCCTGCGCGGACAGCTCGATCACCGCGGACGGCTCGGCCGGCGCCTCGGCGACCGGGGAACCCTGACCGCCACCCTCGCCGATGGTGCACCCCGTGAGCATGAGCGTCCCAGCGAACACGGCGGACAGCGCGAGACGGGTTCTCGACCGGGCATACCCGGCCCGCCGCCTGGTCCGATCCGAGTTGCGCAGGTTCACTAAGGGCCCCTTCCGAACGTCTCCCCCTCGGGAGCAGTTCGACACCGAGGGGATGTCCCGACCATTATGCCTGGGAAATTGCTGGCATTCCATACCAAAACGATTAAAGGTGTCTTGTCAACAATCTGGGCACCCCCTCCGTGACCTGGCGATTTCGTGATGGCGCCGTCGTCCTGTTAGTGTTTCTCTCGCACCGAGCAAGCGGCATTAGCTCAATTGGCAGAGCAGCTGACTCTTAATCAGCGGGTTCGGGGTTCGAGTCCCTGATGCCGCACAGAACGCGAGAGGCCCTCCCCGTCGGGGAGGGCCTCTCGTCGTAGTGCCTGGTCAGCTGGGGCTCGGGGGCCCGTCAGCCGGGGCTCACGCCCGCTTGGCGGCGAGGTAGGCCTCGATCCGCTGACGCTCCTTGCGCTTCCTGGCGGCGGAGAACGCGACTCCGCCGATGACCAGCGCCGCGATGCCGCCGAGGACCGCGAGGACCCGGGGATCCTGCAGAGCGGCCGTGGCCTTCTCTTTACCCTCCGACGCGAGGTTCTTGGGGTTGACCCGGTCGATGATCTCGTCCAAGGTCGTCGCGAGATCGTCACGCGCCTTGGCGATGTCGCCTTCGATGCTGTCGTAACTCCTGGACACGAGACCTCCGTCAATCGCTCGTCACGCGGCTAGCCGCGGGTTCTGGACTCCGCCCACGCTACTGCACCCGGCGAGGATCCGCGCCCGTGCGGCGACGCATCGGATAGGTTGGGAGCGTCCCACGCCCCGACCCCCTCCAGGAGCACCGGTGAGTACACCACGGCTCGACGTGGGCCAGACCGCCCCCGCCTTCACCCTCCCCGACGCCGACGGCACTCCCACCACGCTGGCGGGCCTGCTCGAGGCCCATGGCCGCGTCCTCGTCTACGTCTACCCGGCGGCGCTGACGCCGGGCTGCACCACGGAGACCGTGGAGTTCGAAGCTGCCCTGCAGGAACTGCAGGAGGCCGGGATCGGTGTCGTCGGCATCTCGCCCGATCCCCCCGCCAAACTCACTCGCTTCCGGGACAAGCACCACATCACGTTCCCCCTGCTCTCCGACCCGGACAAGACCATGCTCACCGAGTGGGGCGCGTTCGGGGAGAAGAAGAACTACGGCAAGACCGTGATGGGCGTGATCCGCTCGACCTTCGTCGTGGACGCCGACGGCACCCTCTCCCTCGCCAGGTACAACGTCCGCGCCACGGGGCACGTCGCGATGATCGCCAAGCTGCTCGACATCGCGCTACCCCAACCCGTGGAGGGCTGAGTCCACACATGACCACCGAACCCACCAAGCGCGCACCGGACCCGACGCGCGGCCCCGTGGACGAGAACCTCCACGACGAGCACGTCCAGCACGAGCCCAACATCCTGGTCCCCCGCCGTCGGCCCATCCAGGAGCGCAGCCGCCGCAAGTTCGTGGCCCTGCTGTCGTCGGCCCGCGAGGTGCTGGTGGAGGTGGGGTTCGACTCGTTCACGTGTGAAGAGGTCGCGTCCCGGGCGGGCGTGCCCATCGGGACGCTGTATCAGTTCTTCGCCAACAAGTACGTCCTGGTCTGCGAGCTGGACCGTCAGGACGCCCACGGGGTCATCGAGGAGATCGAGCGCTTCGCGCAGAAGATCCCCGCGCTGGACTGGCCCGAGCTGCTCAACGACTTCGTCGACCACCTGGCCGACCTCTGGCATCTCGACCCCTCCCGGCGCGCGGTGTGGCTGGCCACGCAGGCCACCCCTGCCACCCGCGCCACGGCCGCGGTCAACGAGCGCGAGCTGGCCCGGATGATCGCCAGCGTGCTCGCCCCGCTCATGCCGTCGACCGAGCGTGAGCGTCGCGCGTTCATGGCCGAGGTACTGGTCCACGTGGCCTACTCGATGCTCAACTTCTCCGTCAGCGCCGGTTCGGCCACGGGCGAGGACATCCACGACGCCACCGTCACCGAGCTCAAGCGGATGCTCACCGCGTACCTCTGGCTGGCGGAGAAGGAAGCCCAGGCCGACTGATCCCGCGGGCCCGCTCGACCCCGCCGGAGGTTGGCGGACACCAGTGGCGGGAAATCGGCCTCGGAACGCGCATCCTGTCCGCCAACTGAAGGACGACGCCAACCGATGGAGGGCGCCAACTGGTGGAGTCCGCCGACCGGGAGAGAGCCGCCCGCTAGCCGGTCGCCGGGCCCTCGAGCACCACGAACGCCACGGCCGATCCGCCGTCGTGGCTCAGGGAGACGTTCCAGCGGGCGCCCTCCCCCACCGTCGCGGAGACCTGCCGCGCGACCTCCCCGCTCAGTCGCACCGAGGGGCGGCCCCACGCGTCGCAGACGGTCTCGATCTCGGACCAGACCAGCAGGTCCGGGGCGATCGGCGGGGGCGTGCCGTAGAGCGCGGCCGACCAGGCCTTGACCACGGCCTCCTTGACCGCCCACCGGGCGGCCAGGTGACGGGCCTGATGATGGGTCGGGTGGGTGGCCTGATGGTGGGCCTGACCAGATGACGACGACGAAGTGCCCGCACCCGGCCCGTCGGCACCCGCTGTGTCCGCGCCGCGGCCGGCCCCCCGGGCCTCGGCACGCTCGCGGCACTGCCGTCGCTCGGTGGCGGAGAATGCGCCGGTGAACCGCGTCCCCGGCTCGGCCAGGGACGCGGCGAAGGCGCCGAGGTCGACTATGTCGACCCCGACGCCCCTCACCGCTGGGCTCACTGCCAGTCGCTGGCCGCGAGCACGCCGTCGGCGTCGATCCGAGCCGCGGGGTCCAGCAGCATGGCGGCCTCGCGGTCCTTGACCTCGTCGGCGGTTCCCTCGCCCAGTCGACGCGACTCCGGACGGCTGTAGAGGGATTCCCCGCCGTAGATGCCGTCGGTCCGGCGCCGGGCGCCCTCGCGCTCCCGCGCGATCGCGGCCTCGCGGATCCGCTCCGACTCCTGCTCGCCCAGCTGCGCGGCCACCGCGCGGTGGAACGCCTCGGGGTGGGTGACGGCGATGAGGCCGGACACGTGGCCGAAGCCCAGCGAGGTGAGCACGCCGGCCTTGAGCGGCAGGTCGCCGCCCAACTGCAGGGCCTCCCGCAGCCACACCAGGTGCGGGTGGTGATCCAGCACGTCGTCGACGCAGTCCAGGGCCCGGTTCGGGGGCAGCGTCCCCGAGCGCAGCATCTGGGTCAGGCCGATGAGCTGGAACGCCGCGGCGCCGCCCTTGGCGTGTCCGGTGAGCGACTTCTGTGACACGACGAACAGCGGGTTGCCGTCCGAGCGGCCGATGGCCGCCGCGAGCCGCTCGTGCAGATCCGACTCGTTGGGGTCGTTGGCCTTGGTCGAGGTGTCGTGCTTGCTCACCACATTCACGTCGTCGGCGGTCAGGCCGAGCTCGGCCAGCCCCCGGGCCAGCCGTGACCGCTTGCCGCCCCGGCCGGCGCCCAGGGCGCCGAGCCCCGGTGCCGGGATCGAGGTGTGCGCACCGTCGGCGTACGAGCCCGCCCAGGCCACCACACCGTGGACCGGCAGACCCATGCGGGCCGCCACGTCGCCGCGGGCGAGCAGGATGGTGCCGCCGCCCTGCGACTCCACGAACCCACCGCGACGCCGGTCGTTGGCCCGGCTGTAGTGGCGCTCGTCGATCCCCTTGGCCGCCATCGCGGCGGAGTCGGCGGTCGCGGACATGTCGGCGAAGCCCTGGATGCCCTCGGTCGACAGGTCGTCGAACCCGCCGGCCACCACGAACTCGGCCTTGCCGGCGCGGATCTTGTCAAAGCCCTCCTCGACGCTCACCGCGGTGGTGGCGCAGGCCGCCACCGGGTGGACCATCGAGCCGTAGCCACCGACGTAGGACTGCATGACGTGCGCGGCCACCACGTTGGGCAGCGCCTCCTGCAGGGTGTCGTTGGCGCGGCTGCGGCCCAGGATGCCGTCGATGTACAGCGACCTCATGCTGGTCATGCCGCCCATGCCCGTGCCCTGGGTGTTGGCCACGTCGGACGGGTGCACATGGGCCAGCAGCTCGGCCGGGGTGAAGCCGGAGGAGATGAACGCGTCCACGGTGGCCACGAGGTTCCAGGCGGCCACCCGGTCGATCCCGGAGACCATGTCGGCCGGGATGCCCCAGGCCGTCGGGTCGAAGCCGGTGGGGATCTGCCCACCGACAACCCGGGTGAGCGTGGCGCGGCGCGGCACGCGGATCTCGGTGCCGGCCTTGCGGGTGACCAACCAGTCGCCGTCGGCGTTCCGGGTGACCACCGTGTTCTCCGGGTCAGCCGAGAGGTACAGGCGGGCCTGCTGCTCGTCGTCCACCACGAAGGACAGGTCCTCCGGCAGGAACACCGAGGTGAGCTGCGGCGCGGCGCCTGCGAACATCTCGGCGCGCGAGTCGTCGGCGTAGCGCCGCACGCCCACGCGGGCCAGGACCTCGTCGTGGAAGCGCTCGGCGATCTCGGACTCGGCGATCGGGTCGCCCGTCTCGGTGACGGTCCAGCCGGCGCGCGGCGAGTCCTCCCACTCGATCAGGCCGGTCGACCAGGCCAGCTCGACCACGCCGGCGGCGCTGAGGTCGCCGGTGGTCTCCACCTCGAAGCGGGTGCGGGCGCTGCCGTAGGGACCGACCTCGCCGGCGCCCACGATCACGACCATGTCCTCGAGGCTCTGCGTGACCTCGCCCCACTCGGGGCGCTCGTCCGAGGCCACGAGCTGCGGCGACGGCAGGGCCGCGATGGTACCGATCGCGTCCTCCTCCGCGGCATCGGTCACCGCGGTCGGACGGTCCGCGGCGAGCGCGGACATGTCCAGGTCGGCGGTGCCGAGCCCGCCCGTGAGGTCGACGGTGACGGGAGCGTCACCGGCGTCCCGACGGGTGTCGGGGGTGCACTGGTTCAACAGCTCGGTGGCGATCCCGGCGGTGGACCAGGTGGACACGCCCGCGGCCTCGACGGCCTCGACGAGCGGGTCGTTGTGGCCCATCAGCCCGGTGCCCCGGACCCAGCCGATGATCGCGTGGACGAACGTCACGCGCTCGGACCAGGACTTCTCGGAGCTCCACTTGGCGATCATCGCGTCCAGCGCGGCCTTGGCCTCGCCGTAGGCGCCGTCGCCGCCGAAGATCCCGCGGTTGGGCGAGCCCGGCAGCACCACGTGCAGGCGGGAGTCGACGTCGGTGTCGGCGCCGATCGCGCCGAGCCCGGCCACGAGCTTCTCCACGCCCCACAGCAGGACGCGCATCTCGGTCTCGGCCCGCGGGCCGGCGTCGGCCATCGAGCCCTGGACGCGGGGTGCGGCGAACGGGAAGAGCAGGGTCGGGGTGAGCGGAGCCTTGAGGACGGTGGTCTGGGCACCGGCCGACTCGGCGTGCTCGGATCCGACCCACTCGACCAGCGCGTCGACGTCCGAGTAGGAGGTCAGGTTGGCCGGCAGGACCCACAGCGCCGCGCCACCGCGGGCGTTGGAGCGGTAGAGGTCCTTGAAGAAGGCCAGCTTGGACTGGTCCAGGTTGGAGGTGGTGGCCACCACGGTGGCCCCTCCCGCGAGGAGCCGCCCGGTGACGGCCGCGGCGATGGAGCCCTTGCCGGAACCGGTGACGACGGCGACGTCGCTCGCGTACTCGCCGACGAACTCCTCACGGGCCGTCTCGGCGATCTCCCGGTAGGCGATCGCCAGGGCGTCCCGGCGTGCGCCGGTCGCCCGCTCGGCCCACCAGCGGGCCTGGTCCGCGACGATCTCGCCCGCACCGCGGAAGGCCTCCGCGGCATCGGCGGGGACGTCGCTCCGGGTCCAGAGCCGGGCCAGGTCCTCGCGCGCCGAGGCCCAGCGGTCGTCCATCAGGACGGCGCGGCCGGAGTCGAAGGCCGGGGCCACCACGCGGCGCCAGTCGGAGCCGAGCTCCGAGGTGACGAGGTCGGCGAGCTCGGAGTCCGGGTCCGCCTCGGCGAGCAGGTCCACAGCGTCCGGCTCGAGGTGACCGAGCCGGGTCAGCAGGCCGCGGGCGGCCTCCGCGAGGACACCGTCGGGGCCGATGACCCCGTCGGCGAAGTCGTTCAGTGCGGCGGCGTCGACGGTCGCGCCGCCGCCGGCGCCGGAGGACGGCATGGCCACGGCGATGCCGTTGGCCGAACCGACCGACCGGACGGCGGCGTCGATGAGCGCGTCGAGACCGGCCACGTCCTTGACGCCGGCGGCGTCGAGGGAGGCGAGGTCGCCGCCACGGATCGAGGCGCCGTCGCGGGTGCCGAGGGCGATCTCGGCGGTGACGTGCTGCGCCCAGCCGGTGCCGAGCTCCCAGGGGCCGGTCACCCGGTCGGTGATGTAGGCGGCCCGCTTGCCCGCACGGCCGAGGACCGCGCGCAGCGCCTCACCGACGGCGTCGGACAGGACGGGGCCGAAGGGGGCGTAACCCCGGGCCAGGCGCGAGACCTGGCCGGCCAGGGTCGGGAAGTCCGCCTCCGCCGCGCCGTCGATGGCGCCGAGGCTCAGCTCGGTGCCCAGGTCCAGCAGCAGCTGGTTGCGGCGCGAGGAGACGCCGTCGCACAGCGTCTCGATGGAGTCGCCGGGCACGATCTGCTCGGGACGGACCTTGGTGCGCAGGGCCACCAGCATGCGGGTGGCCGCGGGGGCGCCGAAGTCCAGGTCGTCCGGGCGGGGCGCGCCGGGTGCTGCGGTCGCGGCGGGAGCCGCGGATTCTGATCGGTCCGCACCGGCCGTGCCGGGGGTGTTGACGGCCGGTGCGGGGTCTGTGGGGGCTGCCTTGTCGGCAGCCGCGGGGGTGGTTCCGGCGGACGCGTCGCCGCCGCCCACCTCGTCGTCGACCGACTCGTCGACGCTCGGCGGCTGGGTGCCGTACAGCGTCGCGGAATCGCGCTCCACGTTGAGGACCTGGGCGCGGGGGCCCCGGTGCGTGGGCAGGTCGAGGGTCTTGGAGGCGAGGTTCGCCACGGTCGGGGCGTTGGCCACACCGACCTCGACGAACTGCTCGATGCCGAGTCCGCCGCGCTCGATGGGCGTGAAGAGCAGCGCCTGGGTCTCGATCCAGCGGACCGGGCTGGCGAACTGCCAGGCCAGCAACTCCACCAGGAGCAGGCGGCCCAGGGCGACCGGCGTGGCCGCCCAGGCGTCCCAGTTGGCCAGGACCTCGGCGAGGGCGTCGGCCGGCACGAGGTCGGCGATCTCCTGCACGAAGTCCCGCTCGAGGCTGAACAGGCGCGGCACGAGGTTCGGGATGTACCGACCCACGAGCACCGAGATGTCGATGTCCTCCGGGATCAGCGCGTCGAGGGTGGCCCGGAAGTCCGGGACGCCGCCGCGCAGGACGGTGGAGTGGAACGGCACGTCGATGCCCGGGACAAGGATGAAGGCGTTCTTGCCGCCCGAGATCTCGAGCTCGCGGTTCACGGCCTTCTCCAGCGCCGCGCAGCCGGCGACGGTGCCGGCGAGCGCGTACTGGGAACCCGCGAGGTTGTAGTTGACGATCTCGATGAACTCGCCGGACTCGCGGGCCACGCGGGCCACCCAGTCCACGACCTCCTCGTCGGAGATCCCCATCTGGGACGGCCGGATCGCGGCCATGCGGTAGTCGGAACGGCCCTGCGAATCACGCGGGACCAGCTCGTGCATGGTCGAGCCGCGCTGGAAGACGATCTCCAGCAGGGGTTCGAGCTCCAGCACGCCGGAGATCGCGGCCAGGGCGTCGTACTCGCCGATCGAGTGGCCGGCGAAGTAGGCGCCGTCGGTGAACAGGCCGTCGGCTTCGAGCTCGGCGCGCTGGGCGACCGCCAGGCAGGCCATGGCGACCTGCGTGAACTGCGTCAGGTAGAGCACGCCGTCGGGGTGACGGTGGACGGTGCCGCGGACGGTGACCTCGGTCGGGTTCTCGCGGACGAGCGCCAGGATCGAGAAGCCGAGCTCGGAGCGGGTGTGCTTGTCGGCGCGGTCCCAGACCTCGCGGGCGGCCGCGCAGCGGGTGCGGCCCTCCATGCCCATCCCCTTGGCCTGGATGCCCTGGCCGGGGAAGGCGTAGACGGTGCGCGGGGCCTCGGTCAGCGCGGTGGCGGCCATGACGGTGGCGCCGTCGACCGTGCACGTGACCTCGAGGACCTGGCCGCCGGCGTGGCGGCCGGTCTGGACGGCGCGGACCTTGATGTGGTCGCCGGGGCGGACCGGGGCGAGCATGCGGGCGGTCCAGCCGGAGATCCGCAGGGCGGGGGTCTTCCCGTCCGAGGACTGCACGGCGTGCTGCGATGCGGCCGAGAGCCACATGCCGTGGACGATCACGCCGCCCAGGCCCGCCAGGTCGGCCGCGGTGCCGGAGACGTGGATCGGGTTGTGGTCGCCGGAGACCAGCGCGAACGCGGTCATGTCGTGCGGCGCGATGAGCGAGGTGGAGACCCGCTGCTGGCGCGAGGTCTCGGCCGGGGTGACGGTTCCGCCCTCGGCGTTGACCAGGGCACCGCCGGCCGGGCGGGGGTCCCCCACCTCGGAGCGACCGGTGCGGCCGCGGATCGCGAACCGCTCGGACAGGGTGCACAGGGGTGCGCGCTCCCCGTCGGCGGCGACGGTCGAGACCTCGACCGACACCTCGACCACGCGGCCGAGGTCGGTGTCGCGGACGCCGCCGGACCGGGCGACGACGGCGAGGTCGGTCGCCCTGGTCGGCAGCGCCGCGTGCATGCGGACCCCGTGATCCAGGTGGACGAGGTCCAGCAGTCCCTCGACCACTGTTCCGCCGCCGCGCGGGCGACGAGCCGCCCCGAGGACCGCGAACACCGCGGGCCAGGCCGCGCCCACGAGGGCGTCCGGGACGGCGGCCGAGGCGATGAGCGAGGTGGGCAGGCTGCCGGCCGTGACGCCGGTGTGGTCGGTGGCGAGGGTGGGCTCGAAGGTGAACCGCGCGGTGGCGGCGCCGCCGCTGACCTCGGGCAGGGTCTCGATCACGGAGCCGCCGGCGCCACCGCGGCCGACACCGGCCGCGGTGCTCAGCAGCGTGCGCATCGCGGACTCGGCGGCCTCGTCGGTCACGACCGGGGCGGCACCCGTGGCCACCGCGTCACCGCGGGTGAGGGTGATGGTCATCCGGGTGGGGCCGATGGGCAGGGTCAGGTCGACCGTGCGTCCGTCGGCGGCCGGGGTCAGCACGGCGCCGGAGACCGGGTGGCGGCCGACGCCCTCTGAGTCGATCTCCCAGGCGTGGAGCACGCCCAGCCGGTGGATCGGGCTCACCACGAGGCGGCCCGCCCACGAGACGTCGGGGGCGTTGAGGATGTCCGCGACAGGTCCCTGCGCGGTGGTCACGGTGCCACGACGACGGCCGGTCACGGCCTCGGTGGAGGGCAGGTAGCCGCGGACACGATCGACCGTGGCGGACTCGAAGCGGTCGAGCAGGTCGCCGACCGGCTCGTCGACCCGGGTGATGCCGGCGACCGCGGTGGTGCCGGGGATGACGCAGACGGCATCGGCGTCGTAGCGGGCGTCGTGCGCCTGCCACAGGGAGTCCGAGCGCCACCAGCGGCGGACGTCGCCGTCGATGACCGGCACGAACGTCACGGGCTTACCCGGCATCCGACAGATGTCCAGGAACTCGGCGGCGTCGGCGGGGTGCAGCGTGGCGGTGGCCAGCATCGGGTAGCGCGCCGCGAGGGCGTCGACGACCTCGGCGGGACGCTCCATCGACTCGACGCGGGGGAAGGCCGAGACGATGCGGCCGGTGTCGACGGCGTCCAGGCGGGCCTCCGTGCGCTGGACCATGCGGTGGAAGCGCTCACGGATGGTGGGGTCGAGCCACACCGAACCGGCGTCGCCTGCAACCGCCTCGGAGGCGGTACCGGCGGCAGGATCGGGGGCGAGCGACAGTTCCGCGAAGCGGCGCAGCCACTGCTCGTAGGTCATGGTCTCGAGGTCACCGAAGTACGGCTTGGCGGTCCCGTTGATCGCGGCGATGATCTCGTCGCGCCGCGCGGCCACGGCCTCGGCGTCGCCGGCGACCTCGTCGAGGAGGCGCCCGGTGCGGGCGGCCGTGTTGTCGATCTCGTGGATGTCGGCGCCGAGCTGGCTGCGGCCGGAGGCCATGCCGCCCTCGGCCTGGCCGGCACCCACCCAGTGGTCCACGCCGACGGTGTCCACGAGGAGCTGCTTGACCTGCGGGCTGGTGGTGGCCTCGAGGGTGGCCATCGCGGCGGTGCCCACGAGGATGCCGTCGACGGGCATGGCCGGGTAGCCGTGGGCGTTGGCCCACGAGCCGGTGAGGTAGTCGGCGGCCCGCTCGGGGGTGCCGATCCCGCCGCCGACACACAGGACCACGTTGGGCCGGTCACGCAGCATCGGGTAGGTGGCCAGCAGGAGGGCGTCGAGGTCCTCCCACGAGTGGTGGCCGCCGGCGCGCCCGCCCTCGACCTGCACGATCACGGGCATGTGCGGAACCTCGGCGGCGATCCGCACGACCTGGCGGATCTGCGCGACGGTGCCCGGTTTGAAGCTCACGTGGCGCAGTCCGGCCTCGGTGAGCTCCTCGATCAGAGCCACGGACTCGTCCAGCTCGGGGATGCCGGCGGTCACGATCACGCCGTCGAACGGGATGCCCGCGGCGCGGGCCTTCTGGACGAGCCGCTTACCGCCTACCTGCAGCTTCCACAGGTACGGGTCGAGGAAGAGGGAGTTGAACTGGGCGCTGCGGCCGGGCTCGAGGAGCTCGGCCAGTCGCGCGGTGTTCTCGGCGAAGATCGACTCGGTGACCTGCCCGCCACCGGCGAGCTCGGCCCAGTGGCCGGCGTTGGCCGCCGCGGCGACGATCTCGGGGTCGACGGTGGTCGGGGTCATCCCGGCCAGGAGGATCGGCGAGCAGCCGGTCAGGCGGGTGAACGAGGTCTCCACGTGGACGCTGCCGTCGGGGAGGGTGATGAGCTGGGGCTGGAAGGCGGTCCAGGGGCGCTCGATCGCCGGGGTGGCGCCCGGGGTGAACAGGTTGCGCAGTCCGCCGCGGGTGGCGGCCGCGATCACGCCGACGCCCTGGCCACGGACGACCGAGCGGTTGAGGCGGGACAGGGCCTCGCCCGGGCCCATGTCGAGGATCCAGTCGGCGCCGGAGTGCAGCGCCTCGGCCATCTCCTCGACCCAGTCGACCGGCTCGGCGAAGACCTGGCGGGCCAGCGAGGCGGCACGATCAGCGTCGAGGCCGCAGCGGCCGGCCCAGCGGTAGACCACGTCCACGGCGGGGGCCATCGCCGGATGGTGGAACCCGACCTCCACGTCGAGGGGGTCGAAGACGGGGGCGAACACCTCGCCGCCGGTGAGCTTGGCCTCACGACGACGACGGGACTCGGCCTCGAGGTCGGCGCAGTGGCGTCGCAGGTCCTCGAGGTCGTCCGGGCGGCCCACCACGACATGGCGGCGCTGCGCGTTGCGGATGGAGACCGACGGACGGAGCGAGGGGTCGAGCTCGGAGAACAGCTCGGCGACGAGGGCGCGCAGCTCCTCGCCGTCGATCCCCGACACGCCCATCATGGGGCTGACCTCACCGCGGCGGAACAGACCCACGCGTCGTCCCACGAGCGTCGCGGCGGCACCGATGAGCTCGGCGACGGCCAGGAGGCGGTCGTCCAGCGAACCGAAGGTCTCGACCGACTCCACCGCGAGGATGCCCTGCGAGTGTCCGACGACCGCGGCGGGGGCGGTGTCGTTGACGTTGAAGCCCTCAGCGGCCAGCGCCCGGACAGCGCCGATCTGCGTGAGCAGGACGGCCGGGAGGGAGACCGCCGCGGACGAGAGTGAGGCGTCGTCGGGGAGGTCGCCGTGGTCCTCGTCCTCGCCCGTGGTGGTGTTGGCCCACTCGATGGGGCGGAATCCGTGCGTGCGGACCACCGCGATCTCGTCGTGCACCGACTCCGTGAGCGCGGCTGCGGAGTCCACGAGGCTCTGGAGTTCGGGGCCGATCCCGGTCCCGTCGATGAGGTCGCTCAGGGCGTCGCGCCACGCGATCCCCTGACCTCCGAAGGCGAGCGCGTAGGCCGTTCCCTCACGCAGTTCGTCCGCCAACGCGCGGGTCGAGCGGGTGCCTGCAGTTCCGGTCTCGAACGAGCGGGGGGTGAGGTCGCGGTCATCGATCGTCACGTGGGGAACTCCTTGGTACTTCGGGGACATCAACTGCCGAGACCTGGTTGGTGATCCGGCGATGCGCAAAGAATGCCATATAAACCTGAGGCCCCCCTCAGCTTGACGGCATTCAAGTGACCCGTTCGGGGGCGCGCCCGCACCACCCCGCAGTGAGGCCCGTCACAATTTCGAGCTGAGGGGTCCCTCATATCCACAGGTGAGGAAGCCCTCAGGTCTCGCGAGGGCGCCGTTACCTAATCGTTACCGCTATCTCAGGAGCGGGGCGGGGCGACGGCGTGTCGTCCCCGGGCGGAAACCGTCAGGCGCCGCACCGGAGGGTCGCCATCCGGGCGGCGTCGAGCCCTGTCGCGGGGCACAGATCAGCGGCCAACCGACGCGGGCCGGACGACCACTCGACGTGCGCGTTGCGTACCTCGTCGCCGAACATGATCGTGACCAGGCCGCCCACCCCGGGCTCCTCGTCCGCGCCGAGCGCTCCGGCGCCCACCACCTCGACCGAGGTCACCTCGGCGACGGTGGCCGCGCCCGGAGCCGGAATGAGCCGGAGCCGGACCCTGGTCCCGTCGAACGCGCCACGCCATACGGAGAACGCCCCGGTCCCGTCGGACCACAGGTCGAGCGTGTACCCGTGTGAGATCCACGAGCCGGTGTCCCGCACCACCTCGGACGGCGTCGGGTCCGAGACCACCACGACCCCCGAGTTCGCCGGGCCGGCGATCGAGGGGCCGGAATCAGCCGGTGCAGCGCCTATCGGGGCGGCCACGATCGTCGTGGCCCCGGTCACCATGACGGCGAGCGCAGCCGCCGCGAATCCACGCGTGACTGCTCCATGTGCACCGTCTACTCTCATAAGTCCAACGTAGCCTCACGTGTCACACGAATGGACGCAGCGCATGCGTCGAAATGGTCACTGATCGGCAACTGACCGACTACACGTTGTAGACTGACCGACTACACGTTGTAGATCGCCTGCACGGCTCCACCAGTTTCCCGTCTAGGAGGACGTCATGACCGCACCCGCCGCCCCCGGCGGCACAAGACGGCGGGAGGCCTTCTCCGGCCGATCCGTCTTCGTCTTTGCCGCCATCGGTTCCGCCGTCGGCCTCGGCAACATCTGGCGCTTCCCCTTTGTCGCTTACGACAACGGCGGTGGCGCCTTTCTCGTCCCCTACCTGGTGGCCCTGCTCAGCGCCGGGATCCCCCTGCTGCTGTTCGACTACTCGATCGGCCATCGCTTCCGCGGCTCCGCCCCGCTGAGCTTCCGCCGGATGCACCGCTTCGCCGAGCCCATCGGCTGGATCCAGGTGTTGGTCTCGTTCGTCATCGCCGTCTATTACGCGGTGATCCTCGCCTGGGCCGCCTGCTACGCCTGGTTCTCGGTCGACCAACGGTGGGGCGAGACCTACGAGGAGACCGCCACGTTCTTCTCCGAGGACTTCCTCCGCGCCGGGTCCGGCTTCGGCCTGGACTTCATCCCGCTCATCACGATCATCCTGGTGGCCGTGTGGGTCATCACGCTGGGCGTGCTCCTCGCGGGCGTCCAGAAGGGAATCGGCCGAACCGCGCTGCTCTTCATCCCCCTCCTGGTGGTGCTCTTCACCGCGCTGGTCATCCGGTCACTCTTCCTCGAGGGGGCGATGGACGGACTCAACACCTTCTTCACGCCCGACTGGGGTGTGCTGACCGACCCGGGGGTGTGGATCGCCGCATACGGACAGATCTTCCTCTCGCTCTCGGTGGGCTTCGGCATCATGCTCACCTACTCCTCCTACCTCAAGCGGAAGTCCAACCTCACGAGCTCGGGCCTCGTCGTGGGCTTCTCCAACTCGGCGTTCGAGGTGCTTGCCGGCATCGGCGTGTTCGCCACCCTCGGCTTCCTGGTCTCCTCCTCCGCGGGCGCGGGCTGGGACGACGTCGGGGGCGGTCCTGGCCTGGCGTTCATCGCCTTCCCCGCGCTCATCTCGCAGATGCCCGGCGGCCCGATCTGGGGCGTCGTCTTCTTCACCTGCCTCATCCTGGCGGGCCTGACCTCCATGATCTCGATCGTCGAGGTGGTCATCGCCTCGTTCCAGGACAAGACGGGGGTCTCCCGGACCGCCGCGACGCTGGGCGTGGGCGTGCCGATGGCCGCGGTCTCCATCCTGCTCATGCCCACCGAGACAGGCCTGCAGAACCTGGACATCCTGGACAAGTTCGCCAACAGCATCGGGATCGTCGGCATCGCCCTGATCTCGCTCATCGTGGTGATGTTCGCGATGCGACTCGGCCCCACGCTCCGCGACCACCTGAACTCGGTCTCGTCCTTCAAGGTGGGACGGATCTGGATCGTGTGCATGGCCGTCGTCACCCCGCTCGTCCTGGCCTACGCCCTCTTCGGCGAGGTCCGGACCCTCATCTCGGAACCGTACGAGGGTTACGACTCCGCGGTCCTGGGTGTGTACGGCTGGGGCATGATCGCCGGGATCGTGGTGCTCTCGGTCATCCTGTCGCTCCTGCCCTGGCGCGGGGCCAAGAGGCTCGACGGCCCTCCGGAGTTCGACGACGACCCGAGCGACTTCACCTACGACGAGCAGCTCGCGCACCGTCGCGCGAGTGCCCCGAACCCCGACACCCGTAAGGAGGTCTGAGCCATGGACACCTCGGCGATCATCATGATGGTGCTGTTCCTGCTCGTGATCTGGGGCGGACTCGCCCTGAGCATCGTGCACTTCATGCGGAACCCGGACGACATCCGGGACTCGGAGATCACGTACCCCGCCCGCGAGCTCTGAGCCCGCCCCGTACCACCTGACCGCCGGCTCCGGCACCCTCCTCCCGAGGGCGCCGGGGCCGGCGTCGTCTTTCGCGTCCCCGGGCCCGCCCCCGTCAGTAGCCTCGTGACCATGGACACCGAGAGCCGCGACGCCGCCACAGAAGTACCCGCAGGATCCGCCGTCGAGGCCCCCGACGAGGTGCGCCACCTGATCCAGCAGTGGAAGCGCCTCGATGAACTCCTCGCAGGGCTGAAGAAGGACGACTGGACCGCCCCGACCGCCCTCCCGGGGTGGACCGTCCGCGATGTGGCAGCGCACGTGGCGGGAACCGAGCACATGCTCGCCGGCGAGCCGGTGCCCGACATCGAGCTGCCGCCCTCGGCTCGCGAGTACGTCCACAATCCCATCGGGGAACTCAACG
This sequence comes from Rhodococcus sp. IEGM 1408, assembly GCF_033142235.1. Taxonomy (NCBI): domain Bacteria; kingdom Bacillati; phylum Actinomycetota; class Actinomycetes; order Mycobacteriales; family Nocardiaceae; genus Rhodococcus; species Rhodococcus sp. IEGM 1408. The sequence goes on from NZ_JAWLRW010000003.1 coordinate 168,805, forward strand.
AGAAGTTCGTGCAGGAGGCCCGGGCCCTGGCGGTCGAGGACGCCTTCGCGGACTTCCGTGAGGTCATCGCCGAGCGCACGCGACAACTCGCCGAGATGAACGCCGAGGACCTCGAGGCCCCGACCGACTCCCCCGTCGGCAGCGTGCCGTACCGGCGCTTCATGGGCGTGCGGGTCTTTGACTGTTGGGTCCACGAGGACGACATCCGTCAGGCCCTCGGCATGAAGCACCACCTCGGCAGCGACTCCGGGCGATTCGCACTCGAGGAGGTCGTGCTCGCCCTGCCCCGGATCGTCGGCAAGAAGGCGGGCGCCCCGGACGGCGCCCGCGTCCGGTTCCGGGTCACGGGCGAGGCCGCCACCGATCTGCCCCTGGCCACCGATGTCGTCGTCGACGGTCGGGCGGCGCTCGCCGACGTCGACGACACCGCGCCGCCCACCGCGGAATTGGTCTTCGATACCCCGACCTTCGTGCGAGCGGCAACCGGTCGCATCACCGCCGAACCGGGCGACGGAGTGGAACTCCGTGGTGACGTGGACCTGGGTCGGGCGATCCTCGCCTCGATGGCCTTCACCATCTGACAGGCCGTTGCCCGTACCGGAGAGGCCCCCGCACCCGTCGCTGCCGCACATCGTCGTCATGGGCGTGTCGGGGGCCGGAAAATCCACCGTCGCACGCGCGATCGCCGAGCGCACCGGCGCGCCGCTCCTCGACGCCGACGACCTGCATCCACCCGGCAACCGCCGGAAGCTGGGCGCCGGTGAACCACTCACGGACGACGACCGCCGGCCGTGGCTGGCCGCGGTCCGCGACCGCATGCGTGAGCGGGACCTGGCGAGGGGGGACGACCCGCAGTCGACCGGCCCGGACCACGGACTCGTCATCGCGTGTTCGGCGCTTCGTCGCATCTATCGCGAGGTGCTCGGGGAGGTCCGCCGGCCGGTGTTCTTCGTCGAACTCGTCGCCGACGCGGAACTCATCGCGGCTCGTCTGGCCGGCCGCCGCGGGCACTTCGCTTCCCAGGAGATCCTGGAGTCCCAGCTCCGCACGCTGGAGCCGCTCGGGCCGGATGAGAACGGGATCGCCTGCCCGGTCACGCTGTCGACGAAGGAGATAGCCGATGAGGTCCTCGTCACGCTCTCTGGTGCGCCCGGGGAGACCTGATTAGCGGTCGCGGGTTCGCCATAGCGCGTAGCGCAGTACGGGTGTCCCCTGGAATCCCCTACACGTGAGCACACACTGGTATGAATGGCTGACTCGCAGCCATCCCGTTGCCTCGTGCGACCAGGGGCGACCTGTTGCGGTGGATCGTCCTAGGAGGCGCAATGGAAGCCGGGCCGAGCTTCGGCGCAATCGTGCGATGTGATCTGACCCGTCACTTCGGTCGACACTCGGCACTGTTGTTACTGCGCGCTGTGCTGCTCGAACGCACGTTCCGGGTGGTACTGACGTTGCGGATCTGCCAGGCCCTGGCAGCGCGCAACGACGCCGGCAGGCTGTTGCTCCCGGTCGCAGTGTTCCTCCACCGCATGGCCAGCAGCTCAGCCGGTGTCGATCTGCCGTGGCGAACGCGGATCGGGGCGGGGTTCCGGTTGTTCCACGGGTGGTCGGCCGTGCTCAATCCGGGGGCCGTGTTGGGGACCAACGTCTCGCTCTTCCACGGCGTCACGATCGGCCAGGGAGACCGGATCGCCGTTGACGGCACGCGCACGACCGGCTATCCGGTCATCGGGGACGATGTGTGGATCGGGCCGCACGCCGTGGTGGTCGGCGGGCTCACGGTGGGACGCGGTGCCCGGATCGCCGCCGGGGCTGTCGTCACCAGGGACGTACTACCGGCAACGATGGTGGCGGGCAATCCGGCGGCGGTTGTGCGAACCGAAGTGCCGCCTGACGTCGAAAACCCTGCCGAGGTCGGGGTCACCCTGAGCGGGCGGGTTCCGTCTGGGCCAGCCGCCTAGGGCATGCCGGACACCTGTGCGCCCGGGGAGACTTGAACTCCCACATCCGTAGATACTGGAACCTAAATCCAGCGCGTCTGCCAATTCCGCCACGGGCGCCCGCCCGGGGGTACCGGGCGAGGTGAGCTTACCGCGCGGTCGGCGGTACCGTGGAGGGGTGTCCGACACCCTGAGTTCCCGCGCGGCCGCAGGCGAGCCCGCCTCCGGCCGTCCGGCCTCCGCGAAGGTCGCGCATCGTCCCGCGTGGATCGCATTCGTGGTCGTCGGAGCGATCTTCTGCCTGGGGATGGGCTTCTGGCAGCTCTCGGCCTACCAGGCGGCCTCGGGCACCGTGCAGAACCTCGGCTACACCTTCATGTGGCCGTTCCTCGCCGGGTTCCTGGTCTATGCGTACCTGAAGTACATCCGGCTCGAGGCCGACGAGCGCGAGACCGATCCCGACGCGGGAGACCGCGGGCCGGTGGACGGCGACGACGACGAGGTGGGCGATCAGCCGGACGGACCGCGGACGGCCCGGACCGCCCGCACGCGCGCCCCCGTGGTCACCGAGATCCCCGCCGATCTCCTGCCCACCCGGCGACCCCCCGCCGATACCCGGGCCCGCGACGAGGGCCTGGACGCCTACAACGCCTACCTCGCCGAGCTGGCTCGCCATGACCGGGCCGCTACGGTCAAATCCGAATCGGGCACATCCGAATCAGGCACGCCCGACAATCCGCAGGAGAGACCAGCCACATGACCGCCGCGACCGCCCCCGAGACCGACCGCCGCAAGCCGGATCCCAACGGCAAGATCCGCGGCGCGCTCACCCGGTACCGGGTCCTCGCCTGGATCACCGGCGTGTGGCTCCTGATCCTCACGGCGGAAATCGTCTTCAAGTACCTGATCCTGGACAACTCGGCGGACGCGCCCGACTGGTTCACCTACATCGGGCAGGCGCACGGCGTCTTCTACATCCTCTATCTCTTCATGACGCTCGATCTGGCCATCAAGGCGCGCTGGGCGGCCTCCCGCACCCTGCTGACCGCGCTCGCCGGAACCATCCCGTTCCTGTCGTTCTGGTTCGAGCACAAGCGGACGGCGGACGTGCGGGCCGAGTACGCGGTCTAGATACGCGGTCTAGACACGACCCGACCCCTGGCCGACCGATGGGCCGTCAGCGGCGCCTGCCGCGCTCCGCGAGCTCGCGCAGCGCCGGCACCAGCGCCCGCAGCGCCCGGCCGCGGTGGGAGTCGGCGTCCTTCTCCCCCGGCGTGAGTTCGGCGGCGGACCGATCGGAGCCCTCGGGCAGGAACAGCGGGTCGTAGCCGAACCCGCCCTCGCCGCGAGGTTCCCGCAGCACGCTGCCCGGCCAGCGTCCCTCCGCGACCCGCGTCATGAGGGTCGCCGTCGAGGGTGCCGAATCCCGCGCCGAGTAGACCAGGGCGCAGCTGGAGAAGAAGGCCGCGCCGCGGCGATCATCGGGGACATCCGACAGCTGCGCCAGCAGGAGCGCGTTGTTGGCCTCGTCGTCGCCGTGCCGCCCGGACCAGCGCGCGGAGAGCACGCCGGGCATCCCGTTCAGCGCGTCCACGGCCAGCCCGGAGTCGTCGGCCAGGCACGCCAGGCCCGTCGCCTTCCAGCCGGACCGCGCCTTGATCAAGGCGTTGTCCTTGAACGTCGCGCCGTCCTCCGGCTCCTCCGGGAAATCGGGCACCTCGTCCAGGCCGATCACCTCGATGCCGTCGATCCCCTCGGCCTCCAGCACGCGGCGCAGCTCGGCGAGCTTCTTGGCGTTCCGGCTGGCGACCAGCAGGCGCACGGCCACCGCTATCGCCTCGCGGCCCGCGCGGCCGCGGGCGTGGGCAGCTCGCCCGGGTAGGGGGCGGCGAGGGCCTCGCGCTGCAGCTCGAACAACCGCTCGCAGCCGGCCTGCGCGGAGTCCAGCATCTCGTCGAGGACGTCCCGACCGAACGCGGCCCCCTCGGCGGTCCCCTGGACCTCCACGAGCTCCCCGCCGTCGGTGCAGACGACGTTCATGTCCACCCCGGCGCGCGAGTCCTCCTCGTAGGGCAGGTCGCACAGCACCCGGCCGTCGACCACGCCCACGCTCACCGCGGCCACCGCGCACGTGAGCGGGTTGCCGGTCACCGCACCCTTGGCCTGCAGCCAGGTGACGGCGTCCGCCAGGGCCACGTACGCCCCGGTGATGGCGGCCGTGCGGGTGCCGCCGTCGGCCTGGAGCACGTCGCAGTCCAGGGCGATGGTGTTCTCCCCCAGCTTGGACAGGTCGATGCACGCGCGCAGCGACCGGCCGACCAGGCGGCTGATCTCGTGGGTGCGGCCGCCCACCTTCCCGCGCACCGACTCGCGGCCCGAGCGCTCGTGGGTGGCGGCCGGGAGCATCGCGTACTCGGCGGTCAGCCACCCCAGGCCCGAGCCCTTGCGCCAGCGGGGCACGCCCTCGGTGACGCTGGCCGTGCACATGACACGGGTGTTCCCGAAGGTGACGAGTACCGAACCCGCCGGGTGCGAGGTGAAACCCCGCGTGATTGTCACGTCGCGCAGGTCGTCGTCCGCGCGTCCGTCTGCTCTGCCGTCAGTAGTTGAGGTCACGACCGCCGATTCTAGCTGGCCACCACACCCACGGGCCCGGCGCTAGATGTCGATCCGGAGATCCGCCTCGGCCAGCAGGACCTCGCCGTCGAACTCCGCGGCGGCCTCCGCGCGAACGGCCCCGCGGTCCGTCCACGGTGGGATGTGGGTCAGCACCAGCCGTCCGACCCCGGCGAGCCGGGCCGTGCGGCCGGCCTCCGCGCCGGACATGTGGATCCCCGGTGGCCGACCCTCCTCGTGGGTCCACGACGCCTCGCAGAGCAGGACATCCGCGCCGGCGGCGAGCTGGACCAGCGAGTCGCAGTAGGCGGTGTCGCCGCTGTAGACCAGGACGCGACCGGACTCCGAGGTCAGGCGCATCCCGTAGGACTCGGGCGGATGGTCCACCCGGTCGGCCCGCACGCGGAGGCCCACCTCGCCGTCGTCGCCCCTCATCTCCACCTCGGGGGTGACATCCCACGACCCGACGTCGAAGGTGTCGGACAGGTCGTCGACGGCGCCCGGCTCCTCGGCCGAGGCCACCCCGATCCGGTACGCGGTCCCGGACGGGCCGATGAGCGGGACCCGGCCCGCGCCCCGGGCCCCGGGGCCGAAGCGCCGCAGCACCAGCAGGCTCGGGATGTCCAGGCAGTGGTCGGCGTGGAGGTGGGACAGCAGGATCGTGGCCTCCTCCGGCGCCACGTATCGCTGCAGCGCGCCGAGCACCCCCGGCCCCATGTCGATCACGACCGGGGGGACCCCCTCGACCTCCACGAGATACCCGGACGCCGGCGAGGTGGGTCCGCCGATACTTCCCGAGCACCCCAGGACAGTCAGAAACATGGGCACCATCGTGCCACGGCTCGCCACGGGTCGTCCGGACAGTGCCCCAGACAGCGACCAGGACGGTGACCGGAGCCGGGCAGCGGGCGGCCGATCACAAGGGGTCTGACGAGAGTGCATCCGACAGCACCGTGCCCGAGCGGCCGACCGCCACGAGCCCCGGACCGAGGAACCGGGACGCCACCCGGCGGAACGCCGCGGGGTCGCCCGTGACCAGGAATTCTCGCGTCGCCGGCGACCCGGGATCGTGAGGGCGCAGCAGATCGCCCGAGGTGAGCACCCGCAGCACGTCCTTGGCCGTCTCCTCGGCGCTGGAGACCAGGGTGACGTGGTCGCCCACGGCGAGCTGCACCACCCCGGACAGCAACGGATAGTGGGTGCAGCCCAGGACCAGGGTGTCCACGTCGGCGTCCCGGATCGGGGCGAGGTAGGCCTCCGCCAGGCCCAGCACCTGACGCCCACTGGTGATGCCGCGCTCCACGAACTCCACGAACTTCGGGCACGCCACCGAGGTCAGCTCCACCCCGGACGCCGCGGCCACCGCGTCGTCGTACGCCTGGGACGCCACGGTCGCGCGCGTGGCGATCACCCCGATCCGCCCCGAGCGCGTGGTGGCCACGGCGCGCCGCGCCGCCGGCTGGATCACCTCCACCACCGGCACGGGGTAGCGCTCGCGGGCGTCGCGCAGCATCGCGGCAGAGGCGGTGTTGCACGCGATCACCAGCGCCTTGACCCCGCGGTCGACCAGGGAGTCGGCGACCGCCAGGGCGTGGTGGCGGACCCGGGCGATGGGCAGCGGGCCGTAGGGTCCGTTGGCCGTGTCCCCGACGTAGATCAGCGACTCGTCGGGGAGCTGATCCATGATCGCGCGGGCCACGGTCAGTCCGCCCGCGCCGGAGTCGAACACCCCGATCGGGGCCTGCTGACCGGGCTCTGTCACCTCGGGAACCCGGCACCGCGCCGCGGCTGCCCGGCGTTCACGGCGGTCGTCTTCCCGCGGTTCCTACGCAGTCCGTACGCCGAGAGCACGCCGCCCACGGCACCGCCGAGATGCCCCTGCCAGGACACCCCGTCGAGCATGGGCGAGAGCCCCGCCAGCGCCTCGAGCCCGTAGTAGAAGCCGATGATCAACCCGATCGCCAGATGGAGGAACCGGCGGGAGAACAGGCCCCGGACGATCACGTAGAAGATGTAGCCGAACACGATGCCGGACGCGCCGATGTGGACCGTGCCGACGCCGCCCAGCAGCCACGACACCGCGCCGGACAGGACCCACGAGACCAGCGTGACCCGGATGAGCGGGGACAGGCCCGAGAGCGCGATGATCGAGCCCAGGACCAGCAGCGCGACCGAGTTGCCGATCAGGTGCGCCCAGTCCCCGTGGAGGAACGGCTGGAAGAGGATCCCGGGGAGCCCGTCCGACGAGAGCGGGCGGACCCCGTCGTCGTCGAGTCCCGGAGGGCCCACCGCGGACCGGAGGAGCCAGTCCCCCGCCTCGACCACCCACATCAGTGCGACAAAGCAGAAGAGCAGGATCAGGGCGGGCCAGCGGCGGGGCCCCCGGGGAACGGTTCCGGCGGCGCCGACGCCACTCGTCCGGAACGCGCGCGGGTCTGGGTTCACGGTGTGCTTCCTCATCGACGTGGTCCTCGCTGGTCCGTCCTCGGCACGAATGTGATCTGCACGGGTGCCATCCCCCCGGGCGTCATCCTCACGGGCCCGTCAGGGCGCTGCACAGGGAGTCCTGCATGAAGGTCAGCCAGTGGTAGACGTCCAGGTGCGCGGACCTCGGATCATCCTCGGGGACGTCCTCGGGGATGTCGGTGGCCGGGACGCCGTTCACCATCCCGTGCTCGAGCAGCAGCGCGCCGAGGCCCAGCCGGACATCGTTGAGGCAGCGCATCCAGGCCTGTGCCTGTTCCGGGTTCAGCGAGACGGTCCCGCCGCGTGAGGGCAGGGACCTGAGGACCACGGCCGCCGCGCTGAGCTTGGCGTCGATGATCGCCGGCTCATGGATCATCCGCATCCCCGCATTGTGGGCGCGCGTCACCGCCGCCCCGTCCGCGTCGGAGGCCTCCCCGGGCTCGGGCCGGTGGAAGTCGGGCAGTAGGCGTGCCAACGGCGCCTGGTCGGGGAGCTCCGAGTGGCCGCTGCGCATCCCGGTGATCTCGGCGAGTTCGTCCCTGGGCGAGGAGTCGCGCCGCTGCTCCAGCATGTCGACGATGTTGGACACCAGGGCGTGGAGGATCTGCACCTCGTGCGCCTCCATCGCCGCCTTGATCCGTGGGCCGCTGATCGACCCCTTGCGCTGCCAGGCCTTCACCGCCTCACGCCTCCCGCTGCATCGTGGCCCACAGTCCGGCCTCCTGCAGCTTGCGGACATCGTTCTCCACCTTGTCGCGGCTCCCGGAGGACACCACGGCGCGGCCATCGTTGTGGACCTTGAGCATGAGGTCGTGCGCCTTCTCCCTGCTGTAACCGAACACCTGCTGGAACACCAACGTCACGTAGCTCATCAGGTTGACCGGGTCGTCCCACACCACGGTCAGCCATGGGTTGTCCACCCCGCCGGCGCGCTCCGTGTCCGTGGACTCCACGGGCGCGGCCGACGGCATGGCCATCCCGGGGACGGCGCTCCGGACGTCCGCGCGCGGTGCGGTCACGGTGTGCATACGGCTAACGATACGGATTACCGGCGGGTCGGCCACGCCGTAGAGTCGGCCGGGTGAATTCGACCACGCCCCCGCACGCCTCGGACTCCCCTGGCCGCCCCTCCACCGGCCGCCCCTCCACGGCGCTGCTCACGGACAAGTACGAGCTCACCATGATCCGGGCGGCCCTGGCCGACGGGACCGCCGATCGTCCGTGCGTGTTCGAGGTGTTCGCCCGCAGGTTGCCCGCCGGGCGGCGGTACGGCGTGGTCGCCGGCATCGGCCGGCTCATCGAACGGCTGGCGGACTTCCGGTTCGGCGACGAGGAGATCGCGGTGGTGGCCGAGTCCCTCGACAAGGCCACCACGGACTGGCTCCGGGCCTTCCGCTTCACCGGCGATGTGGACGGTTACCCCGAGGGTGAGCTGTTCTTCCCCGGCTCACCGGTGCTGAGCATCCGCGGCGGGTTCGCCGAATGCGTGGTGCTCGAGACCCTGGTCCTGTCCGTGCTCAACCACGACAGCGCGATCGCCTCCGCCGCCGCGCGGATGACCACCGCGGCGGGCGGCCGTCCCATCATCGAGATGGGATCCCGCCGAACCCACGAGGAGGCCGCGGTGGCGGCGGCCCGCGCCTCCTACCTCACCGGCTTCGCGTCCACGTCCAACATCGAGGCCACCCGTCGCCACGGGGTCCCCTCCGCCGGGACGTCGGCGCACGCGTTCATCCTCCTGCACACCGGACCGGACGGGACCGATGAGGCGTCCGCGTTCCGCTCGCAGGTGGCGACGCTCGGAGTGGACACCACCCTGCTGGTGGACACCTACGACATCACCCGCGGCGTGGAGACGGCGATCGAGGTGGCCGGGCCGGAACTGGGCGGGGTGCGGATCGACTCGGGCGATCTGGGGGTGCTTGCCAGTCAGGTCCGCGGTCAGCTCGATGCGCTGGGCGCGCACCGCACCCAGATCGTCGTCTCGGGCGACCTGGACGAGTACGCGATCGCCGCCCTGCGCGCCGAGCCCGTGGACGTGTACGGCGTGGGCACCCGCCTGGTGACCGGGTCTGGAGCCCCCACGGCCGGGATGGTCTACAAACTCGTCGAGGTGGACGGGATCCCGGTGGCCAAGCGCTCCGCCCAGAAGGAGTCCCTCCCCGGTGCCAAGCGGGCGGTCCGCGTGCACCGACGCTCGGGCACCGCGGTCGAGGAGATCCTCCTGCCGTGGAACGGGACCGTGCCCGCCGAGCCCGGGCTGAACCAGCGAGACCTGATGGTCCCCCTGGTGCGCGGCGGCGACCCTGTTCCCGGTCTGCCGTCGTTGGACGAGTCCCGAGCCCACCACGAGGCCGTGATGGTGACCCTGCCCTGGGCCGGTCTCGCCCTGAGTCAGGGCGACCCGGCGATCTCCGTCCGGGTGGTGCCCCCGGGAACGCCCCCCAGGTGACCTGCACGCCTCGCCGGGACACCGGGCGGGGCCGCTAGGGTTACCGCGTGACCGACTCCCTTCCTCCCGTCTCCGACCTGCTCGCCACCGCGGTCGAGAGCCTCGGCGGAAGCGAGCGCAGCGGCCAGGTGACGATGGCCGAGGCAGTGGGTAACGCCCTGTCCACCGGCGAGCACCTGGCGGTCCAGGCCGGCACCGGCACCGGCAAGTCCCTGGCCTACCTGGTGCCGTCGCTGCGCCATGCCGTGTCCACCGGAAAGACGGTGGTGGTCTCCACCGCCACGATCGCCCTGCAGAACCAGCTGGTGGACCGCGACCTCCCGCGGCTGGCCGCCGCCCTCAAACCGCAGCTCGGGGTGACCCCCTCGCACGCGATCCTCAAGGGCCGCGGGAACTACCTGTGCCTGCACCGCGTGGGATCCGGACCGGTCGACGAGGTCGACCCGGAAGAGGTACTGACCGAGGAGCTCTTCGACCTCCCCCTGGGCGGCGAGTCCACGGCGGCGCGCCCCCCGCGCGGGTCGTCGTCCCGCGACACCGGCCCCGACTCTCGCCTCGGGCAGGAGATCTCCCGGCTGTACGACTGGGCCCAGGAGACTGATACCGGCGACCGGGACGACCTCCCCCGCGGCGTGTCCGACGCAGCGTGGCGGCAGGTGTCGGTGACCAGCCGCGAATGCCTGGGGCAGCTGTGCCCCCACGTCACCGAGTGCTTCGCCGAACTCGCCAAGCAGCAGGCGGGCCGGGCCGACGTGGTGGTGACCAACCACGCCCTCCTCGCGATCGACGCCATGACCGACGTCTCCGTCCTGCCCGAGCACGACGCGGTGGTGATCGACGAGGCCCACGAGTTGTCCGACCGGGTGACCGGGGTGACTACGGCCGAGCTGACCGGTGCCGCCGTGATCCAGGCCGCCCGGCGCGCGGCCAAGCTCGTGGACCAGCAGTCCGCCGACCGCATGGTGGCCGCGGGCGAGGGTCTGGCCGGGCTGCTGGAACTCTGCCCCGAAGGCCGGTGGGACCTGCTCCCCGAGGGCGCCGACCTCGCGCTCGCCGCGGTCCGCCAGACCGCGGAGCACTGTCGGAGCGCCGTCCCCGGCCCCAAGCCCGGCGAGGCTTCGGGCGACCCCCAGGGTGCGTCCGACCGGCAGAAGACCCTGGCCGCGCTGGACGAGATCGCCGAGGCCGCCGATCGCATGCTCTCCTCGTTCGAGCGCCCGGTCACCGAGCGGCTCGAGATCGTGTGGATGAGTGAGGAGGACCGTCGGGGACGGATCCTGCGGGTCGCCCCGCTCTCCGTCGCCGGGTTGCTCCGGGCGCGACTCTTCGCCGAATCCACCGTCATCCTCACCTCCGCCACCCTCACCACCGGCGGGAAGTTCGACGGTCTCGCGGCCACCTGGGGGTTGCCGTCGGCCTCCTCCGCGCGCCCCGACCCGGCGACCGCCGTCGCCCTGGAACCACCCTCCGACGACGACGCGAGCAGCCTCCGGTGGACCGGGCTGGACGCCGGATCGCCCTTCGACTACCGCCGCAACGGCATCCTCTACGTGGCCTCGCATCTCCCCGCGCCCGGCCGGGAGGGCGCCTCCCCCGAGGCCGGTGACGAGCTGGTCGACCTCGTCACCGCCGCGGGCGGCCGCACTCTGGGCCTGTTCTCCTCGATGCGCGGGGCCAAGGCCGCCGCCGAACTGCTCCGGGGGCGGCTCGACACCCCGGTGCTGTGCCAGGGCGATGACTCGACCGCCAACCTGGTCCGGAAGTTCGCGGCGGACGAACAGACCACGCTCGTGGGCACCCTCTCGCTGTGGCAGGGCGTCGACGTGCCCGGGCGGTCGCTCTCGCTGGTGGTGATCGACCGGATCCCGTTCCCGCGGCCGGACGACCCGCTGCTCTCGGCACGTCAGCGGGCCGTGGGGGCCCGCGGCGGCAACGGCTTCCTGGCCGTCGCCGGCAACCATGCCGCGCTGCTGCTCGCGCAGGGCGTCGGCCGGCTCCTCCGGCGGACCGATGACCGGGGCGTCGTGGCCGTCCTCGACTCCCGCCTGGTCACTGCCCGCTACGGCGGCTACCTGCGGGCCTCGCTTCCGCCGTTCTGGCAGACCACCAATCGTGACGTGGCGATCGGCGCTCTGGAGCGGCTCCGGGACGCCTGATTCCTGTACCGGCACCGCGCACGCACGCGTCCACGGCGGGAAGCGGATCCCGGTGTCAGCTCGCGTCGACGGCGATGACCGTCAGCGAACCCGGCGCGACCTCGGTGTACCCGGCGTCGACCACGGCGGCCACGCCCGGGGCGCGGGCAGCCACCGCGGCGGAGAGCTCGCGCCAGCGATCGGGATCGGCTTCGCGGACGGCCACCGGCAGCCCGTCGGCGATCCACCGGTCGAGTCGCGGACGCGTCATGACCGCGGCCAGCAGCATCACCCCGTGCCCGACCTGCGCGGCCGCCTTGCCCACAGACATCTCCAGGGCGCCGTCGATCCACACCACCGGGACACCCGGGGGCGGCGGTCCGGGCTCGTCGCGCTCGAGGTCGGTGCCGCCGATCTGCAGTCTGCCGAGCCGGGGGTCGACCTCGTCGACGGGACCGGGAACGAACGCCTTCGCGGCGCACCCGTCCACCTCCCGCATCACCCCGGGGACCCCGAGGGCGGTGCGCCACTGCGCGCCGCGGGCCCGGCGGGCGATCTTGCGCATCCGGGCGTCGAGCCACGCCCCGTAGGGCTCGTGCCACGGACCGCCCGGCGCCACGCGGGCGTCCAGGCAGAGCGCGGCGACGGCACCTGCGACGGCCTCCAGGAGCGGAGTGCGCCGGGGAAGGTCGGCCTTGGGCAGGTGCAGCACGATCGGCATGGACCGGACGGTGCCACGGTCCTCCGGGTCCTCAGCACCCGCCGATCCCGCCCGGAGGCGCGCATGGCACCAGTCGAGCGCCGGGCCGGCGGCGGGAACCGGGGCGTTCGTGGTGACCGCGGGATCCGGGGAGTCGGCGGCGTCCGGGGTGTCGGTCACGCCAGCGGTGCCTGCGGCGTCCGGGGTGTCGGTCACGCCAGCGGCACGCGACGGTACGTGCCGGCGGCCGTATCGGCCGCCTCGATCTCGTCACGGGTGATCCCCAGGACAAACAGGACCGTGTCGAGGAACGGCTTGGACAGCGACGCGTCCGCCACCTCGCGCAGGGCCGGCTTGGCGCAGAAGGCGATGCCCAGACCGGCCGTGGTGAGCATGTCGATGTCGTTGGCGCCGTCACCCACGGCGACCGTCTGGCTCAACGAGATACCGAGCTCGTCGGCGAACTCGCGGAGATACTCAGCCTTGGCCGCGCGGTCGACCACATCGCCGATCACCCGTCCGGTGAGCACTCCGTCCACGATCTCCAGCGTGTTGGCCCGAGCGAAGTCCAGACCCAGCTCCTCGGCCAGCCCGGAGATCACCTGGATGAACCCACCGGAGACCACGCCGCACCGGATCCCGAGGCGCTTGAGCGTCCGGATGGTGGTGCGGGCGCCCGGGGTGAGGACGATGCTGGAGGCCACCTCGTCGAGGACGCTGGCGGGCAGCCCGGCGAGCGTCGCGACGCGCTCGTGGAGGGACTGGGCGAAGTCCAGCTCTCCCCGCATCGCGCGCTCGGTGACCGCGCGGACCTCCTCCTCTTTGCCGGCGTGCGCGGCGAGCATCTCGATGACCTCGCCCTGGACGAGGGTGGAGTCCACGTCAAAGACGACGAGGCGCTTGGAACGCCGGCCGAGGCCCGCCCGGTCCACCGAGATGTCGACCAGGTGCCTGTCCGACAGGGGCGCCAGGGTCTCGCGCAGCCGGGCGTCGTCGGCGGCATCCCGGCCCGCCGTCGACACGTGCAGTTCCAACCCGGTCACCGGGTAGTCGGCGATCCCCCGGATGGTGTCGATGTTCGCGCCGATCGAGGCGAGCGACCCCGCCACTGCGGAGAACGCTGACGCCGTGACGGGACTCCCGAGGATCACCACGGCGTGGGTGGACGGCGGTGCCGACGGCGCGATGTCGTCGAACTGGACATCGAGCTGCATCCCCAGGTCGTGGGCCTGCTCGTTGAGCTCGCGCACCACGCGGACGACGTCCGCGGTCGCGTCGACCCGAACCATGAGCCCCAGGGAGAGGTGGCCGTTGACCACGACCTGCTCGACGTCCACGAGATCGGCGCGGTGGGTGGCCAGGACGGCCATGATCCCCGCGGTGACGCCGCACCGGTCCGGACCGGTGACGGTGAGAAGTGCGGGGGTTCCGGGGGTGCTCACGTGGGCTCCTGACGATAGGTCGGGCGGACGACCGGATACATGAGTACCAGGTCACTGAGTACTGGGGCGATGAGTACTGGGGCGATGAGTACTGGCTGACACGCGGAAACCCCGCCGGTAGACGAGCCTACCGGCGGGGTTTGGCGGGACCTGCGCCCGTGGGTGAGTACGGGCGGGTGATCAGCCCCTCTGCGGGGACGAGCCGCGCTCGGCCACGTCCTTCGCCGAATCCGGGTCCTTGGCCTTCTTGCGGCCGCCGACGTGGGCCTCGGCCCGCATCCGCTCACTCATGTGCGGGTGGTGCAGCTCGAACGCCGGGCGCTCGGAGCGGATCCGCGGGAGCGTCACGAAGTTGTGGCGCGGCGGCGGGCAGGAGGTCGCCCACTCGAGCGAGTTGCCCGCGCCCCACGGATCGTCCACGGTGACGATCTCGCCGTAGCGCCAGCTCTTGATGACGTTCCAGATGAACGGCAGCATCGCGATGCCGAGGATGAACGAGCCCACGGTCGAGATCTGGTTGAGAACCGTGAAGTTGTCCGTCTCCAGGTAGTCGGCGTAGCGGCGGGCCATGCCCTGGTTACCCAGCCAGTGCTGCACCAGGAACGTGGTGTGGAAGCCGATGAACATCAGCCAGAAGTGCCACTTGCCCAGCGTCTCGTCGAGCATCCGCCCCGTCATCTTGGGGAACCAGAAGTACACGCCGGCAAAGGTCGCGAACACGATCGTCCCGAAGAGCACGTAGTGGAAGTGCGCGACGATGAAGTAGGTGTCCGAGATGTGGAAGTCGATCGGCGCCGAGGCCATCATGACGCCCGTCAGACCACCGAAGAGGAAGGTGATGATGAAGCCGAGCGCGAAGATCATCGGCGTCTCGAACGTCATCTTGCCCCGCCACATGGTGCCGATCCAGTTGAAGAACTTCACGCCCGTCGGGACGGCGATGAGGAACGTCATGAACGAGAAGAACGGCAGCAGCACCGCGCCGGTGACGAACATGTGGTGCGCCCAGACCGCCATCGACAGCGCGGCGATCGCCAGGGTCGCGAAGACCAGGCCCGCGTAGCCGAAGAGCGGCTTGCGCGAGAAGACGGGGAAGACCTCCGTGACGATGCCGAAGAACGGCAGCGCGAGGACGTACACCTCGGGGTGGCCGAAGAACCAGAACAGGTGCTGCCACAGGATGGCGCCGCCGTTGCCCGGGTCGAAGATCCGCCCACCGAACTGACGGTCGTAGAAGACGCCGAGGGCCGCAGCGGTGAGCAGCGGGAAGATCAGCAGGATCAGGACCGACGCCACGAGGACGTTCCACGTGAAGATCGGCATCCGGAACATGGTCATACCCGGCGCGCGGAGGCAGATGATCGTGGTGACGAAGTTGACGGCACCGAGGATCGTGCCGATACCACCGATGCCCACGCCGAGGATCCAGAGGTCAGCGCCGACCTGCGGCGAGTGGATCTTGTCCGCCAGCGGCATGTACATGGTCCAGCCGAAGGCCGCGGCGCCACCGGGGGTGAGGAAACCCGAGAGCATGATCGTGCCGCCCGCGGTGAACAGCCAGAAGCCGAAGGCGTTGAGGCGCGGGAACGCCACATCGGGAGCGCCGATCTGCAGCGGCATGATGTAGTTCGCGAAGCCGATCACGATCGGGGTGCCGTACAACAGCAGCATGACCGTGCCGTGCATGGTGAACAGCTGGTTGAACTGCTCGTTCGATAGGAACTGCATACCGGGCAGGAAGAGCTCCGCCCGGATGAGCAGGGCCATGAGCCCACCGATGAAGAAGAAGATGAAGCACATGACGATGTACATGATGCCGAGCATCTTGTGGTCAGTCGTCGTCAGCATCTTCCACACGAACGATCCCTTACGGGCGGTACCCGTGGGTTCGCCCGGTGGATGATCGAGCTCGTGGACCGGCTTGGGGGCCACTGCGGTCATAAGGGTCCTCCTGAACGCCTCACCCGACGTCGTGGGTCGAACCACCGACCCCACGTCGAACGCATAGGAATAGTGCGCGACCGCAATCCTAACCCTCCGCTGAGGATTGCCCGTCACCCGCCCCGCACAACTCGTCGGCCGCGTTCACCACCGCCGGGAGCGGCTCTCGTTACCCGAGCGAGACTGCACGCAGACCCGCCGCCACCTCGACTGACGACAGCACGGCCGGGCCCATCTCCTAGGCTCTTGCGTATGACCGCTCCCGCGCCGATCCGACCCCGTCACCCCCAGTGGGGGCTTCCGAGGACGCCGGCACGTCTGGCCGTCCCTCTTGTCGCGGGGCTTCTTCTCGCGGCCTGCGGCCCCTCCCCCGTCGACATGGTCGAGCACCCGGTGACCACCACACCCTCGCGGGTGGCGGGCGAGGAACTCCAGCGTTCCGCCGAACCCGACGAGTCGTGCGCCGCCGAGCCGGTGCCGGCCGAGTTCGCAGGGGCCGGACAGCGCCGGGTCGCCTCAGAGGGCCAGGTCCCCGACCGGGTCGAGGTGCCGCGATCTCCGGAACGGATCCTGGCACTCGGAGCGGGGGCCGTGGACGTCGCCTGCGCCCTGGGGTTGCAGGACCTCGTCGTCGGCACCTCCGGGTTGCCCCGGGACGCCGACGTGTTCCTCCCCCACTCCCTCGTGGACCTGCCGGACATCCCGATCCCCGCGGGCGTCGCGCCGGGCGAGGTCGCGGCCGCCGCCCGCGACCTCCGACCGGACCTCATCGTGCTCGCCGACACCCCGGGCCGGGACCCGGCCGTCGCGCGGGAGTTGTCAGAGGTCGCCCCGACCGTCGTCTACGACGCCGACGTGCTGCGCTGGACCGACGCGACCGAGTCGATCTCCGACGCCTACGGCCGACCCCGCGCGGGCGGGGACGTCCTGCTCGACGTGATCGACCGCGCCCGCGCGACCACCGCCAGGACCACCCCGTCCGACACCCAGGTCTCCCTCGTCAGCATTGTGGGCGACACCGGGGACGGCGTCGTGACGCAGGACCCGGACACGCTCGGGTCGCTCATGCTCGAGGCGGTCGGCGCGGGCCGGCCCCCCGCACAGCGCACGCGGGAGGGCGAGCGCATCCCGCCGCTGCCGGAGTCCCCGGCCCTGGGTGACGAGCTCGACGGCGACGTGATCTTCACCGTCCTCGGCGGCTCGCCGGAGTCGGAGGAGATCGCACGGCGGGTCTTCAGTTCCGACCGGTGGCTGGAGCTGGACGCCGTGGGCGCCCGCCGGATGTTCGTGGTGGACCGGGCCGTGTGGGAGGGCGCCGGGCCCGTCGCCGCGCGCGCCGTGCTCGAGGACATCGCGAACTCGATCAACGGGATCGCCCCGGACGGATAACCCACAGCACCCTCCAACCCCCGGCGCCCCAGACGCCTCCTGAGAGGTGTCGGGGGCGCCGGGTTCAGGCCTGGTGTGGTGTCAGGGCTGGTGTGTCGTCACTCCTGGTGAGTCAGAAATCCCAGTCCTCGTCCTCGGTGGCCTCGGCCTTACCCATGACGTACGAGCTGCCGGAGCCCGAGAAGAAGTCGTGGTTCTCATCGGCGTTGGGGCTCAGGGCGGACAGGATCGCCGGGTCGACGTCGGTCTCATCCTTGGGGAACATCCCCTCGTAGCCGAGGTTCATCAGCGCCTTGTTGGCGTTGTAGCGCAGGAACTTCTTGACGTCCTCGGTCCAGCCCACCGGATCGTAGAGATCCTCGGTGTAGTCGGCCTCGTTGTCGTACAGCTCGAAGAGCAGCTCGAAGGTGTAGTCCTTGAGCTCGTCGCGCTCGGCCTGGCTCACGTGCTCGAGGGCGCGCTGGTACTTGTAACCGATGTAGTAGCCGTGCACCGCCTCGTCCCGGATGATGAGCCGGATGATGTCCGCGGTGTTGGTGAGCTTGGCCCGCGAGGACCAGCGCATGGGCAGGTAGAAGCCCGAGTAGAACATGAACGACTCGAGGAGGGTCGAGGCGATCTTCCGCTTGAGCGGATTGTCCCCCGCGTAGTACCCGAGGACGATGTGGGCCTTCTTCTGGAGGAAGGGGTTCTCCTCAGCCCAGCGGAAGGCGTCGTCGACCTGCGGTGTCGAGCACAGCGTGGAGAAGATGGTCGAGTAGCTCTTGGCGTGGACCGACTCCATGAACGCGATGTTGGTGAGCACCGCCTCCTCGTGGGGGGTCGAGGCGTCGGGGATCATGCTGACGGCGCCGACGGTCCCCTGGATGGTGTCCAGCAGCGTCAGCCCGGTGAAGACGCGGGCGGTCATCTGCTGCTCGTAGTCCGTCAGGGTCTGCCAGGACGGGATGTCGTTGGACACCGGAACCTTCTCCGGCAGCCAGAAGTTGGTGGTGAGCCGTCCCCAGACCTGGTCGTCGACCTCATCGGGGATGCGGTTCCAGTTGATCGCCGACACCCGGTCGACGAGCCGGGGGGTGATGCCTGCGGCGGGGCTGTGTGATCCCGGAGCGTGGAGCTCGGCTGTCATCGGATCTCCTCTTGGTGGCGGGTGGGGTCGGGGACGCAGGTTTGCGGCCGCGGGATCAGAGCATGCACGAGACGCAGCCCTCGACCTCGGTGCCCTCGAGCGCGAGCTGACGCACGCGGATGTAGTACAGGGTCTTGATCCCCTTGCGCCAGGCGTAGATCTGGGCGCGGTTGACGTCGCGGGTGCTGGCCGTGTCCTTGAAGAACAGGGTCAGCGAGAGCCCCTGGTCCACGTGCTGGGTGGCCGCCGCGTACGTGTCGATGATCTTCTCGTAGCCGATCTCGTACGCGTCCTGGTAGTAGTCCAGGTTGTCATTGGTGAGGTACGGCGCCGGGTAGTAGACGCGCCCGATCTTGCCCTCCTTGCGGATCTCTACCTTCGAGGCCACCGGGTGGATCGACGAGGTCGAGTTGTTGATGTAGCTGATCGACCCCGTGGGCGGCACGGCCTGCAGGTTCTGGTTGTAGATGCCGTACTGCTGCACGTCTGCCTTGAGGGCGCGCCAGTCATCCTGGGTGGGCACCGCGATCCCCGACTCGGTGAACAGCTCACGCACCCGCTCGGTGGCGGGCTCCCACACCTGGTCGGTGTACTTGTCAAAGAACTCGCCCGAGGCGTACGTGGACTCCGGGAACCCGGCAAACCAGGTCCCGCGCTCCCGCGCGATGAGGTTGGACGACCGCAGCGCGTGGTAGAGCACCGTATAGAAGTAGATGTTGGTGAAGTCGATGCCCTCCTCGGATCCGTAGAGGACCCGCTCACGGGCGAGGTAGCCGTGGAGGTTCATCTGTCCCAGGCCGATCGCGTGCGACTCCGCGTTGCCCCGCTCGATCGACGGGACCGAGTCGATGTGGGTCTGGTCGGACACTGCGGTCAGACCCCGGATGGACGTCTCGATGGTCTGGGCGAAGTCAGGCGAGTCCATGGCCTTGGCGATGTTCAGCGAGCCCAGGTTGCAGGAGATGTCCTTGCCTACATGGGAGTAGGACAGGTCGTCGTTGTACGTCGACGGAGTGGAGACCTGGAGGATCTCCGAGCACAGGTTGGAGTGCGTGATCTTGCCGGCGATCGGGTTGGCCCGGTTCACCGTGTCCTCGTACATGATGTACGGGTAGCCGGACTCGAACTGCAGCTCCGCCACGGTCTGGAAGAAGTGCCGGGCGTTGATCTTGGTCTTCTTGATCCGGCTGTCCTCGACCATCTCGTGGTAGTGCTCCGAGATGTTGACGTCCGCGAAGGGCTTGCCGTAGATCCGCTCGACGTCGTACGGCGAGAACAGGTACATGTCGTCGTTCCGCTTGGCCAGCTCGAACGTGATGTCGGGGATCACCACGCCCAGCGACAGGGTCTTGATGCGGATCTTCTCGTCCGCGTTCTCCCGCTTGGTGTCGAGGAACTTGAAGATGTCCGGGTGGTGGGCGTGCAGGTACACCGCTCCGGCACCCTGGCGGGCACCGAGCTGGTTGGCGTAGGAGAAGGAGTCCTCCAGCAGCTTCATCACGGGGATGACGCCCGAGGACTGGTTCTCGATGTGCTTGATCGGGGCGCCGTGCTCGCGGAGGTTGGACAGCAGCAGCGCCACGCCGCCACCCCGCTTGGACAGCTGCAACGCGGAGTTGATGTTGCGACCGATGGACTCCATGTTGTCCTCGATGCGCAGCAGGAAGCACGAGACGGGCTCGCCGCGCTGCTTCTTGCCGGAGTTGAGGAACGTGGGCGTGGCGGGCTGGAACCGGCCTTCGATGATCTCGTCGACCAAACGCATCGCCAGTGCCTCGTCGCCGTCCGCGAGCGTGAGGGCGACCATGCAGACGCGGTCCTCGTAACGCTCGAGGTAACGCTTCCCGTCGAACGTCTTGAGCGTGTACGAGGTGTAGTACTTGAACGCACCGAGGAAGGTCTGGAACCGGAACTTCTTGGAGTAGGCGTGGTCGAACAGCTCACGCACGTAGTTGCGCGTGTACCTGTCGAGCACCTCGCGCTCGTAGTAGTCCTTCTCGACCAGGTAGTCCAGCTTCTCGTCCAGGTTGTGGAAGAAGACCGTGTTCTGGTTGACGTGCTGCAGGAAGTACTCCCGCGCCGCCTCACGGTCCTTTTCGAACTGGATGTTCCCGTTCGCGTCGTAGAGGTTGAGCATGGCGTTGAGCGCGTGGTAGTCCATGCGCTGCCCCTCGCCCGCCTCTGTCGCAGTCAGGCCTTCGGGGGTCACGGTTGGTGCTGCCATGCCAGAACTCTTCCAATCCTTCGCGGACGCGTATGACGTCCTCTTGTGTGCCCATCAACTCGAACCGGTAGAGGTACGGGACCTCGAGCTTTCCTGCGATCACGTCGCCGGAACGACCGTAATCCGCTCCGAAGTTGGTGTTGCCGGCGGCGATGACACCCCGGCAGAGGCTTCTGTTGTGTGCGTTGTTGAGGAACGCGACCACCTGTCGCGGGACCGCGGCCCCGCTCTTCCCTGTGACCTCGAGGCTTCCCCCGTACGTCGGGACGATCAGAACATATGGGTCCGACACGACCACGGGCGTCTCGGTCTTGCGCACGGGTATCCGTAGCGCCGGGAGCCCCAGTCGATCGATGAAACGCTTGGTGTTCTCGGAGAAGTTAGAGAAGTAGACGATCCTCACCGGCTCGGTGGCCGGTAGCGGAGCCGCCATGACTGCCCCCCTTGTTCAACCTCAGTACTGGACGACCGTGCCGCAGGCCGCCACCATGTTGCAGTCGCCCACCGTGTTGCAGTCCGCGGTCGAGCCTCAGGCCGCGACCGTGGCAAGCGCCTTGATCCGGTCCGGGCGGAACCCCGACCAGTGGTCGCCACCGGCCACCACGACGGGCGCCTGCAGGTACCCGAGGGCCATCACGTACTCCCGAGCCTCGTCGTCCACCGAGATGTCAACGATCTTGTACTCGAGGCCCTGCTTGTCGAGCGCCTTGTAGGTGGCGTTGCACTGGACGCAGGCGGGCTTGGTGTAGACGGTGACCATGAGTTCGTGGACCTCTTTCGGCACTGGCGCCGGGTCGGCGCGGAGGGGGTCTTCTCGGACGGTCATCGGCTCCGGCGCTCGCGCCCGGCCTGTGACTAACCGTGATGTCTGTTAAGTGTTTGTCTGTATTTGTTGCTGCCTGCCGGGGTTCTCAACCCGAATGTCACGAGTGGCATTCATCGGGCGTCGCAACGCTCTTAACACTACCCCTAGTGGCCGACGAGTCAATCGACCACAACATTTTGGTCTTACAACACTGATATTCCCAGGTCGCGATCCCGCCTTGTGGACATTCTCAGCCCCCCGTGGGAACTGTCGGCTCCGACCCTGTCGCGTCGACCGCCGACCGTCACTCTCCCACACCGGGGCCGGTCCCGGAGACCACATTCGGCACCCCACAGGCACCCCGCTGGCGCCCCACAAGTTGTCCCCAAGCCGTCCCCACACCGACCCCAGCCCGTCCACAGGACTGCTGGTCAGCGGGGTGGATTTCGGGGTGGCCGGACCGGTTGGCGCGGTAGCTGAAAGCGGGGCGAACCGCGGGAGACTGGCACCGCGGGGCGCGCGGCGGCACGGCCCTGGTACCGCGGAGCGCGCGGCGGCACGGGTGCATCGCGGGAGCGTCGCGGGACGCCCGGCACGGCTGCATCGCGGGGGTATCGCGGGACGCCGGGAGCGGCGGGGTCACGCCGGCGTGGGGCGCCCCGACCCCCGGGGACGACGACGAGGGCCCGCCACCGGCGAACCGGAGACGGGCCCTCGAGGGTGCGTGGGATCCACGCGGACGAACTCAGCCCTGACGGGCCTTGAAACGGGGATCCTTCTTGTTGATCACGAAGACCTTGCCGTGACGGCGGACAACCTGGGCGCCCGGCTTCTTCTTCAGCGACCGGAGGGACTTGCGAACCTTCATCTGGCGCTCCTTAGGCTCTCGGGGCGGCCGCGTTGGCCGCCGACAGGACGGGAATGACTGTGCGACACCTCCGACCTCGAAGTCGGATGCACGACACACAACTGGATCATCGTAACGGACCGGCACACCGGAACTCCAACCGGCGGTGACGGGCCCACCACCTATGCTGGCCCCCATGAACGCCTCCCCTGTCGGAACAGAACTCCGGTCCGCGATCATCGACGAGCTCGGGGTGTCTCCCGAGATCGATCCGGCCGAGGAGGTCGGGCGCCGCGTCGACTTCCTCGCCGACTATCTGCGGTCCACCCCTGCCACGGGGTTCGTACTGGGGATCAGCGGTGGCCAGGACTCCACGCTGACGGGCCGACTCTGCCAGCTCGCCGCCGAGAAGCTCCGGGACGAGGGCGTGGCGGAGGCCGGTTTCGTAGCCATGCGTCTGCCCTACGGTGTCCAGTCCGATGAGGCTGACGCCCGCACGGCCCTGGAGTTCATCCGGCCCGACGCCACAGTCACGGTCGACGTCCGCGCGGCCTCCGATGCCTCCTCCGCCGCGGCGGCCGCCGCCCTCGCCGACCTCCCGGGGCGTGCGGGCCCGCTCCGCGACTTCGTCCGCGGCAACGTCAAGGCGCGCGAGCGGATGATCGCGCAGTACGCGGTGGCCGGGCAGCTGGGCCACCTCGTCGTCGGCACCGACCACGCCGCCGAGGCCGTCACCGGCTTCTTCACCAAGTACGGCGACGGCGGTGTCGACCTGACCCCCCTGACCGGCCTCACCAAGCGCCAGGGCGCCGCACTGCTGCGTCACCTCGGCGCCCCCGAGTCGACGTGGCACAAGGTCCCCACGGCCGACCTGGAGGACGACCGCCCGGGCCTGCCCGACGAGGTGGCGCTGGGCGTGACGTACGAGCAGATCGACGACTACCTGGAGGGACGCGACGGCGTCCCGCCGGAGGCCGCGGCCCGGATCGAGCACCTGTTCCTCACGTCCCGCCACAAGCGCGCCGTCCCCGCCACGCCGATGGACCACTGGTGGCGGTAGCCACGCGATGAGCCCGGGAGGTCGGCCGGCTGTCCGGTCAGGCCAGGAGGGACCAGACCGATTCGAGGGCGTCCGCCGTCCCGGGCACGTCGTAGGACTGGGTGGTGAACACCGCCGCTGACCGGCCGGTGCGACGGTCGACGTACCCGATGGTCCCCAGTCCGCCCGCCCAGCCGACCGCGCCGTCCGGCCGGACCTCCACCTGGAACCCGTAGCCACACCCCGGGCCGATGAACCCCTCGGCGGTCGCACGCTGCCCGGCGGTCAGGTGGTCGGTTGCCATCTCCTGCGCGTACTCCGCGCCCAGTACGGCCCTCCCGTCGATCAGGACGTCGAGGAACGCCAGGTAGTCGGCGACCGTGGACACCAGCCCGCACGCCAGCGACTCGAACTCCGGGGCCCGACCGAACCGTCCCGCGGTATCGAGCTCGCGGAGCCCCCCGCCCGGTCCGACCCCGTATCCGGTGGGTATCCGGTCCGATTCCGCGCTGAAACCGAGGTCACGCAGCCCCAGCGGACCGGTGACGTGCTCGGCCAGCAGCTCGGCCACGGAGGTGCCGGTCGCCCGGGCCAGGAGGACGCCCAGGACGTCGCTACAGGTGTGGTAGTACCACCCCCGACCCGGGTGGTCGGCCAACGGGAGTGCGCCGAGGAGACGCAGGTACTCGTCGGGGGGCATCGGCGGGGCATACGGTCCCGGTGCGACCTGCCGCTCGCTCATGGCGTGGGCCAGCGGGCTGCCCTCGCCCGCCCAGCCGAAGCCGGCGGTCATGGAGAGCAGGTGCCGGAGTGTGACCGGCCCCTCCGCCGGGACGGTCTCCTCCAGTGGGCCACCGGGCCGCGCCAGGACCCGCGGCTCCGCCAACTCGGGCAGGTACCCGGCGACCGGGTCCTCGAGCTCGAGGACTCCCAGCTCGATCAGCCTCATCGCGAGGACACCGCCCACCGGCTTGGTGTTGGACGACAGCGGGAACACCGAATCCGGTGCGAGAGCGGGGCCGCCTACTGACCGGGCGCCGCCCGCGAAGATCCGTGACCGGCCGTCGTCGCGGACTCCGGCGACGTACCCGACCAGGTGGCCGCTCCCGACGAGCCCGTCCAACGCGGCCCCGACGTCCCCCGGCTCAACCATGCGCCCACACTACGACGGTGATCGACATGAAAAAAGGGATGCCCCGGCTCATCTCTGCAGATGAACCGGGACATCCCCGTGGTGGAGCTAAGGGGATTCGAACCCCTGACCCCCACACTGCCAGTGTGGTGCGCTACCAGCTGCGCCATAGCCCCGTACCTTGTTCACCGTTGACCTCTCGGTCACCGGCTCGACCAAAGTTACACCATCGCGGTTCGGGCCTCCAAATCGGCTCCGGCCCCGCCACGAACGGGCGGGGCCGGTGCCCTTCAGAGGTGATCAGGCGAGGATGTCGTCGAGCCACGCCGGGTTGCTGATCTCCACGACCTCGCCCTCGAATGCGACGGTCGGAGTGGAGACCTTGTCGGTGATCTCGCGGATGCTCTGCTGCGCGTTGTCGGCGCTGTCGGAGGCCTTGTCCATGCCACCGTTGGTCTCCACGTTGCCGATGCACTCCACCGTGTCCGGGTTGGCGCCGGCCGCCTCCGCGATGTCGGCGAGCTGGCCCGCGGTGTTGTCCCCGCCGCCCTCCGCAGGCTGCTGGGCGAAGAAGGCGTTCTTGACGTCAAAGAAGACGGGCAGCGTGTCCTTGGCCGCGACACACTGGATGGCGGCGAGGGCTCGCGTGGAGTACTCCCCCGATCCCGACTGGCCGTTGAGGAAGTTCAGGGTGTGGAATTCGACACGCAGGTCGCCGGCCTCGACAGCGGACGCGATGCGCTCGCCGTTCTGGCCCTCGAACGAGCCGCACGCCGGGCACATGTAGTCCTCCCAGATCTGGATGGTCGGGGCACCCTCCTCGCCGACGGTCATCACGCCGGTATCCGAGACAGCGATCAGCGGATCGGCCGTCTCTCCGAACGTGATCGGGTTGGCCTCGCCACCCCGCTGGGCTGCCCACACGATGCCGCCGAGAACCAGCACGGCGATGGCGATCAGCGCCGCGACGGTGATGAGCATCCCGTTGTTGGACTTGGTCTGCAGCACCTTGGTGCTCTTGTTACCTGCGGGCTTGGCGTTCACGTGTGCGCGGGCCTCTCTCTACTGGGATACCGACGGCCCTCTCCCGGGCGATCAGCGACTACCGCGAGGGTACCGAAGCGGAGACCGGCAACCCCGCGCGGCGGGCGCCAGCCGGGAGAAATGCACCGAGCCCCCTGTCGATGTTCGACAGGGGGCTCGGCCCGATGGTGGAGCTGCCGGGAATTGAACCCGGGTCCTCCGCAGCATCGGCAGGGCTTCTCCGTGCGCAGTCCGCGTTGGCCTCTACTCGGATCTCGCCCTCATGCGGACATGTCGGCGATGACGATCCCAGTCACTGTTTGATGTCCCGACCCACCCCGTGACCGGGTGAGCCGGTGATCCCTCTAGATGATGCCGGTGACCGGGGCGAGAGCGACCCCGGGCCGACAGACTACGAGCTCGCTGTCAGGCAGCGAGGGCGTAGTCGCGCTGATTGGTATCGGCGCGTAATTGGTTGCCGCGACGCTTACGGTGGTCTCTGGCCTGCACCGGCACGCTTCCCCTGCGTCAACTCACGTAGTCGAAACCACATCAGCCCCGTCAGGTACCGCCGACTTTCGCCGACGGATCACCTACAGTACTCCGCCCCCTGCCGCGCCGCCAGTCCAGCGCCGCCGCCAGTCCCCGCCGGTCAGCCGAGGGCGAGCAGGATGATCGCCGCACCGGCCAGCGCGAGCCCGAGCATCTGGACCGGGCGCATCCGCTCCCCGCCGTGCGTGACGGCCAGTGCCACCGTGAACGCGGGGTAGAGCGCGGCGATCACGCTGACCAGCGAGAGCATGCCCGCCTGCGAGGCGAAGTAGAAGGCGCCGTTGGCCACCACGTCGAACACCGCGATCACCAGGCCCACCGCGATGAGGCGTCGGGAGAATCTGAAGGATTCCCGGGCGGCGACCGCAGCGCCGAGCACGACCCCGGTGGCCCCGATCCGGGACGCCAGGACCGGCCACAAGCCCTCGTCGGCGGGAACCTGCGCCAGCAGGACGAAGAAGGCCGCGAAGGCCAACCCGGCGACCACCGTCAGCACCATGAGATTCCTGGTGAGACGGCCGTGCCGGGCGGAGGAGCCCTCGTCGCTCTCCAGCGACACCAGCACTGTGGCCACGAGCGCCACGCCCATGCCGGCGAGCGCAGTGGTGCTGGGCCGCTCCCCCGCCGCCAGCCCGAATGCGAGCGGGACGGCCGCGGCGAGCACCGCCGTGATCGGCGAGATCACGCTCATCGGCCCGCGCGAGAGTGCCACGTAGAAGGACCACACGGCGATCCCCGACGCCAGACCCGAGGCCAGCCCCCACGCCACCCCGACAGGCGTCGGCGAACCACCGGCCACGACGGCCGCGACGCCGACGAGCAGGATGGACAGCGGATACGAGACGCTGACGACCCGCAGCGCGCGGGCGCGCCGGGAGGCCACCCCGCCGAGATAGTCGCTGACGCCGTACGCCACCGCCGACGTGGACGCCAGCGCGACGGGCATCACGCGTGCATGCCCTTGATCTTCCTGCCGAGTTCGCGAACAGCCTCGCGCTCGGCGGTCCGCTTGGCGAGGTCGTGCCGCTTGTCGTGGGCCTGTTTGCCGCGAGCCACGGCGAGCTCGACCTTGACGCGCCCATCCACGAAGTAGAGGGAGAGCGGGACCAGGGTGGCGTTGCCGTCCCGGACCTTGCCCATGAGCGAGTCGATCTCGCGGCGGTGCATGAGCAGCTTGCGGGCCCGCTTGGGCGCGTGGTTGGTCCAGCTACCGTGCGAATACTCGGGGATGTGGAGCCCGCGGAGCCACATCTCGCCGTCGTCGATCGTCGCGAACGCGTCGACCAACGAGGCCTGGCCCTCGCGCATGCTCTTGATCTCGGTGCCCTTCAGCGCGATGCCGGCCTCGTGGGTGGAGAGGATGGTGTACTCGTGCCGGGCCTTGCGGTTGCTCGCGACCACGCTGCCGTCACGACCAAGGGTCGACGCACCCTTCTTGCCCTTCTTGGCCACGTCGGCTCACCTCCTCGTCCGGTAGTTGCGGATCGTCCGTCAGCACGGCTCGTCCGTGAGAACGTCCAGTCCGGCGATACGGCTAGTCCGGCAGTGCAGCTAGTCCGGTAGTCGGGCAGACCCCTGAGTCTAGATCAGGGGCAGGTCAGTGCCGAACCGTGATCCGCAATGTGACCCAGGCGGTCAGCGCGGAGACCGCGGCGCCGGCCACCACCAGCACCGGCGCCAGCAGCAGGACGTCGCCGGTGGTGATGCGTTCCACGAGGTTCGCCCGATAGGCCTCCGCCAGCACCCGGTCGAGGAAGACGCTCTTGGCGGCCAGCAGCCCGCCCACCGCGAGCAGCGCCCCGACCACGGCGGCGAGCACCGCCTCGAGCACGAACGGCAACTCGGTGTACCAGCGGCTCGCCCCCACCAGCCGCATGATCCCCACCGCGGTACGGCGGGTGAACGCCGCGATCTGGGTCATGTTGGCGATGAGCAGCACGGTGGCCAGGAGTTGGACCACGGCGACGGCGAAGGCCGCGTTCCGGATCCCGTCCAGCACGGAGAAGACCCGCTCGACCAGCTCGCCCTGCCCCTGCACGATCTCGATCCCCTCGACGGCACCCAGGTCGCGGGCCACCGACTCGGCGCGGGTCGGGTCGTCCAGGGTGAGGGTGAACCGCGAGCCGAGGGCGTCCGGGGAGGTCGACTCCACGAGGACCGGGTCGGTCGAGGAGAACAGTTCGACGAACTCTGCGAATGTCTCCTCCGGGTTCCGGTACTCCACCGAGGCGACGCCCGTCGTCGCCTCCAGCTGGTCGCGGATCTCCGCGCACTCCGACGCGCAGTCGGGGTCCTCCAGCGAGATCGACCGGTCCACGTAGACACGGAACTCGTTGAGGTAGTCGTACTTGGCCTGGCTGGCGGACGCGGTCATCACCACCAGCACCCCGGCGCCGAGCATCGCCAGCGCGACCGCGGTGGTGATGATCATGGCCAGCGTCATGGACAGGTTGCGGCGCAGACCCTGCCCGACCTCGGACGCGATGAACTTCAGCGGCATCAGCGACCCACTCCGTAGGTACCCCGGGCGTCGTCGCGGACGACGGCGCCGTCGACGAGTTCCACCACGCGGCGCCGCGACCGGTCCACGATGTGCCGATCGTGGGTGGCCATCAGGACGGTGGTCCCGGTCCGGTTGATCCGGTCGAGCAGCAGCATGATGTCCTCGCTGGTCTCGGGGTCGAGATTCCCGGTCGGCTCGTCCGCGAGCAACAACAGCGGACGGTTGACGAACGCCCGCGCGATCGCGACGCGCTGCTGCTCACCACCGGAGAGCTCGTGCGGTCGACGGTTGGCCTCGCGGCCCAGACCCACCATGTCGAGGGTCTCCGGGACGACCTTGTCGATCGTCTTGCGCGACTTGCCGATGACCTGCAGGGCGAACGCCACGTTCTCGGCGACGGTCTTGCCCGGCAGCAGGCGGAAGTCCTGGAAGACGCAGCCGAGCGTCCGCCGGAGTACCGGAACCGCGGAGGTCTTCATCCGGGTGAGGTCGTGGCCGGCGACGACGAGGGTCCCCGAGTCCGGCCTGTCTTCGCGGAGCAGGAGGCGCAGGAACGTGGATTTGCCCGAACCGGAGGCGCCGATGAGGAACGCGAACTCGCCCTTGGCGATCTCCACGCTCACGTCGGACAGAGCCGGTCGCGTCGAGGACGCGTACGACTTAGTCACATGGGAAGCATTGATCACTTCAGTAGACTAGCGCTACTCCAGTCACACTGTTCGGCGGCGGCGCCGACTGAGGTGGCGCGGTCTGCTACTCCGCGGTCCGGCCGTCCCCGGTCGGACCGGCCACCGTGCCCTCGGGCACCCGCTGAGGCTGTAGCTGCGGCTGTTGCTGGGTCTGCTCCTGCTGTTGCGGCGCCTGCTGTTGCTGCTGCGTTCCCTGCGGAGCCTGCTGAGTGGTCCGGCTTCCCAGCCGGTCGGAGCTGGGCGTGGTGGTCTGCCGACTCAACGACTCCGGATCCTCCGTGGTGAGCTCCGTCGGCGCTGACGTGGTGGGCTCCGTCGGCACCGACGTCTCCGTGGCCTGCTCGGTCGAGGGCGACGGGGTGACCTGCTCGGACGGGACGAGAGTCTGAGTTGGTACAGGCGGAGGGCCGACCCTGAGGACCGGCGCGTCCTTGACCATCGAGTACAGAATGCTGACCAACACGAACGTCACCAGGAGGATAGCGGTGGTCCGCGACATCTTGAAGAACTCCCCCAGGAGGGACACGATCTTCGGTCGGGGACGACGGGACGGGGCGTCGGGTTCGGGCATTCCCAAGAGACCCAACGGATCCCCGCTGACCACGGGCTGCGGTGGCGTCGTCGAGGTAGTGGGCTCCCCCTCGCGGGCGAGGTCGGGCCGGGCGGCCGAGGTGTCGTCTTCTGGCTTGTCTGTCATCAGACGCTCCCTTCTCCGGTCTGCGGGCGGAGCATGCCCGCCCGGATGGCCGCGAGTGCCTCGGGTTCCAGGACGATGCCCTCGGCGCGGAACCGGCGGAGGATGACCGCGCGCATGCGGCGGCCCACCTCCCACTGCATTCCGGGTTTGGTACGGGCCAGCAGCCGGATCACCGTCTGCTCGAGCTTGATCGACTGCACGCCCATGACGGTGGGCTCGTCCAGGATGTACTGGCCCACCCTGTCGTCGTCGATGATGTCCCGACAGACTCCCGTGAGCACCTCGTGGGCCTTGTCCATGTCCGCGTTGTTGGGCACCGGCACGTCGATGATCGCGCGCGCCCAGTCCTGCGACTGGTTGATGGCGGTGACGATCTGCCCGTTGGGAACGATCACCGCCTCACCGTCGAGCGTGCGCAGCCGCGTGATCCGCAGGGTCACGTCCTCCACCGTCCCCGCGGTCACGCCGGTGGACGTGGTCAGTTCGACGATGTCCCCGTACCCGTACTGGCGCTCGGCGAGGACGAAGAACCCGGCCAGGAAGTCCTGGACGATCTTCTGGGCACCGAAACCCAGCGCCGCGCCGAGCACCGTGGCCGGCGCGACGAGCGTGACGAGGTTGACGCCGAAGCGCAGCAGGACCTGGATACCGAACAGGATGTACAGGACACCGACGGCGACGTAGGAGATCACCTGGATGAGGGAGTGCAGGTGTTTGGACTCCTCCGACCAGAAGTCCTCTCCGGAGTGCTTGGAGTCGATCCGCCCGGTCCACATGCGCGCGATCTTGGCGATCACCCTCGTCAGCAGCGCTGCGCCGAGGACGAGCAGGACGACCTCGAGGCCGTTATTACTCAGCCAGCCCAGGATCGGACTGAAGTCACTGTCGAAATTCACGCCGGAGTGGCCCCCTCCCGCATCCGCCAACGGATGCCGGCCTCGATGAACCCGTCGATGTCCCCGTCCAGCACGGCGGACGGGTTGTTGACCTCGTACTCGGTCCTCAGGTCCTTGACCATCTGGTACGGGTGCAGCACGTACGAGCGCATCTGGTTGCCCCAGGAGGCGTTGCCGCCCGCGCCGAGGGCGTCCAGGGCCGCCCGCTCCTCCTGCTGCTTGCGCGCGAGCAGCTTGGCCGCCAAGACCTTCATGGCCGCGACCTTGTTCTGCAGCTGCGACTTCTCGTTCTGACAGGTCACCACGATCCCGGTCGGGACGTGGGTGAGGCGGACCGCGGAGTCGGTGGTGTTGACGGACTGACCGCCGGGGCCGGACGAGCGGTAGACGTCCACGCGGACCTCGTTCTCGTCCACCTCGATCGAGTCCGTGTGCTCGACAACCGGCAGCACCTCGACCTCGGCGAACGAGGTCTGGCGGCGGCCCTGGTTGTCGAACGGGCTGATCCGCACCAGCCGGTGGGTGCCCTGCTCGACCGAGAGTGTGCCGTACATGTACGGGTCGTGGACGACGAACGTCGCCGACTTGATGCCGGCCTCCTCCGCGTACGAGGTGTCGTAGACCTCGACCTTGTGACCGGCCTTCTCGGCCCAGCGGATGTACATGCGCATGAGCATCTCGGCGAAGTCCGCGGCGTCGATGCCACCGGCGCCGGAGCGGATGTTGACCACGGCTTCGCGGCTGTCGTACTCGCCGCTGAGCATCGTCTTGACCTCCATGGCCTCGACGTCCTCACGGAGCTGGGCGCGCTCGGCGTCGGCGTCCTCGACGGCGCCCTCGCCCTCCTCCTCCGCCAACTCGTACATCAGCGGGAGGTCGTCGATCCGCTGGCGCAGCGCGCGACACCGCCGCAGGTCGGCCTGGATGTAGGAGAGCTCGCTGGTGACCTTCTGAGCCCGCTCCTGGTCGCTCCACAGGTCGGGGTCGGCGGCCATCTGCTCGAGCTCGTCGACACGGCGAGCGAGCTCGTCGATGTCGAGGACCTTCTCGACCGTGGTCATGGTCGAGTCGAGGGCTGCGATGTCGGAGGAAACGTCAGGGTGCACGGAATCCAACTCTACGCGGCCCGGGCGGTGTCTCGTGTTTTCCCACCCGACCCCCACGCGTGGTCCGCCCCACGCCCTCCCGTCGACCGCCGGCGGTAGCGTCTCCGAGTGGCGGACCCACCACTGCCCGAGGTCAGCGAGCCGCCACGGCCTGAACCGGAGGAAGTGCATGTCCATCGACGCCCGCCACCCGCGGCCCCCGCGGCCGCCCCTGCACGCGCCCCTGCGCCCTGAGGCCATCACGCCGATGACCGACGCGGATCTGGCTGCCCGCCTCGTCGTCGACGCCGGGACCCTCGCCAGACGTCTGCGCGAGGACGGCCTGGACGTCCGACACAAGACCTCCGTCTCCGACGTGGTCACCGAGGCCGACCACGCCGCCGAGCAGCACATCACCGGACTCCTGTCCGCCCACCGTCCCGGGGACGGGGTCCTGGGCGAGGAGGGCACGCTCGTGGCCGGCAGCCACGAGCGCCGGTGGGTGGTCGACCCGGTCGACGGCACCTACAACTTCGTCACCGGCTCGGACTACTGGTGCTCGGCCGTCGCCCTGACCGGCGGCGACGACTACCTTTTGGGGGCCGTGCACCGACCGGTCACCGGGGACACCTTCGTCGGCGGATCGGACGTCCCCACCCGCCGCAACGGCGTCCCCGTCGCCCGCCTCTCCCCTGGCGACCTGGCCGCCGGAAGCCTCGCCACCTACCTCCACCCGCCGTTCTTCGCCGACCCCGACCTCGCCGCGCCCTTCCACCGGCTCAGCGGCGGCGCCGCGACCATCCGCATGCTCGGATCGGGCTCGGTCGACCTGGCGTCGGTGGCCTGCGGCATCCACACGGTGTGGTGCCAGCACTCGTGCCCGGAATGGGACTGGCTGCCGGGCCGGGCACTGGTCGAGGGCGCGGGCGGGGTCTGCGCGACTGTCGAGGTCAACGGCTACGACTGGTTTGTGGCCGGCCGGCCCAGGGCCGTGGAGCAGGCCGTCGCCCTCCTGCGCGGCTGAACACCCACCCTCACCTGCTGTTCACGACGACTTGCGGGAAAGTATGGCGTCCTTAACTTACTCCGGAGTAAGGTGTGGGCGACAGCACCGTCCACCGTCCGTCACGAGAACAGCTGGTGATGATGATCAAGAACCCCACGCCCCCGTCCACGACCGGACGCGCGCAGACCTCCACGCCGGGGAAGAACCCCACGCGGATGGACGCGATCGGCGCCGCCATGCGAGCACTCACGACCATCACCGGGTCGGAATTCGCCGAGCGCTTCAATCTCCGGCACAAGGTCGACCGGGTCACCTACGAGGCCACCAAGACCGGCTTCAAGACCCTCGGCGCCGCGACCCAGTCCTTCAAGAAGGTCTCCGGCTCCGGCGCACCCAAGCGCCTCCCGGATGCCGACTCCGAGGCGCGGCCCGACCTGTTCGACCTCACCCTGGACGACGAGCAGAAGATGATCGTCCAGACCGTGCGCGACTTCGCCACCGAGGTCATCCGCCCGGCCGCGCACGATGCCGACCACGCTGCCGAGGCGCCCGAGTCGCTGCTGATCCGGTCCGCCGAGATCGGTGCCACCATGCTCAACGTGCCCGAGGAGTTCGAGGGCATCGCCTCCGAACGCGGCGTGGTGACCAACTCGCTCGTCGCCGAGGCCCTGGCCTACGGCGACATGGGCCTGGCCCTGCCGATCCTCGCCCCGTCGGGTGTGGCCACCACGCTCACCCAGTTCGGCTCGGACGCCCAGCAGAAGTCCTACCTCCCGGCGTTCGCCTCCGAGAAGGTCCCGGCGGCGGCCGTCGTGGTGGCCGAGCCGCGGCCGCTCTTCGACCCGTTCGAGCTCAAGACCACGGCCACCCGCGTGCCCGGCGGCTTCTCGCTCAACGGCGTCAAGTCCATGGTGCCCACAGCCGGGAGCGCGGAGCTCTTCGTCGTCGCCGCCTCCCTCGACGGCGCGCCGACCTTCTTCGTGGTCGAGTCGGACACCGACGGCCTCGTGGTGGAGGCCGACCCGTCCATGGGTCTGCGCGCCGCGGGCCTGGGCCGGATCGTCCTCACCGACGTCTCCCTGCCCGCCGACGCGGTCCTGGGTGGTCCGGAGGCGTCCGGTGAGGACCGGTCGTCCACCTACGCCGACATCATCCGGCTGTCCCGCCTGGGCTGGGCCTCCCTCGCGGTGGGCACCTCCCATGCGGTTCTCGACTACGTGATCCCCTACGTCAAGGAGCGGCACGCGTTCGGTGAGCCGATCGCCCACCGCCAGGCCGTGGCGTTCGCGGTGGCCGACATGGCCACCGAGCTCGACGGCATGCGCCTGGTCACCTGGCGCGGCGCCTCCCGTGCCGAGCAGGGCCTGTCCTTCGCCCGCGAAGCCGCACTCGCCCGCAAGATCGCGGCCGACAAGGGCATGAAGATCGGCCTCGACGGCGTCCAGCTGCTCGGCGGCCACGGCTTCACCAAGGAGCACCCCGTGGAGCGGTGGTACCGCGACCTGCGGGCCATCGGCGTGGCCGAGGGAGTGGTGGTCCTGTGAGCACCGCCCACCAGCCCTCCCCCACTCCCGGATCTAAGGACCACTGACGATGATCAACCTCGAACTCCCCAAGCGGCTCCAGGTGGGCGCCAACCAGGCCCGTCAGGTCGCCACCCAGATCTTCCGTCCCGTCTCCCGCAAGTACGACCTCGCGGAGCACGAGTATCCCGTCGAGCTGGACACGCTCAAGGCCATGATGGAGGCCATGGAGGACGCCGGTAAGGCCGCCTCCGGCGCAACGATGGGTTCGGGCGGCGCCCCGCGCCGCGAGGGCGTGGCCAACGGCGGCAACATGAAATCGCTGCTCAACATCATCGAGACGTGCTGGGGAGACGTGGGCCTCACGCTGTCCATCCCCCGCCAGGGCCTGGGCAACTCCGCGATCGCGGCCGTCGCCGACGACGAGCAGATGGAGAAGTTCGGCCGGGTGTGGGCCTCCATGGCCATCACCGAGCCCGAGTTCGGCTCCGACTCGGCCGCGGTCTCCGCGACCGCGCGGCTCGACGGCGACGAGTACGTTCTCAACGGCACCAAGATCTTCGTCACCTCCGGGGCCCGCGCCGATCACGTGGTGGTGTGGGCGACGCTCGACAAGAGCAAGGGCCGCGCGGCCCTCAAGTCGTTCGTGGTCCCGCGCGAGAGCCCGGGGGTCAGCATCGACCGGCTCGAGCACAAGCTCGGCATCCGCGCCTCCGACACCGCGCAGATCACGTTCACCGACTGCCGGGTCCCCAAGGAGAACCTCCTGGGCGATCCGGAGGTCCGCGTGGACAAGGGCTTCGCCGGCGCCATGCAGACCTTCGACAACACCCGGCCGCTGGTGGCCGGCATGGCGGTGGGCGTCGCCCGCGCCGCACTCGAGGAGATCCGGACCCTCCTCGAGGAGGCCGGCCTGGAGATCGACTACGACCGGCCCGCCACCAGCCAGCCGGCCGCGGTGGCCAAGTACCTCGAGCTCGAGGCCGACTGGGAGTCCGCGTACCTGCTCACGCTGCGGGCGGCGTGGATGGCCGACAACAAGATGCCCAACACCAAAGAGGCGTCGATGTGCAAGGCCAAGGCGGGGCGCACCGGCTCCGCCGTCACCCTGGGCGCCGTGGAGCTGGCCGGTTCCTTCGGGTACTCCGAGCGCAGCTTCCTGGAGAAGTGGTCACGCGACTCCAAGATCCTCGACATCTTCGAGGGCACCCAGCAGATCCAGCAGCTGGTGATCGCGCGCCGACTGCTCGACCTGAACAGCTCGCAGCTCAAGTGAGCTGACCCCCACGGGATACACGAGGGGCCCGGTACCGATTCGGTACCGGGCCCCTCGTGGTGAACCGCCGCGCCGGAGGCCGGTCAGGCCATCCGGAAACCGGCGCCCGGCCAGTTGCGATCGGTGGCGTCCGCCACGATCGTCTCAAAGGAGTACGCCAGCGCCGGGAGGAAGAAGGGCGCCTGCGCGGGATGGAGGCACGACGGCAGGACAGCGCCGAGTCCACCGACGCTGCCCGCCACCGGCGGGATGTGCCCACCCGAGAGGAGCCCGACCAGGCGGCCCTCCCTGATGATGGGCCCACCGGAGTCGCCGTATCCGGCGCAGGCCTGGCTCCAGAACTTGGCGCCCTCGCGCTGCCAGGTGATGCCGCAGGTGTGGCCGGTGGCCAGTCCGTCCTTGCACACCACGTCGCCGAACTCGGGCGCGGGGCCGGTGCCCGTGACGCCCGGTTGACGGACCGGAACCGCAACACGGGGGTCGAGCCGGATGACGGAGTAGTCGAGGATCTCGTTCCGCGTGGCGACGGTGCCGATCACGCCGGCCCGCTTGTCGTCCCGCAGGATGACGGGGGAATTGATCCGATCACTGCAGTGAGCTGCGGTGAACGCCACCGACGCTCCGGTGGCGTCGTATCCCGCCGCGGTGAGGGTGCACCCCGCCACGCCACCGACCAGGATCGGGGTCCCGCCCCCCACGGGCACTGCCGCCTGGGCTGCAGCCGGGACGGCGAGTGCCGTGGCACCTGCCATGACGGCGGTGACGGCGACTCGCGCCAGACCGGTGAACCTCATGAGCGTGTCCTTCCCACCCTGGTGAACTACCCGGGTTTACGCCCTCGCCAGCTTATCGCCCGATGGCCCGGAGCGCACGACGTGAGCGACCCGCCCGGTGGTCTCCGTCACCCCCTGTGGGCCCGCGGGATCGGCGCTATCGACTCTCGACGGCGATGCCGATCGAGGGCCGCTCGTCCGGCTCGCCGTCCACCTGCGCCCAGATCGCCGCGACGACGGGCTCCAGGAACAGCTCCCCGACCTGGTGCATGAGCGTGCGCACCACCTGCACCTTGTCGGAGGTGCGGGTGGACGCGTGGCCGCCGCGACGCAACCCCTCGACCTCCCGGGTGGTGAGGTCGACGATCGCCCCCAGCAGGGAGGCGCCACGCCCGTCGGGCTCGATCAGGGCGCGGTTGATGTACTTCACCGCCTGGGGGTTCTCGCGGAGCATCGCCCGGACCGCCGCGTCGCGCGCGGCCACGACCTCGGCGGCCGGGCCCGTGTGTTCGACCGTCCCGAGGGCCGCGACGACCTGTTCCACCACCAACTCGTCGACCGCCCTGCGCAGGCCGTCCTTGGTGCCGAAGTGATGCTGGATCAGGCCGATGGTCACCCCCACCTCGGAGGCGACCTTCCGCATGGAGACGCGGTCCTCACCGTGCTCGGAGTAGAGCTCCAGGGCCGCGTTCCGGATCCGGGCCCGCGCGGTGAGCTCGCCGTCCGGGGGTCGGGGCCCCGGCGTCCGTCGATCGGCAGCGCTCCCGGTCACGTGGCCCTCCCTGTGTGCGGATCGGTCGATGAAGTTAGACCCTACAACCCAATACAATTGCATAGTAAAGCGTGCAATCGTATTGTGATGGCAGCTTGTGATGTCAGCGAGGGGCCGACTCGGCCCACACGACCCCTTTGGAGATGCCCAGTGTTCGAGCCCGCCCCCTACCGCTCCCCGTGGATGACCGACGACCTCGACGCGCTCCGCGCCCACACCAGGGCGTTCCTGCAAAAGGAGACCGCCCCGAACCTCGAGCGGTGGGCCGAGGAGGGAGCCGTCGATCGCGGGTTCTGGAACAAGGCCGGCGACGCCGGCCTGCTGTGCATCTCCATCCCCGAGGAGTACGGCGGGGGCGGCGGCACGTTCGCGCACGAGGCCGTGATCGCCGAGGAGCAGACCCGCGCCCTCGACGACGGCTGGGGGAATTCTGTCCACAGCACGATCGTGGCGCACTACGTCCTCCAGTACGGCACCGAGGAGCAGAAGCAGCGGTGGCTGCCCAAGTTGGCCAGCGGCGAGATGGTGGGCGCGATCGCCATGACCGAACCCGGCGCCGGCTCCGATCTGCAGGCGCTGCGCACCACGGCGGTGCGTGACGGCGACGACCTGGTGGTCAACGGCGCCAAGACCTTCATCTCGAACGGCATGCACTGCGACCTCCTCGTCATCGTCGCCCGCACCGGCGGCGAGGGCGCGCAGGGCCTGTCCCTGGTGGTGGCCGAGACCGACGGCCTGCCCGGTTTCGACCGCGGCCGCAAGCTCGACAAGATCGGCCTCAAGTACCAGGACACGATGGAGTTGTTCTTCGCGGACATGCGGGTCCCCGCCGCCAACATCCTGGGCGGCGAGGAGTGCGAGGGCCAGGGCTTCATTCAGCTCATGCAGCAGCTGCCCCAGGAACGGCTGATCATCGCCGTCACCGCCGTGGCCGCCGCCGAGACCGCCGTCCGGCTCGCGACCGACTACGCCAAGGAGCGCGAGGCCTTTGGCAAGCCCATCCTGAAGTTCCAGAACCTGCGCTTCGAGCTGGCCGAGTGCAAGACCGAGGCCCTGGCCTCGCGCACGCTCCTGGACCACTGCATCACGCTGCACGTCGAGGGCAAGCTGGACCCGGCCACGGCGTCCATGGCCAAGTACTTCTGCACCGACAAGCAGTGCGAGATCATCGACCGCTGCCTGCAGGTCTTCGGCGGTTACGGCTTCATGACCGAATACCCGATCGCGCGGATGTACGCCTCCGCGCGCGTGCAGAAGATCTACGGCGGCACCAACGAGATCATGAAGGAACTGATCTCCCGGACGCTCTGACCGGTCGGGGCCCACAGCCGGGACCCTGGCCGGCGACGGTTAGGGTCCCGGCGGTCCGCCACTACCCGGGGACAGCGGCGGCGACGATCGGCGGGCGCGGCACCGCCGCGAGAGTCATCCGCCCGATCCAATCCGGCACCCGGGCGGTGACGTGCCTCGGCCCGCCCAGCACCACGGCCGAAGCCCGGATCGCGTCGTTCCAGGACAGGTCCCCTCGCCAGATCTCCAC
This sequence comes from Rhodococcus sp. IEGM 1408, assembly GCF_033142235.1. Taxonomy (NCBI): domain Bacteria; kingdom Bacillati; phylum Actinomycetota; class Actinomycetes; order Mycobacteriales; family Nocardiaceae; genus Rhodococcus; species Rhodococcus sp. IEGM 1408. The sequence goes on from NZ_JAWLRW010000003.1 coordinate 207,397, forward strand.
CAAGGTGCGCAGGCTGGAGTGCAGGGTGGCGTCGACCTCGTACCCGGGGTCGGCGTCACACACGTCCACCTCGTCGCCCTGCACCACGAGCCACCAGCGGGCCGTGGCCGCGGGCACGTCGTCCAGGACAAAGAGGAGCACCGTGCGTCCCCGGGGCCAGCGGTCCACCGGGACGGTGCGGCGGATGTCCCAGAAGAGCAGGTGCGGGTCGAGGTCACGGTCTCCCAGCTCACCCACCCACCGCATCCCCCACGCCCCGAGCGCCTCGACGACCGGGCGCAACTCCTCGCCGCTCTCGGTGAGCCGGTAGCTGCTGCGACCCTCGTGCTCCACCCGGCGCACGACCCCCGCGCGCTCGAGGGTCTGCAGCCGCTTGGACAGCAGCGCGGGCGACATCCTGGGGTTGCCCCGGCGCAGTTCGTTGAAGCGGGCGCTGCCCGACAGCAGCTCGCGGACGACGAGCAGGGTCCAGCGCTCATCCAGCAGCTCCATCGCCTTGGCGACAGGACAGAACTGTCCGTATCCGGTCATGGATGACTCCTCGTCCGACCACCAGTAGACCGCAATCCCCGGTCGGGCACCAGTACGAAAATCGAACCGCCACCGCTATAGATGTGGTACTAGACGCCTTTCCCGCTCCGGCGCACGATCGAGATGTCCCCTTCTCGACCCTTCGCCAGGAGGCAGTCATGACCCACCAGACCCTGACCGACACCGCCGACGCCCAGCTCAAGTCCAGACACCGAGCCATGTGGGCGTCAGGCGACTACCCCGAAGTCGCCGACGTCGTGATCCCGACCCTGGGACGACGGCTGGTCGAGGCCGCAGAGATCGGCCGGGGCGACCGGGTGCTGGACATCGCCGCCGGCTCGGGCAACGCCTCGATCCCCGCCGCCCGCACCGGCGCCGACGTCGTGGCCACGGATCTCACGCCCGAACTGCTCGACGCCGGGCGCGCTCGCGCGGAGGCCGAGGGGCTCGACCTCGCGTGGCAGGTCGCCGACGCCGAGGCGCTGCCCTTCGACGACGGCGAGTTCGACGTCGCCGTCTCCACCGTGGGCATCATGTTCGCGCCGCACCACCGCGCCGCCGCCGACGAGGTGCTGAGGGTGGTCCGGCCGGGCGGCCGCATCGCTCTGGCCAACTGGACGCCGGCGGGCTTCATCGGCCAGATGTTCGCCACCATGAAGCCCTACGCTCCCCCGCCTCCTCCCGGCGCGCAGCCCCCACCGCTGTGGGGCGACGCCGACCACGTCGCAGAACTGTTCGGGGACCGGGTGACCAGCATGTCCGCCACCAGGACCCCGCTGCCCGTCGACTGCTTCTCCGGCGGCGAGGACTTCCGGGACTTCTTCAAGGCCACCTACGGCCCGACGATCGCGGTCTACAAGGCGATCGCCGACGACCCCGACAAGGTCGCCGCCCTCGACGCGGCGCTGGTCGAACTCGCCCGGTCCCACGACACCGGCGGGGGGCGCATGGAGTGGGAGTACCTGCTCTGGACGGGCACTCGAACCTGATCCGACGCCGGGTCAGGCGCTACGTCCGCCCGGACTCGGCGACGATCGCGAGTACCGCGTCACGGCCCGCCCGGTTGGCCCCCACGGTCGACTGGGACGGGCCGTAGCCGATGAGGAACAGCCGCGGCTCGTCGAGGGCCCGCCCGTCTGCCACGCGGATCCCGCCGGCCGGGGTCCGCAGGCCCAGCGGCGCGAGGTGCGACACCGCCGGTCTGAACCCGGTGGCCCACAGGATCACGTCCGCCGCTTCCAGAGTGCCGTCCGGCATCCGCACGCCGTCGGGCTCGATCCGGGTGAACATGGGGTGCCGGATCAGTGCCCCCCGCGCCTCCGCCCGCTCGACCCACGGCCCGCGGAGCATCCCGGTCACGCTGATGATGCTCTCCGGCGGCAGTCCCTGCCGGGTCCGCTCTTCGACCGAGGCGATCGCCTCGACAAAGTGCCCCGAGGCCGGTGCCTGCTGCCACTCCGGCTCCCGCCTGGTCACCCAGAACGTCTCGGTCACCCGCGAGATCTCGTCGAGCAGTTGGGTCGCCGAGATCCCGGCGCCCACGATCACCACACGCTGGCCGGTGAACTCCTCGGCGCGGACGTAGTCGTGCACGTGGAGCTGCCGCCCGCGGAAGCTCTCCCGACCGGGGTAGTGCGGCCAGAACGGGCGCGACCAGGTTCCGGTGGCGTTGATGACGTGCCCGGCCGACCACCCCTCGGCGTCGGTACCCCTGGTGGCGACGACGACGAGGCGCGCGTCCCCGGAACCGGCCTGCCCGGGCGGGGTACGTCGCACGGACCTCACGCGCACCGGCCGCCGGACATCCAGGGCGAAGCGCCTCTCGTAGTCGGCGAAGTAGGCGGGCAGGACCTCCCGGCTGGGCCTGGCCTGGTCCACCGCCGGCACCGGAGCCCCCGGCAGGCCAAAGATCCCGTTGACGGTCGCCATCGTCAGCGACTCCCAACGGTGCCTCCAGGCCCCGCCCGGACCTTCCGCGGCATCGAGCACCACGAACGTGCGGTCGCCGGCGCCGGCCTCGTCGACGGGGACATAGCCCCTGCGCTGCAGGTGGTACCCGGCCGACAGGCCCGCCTGGCCGGCGCCGATCACCACCACGTCGACCTCACGGGGGGCGGGGTCCGCGGACGCGTCGTGCGCGTCATGCGAGTCGTGCTCTCCGTGCGAGTCGTACGCGATCACTGGCTGGGCGGTCACGTCACCATCTTCGACTACCCGGCTGCCGGCGGGCGGCCCGGACCCCTGCGGTCAGCCGCCGCTCGGTAGGGCGGTGAAGTCCGCAGGCCGGCCCTCGGCGAACGCGGTGAGCGCCTCGGAGTTCGCGGGACCGCCCATCAGCTCGGCAAAGCACTGGTTCTCACGCTCCCGCGCCGCGGCGATCTGCTGAGCAAGCGGCTCGACCATCGTCCGCTTGACCGCCCGCAGACTCGAGATCGGCAGCCGCGCCAGCCGGGCCGCGTGCCCCGTCGCCACTGCCTGCAGCTCACCGGGGGGACACAGCCGCCAGACCAGCCCCATCTCGTGCGCCTCGCGAGCGGTGATCCACTCCGAGGACAGCAACACCCACGCGGCGTTCTGACGGCCCACCAGACGGGGCAGCAGGTAGCTCGAGGCCGCCTCCGGCGCCACCCCGAGGCTGGTGAACGGACACTTGAGCCGGGCGTCCTCGGCCATGAAGACCAGATCGGCGAACCCGATGATCGTCAGGCCTATACCCAGGCCGAGCCCGTTGATCGCCAGGATCAGCGGCTTGTCGAACTCGGCCAGGGCATCGATCAGACCGACGAATCCGTGCTCCCCCGGGACGAAGTCGGGGTTGGTGACCCGCTCGGTCATCTCGACCAGGTCGGTCCCGGCGCTGAACGCCCGGCCCTCACCGGTCAGCAGCACCACCGCGACGGCAGGGTCCGCCGACGCCTCGCGCAGCGCGATGGTGAGAGCGTCGTACAGCGCCTCATCAAACGCGTTGAGCGACTGCGGCCGCGACAGCGTCAGCGTGCGGACCCTGTCGGCATCGTGCACCGACAGGATGGTGCTCTCCCCCTCGTCCATAGCGTCTGTCATCGCGGGGTCAGGCGACCACGGTGGCCGCGGGCTCGCCGAGGTAGACGGTCTTGACCTCGGTGTACTGCGCCAGGCCCTCGGGCCCGAACTCGCGCCCGACCCCCGAAGCCTTGAAACCGCCGAACGGCGCGGCGAAGTCCATCGTGTAGGTGTTCACGCCGTAGGTGCCGGTGCGGACCCTGCGGGCCACGCCGAGTCCGGCCTCGCGGTCGGCGGTCCACACCGTACCGGCCAGTCCGTACTCGGAGTCGTTGGCGATCCGGACGGCGTCGTCGACGTCGTCGTACGCGATCACCGACAGGACCGGTCCGAAGATCTCCTCCTGCGCGATCCGCATGGAGTTGTCCACGCCGGCGAACACGGTCGGCCGGACGTACCACCCGGTGTCCAGTCCGTCGGGGCGGCCGGTGCCGCCGGTGAGGAGCGTGGCGCCCTCCTGCTGGCCGATGTCGATGTACGAGGCCACCCGCTCCTGCTGCCGCTTGGCGACCATCGGCCCGATCTCGGTGGCGGGGTCCATCGGGTCGCCGACGACCATCGCCCCGATCCCCTCGGCCAGCGCGTGGGCGACCTCGTCGTGCCGGTCCCGGCTCACCAGGATGCGGGTCTGCGCCACGCACGCCTGGCCGGAGTTCATCACGCCCAGGAACTTGATCCCCTCGACCACGCTCGTCAGGTCGGCGTCGTCCAGCACGATCGCGGCGGACTTGCCGCCGAGTTCCAGCGAGCACCGCTTGAGCTGCTCACCGCAGATCGCTCCGATCTTCCGCCCGGCCGCGGTGGACCCGGTGAAGGCGACCTTGTCGATCGCGGGATGACGCACCAGGTGCTCTCCCACCTCGCGCCCGGCGGCCACGATGCTCACCACTCCGGCGGGGACGCCCGCCTCGATCAGCAGCTCCCCCAACAGGTACGTGTCGAGCGGGGTCTCCGGTGCGGGCTTGATCACGATGGTGCACCCGGTCAGCAACGCCGGGATCAGCTTGGACAGCACGGTGAACTGCGGGACGTTCCACGGCGGGATGGCCGCGACCACGCCCACCGGCTCGTGGCGGACCAGCACGTCGCCGCCGAGCGCGCCCGGCCGGACCTCCTCCCACGGGAACTCCCGGGCAATATTGAGGAACGTCTCGATCTGCATCCACGGGGCGGGTGACTGCGCCAACTTGCTGAAGGAGATCGGCGAACCCATCTCGGTGGAGATCAGGGTGGCCATGTCGTCCAACCGCGCGGCGTACAGGGCGGACAGCCGGGCCACGATCTCGATCCGCTCCTGGGGGCTCATCCGGGGCCACGGACCGGAGTCGAACGCCTCGCGGGCGGCGGCCACGGCGGCGTCGATGTCGGCGATCGACCCCTCCGGGACCCGTGCGACGACCTCCTCGGTGTGCGGGCTGATCACCTCGATGACGCCGTCGGTGGCTGGGGTGCGCCACTCGGTGCCGATGAGAAGTGCGTCGCGGTCGAGAGAGGTGGTCATGGGCGGGCTCCTGCCGTCACGGGGTCGATCCTGCCGCATCAGACATGCGAACAGACACCTGTCCATCCTACGATCGCCCCGGGCCGGAGGACGGCTTTTGCGGCAGAAAACCGCCCCCGTCACCAGTCGATCGGTGGCGGGGGCGGCCGGGTGCCGGGGAGCCGACGGTCAGAACACCAGGACGGGCTTGACCACCGCTCCGGCGTTCACGTCCTCGACGGCCTTGTTGATCTGGTCGAAGGGGTAGGTGGTGATCAGGCTGCCGAGAGGCAGCGTGCCCGCTCCGAGCATCTCCAGCAGCTGCGGGATCATGGTCAGCGGATCGGAGTCGCCCTCGATGCAGCCCCGGACGATCTTGCCGTTCTGCATGAGGTCGACGGCGTCCAGCTCGATCTCGGGCGCCCCCAGTCCCAGCACGACGAGGGTGCCACGCGGCGCGAGCGCCCGGACGGCCTGCTTGATCACCTGCGCCACCGCCGTGGTGTCGACTCCGGCCGTGGCACCGCCGGCGGTGAGCTCCTTGAGTCGCTCGACCAGCGCGCCGTCGCCGAGCTCGCCCGGGTTGACCCCGACCGCACCCAGCCGCGTCGCGTGCTCGAGGCGGGAGTCCTGGGTGTCCACCGCGACGATCGTCTGCACTCCGCGCGCCTTGGCCGCGGCGACCGCCGCCAGGCCCACCGTGCCGGCGCCGTAGATGACGATGCTCGAGACGGGATCGGGGTCGATCGTGTTGAGGACCGCGCCGGCCCCGGTCTGGAAGCCGCACCCGAACGGCGCGGCGATGGCCAGGTCGACTGCGGGGTCGATCACGACGACGTTGTCGCGGGTGCCGAGCGCCAGCTCCGAGAAGCTGGACTGACCGAAGAACGAGCCGGCCACATCGGACCCGTCGTGGTGGAGGGTGGTCGAGCCGTCCATCCGGCACCCCATGTAGTTCAGCATCAAGGTCTGGTCGCAGTAGCCGACCTCCCCGGCCTGGCACCGGGCGCACTCGCGGCAGGACCGGAAGCTCATCACCACGTGGTCGCCCACAGCGACTCCCTCGACATCGGGCCCGACGGCCTCGACCACGCCGGCGCCCTCGTGCCCGAACACCCGCGGGAACATCTCGGCGGGGAGCATCTCCTTGACCGTCAGGTCGGTGTGGCACAGGCCGACGGCCTTGATGCGGACCAGGATCTCGTCCGACCGGGGCTCGTCGATGTCCAGCTCGACCAGCTGGAACGGCTGTCCGGGTCCTTGGGCGACTGCGGCACGGGTCTTCATGATGGGGCCCTCCCGGGCGAGAATGCGCCGCCTGGCGTCGGCGCGGGTCAACGGTCGCTGTGGCCTTGGTCACGCCACGACGGACACAAGACTAGACAGGTGTCTTCCACGAACTGCCGACCGGCCCTGAAATGACCTCAGGCCCGGCTCCCTCTTAGGGAACCGAGCCTGGGTCGTAGTAGCGGGGACAGGATTTGAACCTGCGACCTCTGGGTTATGAGCCCAGCGAGCTACCGAGCTGCTCCACCCCGCGTCGGGTACGGCTATGACGGTACGGCCCGGTCGCCTCGGATGGCAAACCAGAGGGACGTGCAGCCACCATTTCATGACGCACGACACATCCGCGACGGCATGACCACGCCACGTCGGTGGCCGCCCCCGGTCACTTCCCGGGACCCGTGACTGGTCCCGAAATGACTGCAGGCCCGGCTCCCCTTGGGGAACCGAGCCTGAGTGCATGGTAGCGGGGACAGGATTTGAACCTGCGACCTCTGGGTTATGAGCCCAGCGAGCTACCGAGCTGCTCCACCCCGCGTC
>NZ_JAWLRW010000003.1:214373-445651 GCF_033142235.1 Rhodococcus sp. IEGM 1408
GTTTGCGTCTATGACAGTACGTTCCGGCTGCTCCGGAAGGCAAATCGGTGAACGCAGAACGACCTGAACATGACGTAACTCACATTCGGCGCGGCAGTCTCCTGGTCAGGTCAGTTACCGAGCCCCTGATAGGTGTCGACCGCGGCCTGCAGGTCCTCGAGAGCCTGCCCCAGATCGGAGAGGTCTCCCCCGCCGCTCTGAGCCGAGCGCACCGCCGCCAGGGCCGCACTGAGGTCCCGCACGGCCGCGGCGCGGTCGGCGTCGCTGCCGCCGCCTGTGGCCGGCGCGGACGGTGCCGACGATCGCGGAGCACTCGCCGCAGCACCCGGCCTGGCCGAGCCCTCGGCCTGCGCCTCGGCCTGCCCGCTCTCGTCGATCCGCACGACGTCGGGGTCCGCCTCGATCCCCACCTGCCGTAGCGCCTCGTACAGGGTGGGCGCATAACCCACGGCGCGGTCGTAGCTGACCATCACGCGCAACAGCCTCGGGTACGCCGAGTCCTGGTCCTTGCGCTGCGTGTAGATGGGCTCCACGTACAGCACCGAGTCGTCCGCCAGGGGCAGCGCGAGGAGGTTGCCCTCCGTGATCTCGGCGGTCTCGCCCCACAGTCGGCGGTCCTCGGAGATCGCGGGGGAGGCGATCATGATGTCCTGGGCCTGGTTGGGGCCCTGCGCGAGTGGCTCGGTGGGACGCTGCACCCGGACCGTGATCGCGCCATAGGTGTCCGGGTCCGAACTGGCCGACATGTGCGCCGAGAGGAACTCGCGCTCGTAGCCGCGGAACGCCGAGATCAGCTGGAACGTGGGCTTGTCGGATTCGGGGTCGGTCGGATCCGAGGCCACCACGTAATACGGCGGCTGACTCGGCCCGTCCCGGTCGATGGTCTGTGCCGCGGTGGGTCCGCCGGCCGGACCGCCGACCGGACCGCCCACGGGCGGGGTCTGCGGATTCTGGATCGACGAGGTCACCGTGGGGTCGGAGGGCACCGACCAGAACGCGTCGTTGGTGAAGAACTGTCCGGGATCGTCCACCTGGTACTTGGCCAGGAGTTCGCGCTGGACCTTGAAGAGGTCCTCCGGGTAGCGCAGGTGCTCCTCGAGCTCCGGAGAGATGGCCTCGCGCGGCTGGACGATGCCCGGCAGGGCCTTCATCCACGTCTGCAGCACGGGGTCGGACTCGTCGAACTCGTACAGGTCCACGGTGCCGTCGTAGGCGTCGACGGTGGCCTTGACCGAGTTCCGGATGTAGGAGACCTCCTCGTCCGGCAGCACACGTCCGCCGGCGCCGCTGGTCGAGTCCGACGTCATGGCCTCCAGCGAGCTCAGCTCGGCGTACGGATAGGTCTTGAGCGTGGTGTAGCCGTCGACGATCCACTTGATCCGGCCGTCGATCACGGCCGGGTAGGTGTTGGTGTCCGTGGTCAGCCACGGGGCGACCTTCTGCACCCGGTCGCGGGGGTCGCGGTCGTAGATGATCTTGGAATCGTCGGAGATCAGGCTGGACAGCAGGATGTTGCGCTCGGCGAACTTGAGCGCGTAGGCGGTGCGGTTGACCCAGCCGCCGACCGGCACCCCGCCCTCGCCGGTGTAGGTGTACTGCTCGGAGTCCGTGTCGTACTCGCGGGGGCCGTCGCCGTTGTTGCCGACGATCGCGTAGTCCGGGTCCGACTGAGCGATGAGCTCACCGAAGTAGATCCGCGGCTGGGTCACCGGGATCATCATCTCGGCGCCGCTGGAGATCGCGCCGAGATCCGAGACCTGGAAGTTGGGCAACCCGCCGCGGTCCGAGCCCGCGTCGGCGATCTCGTTGACCCGGTTGGCGGGGGCGGCGACGAAGCCGTTGCCGTGCGTGTACACGGTGTGGCGGTTGATCCAGTCCCGCTGGTTGGCCTGGAGCGCCTCGGGGTTGAGCTCACGGGCCGCCACGAGGAAATCGCGCATCTCGCCGTCGATCGTGTAGCGGTCGAGGCTCAGCTCATCGGGGAAGCCGTAGAAGTTGCGCAGCTGCTGCAGCTGCGTGAACGTGGGGGCGAGGACGTTGGGGTCGAGCACGCGCACGTTGGACAGCGTGGTGAGGTCCGAGGCGGCGTCCCGCGGGTTGGGATTGGCCGAACCCCAGTCATCGAGGTAGGTGACCCGGTCATCCCCGATGTCGTACGCGGCCCGAGTGGCCTCGATGTTGCGGGCGATGTACTCGCGTTCCTTCTCGGCCCGGTTGGGTTTGACGGAGAACTGCTCGACGGCCAGCGGCCACGCCGAGCCCACGACGAGCGCGGAGAAGAGCAGGAGCACGGTGGCCAGGGCTGGAATCCGGAGGTCCCTGATGACGATCGCCGAGAAGAAGGCGACCGCGCACACGATGGCCACGGAGAACATGAAGATCTTGGCGGGCATCACCGCGTTGACGTCGGTGTAGCCGGCGCCGGTGAACGTGGAGTTCTCGCGGAACAGCAGCTCGTAACGGTCGAGCCAGTACGCGGCGGCCTTGGTCAACACGAACAGCCCGGCCAGGCTGACGAGCTGGATCCGCGCGGCCCGCGTCAGCGTGCCCTCGCGTGCACCGGGACGGAGCCCACCGAACAGATAGTGGGTGACGAGGTTGGCCAGGAACGCCAGGACGATGGCCACCATCAGCCACGTGACGATCGACCGCCACAGCGGCAGCTCGAACGCGTAGAACGAGATGTCGAGTCCGAACTGCGCGTCGACCTGCCCGAACGGGGTGGAGTTGACGAACATCAGCACCGACTGCCAGCCGGTCTGCGCGATGAGACCGGCGAGGAGACCGAGCGCGACCGGTGCCCAGAACACTGTTCTGGCCGGAGAGGAGCCGACGGCCGCCCGGTAGCGCGCCAGCGTGTCCGGCATCCCTGCCTGTGCCAGGAACACCGGGCGGTAGCGGTAGGCCAGCAGGATGCCGGCGGCCACGGCGAGGCCCACCACCAGGGCGACCACGACGATCAGACCCAGCCGGGTCAGGAGCTCGGCCCTCAGGACGCTGGTGGCGTCGACGGAGCGGAACCACAGCCAGTCCGTATAGGTGGAGTTGATCCTCGGCAGTACCTGGATGAGGACTATGAGGACGACGACGGAGATGGCGACGGCTCGGCCGCGACGTGAGATCGCGATCGGCCGTCCGGGATTGCCGGGTGGGCGGACGGACACCGGGGAAGCTCCTGGACTACTGGGGCGGACATGCTCGTGGGCCCCACCTTACGGAAATGCGCCGCCTCACCCGCAGGTCGGTGGTTCTCCCCCGGATGTGGCCGCTTCCAGCGCCTCCAGCGCGCCCGCCAGGGTGTCCACCTCGATCAGACGGATGCCGTCCGGCGGGTCCGCCGCGGCCTCCGCACAGTTCCCGGCGGGGACCAGGAACTCGGTGGCGCCCACCTCGCTCGCCGCCTGGATCTTGTGGGAGATCCCGCCGATGGGCCCCACGGTGCCGTCGGGCTCGATGGTCCCGGTCCCGGCGACCTCCGCCCCACCGGTCGACTCGCCCGGGGACAACTTGTCGACGATCGCGATCGCCAGCACCAACCCCGCCGAGGGGCCGCCGACGTCGGGGTCGATGTTGATCCGGACGTCGGTCCCGTCGGCGGGCGTGTCGCCGACGAGGATGCCTATCCGGCCCTGGTCGGGGTCGCCGTCCGGTCCGGCCGGGCGCAAGGTCGTCGTCGTCGTCGTCTCTTCCCGCCCGTCCCTGGTGAACCCGATCCGGACCTCGTCCCCCGGCCGGTGTTCTCCCACGCGCGCCACGACGGCGGAGGAATCGGCGACCTGCTGGCCGTCGACCGTGGTGAGCAGGTCGCCGGTCCGCAGCAGACCGGCGGCCGCACCCTCGGGGTCCACACCCTCGACCCGGGGCCGCATCGGGATCCCCAGGTGACGGTAGGCGGCGACCTCGGCCGAGTTCTCGGACCCGACCATCTCAGCGCTGTTGGTCTGCTCGACCTCGTCCCTGGACCGGTCCGGCGGGAAGACCTGGTCGCGCGGGACAACCACCTGGTCCTCGTCGAGCCAGAACCGCACCGCGTCGACCAGCGTGAGGCGGTCCCGCACGGCGACGGTCGTCATCCGCAACGACCCGGTGGTCTCGTCCGCCTCCCGGCCGGCCACCTCGATGACCGGGACGGCCTCGACCCGGTCCCCGCGCTCGACCTCGGACTCGGCGAAGGTGTCGTAGGTGGGACCCGGTCCCATGGCCACGAGTGGAACGGTCGCCGACGTCGCGAGCACGAGCAGGAGGATCGCCGGGACCAGCGCGGCGAGAAGGGTGGACAGTCGGCGACTCACGGGGGCAAGGGTAGACGGCGTGGCGAGACCGTGACATCTCGGCCGGACCCGCCCACCCCGCAGGGCTGTACCGTTGTGGCATGAACAGCCCCTTCGGATTCTCCGCCTCCGACGACGACGGGCGCGACAAGGACCGGGACCCCGATCCCGGCGGCGCCGGCGGCTTCGACCCCTCCCAGTTCGGCCAGTTCGGCCAGATGCTCTCGCAGTTCGGCCAGATGCTCGGCTCCATGGGGTCGGCGATGACCGGCCCGGGCGCCTCGGGCCCGGTCAACTACCAACTCGCCCGGACCATCGCCCTGCAGGCCCTCGGCCGCACCCCCGTCATCAGTGACGCCTCCCGGACCGCCGCCCAGGACTCCGTCCGACTGGCGGAGCTGTGGCTGGACGAGACCACCCAGTTCCCCTCCGGCGTGCACCGCACCGAGGCCTGGACCCCCCAGCAGTGGGTCGAGCAGTCGCTGCCCACCTGGGAGAAGATCTGCACCCCGGTCGCCGAACAGATGAACTCGGCCACCAAGGGCGCGATGCCCGAGGAGGCGCGACAGCTCGCCGGTCCGCTGCTGGGCATGCTGGACCAGATGGGCGGCATGGGGTTCGGGATGCAGCTCGGCCAGGGACTGGGCAAGCTCGCCCCCGCGGTGCTGTTCTCCTCCGAGGTGGGGCTGCCGTTCGGCGACGACGGGGTGGCCGCCCTCTGCCCGTCCGCGATCGACGCGTTCGCCGACGAACTCGAACTGCCCCGGCAGGAGGTCGTGGTCTTCCTCGCCGCGCGCGAGGCCGCCCACCTCCGGTTGTTCGCCGGCGTGCCGTGGCTGCGGGCACGGGTCCTGGCGACCGTCGACGAGTACGCCCGCGGCATCCGCGTGGACACGTCCGGACTGGATGACCTGGCCTCGGGGCTCGACCCCTCGATCCTGCAGGACCCCGCCAAGCTCCAGGAGCTGCTGTCAGGCGGCGCCGGAGCGATCGGCCCGAAGGTGACGAACGTGAACGAGGCCGCTCTCGGCCGTCTCGAGACGCTGCTCGCGCTGGTCGAGGGCTGGGTCGACGCGGTGGTCGCCACCGCGGTCGGCGACCGCCTGCCCAGCGCCGACAAGCTGCGGGAGATGTGGCTGCGCCGCCGGGCGTCCGGTGGGGCCGCCGAGCAGGCGTTCTCCAGCCTCGTCGGGATCGAACTGCGGCCACGACTGGCCCGTGAGGCCTCCGAGCTGTGGCGCCGGGTCGGCGAGGCCGTGGGTACGGAGCGCCGTGACGGCCTGTGGAGCCATCCCGACCTGCTGCCGGTGGGCGAGGACCTGGAGAACCCCGCCGCCGTGATCGACCGGCTCCTCGACGAGTCCACCGGCGACGAGTCCGGAGTGGACGAGATCGAGAAGTTCCTCCGCGAGGCCGGAGGCGGGGCCGGGGACAGCAGCACGGACCCGGACACCGGCACGGATGGTCCGGCCACGGACGTCTGACGGGTTCGGCGGCTGACGGGCTCGTCAGCCGGGGGCGACCTCGTCGTCGTCGACCTGGATCAGGTCCCCCACTCTCTCGCCGTCACCCTCTCCTCCACCGTCACCGTCACCGTCACCCTCGGCCCGGCCCGCTCCGCCGGGCCCGGTGCGGAGCACCCTCGCGTACGCCTCGAGGTAGCCCATCGCCCGCTCGGTCCGCGGGTAGCGCCGCACCGCCGCCCAGAACTGCGGTGTGTGACCGCCGGGGACGGTCAGGTGGGCGAGCTCGTGGACGACGACGTAGTCCAGCACGTACGCCGGGACGTCCCGCAGCGCCTCGCTGATCCGGATCTCTTCCGACCCGGGCGAACACGAGGCCCACCGCGTGGTCATCGCCGAGACCCACCGCACGACCCTCGGCCGCGGTCGACCGTCGAGCCACTCGTTCGACAACGCGGTCGCGCGGCGCATCAGGTCCTCGTCTGACGCCTTGGTGCCCGCCCGGCGTCCCGAACGCTGCAGGCGGGTCAGCATGTCGGCGATGAGCCGCCGCTCCTCGGCCCGCGGAAGCCCCGCCGGCATGAGCACCACCACGGTCTGACCCTCCAGTCGCGCCGACACGGTCCGCTTCCGGCGACGTGAGCGGCGCACGTCGATCCGGGGGTCGTCCGGGCTGGTGGGAAGTCCGTCCGCGGGCTGAGCCTCCGGGGCGGCGGCGGCATCGGGGCGGGGCGGGGGCGGCACGCCGACCACCGTAGACGACCGCGTCCGGCCGAAGTTCTCCACAGGTCTCTCGGCTTGCGCGAGGCTGTGGACAACCGCCCTGCGGTGCGGCCTGCCGCCGCGTGCCCCGTGTCACGATGTGCCCGTGACCCCACCAGCCGGTTCCGTCGGTACCTCGCCCCCCGGTGCGCTGGGCGCCGGACCGGCGGTCGTCGTCGCCCCGGCCGCCCTCGGGTCGGTCCGGGCCGTCCTGCGGGCCGGAACGGTCGTGGTGGTCAGGGACCACGACTCGGTCCAGGTGGGTCTGGCGCCGGACCGGGCGGTGGTCGTGGGCGCACCCGCCTCGTGCGGCCCACGCGGCCTGGCATCGCTGCTCGCCGACCTCGAAGGTGGTGCTGATCTCGGCGACGCCGCCGCCAGAGCTGGTGTCGACTCCGCCGACCTGCCCTCCGTCGCCCGGATCCTGGTGCGCCTGGCCGAACTCGGTCACGTCCGCCTCACCACGCCGGGCATCCTCACCGGCGAGCCGGATCCGGCCACGTTGCCGCCGCCCGTCCGACGCGTCCATATCCTCGGCAACGGCCAGGTGTCGGAGGTGCTGCGCGGACCGCTGTCGGTCAACGGTTGCCGGGTCACCACCGGGCCGAACCCCGGACTGACCTTCGACCCCGACCGGCCCCCCTGGCACCGCCGCGGGCCGGCCCCGGACCTGGTGATCCTCACCGGATCCATCGCCATCGACCCCGTCGTGACCGCGGCGCTCACGCGGTCCGGCCAGGTTCACCTCCACGTGTACTGCCGCGACGGCCGGGTGGTGGTGGGGCCGACCGTCCTGCCCGGGATCAGCCCGTGCCTGCGGTGCATCGACCTGTTCCGGGCCCGCCGTGACCCCAGGTGGCCGTTCGTCGCCGCCCAGCTCGTCGGCCGGTCCCCGGAAGCCGGGGTCCCCGCCCTCACCGCGGCGGCGGCTCTCGTCCTGGCCGAGGTCGCAGCCAGCCGCGAGCCGGGCCGTTCACTCCAGACCGTCGGTGCGAGCGTGGAGATCAATCCGGCGGAGGGGTTGTGGCGAAGACTCGAGTGGCCGGCGGCGAGGCGCTGTACCTGCGGCGCCGCGGCGCACCCTCCTCCTCTGTCATGATTGAGGTCGTGTCCGACCTCCCCCGCACCTCGTCCCGCCGAGCCGCACGCCTGGCCGGTCTGCCCCTGGGAATCGCCGGCCGTGCTGCGGGCTCACTGGGCCGTCGAGCTCTGGGCCGCGGAGAGGGCGACCTGACCGAGGAGCTGGCCGACCAGGCCGCCGAACAGGTCTTCGCGGTGCTCGGAGAGCTCAAGGGCGGGGCCATGAAGGTCGGGCAGGCGCTCAGCGTGTTCGAGGCCGGGATGCCCGAAAAGTACGCCGGTCCGTTCCGGGAGGCGCTGACCAAGCTGCAGGCCGGGGCGCCGCCCCTCCCGCCCGCCGAGGTCGAGAAGGTCCTCGACACCCAACTCGGCCTCCGGTGGCGTGAGCGGTTCGCCGAGTTCGACGGTGCTGCCGCCGCCGCCGCCTCGATCGGGCAGGTGCACCGTGCGGTCTGGGCGGACGGCCGCGAGGTGGCGGTCAAGGTGCAGTATCCCGGTGCCGACGAGGCGCTGCGCTCCGACCTGCGCCAGCTCCGCCGTCTCTCCCCTTTCCTGCGCCCCCTCGCCCCGGGCACGGACGTCCGGGGCGTGATCGACGAGTTGTACAACAGCGCCGTGGCCGAACTCGACTACCGCGGTGAAGCCGACACCCAGCGGGTGTTTGCCGCGGCGTTCCGAGACGACCCGCAGATCCGGGTCCCCGCCGTCCTGGCCTCGGCCCCCAAAGTGCTCGTCACCGAATGGGCTGACGGGCGCACGCTCGGCCAGATCGCCGCGGTGGGGACGCGCGAGGAGCGCAACCGGGCCGGCGAGCTGCTTGCCGAGTTCCAGTTCTGCTCTCCCACCCGGGTCCACATGATGCACGGCGACCCGCACCCCGGGAACTTCCTGCTCGCGGATGACGGCCGGATGGTCGTTCTGGACTTCGGGGCCTCGCTCCCCCTGCCGGAGGGAATGCCCGACGTCCTCAGCTCGATGATGCGCCTCGCTCTGGCCGGGGAAGCCGACGAGCTGCTCGCACTCATGACCCGAGCCGGCTACGTGGGCCGGAACGGGATGGACCCGGGGGACGCGATGGCCTTCCTCGATCCGTTCATCGAGCCGATGCGCCACCCCGAGTTCCACTTCGACCGGGCCTGGCTGCAGGGGATAGTGGCCGTCTACGGCGACTTCTCCGGGCGGGAGTTCCGGACCTCGCGCTCGTTCACCCTGCCCCGCGAATACGCCCTCATCCACCGGGTGCTGTCGGCCTCAGTGGGGATGCTGTGCCAACTCGAGGCGACCGCGCCCTACCGGGAGATCGTGCACCGGTGGATGCCGGAGATCTTCCCCGACGGGGTCTGACCGGGCGGGTGCCGGGCGGGCGGGTACCGGGCCTACTCAGCCCTGTCTGACCAGGCGGAGGACGTCGTCCCCGTATTCGCTGAGCTTGTGCGCTCCGATGCCACCGATCTTCCCGAGCGACCTGCTGTCCGTGGGTCGCTCGCGGGCGACCTGCGCGAGGGTGTCATTGGTGAACACCGTGTACGCCGGCTTGCCGATGCGCTCGGCGGTCTCTTTTCGCCAATCCCGGAGCCGCTCGAACAGCCCGGTGTCGATCTCCACCGAGCACTCCGGGCACAGTCCCAGCGCACGGTGCATCGGCCCGGTGAGTCTCTCCCCGCAGCCACGGCAGCGGCCCTTGTCCGGCGCTTCGCTCGCCCGGCCGGAACCCGCGGGCGTCGGAGCCGGTCGTACCGGGTCGAGGAAGCGGCTGGGCCGGCGGGTCGCGCGACCACCGGCCCGGCGACTGCGGCTCCACGAGACGGACAGGTGCTCCCTCGCCCTGGTGACCCCCACGTACAGCAGGCGCCGCTCCTCCTCGATGGCGTCGGGCCCGCTCTTGATCGCGTGGCTGATGGGCAGACTGCCCTCGTGCACGCCGAGGAGGAACACCGCGTCCCACTCGAGCCCCTTGGCCGCGTGGAACGACGCGAGGGTGACTCCCCGCTCGTCCGGTGCGTGCCTCGCGGAGGCCCGGGCCCGCAACCCCGCCACGGTAGCCAGCAGTCCTGGCCGGGTCTCGGTGGTGGCGATCTCCTCCGCCAGGCCCACCAGCGCGGCCAGCGAATCCCAGGCCTCCCTCGCCTGGGTACCGGACGGTTCGGCGGCAGTGAGTCCCAGCGGCGCCAACGCTTCGCGGATCACCTTGACGATGTCGGTGGGATCCGTGAGCGCCGAGTACGCCTCCCCGGCCGCCTCCTCGTCCGAGCCGTCGACCAGTCGGTCGATCACCGACATCGCCCGCCGGATCACCGGCCGGTCGAAGAAGCCCTCCCCGCCCTTGAGTCGGTAGCCGATCCCCACCTCGTCGAGCGCGGCCTCGATGCGTTCCGATTGCGCGTTGATGCGGTACAGGACCGCGATCTCCGAGGGGTCGAGCCCCCCGTGGACCAGGTCGGCGATGGCCCCCGCGACCGCCACCGCCTCGGCGTCCTCATCCGGGTACTCGGTGAGGACGGGGTCAGGGCCGGGTGGGCGCATCCCCCGCAGCGTGAGCCCGGCTGTCCGGAACCGCCCCGCACCCGCACCGATGACCGCGTTGGCGAGGTCGACGACCTGCGGGGTGGACCGGTAGTCCGATTCCAGTCGCACGACCGTCGCGTCGGGGTACCTGTCCGCGAAGCCCAGCAGGTAATCCGGGTCCGCCCCTGCGAACGAGTAGATGGTCTGGTTGACGTCTCCCACCACTGTCAGGTCGTCGCGTTTGCCGACCCAGGCCATCAGCAGGCGCTGCTGGGCGGGGGTGGCGTCCTGGAACTCGTCGACCACGAAGCACCGGTACCGGTCCCGGAACTCCTCCGCGATCGCCGGCACCTCTTCGATGAGCTCTGCCATGTGCATGAGCAGGTCGTCGAAGTCGAGCATCCGGACGGGACCGGAGACCTTCAGGTCCTCGTAGGCGCGGAACGCCCGCGCCACCTCGGGCGCGGGGACCGGTAGGTCACGGCCCAGCTTGACCGCCTGCTCGGCATAGGTGTCCGGGGTGAGCAGGCTCGACTTGGCCCAGCCGATCTCGGTGAGGACGTCCCGGATGTTCTCCGTGGACGGGTCCAACCCGACCCTGCGTACGGACTGCGCGACCGCCCGGAACTGGCCGTCGAGCAACTGCCACGGCTCCTCCCCATAGACCCGCGGCCAGAAGAACGAGAGATTGCGAAGCGCTGCGGAGTGGAAGGTGCGCGCCTGGACCGGACCCGTGCCCGCGTCCGCCACACCCAGGCCCGCCAGCCGCATTCGTAGTTCCCCTGCGGCGCGGGCGGTGAACGTCACGGCCAGGACCTGGTCGCCCCGGACGTGCCCGGTGGTCACCAGGTGGGCGATGCGCCTGGTGATGGTCCGTGTCTTCCCCGTGCCCGCACCCGCGAGGATGCAGACGGGGCCCCGCGGCGCCAGGACGGCCCGCCGCTGCTGCGGGTCCAATCCGTCGAGCGCGGTCTCCCGACTCTCACTCATGCCAGATCAGCCCCATGTCACTCACTCCCCCATCGTGGCATCCGGGTCCGACACCCCGCCGCCGGCCTCCCCCCGGGGGAAGATTCCATCGCTCCCGGACGTTGCACCCCGTCATGAGCGATCTCAGAGAAGTCGATGCCAGCGCCCTCACCCTGTACACCACCACGTGGTGCCCCTTCTGCAACCGGCTCAAGAAGCTGCTGGACGAGAAGGAGATCGGTTACACCGAGATCGACGTGGAGGCCGACGCCGAGGCCGCGGCCTTCGTGGAAAGTGTCAACGGAGGCAACCGGGTCGTTCCGACCGCGCTCTACTCGGACGGCACGACGGCCACCAACCCGCCCGCCTCGCAGGTGCGCGACAAGCTCGCCGAGCTCGCGAACGCCTGACTCAGGCCGCGTCGGCCGAGACCGCGCGGTCGTGGGTCAGACCGCGCGGTCCACCGCCGCCACCCACGAATCCAGCATCACGTGCGCGATCGACACCGGCGGCGCGACCGTCAACGCGCCGTGCCCGTGCAGTGCTGCACGGACCTCGTCGACGTCGAACCAGGCGGCCTCGCTGATCTCCTCGTCCTCGAGGATGATCGGCGCGTCCGGATCGCCGATCGCGTGGAAGCCCACCATGAGAGAGCGGGGGAACGGCCACGGCTGACTCCCGAGGTAGCGGACGCGGTCGACCACCACACCGACCTCCTCCTGGACCTCGCGGCGCACACACCCCTCCAGCGACTCCCCCGCCTCGACGAAGCCGGCGACATGCGAGTACATCCCGACCGGCCAGATGGGTTGTCGGGCGAGCAGCACGCGACGTCCGCCGTCGTGGACCAGGCAGATCACGGCCGGGTCGGTGCGGGGGTACTCGGGTCCACCGTGGAACGGGTCCTCGATCGCCCAGCCGGCGTCCGTCCGACGCGGGTGGTGCTGTGGATCGCGTCCCCGGATCGTGTCCCGGTGCCAACCGATCAGTGCGATCGCCTGAGAGGCGAGTGACCCGTCGCCCTCCACCAGGTCGGCTCCGCATGATCTGAGATTCCCCACCGCGGGATCGTTGGGCAGGTCCTCCACCGGCAGCGCCCAGATGTGCTGGCCGACCTCGGTGAGACCGAGGAACACGGCGGTTCCCGGCAGCGACTCGGCGTGGTCCCGCGCCGGTTCCAGGCGGATTCGACGGCGCCCACCGCCAGTCGGGTCGGTGGCGAAACGGTTGCGTTGGTCGACTCGCAGCACCCGCGCGGTGGCCCAGCCCTGCGCCAACCCGTCGGCGTCCTGCCTGAGCTGTGCGGCCCGGTCGGGCGCCGACACGGACAGGACAGGGTCGGAGTTCAGGCTGAAATCCAGCGGCATCGTTGAGGTCCTTTACACCGGTAGTGCGGGGAGTATTCAGGGTAACGAGCGGCAGCGGCGGGCCCGGCCGTCGGCTTCTCCGGCGCCCTGTCAGCTGCGAAAGATCAGCCCGCGACCATCCTGATGTAGAGCAAGCGGTCACCGGACTCAAGCGAGTCGGCTCCGGGCTCGTTGACCTTGATGAGCTCCCCCTTGCGGACCACACCCAGCACGAGTTCGGCCATATGCCGCGGTGAGCCGCCCACTTCCGTCTCCTCAATCCGTCGTTCTGCGATCGAGAAGCCCTCGTCGGGGGTCAACAGGTCTTCCATCATCCCCACGACGGTCGGGGTGATGGTGGCCAGACCGAGCAGTCGCCCTGCGGTCTCCGCGGAGACCACCACGGAGTCCGCACCGGACTGCTTGAGCAGGTGCTTGTTGTCAGACTCCCGGACCGTTGCGACGATCTTGGCGTTCGGTGCGAGCTCCCGCGCGGTCAGGGTGACCAGTACCGCCGTGTCGTCCGAGTTCGTGGCCACCACCACCGCGCTCGCACGGGTGACGCCGGCGAGCTTGAGTACGTCCGACCGGGTCGCCGATCCCTGGACGGTGACGAGACCGCGCGCCGCCGCGGACTTCAGTGCCAGCGGGTCGGTGTCGACGACGACGATGTCGTCGGGGTCGATCTCGTCGGCGAGCATCGCGGCGACAGCCGACCGCCCCTTGGTGCCGTAGCCCACGACGACAGTGTGATTGCGCAAGACACTCCTCCAACGCTGGATCTTAAAGGCCTGACGGGACTGCTCGGTCAGGACGGACAGTGTCGTACCGACGAGCAGGATGAGGAAGACGACGCGAAGCGGTGTGATGAACAGAGAGTTGATCAACCTCGCCTGTTGCGTGACCGGGGAGATGTCGCCGTAGCCCGTGGTCGAGAGCGAGACGGTGGAGTAGTAGAAGCTGTCGATCAGCGTGATCTCACCGTTCGGCCCCCCACCTCCCTCGTACCCGTCCTGGTCGAAGTAGACGACGAGCGCGGCCAGAGTCAGCGCGATCACGGCCATCATCACGCGTTTAACGATCAGGCGCCACGGGGTATCGGCGTTCTCCGGGATCTTCACCACGCCCACCAGGACGTGGTCGGGGCTCTCGTCCAGCGGGTCGCTGCCACGGAATCGAGACGATATCGCGCGCTTCCTCACCATCGACAGCTCCGTTTCCGTACGGCACCGCCGTCGATCCGCATCATCACCGGCACCATCGTTGCCTATCGGCCCTCATCGGACAACAGTCGGCCCCTCCCCGGTCCGTCACCGAGGAGCACCAGCAGCTCTTCCGCGTCGGGGAGGTCGGTCGGCTCCACCGTGCGCCCGGAGCGGACGTAGTGGAAGGCCGCCCGGACCCTGTCCTGCTCGATCGTCCGTCCGAGCCTGGCCGAGATGACCTTGGTCCAGGCGTATCGGTAGACCGCCAGCTGCAGCGAGACCGAGGGCAGCTCCCTCTCGCTCGGCACGCGTCCGGTCTTCCAGTCCACCACTATCCAGTCGTCTCCGTCCGCGAACACCGCGTCCATCCGCCCGCGCAGCAGGTGTCCCCCGAGGCCCACCTCGAACGGCACCTCGACGTCCACCGGGGTCAGTCGCGCCCATCGCGACGACTCGAACGCCTGTTGCAGATCCGCGAGGTCCGACTCGGACAGCCCGTCGACGGCGTCCCGGTCACCGGCGCCGGGCAGGTCGTCGATGTCGAGCAGGTGGGTGGCGCCGTAGCGGTGCTCGAGCCAGAGGTGGAACCGCGTACCGCGCCGGGCGAACCTGTCCGGGCGGAACGGGACCGGCCTGCGGAGTCGGTCGGCAAACGCGCCGGGGTCCGTCGCCATGGCCACCACCTCGCCCGCGGTCAGTCGTCGCGGCAGGACCACCGCATCCCGCTTCGCGGCGGCCCGGCGGGCGTCCGCCAGTAAC
The DNA here is from genome assembly GCF_033142235.1 of Rhodococcus sp. IEGM 1408. Taxonomy (NCBI): domain Bacteria; kingdom Bacillati; phylum Actinomycetota; class Actinomycetes; order Mycobacteriales; family Nocardiaceae; genus Rhodococcus; species Rhodococcus sp. IEGM 1408. Next base: position 228,734 of record NZ_JAWLRW010000003.1, read on the forward strand.
GCCGCCGCCGCGAGATGCCAACGTCGAGCCGGCCCCGGGTCAGGAGCACGGTCGTTCTCCGGGTCCACGGGGACGGCCTGCTCCACCGCCAGCGCCACGGCCCGGCGGTCCGGTGGCGCCGCGCGAGGCCACGTCGCCTCGACGACGGACTGTGTGGCCGGGTTGGCGGTGGAGGGTGCGACGACGAGGTGGTCCACCTGCCCCAGTGGTTCGGGTCCCCGGCACGACTCGAGGACCTCCAGGAGGAACTCGGACGGTCCCCGCGACGTCGATCCGGTCCCGTGCCAGTGCGACGCCGAGAGCAGGAGCGAGCGTTCGGCCCGGGTGACGGCCACGTAGAACAGCCGACGGTCCTCGTCGAGCGAGCGCCTCTTGACGCGGTCTATGTGTCCCCTGAGCGCGGACTCGAGGAGCTTGCGGTCTGCCACCCCGTCGAGCCGGGGCACCGGGACCCCGCCGGGATTGGATTCGGACTCCCGGTCCCCGCGCAGCGCCTCGGGCAGGTGGGTAGCCGCCCGGACCGACGTCTGGGGAGCACGGTCGGACGGGAAGACCCCGACCGACAGGTGCGGCACGGCGACGATCTCCCATTCCAGACCCTTGGCGGAGTGCACGGTGAGGATCTGCACCCGCCCCGGTGTCGCGGCCACCTCCCCCCTGGCGAGACCACCGTCGACGGTGCGTGCCAGGTCGAGATGGGCGAGGAAGGCGTCGAGACCCGAGCCCCGATCCGCCCGGAACCCCGCGGCCACCTCTCGCAACGCGTCGAGTTGCTCGCGTGCCTCGCCGCCACCGGAACGCTCGCGCAGCCGGACCTCCGCGTCGAGCCCCAGCGCCTGCTCCGCGGCGGAGACCAACCGTGCCGGGGGCGCGGATGCGCCTGCTCGGAGACCGGCGATGATCGTCGCCAGCTCAGTGATCCGAGCGATCCCGTCCGGGCTGTAGGTTCCGGCCTGGCCGGGATCGGCGAGGGCGTCCGCCAGGCCCGCTGCGTCGGTCTCCTCACCCCGGGCGATGGCGTCGAGGAGGTCCTCGAGGTCCTCGGGCGTGGTCACGGCCCCGGTGGCCGCGGCCGGTCGTCGGAGCGAGAGGGTGGCGGCGCGCCGGGCCAGCGCGGCCAGGTCCGCGGCGCCGAGGGTGAACCGGGACCCGCTGAGCAGTCGCACCAGGGCGGCGCCCGCACCGGGGCGGGCGACCACCGTGAGCAATGAGACCACGTCGGCCACCTCGGGGACGTCCAGCAGTCCGCCCACTCCCACGATCTCCACCTGCAGGCCGCGCGCCTCCAGTGCCTCTGCGATCGGCGCCGAATCGCCGTTGCGGCGGACCAGCACCGCCGCCGTCGGGACGCGACCCTCGTCGACGACGGCGCGGTACCGAGCGGCCAGGGAGTCCGCCAGCCAGTCCCGCTCCTCCGCGGCGGTGTTCGTCACAGCAACCCTCAGGTCGGCAGGCTCCGCACCGGGGCGCGCTCGCAACTGCGGAACGGGCACCGAGCCCGGCCGATCCCGGAGCGGGAGGGTGATCCGGTTGGCCAGCGCGAGCACTTCGGGCGGGTTGCGCCAAGACGTGGTGAGCTCGCGCAGGTGCGATTGCTCGCCGCCCGGCCGGGGGAAGTCGTCGCGGAACCGATCCAGGTTGGACGCCGAGGCTCCCCTCCACCCGTAGATGGACTGCATGGGGTCTCCGACGGCCGTGACGGCCGGGACGGGGTCCGCCGCGCCGCCGAACAGCGACGCCAGCAGGACGCGCTGGGAGTGCCCGGTGTCCTGGTATTCGTCGAGCAGGACCACCCGGAACGCCCGGCGTTCCGCCTCCCCGACTTCGGGGTGGTCGCGGGCCACCGTCGCCGCCAGCGCCATCTGCGAGGAGTGGTCCAGGGCGGACTCTGATCGCATGCGCGCCGCGACCGCGTCCACCAGATCCGCCAACTCGTCCCGGTGTCCCTGGGCGGTGGCTGTGGTCTCGAGCCACGCTGTGGGGGCGTCGCGCTGACCGGGTCCACCGGGCAGGGTCGCTATGAGGGTGGAGACGAGGTCGGGGTGCGCGCGGAGTTCGTCCGTGGTGACCAGGTGTTCGGAGAGCTGACCGGCGAGGGTCAGAACGTCGCGGGTCACCTGCCCGGCGGACGACCCGGTGGTCAGAGGCGACTCCCACCGCGACACCACGTCGTAGGCGAGCTGGAACGCCGCCGTGGGTGAGAGCAGGCGCGAATCCGGTTCCACGGGGACGAGCAGCCCGTAGGACCCGAGCAGATTCCCGGCGAAAGCGTGATAGGTGGAGATCTGCGGATCCTCGGTCCGGATCGACTCGGCGATCCGTGGGTCCGCCCCGGGTCCGGTGCACAGCGGGCTCCTGGCCAGCGCGTCGAGCCGCCGCCGGATCCTCCTCGACAATTGTTGGGCAGCCTTGCGGGTGAAGGTCAGCCCCAGGATCTCGGAGGGACGGGCATGTCCGTTGGCCACCAGCCAGACCACGCGGGCGGCCATCGTCTCGGTCTTGCCGGCACCCGCGCCGGCCAGGACGAGGGTCGGCTCGGTGGGTCCGGCGATCACTGCGGCCTGTTCCGGGGTGGGACGGTGCACCCCGAGCGCGTCAGCGATCTGGTTCGGCCCCGTCGACGTGGCCTCTGAATCTGACGTGGTCACTCGATCACCTGCCGGCCCTCGATCTGTGCGGGGCAGCTGGACCGCACGTCGCAGCGGTCACACCACGAACCCACGCGGGCGGTATAGGTGGGTCCGGCGGTCGCTAGGCCCGCCTCGACCACGCGCTCGGTCAACGCCGCGGCGGCGTCCACCGTGAGCGGGTCCTGCACGCGTTCGGTGGGCGCCCGGCCCTCCCGACCCCCGAGGTACAACAGGAGCCCTCCCCCGGGGGCACGATCTGCCGCCGCCTCGACTGCACCTTCCGCGACGGCGAGCTGGTACAACGCGAGCTGGGGGTGCGCCGCCGCCACCGCCTTGGTGACGGCACTCGGCGAGGTCTTGACGTCCACCGGCACCACGGCCCCGGACTGGGTGGCCTCGAGCCTGTCGATCCGGCCCCGGACACGCACCCCGCCCGGGACGTCTAAGACGAACGCCTCCTCCACCCCTGCGGTGGTGTACTCGCCCCGCGTGTCGGCGCGCCACTGCCGGAAGGACTCCGCCATGCCGACCATCGACTCGGCTCCGCGTTCGGCAAACCATCCCCGGGCGCGGGTGAGCGAATCAGCCCGGCGGATCACCGCGGTCCGTATCCCGTCCTCGGAGATCCCACCCTCGACCGCCTGGGCGAGCGCGTGGACCGCCGAACCCCGGGTCAGGGCCGCGGACGAACCCGCGTCGGCCGAGTCCCCCCGCACCTTCTGCAGGAACCACCGCAGCGGGCACTCCTCGAGCGCCCCGAACCCGGACGGCGAGAGGACGGCGACCGGCTCATCCGGTCCGGCGGGGAAGGGCGGCGCGGTGGTGGACGGCTCGGTCGAGCCGAACCAGGTCCCGGGATCGGCCGCCTCGACCCCGGCGTCACGGAGCCCCGCGAGCAGACCGGCCGCGCGCGCGGCATCCCCCGGGTCCGTCGACGGGTCGAGGAGAGCGGCCCGGAGGTCGACCGCGAGATGCTGCAATGTGAACACGGTGGGCGCGTAGCGCGCGGAGACCGAGTCCGTGGGGACCGTTCCGAGATCGCCGGAACCAGCCGGTCCGCCGGCCGCGGTGGCGAGATCCGAGATCTCGTCGAGGAACCGCGACGGCGCGACGTCTCCCTCCTCCGGGGATTCGACCGCCGTGACGAGCAGGTGGCTACTCGCGCGGGAGCAGGCCACATAGAACAGCCGTCGTTCCTCGGCCGCCCGGGCCGCCGCGGACGACACCGCCCGCTCGGCCTCCGACGGCACCGGGCCGTCGCCGGCCACCTCCGTCAGATCCACGAGCTCGTCGACCCCGAGCAGGCCCGAACGTCGGCGGGGCGCGGGCCACAACCCGTCCTGGACCCCACACACGGCCACCGACCGCCATTGCCGGCCCACCGCGGCGTGGGCGGACAGCACGCTGACGGCTCCGCCGCGAGCCCGCGTGTCGGCCCGGCGGGGGGCGGGCAGGTCCTCTCCGGAGACCACGTCACAGAAGAGCGCGACCGACCCCCCGGGGACTCGGTCCACGTAGTCCGCCGCGTGATCGAACAGGGAGACCACGGCGTCGAGGGACCGGTCCGCCGAGCGGGACCACGGGTCGGCGGAGACTGCCTGCCGGACGAGTCGCCGTTCCATCCTCGACGCCGACCACGCGGCCCAGAGCACCTCTTCCGCAGTGCCGCCCGAGCGCAGGGAGTCCAGGACCGCAGCTCGTGCATGCCTGATGCGGGTGACCGGCGCGAGCTCGACCGCGGTGACGCCGGACCTGGCCGGGTCCTCGTCAGCCAGAACGAGCTTGCGGAGGGTCTCGGCGCTGGGTTCGGACCCTCCGATCCCGGAGCGACGGATCCCGCGCCGCAGTCGGCGCATCGCGATCGGGTCCGCACGGCCGATGGGACCGGACAGCAGCGCGAGGGTGCGTTCGGCGTCTGTGCCGTCCGCCCCTTCGAGCGCCGAGCGCAGGAGCAGGAGCAGCGCCGCGACCACGGGGTCGTGCGCCGGGGGCAGCTCGGCGCCCGCGTCGACAACCGGGACGCCGGCGGCGTCGAGGGCGGCCAGAAGGGCATCGGCGACCCGGGGCAGGGATCTGGTGATGACCGCCATCTCGCCGTAGTCGATCCCGTCCAGCACATGGCGACGGCGGAGGAAGTCCGCGACGACGGCGGCCTCGGCGGCTGCCGACCTGGCGACGGTCACCTCCACGTACCCGTCTCCGCCCGTGGCGTCGGTGGCACCGGCAGACGCCGTGGGCAGGGTGGGTCCAGCGGCTCCCCCTGCAGGCCCGGCGGGTCCGGAGGGCCCGGTGCTGCGGACGACCTCGCGCGGGCGGTGGCGGGCCGCGCCGGGGAGCCGGGAACCGATCCGCGCGGCGACGGCGGCGACCGCGGGGGCCATGCGCTGGCCCGCGTGCAGGTCGACCGCCCGGCCGCCCTGGTCCACCACCGCACGGGCGAGCCCGCCGTCCGCGCCGCGGAAACGGAACACCGACTGGTCCCCGTCCTCGACGACGAGCAGGACGTCCGCACCACCGCCGACCGCGGCCACGAACTCGGCAGCGAGTGGGTCGAGGTGGTGGGCGTCGTCGACCACCACCAGCCGCCGGGACCGGAAGATCTCCCGCAACTGTGGATCCGCGGTGAGCGCGTCCAGCGCAGCACCCACGAGTTCGGCAGCGTTGAGCGCCTCGGGCACGTCGGACTCCCCGCCACGCAGGCCCGACCTCAGGGCCATCTGCTCCTCGTGTCGGCGGAAGAAGCCGGCCGCGGCGACCCATGCCGGTCTGCCCGCCGACCGGCCCAGTCGCGCCAGTTCGCGGGGGCCGATCCCCCTCTCGAGTGAACGCAGCAGGAGATCGCGGAGCTCCCGGGCGAAGCCCACTGTCGACAGCGCCGGCCGTAGTTGCTCGGGCCAATACGGGGCACCGTCCATCGCCTCGCCGAGAAGCGTCTCGCGCACCAAGGCGTCGTGCTCGGCACCGGTCCGAAGGCGCGGCGGTGGGGCGTCGACCCGGGCAGCTGCCAGGCGGACGACGGCATGGGCGAGCGAGTGCACGGTCCTGACGGGGGCATCCGTCCCCACGACGAGCTCGGGAGGGAGCCCGGAGGTCACCTCTTCGAGGAGGTCTGCCCCGGCGGTGGCCGACGCGGTGAGGACAAGGACCCCGTCCAGGCCCACCCCACCCGTCACCGCGGCGCGGACCACATCCGCCACCAGGGTGGTCTTGCCGCTACCCGGCCCGCCGCGGACGACCCAGCGGTCCTGCCGACCGCCCGACCCCTTATCCCAGTCCCGGCCGACCAGACCGCCGAGTTCTGCGGGCCAGTCGTGGAACCCGACGGGCCCGGGTGAACCGACGGCCGCGGGATACACGACCGTGGGAGCCACGGCCGTGGGAGCGACGGCCGTGGGGGCGGCGGTTGTGGGGGCGGCGGTTGCTGTCACGGCTCGATGAGACCACACGCCTCCGACAGCCCACCCCCTCGGCGACGTCGGGTGGCCGTCGTCGGTACAGCGACCGTCGTCAGCACAGGGCCGTCGTCAGCCCAGAGTGCCGTCAACGCAGGGTGTCCTCGAGCATCCGGGGGCGGCACGCGGTCCGGGCGACCACGGCCATCACCGCGAGCACCGCCGTGAGGAACGCCAGGCCCGCGCCGAGGCCCGGTCCGGAAAGGAGGACACCGAAGACGATGGGTCCGAGGCACGCCGCCGTGTAGCCGACTCCTTGCGCGAAGCCGGACAGGGCCGCGGACCCGGCCTGGGTGCGGGTCCGGAGGTTGATGAGGGTCAGGCAGAGCGGGAACGTGCTGGGGCCGACCCCCAGGAAGCAGATCCACAGCCAGGGCGCGACGTCCGGCGCCCAGAGCAGCCCGGCGAAGCCTGCCAGATAACAGACCATGGAGACGACGACGACGGCGTACGGGTCGTCGAACCGGCCCGCCGCCCAGGGCACGACCAGGGCGGCGATCAGACCGATGGCCGAGTACACGGCCAGCGCGAGCCCGCCCTCGGCACGGGTCATCCCTATCGACTCGGCGACGGCCGGGAGCCACGTGAAGAAGGCGTAGGTGCACAGTGAATTGGTCCCGAAGAACAGCGCGAGTGCCACGCCGACGGGCGAGCGCCAGGGTCGGATCCGCTGTACGGGGGCGGTCCCGCCGGCGGCCCGGCCGGTGGTGGAGGTGGCAGCGGTGGTCCGGTCCTCGTGGTCCGTGCGCAGGATCTCCACGATCCACGGCACCGCCGCGACGATCGCGAGGACCGCCCACCACCCGATCGAGACCCGCCATCCGGCGGCCTCCTCGACGGGCACGGCCACGAGGGCGGGCACGACCGTACCCAGCTGGAGTCCGGTGATGTAGGCCATGCTCACCGCCGCGACGTGCCGCGGGAAGTACTTCTTGACCAGCGGCGGCGCCACCACGTTGCCGATCCCCATCCCGGCCAGCGCGATGAGGGATCCGGCGCCCATCACCCACGGGTCGTGGGCGAGCGCGCGCAGCACCTGCCCGGCGGCGGCGGCGACCATCGCCAGAACGGTGAGCATCTCCAGGCCCATCCGACGCAGGGCGATCGGGGTGAGGACGCCCCAGAGCGCGAACATCGCGGTGGGGACCATCCCGAGCAGACTCATGCCCCCGGTGCCGAGACCGATCTCGGCGTCGATCACCCCGAGCAGCGGACTCAGTGAGGTGACGGCGGTGCGGAGGTTGAGCGAGACCAGGATGACCCCGACCAGGGCCACCACGGGGAACGCGAGCGCGCTCCCGCGGGCGCCGGCTCGCGGAGAGCGGGGAGTCATGAGGCCGAGTCGCCGACGTACTCCTCGACGGCGCGGGCCATCATTTGGAGGCCGTCCATGGCGGCCGGCCGGGAACCTGGGTGGAGCGCATGCACCGCCAGGCGGAACACCGCGGCGCGCAACACCATCTGGGGCCAGTGCTCCAGATGGCGCCAGCGGCCCAGCACCCCGGTGTCGACGGTCCCCCACGAGAGGTGGTCGACCGCGACGACCGCCGCCGACCACGACGCCGGGCGGGCGTAGGGGACGACGTCCGTGAGCGCGGGCTCGGGCGAGGAGTCGAAGAGCAGACCCCGGGCGAGGTCTCCGTGGACGACCCCACCACCCGCCACCGGGGCGACCGGGCGACGGAGTCGGATGAGGCCGGTGGCGCCGAGCAGCGCGGCCGCGCGGTGCGTGGCGAAGGCGGTCCCACGGTCCTCCATGCCGGGGGCGAGGTCGTGTTCGGGATCCCCGTCCCACGACGCGACCTCAGCCAGGGCGAACAGGTCCGCCTCCGCCCACGGCCGGGTGGCGGGTCTCCGGACCGGGCGGGGACGCTCGACGGACGCGAGCGCGAGGTTGATGCGGGCCGACCAGGCGATCGTCTCGTCGGCGCGGGCCTCGGGACGCCCCTTGACGGCCCGGTCCGCGCGCCAACCGCTGACGACGTGTCTGCCGTCGGTGGAGCGCACGGGGAGCGCCACCCGCAGGCCGGTGACGTCGAGTTCCTCGCGAACCCGCGCTGACCAGTTGGCCAGGGCCGTGTCGGTAACGGGCCGGAACACCACGGAGGAACCGGGCGCGGCCCCGGTCGAGGTCACGAGCCACCCCGTCCCGGAACCGGCGACCACGGGCACGGCCACGCCATCCGCCACGCCGAAGGCGCCGCGGACGTGTTCGGGAACAGTCACGTCGCTCACGCCGACCACCGTACCCACCCCATCGGTCAATACCCGGGCAGGGACGGGTCGACGTCGCGGGTCCACGCCTCGATGCCACCCGCGAGCGAGCGGACGCCGGCGAAACCCGCACCGGTCAACGTCGCGGCCGCGCGGGCCGACCGCGCCCCGGATTTGCAGTACACGACGAGCGGTCCCCGTGCCGCGGCCCGGCCGAGAACCCCCGTCGGGTCGGCCGCGTCCTCGGAGACCGTGTCCAGCGGGACCCACACCGAGGGTTCGATCATCGCGATCGATCGTTCTCCGGCTCCGCGGACGTCCACGAGCACGGGCGCGACCGCGCCGGACGCTCCCGCGTCCGCCAACTCCGCCGCGAGCTCCGACGCCGTGACCTCGGGGACGGAGTCCGCGTCCGGGGTCCGCACCTCGCACGAGTCGTCCCCGTCGGGCAGGGCGGTCACCGGCGTGCGGGACGGGTCCGGCCGGATCGTCACCGTCCGGTTGGTGGTCTCCAACATGTCCATCAGCACGAGCCGACCGAACAGGGTCCGGCCGGCGCCGGTGATCAACTTGACGGCCTCCATGGCCATCATCGAGCCGACCGTGCCGCACAGGGCGCCCACGACCCCGGCCTCGGCACAGCTCGGGACGGAGCCGGGGGGTGGCGGGGCCGGGTAGAGGTCACGGAGGGTCACCGCGACAGCCGGTGCGGGAGGACGGGACCAGAAGACGGCGAGCTGGGCGCGGAAACGGTCGATCGTCCCCCAGATCACCGGGATCCCGGCGAGCTCGCAGGCGTCGGAGACCAGGTAGCGGGTCGCGAAGTTGTCGCTGCCGTCCACCACGAGATCGTGACCCTCGAGGAGCGCGCCGATGTTCAACGCGTCCAGGCGGGCGTGCACGGCGTCGACCCTGACCCCCGGGGCCAACTCGGCCAGCCGATCCCGGGCCGAATCCACCTTGGGTCGGCCGATCGCCGGAACGGAGTGGATCACCTGCCGGTGCAGGTTGCCGAGGTCCACCTCGTCGTCGTCGATCACGGTGATCCGCCCGACACCCGCCGCGGCGAGATACATCAGCACCGGCGCGCCGAGGCCCCCCGCTCCCACCACGAAGACCGACGCGGCGCGTAGCCGGCGCTGCCCCTCGTCGCCGATCGCCCCGAGCAGGAGATGACGGGAGTAGCGCGCCCGCTCGTCCGGCGTGAGCTGGTCGACCGGCTCCACCAGCGGGGGGAGGCCCGTGTCCGCGTCACCCGTCACCGGATTCACCGAGCCCCCGGCGGGCCGTCCGGGAACGGCCACGCGTTGTAGCGGCACGTGTCCTGGTTGTCCGGGACCACGCCCTCGGGGTCCAGACGGAAGATCTCCCCGTTGGTCACCCCGAAAGTCTGTTGCATCATGACCGGCGCCAACACCCCGTCCGCCGGGCACGGTTCGTGCTGCGGGAACCCGATGGCGTGGCCTACCTCGTGGTTGACCAGATACTGACGGTAGGAACCGATATCGCCCTGGAACGACCGCGCCCCCCGGATCCAGCGCGCCAGGTTGAGGTAGACCCGCCCGGTGGCGGGGTTGTAGCAGCTGGCCTCGAGTTCGATGTCGTACCCGCAGTTCTCGCGGACGGTCATGGGACTCGTCAGCGACACCCGGAAGGCGGGCTCGCCCTGGGCGGTGCGCCGGAACGCCACGGCGCCGTCCGCGGTCCAGCTCTTGGGGTTGGCCAAGGTGGCATCGACCATCCGGGCCACGGCGTCGTCCCCGCCGAAGTCCACCGTGTCGACGCCCTCCTCGACCTCGACCGTGTAGGTGAACTGCTCGGCGGTCGGGCGGCCGAACCCGTCGGTGCCCCCGGGGACGAGCCGGAACTCCCCCGTGCCGTCCTCGACGAACGGGCCGCCCTCGGGGAGCTGCCCGCTCGGGGGCACCACCCCGGCGACCGGCCCGCCGATGACCGCGGGGGTCTCCCGGGCGTCGGCGGACCCGGACGGCTCGGGGTCCGGTGTGGCGACGGCGTCGGCGATCACCAGCGCCGTGAGCAGCACCAGTACTGGGATCGCGTACGCCCGCCAGCCCCAGGTGGTGAAGAACCTGCCGGCCGGGGACTGCCTGCGGAGGTGGTCCCGGGAACCCGGGACGGAGCGACGACGACCCGGCGTCGACTCCTCCGGATCCCACGGCGCCCGCAGCGGTTGGCCGTGGGGCGGGTAGTACGGGGAGCGCTCCCCACGGTCCTCCCGACCGGGACCCCGAGTGGTGGACCCGTGGTCGACATCGTCGGGCGTCCGGCGACGGCCGTCGCTCATCCGCGCACCTCCACGTCCACATCGATCAAGGCCTCCACGATCCCACATCCCCGGCGGCCGACTCCTCCGGCCCTCCGCCGGTGCGGGTATTGTCCGTCTGGCCCGGTCGGCTGTCGACTCCCGTCCGGGCGGACAGGAGCCACGAGATGACGAGCCCGGACGGACCGTTCCCGACGGCCCCGGGACGTGTCAGGGCGACGCGTCTGCCCCGGGGCGCCCGACGTCGGCAACTCCTCGACGCCGCGGGGACCGTGTTCGTGGACCAGGGCTTCCACGCCTCCGCGATGGACGACATCGCCGTTCTCGCCGGCGTCTCCAAACCGGTGCTCTACCAGCACTTCGCCTCCAAACACGACCTCTACATCGAGGTCCTGCGCCACCACGTGGACGAACTGCTCGACCGCATCCGGGCGGCACTGGAGTCGACCTCGGACAACCGCCGCCGGGTCGAGGCGGCGGTCGACACCTTCTTCGCGTTCGCCGATTCCGACACCCGCGGTTTCCGGCTGGTCTTCTACTCCGAGTCCGGAGATTCGGACATCCGGCGGGAACTGGCCCGCGCGACCGATGGGTGCATCGACGCGGTCCACGACCTCGTCCGGGGCGACTCGGGACTCGACGCCCACAGCTCGCGGCTGCTGGCCGTGGGTCTCGTGGGCGCCAGCCGGGTCAGCGCCGGGCACTGGCTCGACTCGGGCCGGCCGATCTCCCGCGCCGACGCCGTCTCCACGACGGTCACCCTGTGTTGGGGCGGCCTGTCGAAGATCCCGCGCCAGAGCGGGGATCGGCCCGGCCCCTGAGTCCTGGTAAAGACCCGGGGCCGGGAACCCGGCCCCTGCGTCCTAGGAGAGGAACCCGACCGCTCGGCGGGCGGACTCCCCGATCTCGACGTAGGCCACCTTCTCGGTGGAGACGAGGTAGCTGCGGCCCTTCTCGTCCTCCAGCTCCAACACCGCTTTGCCCTCCGCGGTGAGGGCGGCCTCGACCCGCTTCTGCACGTCCGCAGGGCTCATCCCCGTCTTGAACACGAGCTCCCGATTGCTGTCCGCGATGCCGATCTTGACCTCCACGGTGCCTCCCCTTCTCGTCGTCGACGCATGTCACGTCGTCATCGGTGATACCTGGGTCCCAGGCTAGCCCGGACCTCCTATCCCGTGACGGCACGGGATAGGATGGGCGATACGTGGATCACACCCGCACCCGGTCCGCAGACCGGGGCCAGCGCCTGATGATCCGTGCGGAAATGTGCGCGCGCCCCGCTCGCCGAGGTCGGCCACCGAAGGCCTCACTCACCCGCGCGCGAGACGAGAAAGGCACCGCCCTGTCCACCACAGATGTGACCACCAGTGAAGTCGACGGTATGGCCGTGACGACCGCCGTCGTCGACGCCCCCTCCTCCGACTCCTCCCCCAGTTTCGCCGAGCTCGGCGTCCGACCCGAGATAGTCACCGCGCTCGGCGAGCGGGGTATCACCCACACCTTCGCCATCCAGGAGCTCACGCTGCCGCTTGCGCTCGCGGGTTCGGACCTCATCGGTCAGGCCCGGACCGGCATGGGCAAGACCTACGGGTTCGGCGTCCCCCTGCTGCACCGCATCTCGGTGGGACAGAAGACCAGGGAGCTCGACGGCACGCCGCGGGCCCTGATCATCGTCCCCACCCGTGAACTGTGCGTCCAGGTCACCCAGGACCTCAAGATCGCCGCCACCGGGTTGACCGCCCCCACTGCCTCCGGTTCGCGGCCGCTCAAGGTCCTCGCCATCTACGGCGGCACCCCCTACGAGCAGCAGACCGACGCCCTGGAGAAGGGCGTCGACGTGGTGGTGGGCACCCCGGGCCGGCTGCTCGACCTCGCCAACCAGTCGAAGCTGGTGCTCGGCAAGGTCGAGGTCCTGGTCCTCGACGAGGCCGACGAGATGCTCGACCTGGGCTTCCTTCCGGACATCGAGAAGATCCTCCGGATGGTCCCGGACCAGCGACAGACCATGCTCTTCTCCGCCACCATGCCGGGGCCGATCATCACCCTGGCGCGCACGTTCCTCACCAAGCCCACCCACATCCGCGCCGAGTCCGCGGACTCCGGCGCCACGCACGAGAACACCAAGCAATTCGTCTACCGGGCCCATTCCATGGACAAGCCCGAGGTGGTGTCGCGGATCCTGCAGGCCGACGGGCGCGGCGCCACGATGGTCTTCTGCCGCACCAAGCGGACGGCCCAGAAGCTCGCCGACGACCTGGCCGAGCGGGGCTTCCACGTGGGCGCGATCCACGGCGATCTGGGTCAGGGTGCGCGCGAGAAGTCGCTCAAGGCCTTCCGCTCCGGAGAGGTCGACGTCCTCGTGGCGACCGATGTCGCCGCGCGCGGTATCGACGTCGACGACGTCACCCACGTCATCAACTACCAGTGCCCCGAGGACGAGAAGACCTACGTCCACCGGATCGGCCGTACCGGTCGGGCCGGAAAGCTCGGCGTCGCCATCACCCTCGTGGACTGGGACGACCTCCCCCGCTGGGGCCTGATCGACAAGGCCCTGGGTCTGGGTCACAGCGAACCCGTCGAGACCTATTCCACGTCCCCGCACCTGCGCGAGGAACTCGGGATCCCGGCGAGCGCCGGCGGCCGCGTCGGGGCCGCCACCGGAACCGGATCAGGTCGGCGACCGGCGGACCGCGAACCCCGCAGGTCCGGTCCGGACGCCGGTAGCGGAGCCCCTCGCCGCACCCGGAGCAGCGGCTCCGCACCGTCGACGCCGTCCCCGCGGGCCGACAACGGTTCCGGCGGCAACTCCGGTGACGGCTCCGGAAGCAGCTCCGGCGGCGACGCCCCGGCCTCCGGCGACGCTCCGAGGCGTCGGCGTCGGCGTCGCCCGTCGTCCGACTCCGCCGGCCGGGACTGACCCTGCCCACTCGTCCCGAAGGAAGGGCACGTGCGCACATCCAGGAGCTCTTCTGTCCGACGCGGCCGTCCGTTCCTCGGCGTCTCCTCGGAGCGGACCACTCGGCGTGATCTGATCACCGCCGGGATCATCGCGCTGGTGATGATCGTTGCTGCAGCCGTCGTGCTCCTGTCCGGGAGCGCGGCCCGCTCCGAGTTCAGGACCGCAGACGCGGAGCAGCCTGTCTACGGTCCGACCGTCGAGGCCCCCACGTCGTTGCAGCCTCTCTGGACCCACGGGTCCGGGGGGACCGGCGCTCCGCTCACCACCAAGGGCAACCTCGTCACCGTGACCGAGGACGGCACGCTCGTCGGACGTGATGCGGGGTCCGGCGAGGAGCGCTGGACCTACTCGAACGCCGGACGGTTCTGCGCGGCCACGTTCTACGCAGATTCGCTGGTGGCCGCGTTCGACGGCGCCTCGGGGTGTAGCGACGTCACCTCTGTCGACCCGACCTCCCAGCAGTACGAGAGCACCAGGCAGAGCGATTTCCCCGACGCGATGGAACTCGGCAGCACATGGAAGCACGCCCTCGCCTTGAGCCCGCAGCGGCTCGAGATCTGGCGCGACGACCTGGTCCGGACCGTCGAGTACGGCGCCGTTTCCGCACCCCAGGAGGCCGGGATGCAGCCGCGGACCGGCTGCACCCTCGGGACCGCGGACCTCACCGACGAGCGGTTTGTCGTGAGCGAGCGCTGCCCGGGGGAAGACTCCGAGCGGCTGACGTTCTCCAAGACTGTCCCCGAGGACAATCGCAAACCGGAGGAGCTCGCCTCGGCTCCGACCGGGGCCGACGGCCTGTGGATCATCGAGGTGAGCGACGAGGGAGTCCTCGCACTCCGCAACCAGGGCGCCGACTGGACCGTGGACTGGTTCACCTCCCCCACCCAGCGCCAGACCGTGCTCATCCTCGGCGGCGAACCCGCTCGGAAGCCCTCCCTGGACACCGTCTCGGGGGACGACGGCCAGGCCCGGTGGTTCGACGGCGCGCAGGCGCACGCGTTCGACACCTCCTCCGGGGCGCAGCTGTGGGCGAGTCCGGCGACAGGTCCGGGACTCACCGGAGGCTGGTCCCCGGATCCAGAGGCGGCCACGGCGGGGCCGTGGGTGCTCCTCCCCCTCCCCGACGGGTTCTCGCTCCTCGACCGCGCCTCGGGGACGGAATTGCGGCCTCTCGCATCAACCCCGCTCCCCGGCGAGGGAGTGCGCGAGAGCGTCACCGGGCTCGCCCAGATCGGCGACATCCTCTACGAACGCCGCGCCGGCGCGATCCACGCGTACAAACTCGTCGCCTGACCCGCCCGGGCGTCTGTGCCTCGTCAGGGTCAGACCGCGTACCACTCGATCGCGTCCCTGCGGAACAGCGACCCCAGCGCGATCACGCACACCGCCGCGATGACGACTCCGGCCAGGTACTGCTTGGAGCCCACCCCGACATACCAGGCAACGAACAGCAGCAGCAGTTCTGCGATCACCACCAGTCCGCGGCCCCAGCGATGGCCGCGGAGCAGTCCGATCCCCGCTGCGAGCAGACCGCCACCCAGGATGAGGAACCACACGGCGGTCCCGTAGCCGCTGATGACCACGGTCTCCTCACGGTGGCCCCCCGCGGCCCGGATCATCAGGGCGATCGCGACGCCCACCCCGAGGAGTCCCTGCGCGGCGGCGATCCACCCCGCGACGCGCACAGGAGTAGGGATCCCTGTCCGGGAATCCCGCAGGGAAGGTCGGTCGTCAGGTCGGCTCACGTTCACCGCTCCAGCCTAGGTCGCGCTACCTGACGGGCCGGAACCACCCTCGCGGACTGGACTCCGGTTAGCGGACAGGGCCTCTTGGCGTGGACTTTCGGGGCGATTTGACATCGCAGGTGACCTTTGCCACATACTCGCCCGAGAGGGTTGACTTGTTCTGGAATCGTGGCACGATCACTCGTAACACCGCAGACACACCGTGTTTGCCTTGCCTTAACCGGGAGCCACTCCGCTAGGAGCGCGCCCCTAGAGCGGGTTACCCCCACCATCACATTGTCGGATGTGAAGGATCACGAACGTCCGCGTGCCAACCGTACAGGTCTGCGCGTCGACGGCGTCCTCCTGTGTCCGACACACCCGATAACGGTCTCATACCGTAAGGAGTTCCCATGGACTGGCGCCATAAGGCCATCTGCCGCGACGAGGATCCCGAGCTCTTCTTCCCCGTCGGCAATTCCGGACCCGCCCTCGCTCAGATCGCTGAGGCGAAGATCGTCTGCAACCGCTGCCCCGT
Source organism: Rhodococcus sp. IEGM 1408 (assembly GCF_033142235.1). Lineage (NCBI taxonomy): Bacteria > Bacillati > Actinomycetota > Actinomycetes > Mycobacteriales > Nocardiaceae > Rhodococcus > Rhodococcus sp. IEGM 1408. The sequence continues at coordinate 244,535 of NZ_JAWLRW010000003.1, forward strand.
CACCGCCGAGTGCCTCGCGTGGGCCCTCGAGTCGGGACAGGACGCCGGCGTCTGGGGCGGGATGAGCGAGGACGAGCGTCGCGCCCTCAAGCGTCGCCGTGCCCGCACCCGCACCGCGGTCTGACCCGGCCTTACCAGCCACAGCTCGACCAGACACAGCTCGATCAGACACCGGGCCGGTGCTCCTCCCACGGGAGGAGCACCGGCCTTCGTCGTGGAGTCGACTGTCAGCTGATGACGGCGATGAGATCGCCGGCCTGGATGACGTCGCCGGGCGCGACCGCCACCTCGGTGACGGTACCGGCGGTCTCACACAGCACCGGGATCTCCATCTTCATCGACTCGAGGAGCACGATGGTGTCGCCTTCGGCGACCTCGGTGCCGGCGACAGCCACGACCTCCATGACGCCTGCGACCATCTCGGCACGGACCTGTTCAGCCATGTAATTGCTCCTCTGCTTTCCTGACAACGGCCCCCGGACACCTCAATGCAACCACATGGGTCCGCTCATGGCAGACTCGTACACTGACGAAAGGAGGCGACCATGAGCAAGCGTGGCCGCAAGAAGAAGGATCGCCGCAAGAAGAACGCCAATCACGGAAAGCGTCCCAACTGTTGAGTCGGTTGATCAGCTGAGTCGGGACCATCAGAACCGAGAAAGGGGCGGGCACCTAACCGGTGCCCGCCCCTCATCGTATTTGCCGGTGTATCAGCGTGGCTCCCGCCGTTCGACGGTCGTCATCCGATGGACCACCGTCGTACCGTCCGCGTCCGTCGTGGTCACCGTGGTGCGACGGATCTCCACCATCAGCCGCTCGCGTAGACCTGAGGGCGCCTTCTCGCAACATGACCGGGACAGCTTGGCCTTGAGCCTGCGTTCCGACAGGAACAACTCACGGCAGGTCGCACAGCCCGCCAGGTGATGCTCCAGCCTCGAACGGCAGCTGTCGTCACACTCGAGGTCCACGAGCAGGGAGAGGTCGCGCCGGGCCGCCTCGCAGTCGATCCCGTCCAGCCGGGGGTCGTGTTCCCTCATCACTTGCCCTCCTCTACGCGATCGCGACCGAATCCACGTTCGGTGGCCACGTCCCGGAGAAGCTCGCGCAGTTGCTTGCGTCCCCGGTGGAGGCGCGACATCACGGTCCCCAGGGGGGTGTCCATGATCTCGGCGATCTCCTTGTACGGCAGGTCCTGGACGTCGGCGTAGTAGACCGCCATCCGGAACTCTTCCGGGAGCTGGGCGAGCGCGGACCGGATCTCGTCGTCCGGCAACAACTCCATTGCCTCGACCTCCGCTGAGCGCAGACCCGTCGAGGTGTGCTCGGCCGCAGCCGCCAACTGCCAGTCCGTGATCTCCTCGGTCGGATACTGCGCGGGCTGCCGCTGCCGCTTGCGGTAGTGGTTGATGTAGGCGTTGGTGAGGATGCGGTGCATCCAGGCCCGGAAGTTGGTGCCCGTCTTGAACGAGTGGAAGCCCGCGAACGCCTTGGCGTACGCCTCCTGGACCAGATCCTCCGCATCGGCCGGGTTGCGGGTCATCCGCAGCGCAGCACCGTACAACTGATCCAGGAGCGGCATGGCCAACTCCTGGAAGTCCTCGGCGCGCTGGCCTGCCTCGCCGGGCTGCAACTCGGTAGGCAACCGGTACTCCTCACCTGTCGATGACCCGGAGTCTATCCGCACGCCGGGGGCGTCGAGGACCGCGGTCCGCATCGCACCCTCCTCTCCCGATCCCGGGGACCTCCCCGGGCACTTGCTCAGGATTAACGTGCTCGGCCACCGCGCTATTCCGGGCGGTCGGCGTCAGTACGATCGGGCGGGTGAGCAAGAGGAGCGGGAGAGTCGTCGCGGGCCCGGCCGCGACCCCGGCGATTGGCGCACTCCACGCCGCCGGCGTCGACCACACGGTGCACAGCTTCGAGGTGACCACGGACGCGTTCGGGGACGAGGCCGCCCGGGTGATGGGCGAGCGACTCGGGATCGCGCCGGACAGGGTGTTCAAGACGCTGGTGCTGGCCACCGCCCGCCCGCCGGAGGGCACGAGGACCCCGCTCGCCGTCGCGATCCTGCCCGTCACCGCCATGCTCGACCTCAAGGCCGCCGCGGCCGCGCTCGGCTGCGGGAAGGCCTCGCTCGCCCCTGTCGACGTGGCGGAGAGGACCACCGGGTACGTGGTGGGCGGGGTCTCCCCCCTGGGCCAGAAGCGGACTCTCGCCACCGTCGTCGACGACTCGGCGCTCTCCCATCCCACCGTCCTGTGCAGCGCCGGCCGCCGCGGTCTCGAGATCGAACTCCCGCCCGCCGACCTCGTCCGGCTCACGCGCGCGGTGACGGCCCCGGTCGCCTCCGGGCGGGCGCGGCCCTAGGAGAACATCCCCCTATGCCCCTTCGCCCGAGCAGGCAGGATGGTTGCCATGTGCGGTCGTTACTCCATCACAGCCCGAGCAAGTGACCTCGTCGCCGAGTTCGACATCGGTCTCGTCGTCGACGAGACCCCCCAATCGTGGAACGTCGCTCCCACAGACCCGGTCCCCGCCGTCGTGGAGCGCGAGCCACGGGGAGACGAGCCCGAGTCGCTCCACCCCGTCCGCCAGCTCAGGACGATGCGGTGGGGATTGGTCCCCAGCTGGGCCAAGGACCCGAAGATCGGCTCACGGATGATCAACGCACGAAGCGAGACGCTCACCGAGAAGCCCTCGTATCGATCCGCCGCCGCTCGCCGGCGATGCATCCTGCCCGCCGCCGGGTTCTATGAATGGCAGACCGAGAACGGCAAGAAGCTCCCGTACTTCCTGCACGATCCCCGGAACCCGATCCTCGCCTTTGCCGGCCTGTACGAGCTGTGGCCTGACCCGGACATCGACGACGAAGATCAGCGATGGCTCTGGACGTGCACCGTGATCACCCGCCCGGCCACCGACGCGCTCGGCCACATCCACGACCGCACCCCCGTCATCATCCCGTCGGACCTGCGCGATGACTGGCTCGACTGCACAGCAGGAGCACGGGGCGTGGCCGACGAACTCCTCCGCGCGATCCCGGATCCGCACCTGGAGCCCTACCGCGTCTCGACGGCAGTCAACAGTGTCCGCAACGACGGGCCCCAGCTGCTCGAACCCGTTGACGAGGAGCGGCTGTTCTAGACCACCTGCCAGCAGTGAACCGGCGCAGCCGAGGGCGGCGGTGCCAGATGTCCTCGCACCCGGATCGGACGAGGTCGGCGCTGATGGGCGACAATAGCCAGGTGAGTCATTGGAGCGCGCCCGTAGCCGCCACGCCCGTGCACGCCGAGGTCCCGGTGCCCGGATCCAAGTCGTTGACCAACCGCGCCCTCGTCCTGGCCGCGCTCGCCGACGCGCCCTCCCGGCTGACCGGAACATTGCGCAGCCGGGACACCGACCTCATGATCCGAGCGCTCGCCGCGCTCGGCACCCGGATCGAGGGCGTGTCGGGGCCCCTCGGCCCCGACCACACCGACCTGCTCATCACCCCGGGCGAGCTGCGCGGCGCCGACGTCGAGTGCGGTCTGGCCGGCACGGTAATGCGGTTCGTCCCCTCGGTCGCGGCGCTCGCCACGGGCACCTCGACCTTCGACGGCGACCCGGCGGCGCGGGTACGCCCGCAGGCCACCGTGCTCGATGCCTTGCGTGCGCTCGGGGCGCAGGCCACCGGTGACAGCCTCCCCTTCTCCGTCACCGGCACCGGCTCGCTGCGCGGCGGCCGCGTGGAGATGGACGCCTCGGCCTCCTCCCAGTTCGTCTCCGGGCTGCTGCTCTCGGCCGCGCGGTTCGACGAGGGCGTCGAACTGGTCCACGTGGGCACCTCCCCCGTCCCCTCCGGCCCGCACATCGAGATGACGCTGGAGATGCTCCGGGAGTCCGGGGTGACCGTCGAGCAACCCACCACCTCGTCGTGGCGGGTGCTCCCCGGCCCGATCTCGGCCGTCGACCGGGTGGTGGAGCCCGACCTGTCCAACGCGACCCCGTTCCTGGCCGCGGCCGCCGTCACCGGAGGGACCGTCCGGATCCCCCACTGGCCGGTGTCCACCACCCAGCCCGGGGATGCCATCCGCGGGATCCTCCGCGGAATGGGCGCGTCGGTGACGCTCGAGACCGCCGACGGGGCCGGCCACGGCACCCTCGTCGTCGTCGGGCCCGGAAGCCTGTCCCCCGTCAACCTGGACCTGTCCGCCATCGGTGAGCTCACCCCCACCGTCGCCGCGCTGTGCGCGCTGGCCGACGGGCCGTCGCGCCTGACCGGGATCGCGCACCTGCGGGGCCACGAGACGGATCGACTGGCGGCGCTGGCCGCCGAGCTCGGCGCCGTGGGGTGTGAGGTGACCGAGCTCGACGACGGCCTCGAGATCACCCCGGCCCCTCTGCACGGCGCCCCGTGGCGCGCGTACGCGGACCATCGCATGGCCACCGCCGGAGCGATCATCGGGCTGGTGGTCCCGGGCGTCCGGGTGGACGACATCGACTCCACCGCCAAGACCATGCCCGGGTTCACCGCGATGTGGGCCGGCATGCTCGCCGGGCGGGGCTGACACCGGCCATGGCTGGCGGACGAGGTGGCGAGAGCGGCGCGCGCGGCTGGGACGAGTCCGACATCCGGATCCGGCCGGGGAAGGGGTCCAGGCCACGCACCAAACGGCGACCGACCCACTCCGACGCCGCGTCCGCGATGGTCGTGAGCGTCGACCGCGGACGCTGGGGCTGTGTACTGCTCGACGACGGCCCGGATCACGTGGCCGGGACCTGGATCGTCACCATGCGGGCCCGCGAACTGGGTCGGACCCCGATCGTGGTGGGCGACCACGTGGGCGTGGTGGGCGATCTCACCGGCACGCGCGACACGCTGTCGAGGATCATCCGCGTCGAGGACCGGAGCACGGTGCTGAGGCGGACCGCCGACGACTCCGACCCGTACGAGCGGGTGGTGGTGGCCAACGCCGAGCTGCTGCTGATCGTGGTGGCCGTGGCGGATCCCCCGCCGCGGGCCGGGTTCGTCGCCCGGGCGCTGGTGGCCGCCTACACCGGCGGGCTGGAGCCGGTGCTCTGTCTGACCAAGGGCGACCTGGACGACCCGTCGGTCTTCGCCGCCGAGTTCGAGGCCCTCGACGTCCCCGTGTTGCAGGTGGGGATCGACGACGACCTGGCCGCGCTCCACGAGCTGATCGACGGCCGGATCTCCGCCATGATCGGCCACTCCGGGGTGGGCAAGTCCACGCTGGTCAACCGGTTGATCCCGGACGCCCACCGCGCGGTGGGCGTCGTCTCGGGAGTGGGAAAGGGTCGGCACACGTCCACGCAGTCCGTCGCCCTCGAGCTGGGCACCGACGGCTGGGTGGTGGACACCCCGGGGATCCGGAGCTTCGGGCTCGCGCACGTCTCCCCCGACGACGTGGTGGGGGCGTTCTCCGACCTCCACGAGATCGCGGAGGAGTGCCCCAGGGGGTGCACCCACCAGGGCCCGCCCGCCGACCCCGAGTGCAGGTTCGACGCGATCACCGACCCCGCCGCGCATCGCCGGGCGCTGGCCGTCCGCGAGCTGCTCGGCGTCCTGCAGTCCAACGACGCGTGGGCGCTGGGGACGGATCAGGACTGACCCGCCCCCGCGCGGTCAGATCTTGATCTCGACATCCCCCAGCGCGACCGAGATGCACGTCTGGATCCGCTCCCCGGGCCCGTGATCCGTGCCGTTGCGCAGGTCGCGGACATGCCCCTCGTCGAGCCCCACCACGCAGGTCTGGCAGATGCCCATCCGGCAGCCGAAGGGCATCTGCACGCCGACCTTCTCGCCGCCCTCGAGGATGGTGGTGGCGCCGTCCAGCTCCACGGTCTTGCCGGTCGAACCGAACTTGACGGTGCCGCCCGAGGCGCCGGCGTCCCGGTTGACGGTGAAGCGCTCCGTGTGGAGATCCTTGCGACCGGTGGCCTCGAAGTGCTCGGTCAGCTCGTCGAGCATTGCCGACGGCCCGCACGACCAGGTCGGGCGCTCGGACCAGTCCGGGACCAGCTCCGCCATCTGCTTGGCGGTGATCCGGCCCTCCTCGCTGGTGACCCGGAGGTGCAGGACGTACCCGGGTTGGGTCTGTTCCAGGGCGCGGAGTTCGTCGTAGAAGAGCGCGTCGTCCCTCTCGCGCACCGAGTGCACGTGGACGACGTCCGGGAACGGCGTGGTGTCCGAGCGACGGTCCAGGGACCGGAGCATGCCCATGACGGGCGTGATCCCCGATCCGGCGGTGACGAACATCAGCTTGGAGGGGGTGGGTGAGGGCAGGTGGAAGTCCCCCGCCGGAGCCGCGAGCCGGACGATGGTGCCGGGCTCCACGGTGCCGACGATGTGGTTGCTGAGCAACCCCTCGGGCAGGGCCTTGACCGTCACCGAGTACTCGCCGCGTCCGCTGGTGGGCGCCGAGGTCAGTGAGTACGACCGCCAGGTCCAGCGGCCGTCGAGGAGGACGCCGATGCCGAGGTACTGACCCGGCTGGTAGTGCGGGGTGGCTCCCCAGCCGGGCTTGATGACGAGGGTGACGGTGTCCTCGGCCTCGCGCCGCACCGAGACCACCTCGCCGCGCAACTCTCGCGAGGACCACAGCGGGTAGATGAGCGACGAGTAGTCGTCGACCCGCAGCGGATGCGTGAGACGGTTCAGGAAGCGGTGCGCCACCCGCGGTTCGGGGACCCTCGCGGCCGCCGCCCGCAGGACGCGGCTGAGCCCGTTCAACGACTCGGTCACTTGTGCCTCCTCATGCCGGTGCCCACGCGGCCCGGGATCGGGCCGGCGGTCCGGACGTCAACCTACGGTAGCGTAGGTTAGCGTCCGTCGCGGTAACTCGGTGGTGAAAATGTACACCGCACCGCGCCCGAGCGAGGCGTCACAGCAAGGTCAGCAGGAACGGGAGTTCCACCGCGTCGTACCAGGCCAGCTCGACGTCGAGAGCGTCCCCCACCGTGAGTTCGGCGTCCTCGTCCCCGAGGTCCGCGCGGTCCACGGCGTCGACGGCGTCCCTCACGAGGTCGACCGCGCCGGCCAGGTCCACATGGACGGAGGCGACCTCCGCCATCGTCACGTTTCCCCGGGTCAGTCGCACCACCGCGGTGTCGAGATCCGGCCGCGCCTCGGCGTCCGAGTCCGGGACGTCGACGCTGACCACCACCCGCCGGTACGGGTGCGCCTCGTGCGCCGCCCCGGAATCGAGCTCGCCGCCCAGCAGCCGGAGTGAGGCACGGGCGGCCTCGAGGAAGGCCACGTGCTCGATCTCCTCCGAGTCCCCCTCCGCGTAGGACTCGACGAGCGCCGGGGTCGCGGCGAACGCGGTAGCGCTCCGCACGGGCATCTCCCCGCCCTCGAGCAGGGTTTCGAGCATCGCCAACGTGGCAGGTATGAACAGTCGCATGTGGTGCCTTCCTCGGGTGAGCGGTGACGGTCAGCGGGCGGTGTCCGCGAGCTCGTCCAGCGCAGACGAGATGAGTTCGCCGATCTCCTCCACGTCCGGGACGGCCTGGCGGTCCGAGGTGAAGCCGTAGTAGACGATCCCCGAATAGCTGCTCATCGAGACCGCCAACGCCTGCCCGTCGAGCAGCGCCGGGACCGGGTAGACCTCGGAGAGCTCGCCGTCACCCCAGAACATCTTGTGCTGTGGTCCGGGCGCGTTGGTCACCACCAGGTCGTAGCTGTCCGACGGCAACATGATCGCCGCCCGGGAACCCAGCGCGTGCAGGGTGGGCGGGGCGAAGCCGGAGAGACGGGCCAGTGACTTGGCGCCCACAGCCTCCCGGGGATGGCGCTGGGTGGCTGCCTCGCGGGCGATCTGCGCGAGCCGCATGCGAGGGTTCGGCTCCCCCACCGGCATCCCGATGAGCGCCGAGGCGATCTCCGCCGAGGTCGCCCCTCCCAGGGCGTCGGCCTCCTCAGCCTCCGGAGCCGCGGACTCGGAGATGACGGCCTCGGACGAGGCGGACTCGGAGACGACGGCCATGGGCACGATCGCGCGCAACGTGTCCGAGGTGGCCAGCGGGTGACCACAGGACAGGATCCACGAGCGGAGGGCGCCGCACAGCACCGCCAGGACCACATCGTTGACCGTGCAGTCGTGCGCCCTGGCTATCGCCCGCGCGTCTGACAGCGGGAACGAGGCCAGCCCCACCCGGCTCCCGCGGGGCCGGGAGGTACGGAACATGTCGGCGAGCCCGCCGGGTGGGCGCAGGAGCGTGAGACTCGCTGCACCGACGATGCCCCGGCTCGCCCGCTCCACCGCGTTGACCAGCCTCGCCGACCGGCGGACCAACTCCAACGGGTCGGTGGCGATGGTCATGAGCGCGTCCAGGACCAGGACGCCGTCGCCGGGCGACGGGACCGGGGTCCAGGTGGCGACCTCGTCCTGCTCGGCAGAAGCCCGCTCATCGCTCATGAGCACCTGGGCGAGGTCCACGGCGTTGGGCCCGCCCAGGAGGACGTGATGGGTCTTGGTGAGGATCGCCAGACGTCCGTCGGCCAGACCCTCGATGAGGTAGAGCTCCCACAGCGGCCGGCCCGCCTCCAGCGGGCGGTCGACCAGCCTGGCCACCAGGTCGGCGAGTTGGCGAATCCCCCCCGGTGCCGGTAGCGCGGACCGGCGGACGTGGAAGCTCAGGTCGAAGTCCGGGTCATCCACCCAGACCGCCCGGGCGAGACCGAACGGCACGTAGCGGATCCGCTGCCGGAACCTGGGGGCGTCGGCGAGCCGCGCGTCGACGAACTCCATGACGCGGTCGATGTCCCAGGGCTCGTCACGGGAGACCAGAGCAAGAGAGCACGAGTGCCGACTCCGCGACCGGGCGGCATCTCCCAGGAGGAGGTCCGCGTCGGCGGTCGCCAGCCTGTTCGGCACGGGTCAGACCGCCTCGTCCAGCCCGAGCAGCCCGCGGATCTCCACGGCTGCACGGTCGAAGACCTGGTAGAAGACTCCGATCATGCCGGTCTGCACCGCACCGAGGACGTTCTCGATGGCGTCGTCGACCATCACACACTCCCGGGGCTCGAGTTGGAGCCTCCGTGCCGCCTCGAGGAACGCCTCGGGCTCCGGCTTCTCCACCCCGGTCACCCCGCTGAGCACCACGTGGTCGATCCCGTAGGCGCGCGCGTCCTCGCGCACCCGGTCCGCGCCGGGGCCCTCTGGTTCGTTGCTGAGGACCGCCATCCGCACGTCATTGGCCCGCGCGCCGGTGAGGATGCCCCGCCAGCTCTCGCGGTCCTCATCCGTGCCGTCCAGCACTCCGAAGTAGTCGACTATCAGTCCTCGCATGGGGACAGCCTAGGCAACACCCGCGAACCGCGCAGTACCGAGGTGGAACCGCCCGCCTTACCGACGCGTCGTAAGGGATACAGGACGCGAGACCGGACCCGGTCATCGTGGGAGGGAGTTGACGTATCCATGGCCCCGACACCAGTGTCACCATTGCCGACCGATCGTCCCGCAGCAGCCGCGGGGACGCCGTGGGAGGAGCACCGGGTTCGCCCGCTCCCCTCGACCGAGCCCGGACCCGGGGCCGGTGTTGGTGCCGGAGCCGGGGCCGGTGCCGGTGCCGGTGCCGGTGCCGGGGCCGGAGCCGGGGCCGGTGCCGGTGCTGGTGCCGGTGCTGTGGGCGGGGCGGGTGCTGGGGGCGCGGTCGGAGCCGGGCTCGATCCGTGGCCGCGGAAACCTGTCGCCGCGCCGGGCCCTCGGTCCCCGGAGGACGTCGTGCCGGTCCCGGCCAGGCGGGCGGCCCACGCACTGGTCATCATGGCGCTCGAGGTGGTCGACCGGCAGCGGGCCCCACACCACACTCGCGGCGCGTTCCCACCCCACCTGGTCGAAATGCTCCGGGCACTGGCCCGCGGCGGGGTCCCGGGTCAGCATCTCGGTCCGGCTCGGATCCACCGGCTCCACATCCACGCGGCCGGACCGGCCTTCTTACGCGACGACCAGTCGGAGTCGCCCGGATTCGCCGACTACGAGGTGTGCGCCACGTACGCCCGCGGGCCGCGACTGTTCGCAGTCGCGGCCCGCATCAGGGTCACCGGGACCGGGGCGACCTGTACGGCCCTCCGGTTGGCGTAGTGGCCCGCCCGGTCAGTTCTGTCAGGCCTAGTGGCCCGCCCGGTCAGTTCAATCAAGCCCGGTCAGTCCTTGCGCCCCCGGGACGCGGTCTTGGCCGCCCGCTCGCGGCGCTCGAGCCGCTCCTGACGCTCCTGGGAGCGTCGCTCCGTGCGGTTGGCCGGTGCGCTCTCATCGACGAGCTGCGCATCCCCCGACTCGGACGGACCGGAGAACTGCATCTGCGCGTCGCTCACGTCGCGGCCCGTTCCCGCAGCCTGCAGGATCGGGTTGGCGCCGGCCAGGGCCGCTGCCTGCGCCGCGGAGGGGGCCGCCATCGACTTCTGTTGCGGATTGGCCTCGACCTTGACGTTGAACAGGAACGCGACGGTCTCCTCGCGCACGCCGTCCATCATCGCCGCGAACATGTCGTAGCCCTCGCGCTGGTACTCGACCAGCGGATCGCGCTGGGCCATCGCGCGCAGCCCGATGCCCTCCTTGAGGTAGTCCATCTCGTAGAGGTGCTCGCGCCACTTGCGGTCCAGGACCTGAAGCATGATGGAGCGCTCCAGCTGACGGATGGCGCCCTCGCCTCCGATGGCCTCGATCTCGGCTTCACGATCGTCGTAGCGTGCGAAGACGTCGTCGAGGACCGCGTCCCGGAGGTTCTTGGCGGACAGGTCGCCCGGAGCGCCGTACTCGTCTCCGTCCACCACCTCCTGGGCGGTGATGGAGACCGGGTAGAGCTGGCGGAGCGCGTCCCACAGCTTCTCCAGGTCCCAGTCCTCCACGTAACCCTCCGCGGTGGCACCGTCCACGTAGGCACTGACGACCTGGTAGATCATCGACTCGACCTGGTCGGTGATGTCCTCACCCTCGAGGATCCGCTTGCGCTCGCCGTAGATGACGGTGCGCTGCTGGTTCATGACCTCGTCGTACTTGAGGACGTCCTTGCGGATCTCGAAGTTCTGCGCCTCCACCTGCGTCTGCGCGTTCTTGACCGCGCGCGAGACCATCCCGGCCTCGATCGGGACGTCGTCGGGCAGGCTCAGGCGGTTCATGATCGCCTCGACTGCGGCGCCGTTGAAACGCCGCATGAGTTCGTCACCCAGGGACAGGTAGAACCGGGACTCCCCCGGGTCGCCCTGACGTCCCGAACGACCGCGCAGCTGGTTGTCGATACGCCGGGAATCGTGCCGCTCCGTACCGAGGACGTACAGCCCCCCGGCGTCGCGGACACGCTCCGCCTCCTCCTTGGTCAGCGTGCGCATCCGCTCGATCTCGGCGTCCCACGCCTCCTCGTACTCGTCGGGGGTGTCCACCGGGTTGAGGCCACGCTCGCGGAGGTTGAGGTCGGCGATGATGTCGGCGTTGCCGCCCAGCACGATGTCGGTACCACGACCGGCCATGTTGGTGGCCACGGTGACCGCGCCCGGGCGGCCGGCCTGCGCGATGATCTGCGCCTCCGAGGCGTGGAACTTGGCGTTGAGGACGTGGTGCTTGACGCCGCTCCGCGTGAGCAGCTTGGACAGGTGCTCACTGCGCTCGACCGACGCGGTTCCCACGAGGACCGGTTGCTTCTTCTCGACGCGCTCGGAGATGTCCTCGACGACGGCGGCGAACTTGGACTCCTCCGTCTTGTAGATGAGGTCCGGCTGGTCCTCGCGGACCATGGGACGGTTGGTCGGGATGGGCATCACTTCGAGCTTGTAGATCGAGTACAGCTCGGCGGCCTCGGTCTCGGCCGTACCCGTCATCCCGGCCAGCTTCTCGTAGAGCCGGAAGTAGTTCTGGAGCGTGATGGTGGCGAGAGTCTGGTTCTCCGCCTTGATCTCCACCTTCTCCTTGGCCTCGATGGCCTGGTGCATGCCCTCGTTGTAGCGGCGACCTTCGAGCACGCGGCCCGTGAACTCGTCGACGATGATCACGTTCCCGTCGCGGACGATGTAGTCCTTGTCCTTGACGAACAGCTCCTTGGCCTTGATGGAGTTGTTCAGGTAGCTCACCAGCGGCGAGTTGGCGGCCTCGTAGAGGTTGTCGATCCCGAGCTGGTCCTCGACGAACTCCACGCCCACTTCGGACACACCGATCGTGCGCTTCTTGCGGTCGACCTCGTAGTGCGTGCCCTCCTCGAGTTGGGGGGCGATACGCGCGAACTCCGCGTACCACTTGCTCGAACCGTCGGCGGGCCCCGAGATGATGAGCGGGGTCCGGGCCTCGTCGATCAGGATCGAGTCGACCTCGTCGACGACGGCGTAGTGGTGCCCGCGCTGGACGAGCTCCGCCGTGTCGTGCGCCATGTTGTCGCGCAGGTAGTCGAAGCCGAACTCGTTGTTCGTCCCGTAGGTGATGTCCGCGGCGTAGGCCTCGCGACGCTGAGCCGGGGTCATCCCGCCGAGGATCGCGCCCACCGACAGACCGAGGAAGCGGTGGACCCGGCCCATCCACTCCGCGTCGCGCTTGGCCAGGTAGTCGTTGACCGTGACCACGTGCACGCCCTCGTCCGCCAGGGCGTTGAGGTACGCGGGGAGTACGCAGGTGAGGGTCTTGCCCTCGCCGGTCTTCATCTCCGCGACCGAGCCGGTGTGCAGGACGATGGCGCCGATGATCTGCACCTTGTACGGCTTCTGCCCGAGGACGCGGGAGGCGGCCTCGCGGGCGACCGCGAACGCCTCCGGCAGGAGGTCGTCCAGCGTCTCACCCTTGGCCAACCGACCCCTGAATTCCTCGGTCTTCGCGCGGAGCTCGTCGTCGGTCAGGGCCTCCGTCTGCTCGGAGAACGAGTCCACATAGTCGGCAAGTGCGCTGAACCGCTTGAGCTTTCGGCCTTCGCCGGCTCGGAGCAGTTTGGAAAGGATGGACACAGTCTCGAACGTCCTCGTGGTCGGGGAAATCTGGCGACCATCGCCGTCACACGTTGGTCCGAGATCATCCTAGGTGTTGCGGGCCGCGGCCTGCACGCCGAGGGCGGTCCGGTCCGTGTGGACCGGACCGCCCCTGGCGATCCGCGAACCGCGCCGTCAGGCCTGGTCGCTCAGTGTGATGAGGCCGTAGTCGAACGCGTGCCGCCGGTAGACGACGGTCGCACGATCGGTCTCGGAATCCCGGAACAGATAGAAGTCGTGACCCACGAGCTCCATCTTCTCCAGCGCCTCGTCCACCGACATCGGGGCGCCGTCGTGTTCCTTGTTGCGCACGATCTGACCGGGCAGTTGCTCGTCGGCGCCGTCCGCGTACTCGTCCAGGACGTCGGCGGACGCCGCCGCGGGCGCGAGCACCGCGGTGGCCTCGGCAACCGACTGCGGGCGACGGTGGCCGGAGTGACTGATCTTGCGGCGCGTACGCGCCTTGCGCATCTGTCGCTCCAGTTTGGCGACCGCCGATTCCAGAGCCGCGTAGAAGGTGTCCTCAGCCGCCTCTGCCCGGGCGACCCCGGGCTTTCCCTTCAGGGTGATCTCGATGCGCTGACTGGCCTTGGCCAGGCGTGGGTTGTTCTCGTGGAGAAGGACCACATCGAACCGGGTGATCGCCGGCGAGATCTTCTCGATCTTCGCGAGCTTGGTGTTGATCCGGGTCGCGAAGTGTTCGGGCACCTCGACGTTCCGGCCCTTGATGGTCACCTGGGCTTCAGGGGCACCTGGGTCCTCGGTCTCCGGACCGTCGAAGGTGGCGGGGTCGAGCAGGACTGCGGGGGTCTTCGCCATCGAAGCTCCTCCTCATCGGGCCTGCGGCGGACCTCTCCGACCGGCCCGTCACACGCCCGGGACCCCGGCCGAGAGGCCAACCCACATGGCTGAGTGGACACTCTGCGGACGGGACGTCACCGGCAGAAATCAAAGAACGCGCTGGTGAACCCCGTCCGAAGTCGACGATACCCGTTCTCCTGTGCACTGGTTCTCAAGTCGGCACAAGTAACGAGGAAGACCATCGTTCGTCACGCGGCGGTGACGCTGAGGACCCCGTCCACATCGAGTCCGCCGGCCCGGAGAACCGCTACGCAGGCGGCGGCCGTGGCCCCGGTGGTCACCACGTCGTCAACCAGCAGGACCGTGGCCCGGGACGTGAGCAGTGCGGTGACGGATGACGGCGCGCCGCGGGAGGCCCGGATCGGCGTGCCCTCGGGGCGCCGACGGATCCGTCCCGAGAGGTTGTCGGACCGGGCCCGGGCGTCCAACCCGGCGGCGTCCCGGACCCGTCCCCGAACCTCGAGCACCGGGGCGACCGCCACGGGGCCGCCCGGGACCGAACCTGCCAGTTCGGCGGCGAGGGCGTCCACGACGTCGCGGACGTGGTCGAACCCCCGTCGCCGGCGCGCCCGCGAGGACGCCGGCGCGGGGACGAGGACGGTCGGCCGCTCGGAGGCCTCCGCGATCTCCCCCGCCGCCCGGAGGGACTCGATCCCGGCGGCGAGGGCGGCGCCGAGGGGTCGGGCGAGATCCGGGCGGCCCCGGTCCTTGTAGGCGGACACCGCGCGCGCCGCGGGCCCGGTGTGCCGCGCCAGAGCCCACACGGGCACCCGGAGGTCGGCCCGGGTCCGCACGCGCACCGGGTCACCGAGCAGTGTCGCCGCACACTCGGCGCACCACCGCTGCCGGGCACGCCCGCACCCCGCGCATTCGAGCGGGACCACCAGATCCGTCAACGCCGCAGCCCACCCGGGCCCCGGCCCACACCGGGACACCCCGTCGCGCCCGGTCGGCACCCCGTCGGGCCCGGTCGGGATCCCGCCAGGCGGCCCGGTCGGCATGGCGTCAGCCCGCGACGACCGGGTCGGCCCGGATCGCTGCCAGGCCGTTGATCTCCCGCCAGTACCGATCACCGGTCTCGGCCGCCGTGTCGAGCCGCAGGAGCGACCGCTGGTCCACCACGTAGACCTCCCGGCCGGCGGCGGCGACGGCCGTGACCGGCCCCGTGATGTTGCGTTGGGAGAGCGGCACCGTGATCGCGCCGTCGATCGAGATCGTCACGACCGGGGCCTCGGTGGTGTTGCGGCCCACGACGATCGTGGTCCGGTCCCGCCACGCCACCACTGACGCGGTCTCCCCCAGCGCCCGGCCGATCTGGCCGAACGTGCCGGCGAGCGGCTGCCCGGTCTCGGCCGACAGTCCGCCGATGAACACCTTGCCGTCGACGACCACGGCCAGCCGGGTACCGGACTGGTCGATCCGCAGCGCGGTCACCCGCGAGCCGAGGGCGCGAATCGGACCCGCGTCCATCTCCTGGACCGACGGCGAGGCGCCGGTACCGATGCGGACGAGCCTGGCGTCGTCGACCATCACCCACGCCCGGCCGTCCACGGGATGGAAGGTCGGGCCGGCCACGGTCCGGGCCGTGAGGGCCTCGCGGGGCGCGTCGTCGGCCGCCCCGACGAGCACCCTCCGCGACCCGGCCTGCTCCTCCCCGGCCACGACCGCCAGGATCCGCCCGTCGTAGGACAAGCTGCCGCTCCGTCCCCCGCGGACCTCCGACCAGGGCCCCCCGGCCGGCCGCGCACCGGCTCCCTCGAGCCGGACCAGCCCGTCGGCGGCGGTCAGCGCGTTACGCATCGGCTCCACCGGCGGGTACGGGTCGAAGGAACGGACGTCCTCCGTGGTCCACCCGTCGCTGTACCGCTCGTCGAGAGGTGCGCCGTCGCGTTCGAGCCGGTAGGGCCCGGGCACGTCCGCACGGGCGAGGGTCCACACCACCTGCGCGGCGAACTGCGTGGTGGCCTGACTGCTGAGCACCGGCAGTCCGGTGAACTCGATGGTCGTGCCCGGGCGCCCCTCGTCCCCGTCGCCCTCGTCCGGCCGCACCGAGACCGACGAGGGGACGCGGGAGAGCACCGAGGCCGTGAGCCCGGGGCGCGGCCCGGTCGCGAGCAGGTTGACCAGCGAGTAGCCCAGGTCGGTCCGGTCAGCGGCCGTCCACCGCGGGTCGGGGACCAGCGACTCCCCTGACCCGGAGAGGAAGAACAGGTCGCGTTGGGCGTAGGTGGAGAAGAACTCGGTTTTCTCGATCACGACCCCCGGGGGTAGCCGGTCGATCCGCCACTGCCCGTCCTGCCGCGCGAGGCCGATCGTCACCTCGAGCTGCCCGACCTCCTCCCTGAAGATCCCGCCGGGATCGAGCGACCCGACCTTCTCGGCCCGCAGCGTGTACTCGGCGCGGTCGGAGTCACGTCCGCCCTCGGCGCTGAGGTCCGCCCGCAACACGATCGTCGTGTCCGCGGAGTCGTCCCAGGTCTCCGCCGCCTCCCGGGTGAGGAACTGTCGGGATGCCGCGTGCCGCTGATCGGCGGTCGCGGCGGCCTTGAGGAAGTCGCGGACCAGCAGGTCCGGCTCCTGATCCGGGACGGGCGTGGGGACGGACAGTGCGGTCGCCGAGGGCGAGAACGTGTCGATGACGTGGGGTGACGACGACGAGGGCAGCGTCGCGCAGCCGGTCGCCCCAAGCCCGGCGACGCAGGCCAGCGCCACCACCCCGAGAACCGCCCGCACGCTGCTCACGACCCGGTCTCCTCGGATCCGGGAACCCGGTCGAGCGGCGTCGACGAACCGGTCTGCACGACCCGCGCCTCGTCCTCCGGCGTCAGGGGCAGCGGGCTCGAGGTGATCGTGCCACCGTAGCGCCGGGGGATGGTCAACCTGAAGCAGGAGCCCTCACCTGGGCTGCCCCAGCAGTCCAGGCGACCGCCGTGGAGCTTGGCGTCCTCGAGCGCGATCGCCAGTCCGAGCCCGGTGCCGCCCGATCGCCGGACCCGCGAGGGGTCCGCCCGCCAGAAGCGGTTGAACACCAGGGCTTCCTCGCCGGGCTTGAGCCCCACGCCGTGGTCGCGGACGGAGACCGCGAGGGCGGCGTCGGACACGCGCAGGGTCACCCGGACCGGCTTGGATTCGGAGTGGTCGAGCGCGTTGGCCACCAGGTTGCGCAGGATCCGCTCGACCCGCCGCGGGTCCACATCGGCCACCACCGGCTCGGCCGGCATGTCCAGCTCGACCTCCACCCCCGCCGACTCGGCGATGTGGGACACGGTGGAGACCGCGTCCTCGACCGCCATCCGCACGTCCATCGCGGTCACGGACAGCTCCGCCATCCCCGCGTCGTGGCGGGACACCTCGAGCAGGTCGGTGAGCAGGCTCTCGAACCTGTCGAGCTCGGACTCCAGCAGTTCCACGGCGCGCTTGGTCGGGGCGTCGAGGTGGTCGGCGGAGTCGGAGATGATGTCCGCCGCCATCTTGACCGTGGTCAGGGGCGTACGGAGCTCGTGGGAGACGTCGGAGGTGAAGCGCTTCTGGAGATCACCGAACTCCTCCAGCTGCGTGATCTGCTTGGACAGGCTCTGCGCCATGTCGTTGAACGCCATCGCCAACCGCGCGACGTCGTCCTCGCCCCTGATCACCATCCGTTCCTTGAGGTGGCCGTTGGCGAACCGCTGGGCGATGGACGCCGCCTGCCGGACCGGGAGGACCACCTGACGCGCCACCATCCACGCGATCGCCGCGCTGAGCACGATGATCGCCAGACCCGCGGTCGCGACGATCCCGCGCATGATCCCGAGCGTCTGTTCCTCGGCGATCAGCGGGTAGACCAGGTACAGCTCGAGCCCGGGGATCGACGAATCCGTGGGCGTGCCGATGATGAGCGACTTGGCGGACTCGCCGCGGAAGTCGATCGTGACGTACTGGTAGGCGATCCGGCCCCGCTGGACCAGCGACTGCAGTTCGGGGGGCACCTGCCCGTCGGCCGGGCTGACCACCTGTCCGCGCCCGGTCTGGTCGGGGACCACGAGGATCGGGTCGAAGGTCCCTGCGTGGACCGAGTCCCCTCCCGAGGCGAACCCGCGCTCCCCCAGGGCACTGCGCGCCTGGTCGAGCCGGGACTGTTCGCTCGTCCCCTCGTCGGTCGCCGCGATCTGCGCCTCGACGGTCACCCGGAGCCTGCTCGCCTGCTCGACGGCGGCGTCCAACTTGGTGGAGAGCAACTGCGCGGCCATCTGGCTCTGGAGCATGAACGCGATCGTGAGGATCACACCCATGGACAGCGCGAGGGTCGAGGTGACCACGCGGAGCTGCAGGGACCGGCGCCACATCCGCACGATCCGGTGACCCAGGACGGCCAGGTCCAGGTCCCCGAGCCGTTCCAGAGGAGTCGGTGGGGACTCCGCTGCGTCCATCTGGGCGAGCTCGTCGCCGGAGGACGCCGCCGCGTCTTCCGAGCGACCGGCGGTCACGAGACCGGGCCCGCCTTGTAGCCGACGCCGCGCACGGTCAGGACGACCTCGGGGTTCTCCGGGTCCTTCTCGATCTTCGCGCGCAGGCGCTGGACGTGGACGTTGACCAGGCGGGTATCCGCCGAGTGGCGGTAGCCCCAGACGTGTTCGAGGAGCACCTCACGGGTGAACACCTGGCGGGGCTTGCGCGCGAGCTCGACCAGGAGGTCGAACTCCAGCGGGGTGAGCGGGATCGGCGTGTCGTCGCGGGTGACGGTGTGCGCGGGGACGTCGATCGTCACGTCACCGATGTGCAGCAGCTCGCTCGGCTCGTCCTCGCCCCGGCGCAGCCGGGCACGGATCCGGGCCACCAGCTCCTTGGGCTTGAACGGCTTCATGATGTAGTCGTCCGCACCGGACTCCAGGCCCAGCACCACGTCGACCGTGTCCGTCTTGGCCGTGAGCATGACGATCGGCACCCGAGACTCACCGCGGATGTCCCGGCAGACGTCGATCCCGCTCCTGCCGGGCAGCATCAGGTCCAGGAGGACCAGATCCGGCTGGGCCGCACGGAACACCTCGATGGCGTGGACGCCGTCGCCCACGACCTCGGTCTCGAACCCCTCGCCCCGCAGGACGATGGTGAGCATCTCTGCCAGTGCGGCGTCGTCGTCGACGACGAGGATCTTCGGGGTCATGGTCACCACTTGAGTCGGCGGAAGTGTCGGGGCGGAGCGGCGTCGCGGGGTCACACGGGGCACCTCGCGGGCCGTACTCCTGGATCGCACCCTACCCGGCCACCTCGCCGATTCGTGGTCGCGGCTCGGCCTCCGGCGAGGTCCGGGGTCCTGCGCTCGGAATTTCAGCGCCCGACGACGAGGTCCGCCAGCTCGGGGATGTCGGGGTCGGCCCCCAGGACGCGCCAGGGCGAGCGCCATGCGGAGGCGGCGAGCCGACGGTAGGCCTCCCCCGTGGCCGCCTGGAGGGCCGCGTCCCGCTCGTAGCGGTCCCGGGTCCGGCCCGGGTCGGCCGCCTCCCGGGAGCCCGCCCGCGCGGCCGCCACGGCGACGGGGGTGTCGAGCAGGAGCTGCAGATCCGGCGCCGGCAATCCCAGGCGGTCGAACTCGAGCGCGCCGATCCAGTCGACCACCTCGGCCTCCCGTCCGGGTCCGAGCCGGGCCGCGGTGTACGCGGCGTTGGACGCCACGTACCGGTCGAGCAGGACCACGTCGTGCTCGGCGCGGAGTTCCCGAAGCTCCCCGAGGGCGGCGTGCCTGTCCATCGCGAACAGCAGGGCCATCGCGTGGGGCGAGTCCGCGGTCCCGGCCTGGCCGCCGTGCAGGGCATCGGCGGCCAGGTCGGCGTGCAGAGTTCCGTACCGGGGGAACGCGAGGCGGCCGACCGACACACCCCGGTCGGTGAGCTCACCGACCAGGGCCGTGGTCAGGGTGTTCTTACCCGCGCCGTCGAGCCCCTCGACGACGACCAGCCGCGCGCTCACCGGTGACCGGAGATCAGTACCGGTAGTGCTCGGCCTTGTACGGGCCCTCGACGTCGACGCCGATGTACTCGGCCTGGTCCTTGGCCAGACGGGTGAGCGTCCCGCCGAGCGCCTCGACGTGCAGGCGGGCGACCTTCTCGTCGAGGATCTTGGGCAGCAGGTGCACGCCGATCGGGTACTGGTCGGCCTTGGTGAACAGCTCGATCTGGGCGATGACCTGATCGGAGAAGCTGTTGGACATCACGAAGGACGGGTGGCCGGTGGCGTTGCCGAGGTTGAGCAGACGGCCCTCGGACAGCACGATGATCGAGCGGCCGTCGTCGTCGAAGACGAACTCGTCGACCTGGGGCTTGATGTTGATGCGGGTGACGCCCTCGGCGGACTCGAGGCCGGCCATGTCGATCTCGTTGTCAAAGTGGCCGATGTTGCCCAGGATGGCCTTGTTCTTCATCCGCTTCATGTGCTCGAAGGTGATGATGTCCTTGTTGCCCGTGGCGGTGATGACGATGTCGGCGTGCTCGATGGCCTGGTCGACCGTCACCACGTCGAAGCCGTCCATGAGCGCCTGCAGGGCGTTGATGGGGTCGATCTCGGTGACCTGCACGCGCGCACCCTGACCGGCCAGCGCCTCGGCGGAGCCCTTGCCCACGTCGCCATAGCCGCACACCAGGGCCTTCTTGCCGCCGATGAGCACGTCGGTGCCCCGGTTGATGCCGTCGAGCAGCGAGTGGCGGGTGCCGTAGGTGTTGTCGAACTTGCTCTTGGTGACCGCGTCGTTGACGTTGATCGCCGGGAACGGCAGCACGCCCTCGGCGAAGAAGTGGTACAGGCGCAGTACGCCGGTGGTGGTCTCCTCGGTCACGCCCATGACCGCCTCCGCGATGGCCGTGTACTTGCCGGGATTCGCCGGGACCGACTCGCGCAGCAGCGCGTGGAAGACCTTCTCCTCCGCCGACCAGGCGGTGTCGTCGGAGGGGACCGCGCCGGCCTGCTCGAACTCCTTGCCCTTGATCACGAGCATGGTGGCGTCGCCACCGTCGTCGAGGATCATGTTGGGCTCGGCGTCCGTCCAGGTCATGATCTGCTCGGCACACCACCAGTACTCGGTGAGCGTCTCGCCCTTCCACGCGAACACCGGCACGCCCGCCGGCGCCTCCGGGGTGCCCTCGGGGCCCACCACGACCGCGGCGGCCGCCTCGTCCTGCGTGGAGAAGATGTTGCACGAGGCCCAGCGGACCTCGGCGCCGAGCGCGGTCAGCGTCTCGATCAGGACGGCGGTCTGCACCGTCATGTGGATCGAGCCCGCGATCCGGGCACCGGCCAGCGGCTGGGCTGCCGCGTACTCCTCGCGCAGGGCCATCAGACCGGGCATCTCGTGCTCGGCCAGGCGGATCTGCTTGCGGCCCGCCTCCGCCAGCGACAGATCCGCCACCTTGAACTCGACACCGTTGACGGACTGCACCTGGAGATCAGCAGACATGTGTGCGACCAGCTCCTCATAGCTTGCGAAATAACACTTACCCGCCAGCCTAACCCGGCGGCTCAGGCGCGCTGCGTCCCCGTCGCCGGTTCGCCGACGCGCGTCCGGAAGACGGTGGCCCCCCCGGTGGAGTCCAGCACCACCTCGGGAGTCGAGGCGGGCACCCAGGCGGCGCAGCCCGGACCGAGGGTCTCGAAGACCCCGTTCTCGCACACCCTCGCCTGGCCGGAGGTGCAGAGCAGGACCTCCGGGCCATCCGGCCGGTAGGAGACGGGCGCCGCACCCGGGATCAGGTCGATGCGGGAGAGCGCGAAGTCAGGCTCCGGCGTGGGGTACGCCATCTCACCGGGGATCTCTCGGCCGGCCGGCTCCGCCCGCACGGTCGGATCGACCAGCGGGGCGAACTCCAACACCCGCATCAGTTCGGGGACGTCGACGTGCTTGGGTGTGAGGCCGCCCCGCAGGACGTTGTCGGAATTGGCCATCACCTCCACCCCCACCCCTCGGAGGTAGGCGTGGAGCTGACCGGGTCCCAGATAGACGGCCTGTCCGGGCCGGAGGGCGACCCGGTTGAGCAGCAGTGCCCCCAGCACCCCCGGGTCGGTGGGATAGCGCTCCGCCAGCTCGACGACGGTCTTCGCCTCCGCCGCCCACTCGGCCTCGACCCCCGCCGCGGTGAGGTACCCGACGGCCCCGGTGACCAGGTCCGACACGACCGTCGCCAACGCCAGGTGCGGCATCGTGATGAACGTGGTGAAGACCGCGCGGATGCCCGCGGCGTCCGGCTGCCCGTGGAGCATGTCGCGGTAGGGACGCAGCGCGGGCACGTCCAGCGCGTCGAGCAGGGTGACGGTGCGGTCCACGGGACGGAACCCCACGAGCGCGTGGAACTCGGTCAGTGCCACCAGGATCTCGGGCTTGTGGTTGACGTCCCGGTAGTTGCGGTCAGGGGCGTCGACGGGGATCCCCCGGGCGTCCTCCGCGGCGAAACCCTCCCGCGCCTTGTCCGGGGAGGGGTGCGCCTGGAGCGAGAGCGCCTGTTCGGCCGAGAGCAGCTTGACCAGGAACGGCAGGCCACCTCCGTGCCCGGCCACCACCCGCTCGCCCAGCTCGCCGACCGGGTCCGCCGCGATGCGCGCGTCCAACCCGCGACCGTCAGGGCAGAGCGACGAGCCGGAGTCGTGGGCACCGAACCAGTGTTCGGCCACCGGGTGCGGTGCGGGGGACGGCGTACCGCACAGTTCGGGGAGAGCGGTCCGGGAACCCCACGCGTACGCCTGGACCACCGGGCTGAGAGCCACCACGGTTCACAACCCCCCGACCAGCAGGTACGCGGCGGATAGTTCGGTCCTCGCCATGAG
This sequence comes from Rhodococcus sp. IEGM 1408, assembly GCF_033142235.1. Taxonomy (NCBI): domain Bacteria; kingdom Bacillati; phylum Actinomycetota; class Actinomycetes; order Mycobacteriales; family Nocardiaceae; genus Rhodococcus; species Rhodococcus sp. IEGM 1408. Next base: position 267,129 of record NZ_JAWLRW010000003.1, read on the forward strand.
CGCGGCAACCTTTCCGCTCAACGGGGCCGACGCGTCGTCGGCCGTGTCCCGACCGCGGTCGGTGATCCACTCCACTTCCGCGAGCGGACCCGCGGCCATCCGGACGAGGTGATCGTCCGCGCCCAACACCATACCGAGGTGCCGGACGGGCGCATCCTGACGCGCTCCGTCCAACTCGTCGTCGTGGAACAGGCTCGCGAGGGGGTCCACGGGGGGTCGGCCCTGGTCGCGTTCGGCCTGCGAACGTACGGAGTCCCACACGGTGGAGGACGCCGTGACCCGGCCGACGTCACAGAAGGCCGCCACGGCCCGGTCACAATAGGCGGCGGACACCGGGTCCGAGTGGATCCAGACGACCGGGTCCGAGCCGGCGACCGAGGTGGCGAGCAGCTTGGCCGGATTGACCGGCGTCGCGAGGTCGGGCCCCAGGCCCTCGAGCTCGGCGTCCACCGCGTCCGCGGCCGCGCCCACGTCGAGGCCACCCGCGCCCAGCGCGGTGAGGACCGCCATCCCGGCGGCCAGGTGGCGCACCACCCCGCGGTGCGGGGGCAGGTACGGCAGCGGCTCGAGCCAGGTGGCCCGTCCCCCGCCGGATTCGCCCACCGGACCCTCCCGCGGCACGTCCGCCACGACGAACGCACCCCGGTGGGCGGCGGTGTCGATGGCGGACGCGAGATCCGGGTCTCCGGCGTCGTCACCCGAGACCAGGACGACGTCCAGCGAGCCGACCCAGGCCGGGAGCGAATGGGCGTGGACCAGCGGCGGTACCGCGGACCCGCCGACGACCTCCGCGAGGGCGGCGACCATCGCGGCGGCATGGCGGGCCCGGGTCGAACGCCCGGACACCCACACCAGCGCCCTCGGCCGGAAGCCGGTGAGCTCGTCGAGTGCACCCGCGTCGGCGGCCGTGGCCACCGCGCGGATCTGCGCCCCCGCCATGGAGGCGTGGAGCAGGGCGCCGGTGGCGTCGGCGGCCCTGAGGGCGTCGGCGTCGTCGAGGTCGACCCGGCCGGCCCCGGTATCGCTGGTCAGGTCAGGCACGGACGATCGCGAGGACTTCGTCGACCACCGCGGCGACGTCCTCCCCGGTGGGCGCCTCGGCGTTGAGGCGGAGCAGGGGCTCGGTGTTGGAGGCCCGGAGGTTGAACCAGGAGCCGTCCCCGAGGTCCACGGTCACGCCGTCGAGCCTGTCGATCGACACCGACCGACCCGTGAACGCGGTGACGACCGCCTCCATGCGCTCTGCCTGTGCCTCCGCCGAATCCAGGGTGGAGTTGATCTCCCCCGAGGCGGCGTAGCGGGTGTACTCGGCCATGACCTGGGAGAGCGGCGTGTCCTGCTCGCCCAGCGCGGCGAGGGTGTGCATGGCGGCGAGCATCCCGGAGTCGGCGCCCCAGAAGTCCCGGAAGTAGTAGTGCGCCGAGTGCTCGCCACCGAAGACCGCACCGGTGTCGGCCATCTGCGCCTTGATGAAGCTGTGGCCGACCCGGGTGCGGATGGCTACGCCGCCCTTCTCCTCCACGATTTCGGGCACGGCACGCGAGGTGATGAGGTTGTAGATGATCGAGGCGCCGGGCTCCTTGTCGAGTTCCCGCCCGGCGACGAGAGCCGTGATGGCCGACGGCGCGACCGGCTCCCCACGCTCGTCCACCACGAAGCAGCGGTCGGCGTCGCCGTCGAAGGCCAGCCCGATGTCCGCGCCGCTCTCGCGGACGAGCGCCTGGAGGTCGACCAGGTTGGCCGGCTCGAGCGGGTTGGCCTCGTGGTTGGGGAAGTTCCCGTCGAGCTCGAAGTACAGCGGGACGATCTCGAGCGGGAGCCCGGTGAGCACGGCGGGCACGGTGTGACCGCCCATCCCGTTCCCGGCGTCGACGGCCACCTTGAGCTGCCGGACGCCCGACAGGTCGACCAGTCCCCGCAGGTACTCCCCGTAGCCCGTCAGGACGTCGCGCTCGGACACGGTGCCGGCTGCGCCGTCGAACTCGGGGACCCCCTCGATCAGCTCGTCCGAGATCACGCCGAGTCCGGACTCCTGGCCCACGGGCTTGGCGCCCGCGCGGCACAGCTTGATGCCGTTGTACCGGGCCGGGTTGTGGCTCGCGGTGAACATGGCACCGGGGCAGTCGATCATGCCGGAGGCGTAGTAGAGCTGGTCCGTCGAGGCGAGGCCGATCGTCACCACGTCCAGGCCCTGCGCGGTGACGCCGGCCGCGAACGCCTGTGACAGCGCCGGCGAGGAGTCCCGCATGTCGTGACCGACCACCACGGTGCCCGCGCCCTCCGACCGCATGAGGCGCGCGAACGACGCCCCGACCTCGCGGACGAAGTCCTCGTCGATCTGCTCGCCCACGACGCCTCGGACGTCGTAGGCCTTGATGACTGCTCGGACGGACTCGGCGGTGCGTGCCACGTGCTGCTCCAGGGGTGAGAGGCGGTCGGACTGTGTCGTCGATGACACTACCCGCGGGGGTCGCCGTGTGGTCTCCACGCGATGTGGTCTGTGGGAGATGGGGGCTCCGCGCGATGGGTTGGCCGCGCGATGTCGGGGCTCCTCCCGGCGGCGTACCGGTCAGCCGACGCCGGGCCCCGGCTGCCGCGTACCCGCATCCGTCTCGACCGACGGGTTCTCGCCGCGTTCGGGCGGGTTGGGCACCACCCGGAGGTGGGGGCGGGCGCCGGAGGGCTCCTCCGGTGCTGCGGCGAGCAACGGGCCGTGGTCGGAGACCCCCAGTCGCCGCAGGCGGTCGGCGTCGACCAGTGCCGCGCCCGTCCGCCGCCCGCCGATCGGCCCGCCGGCCACCGCGTCGAGAAGGGCGGTGAGGTCGGAGTCCTCCGCGGAGGTGTCGATGTCCGGGTGGCGCACCAGGTCCCAACCCCGTGGGGCGGTGATGCGCAGGGCGTGCGCGGCGCACAGGTCCCAGGAGTGCGGCTCCCGGGCGGCCGACAGCGGGCCGACCACGGCCGTGGAGTCGGCGTAGACGTAGGTGAGCGTGGCGACAGCCCGATTGGGACACCCGGGGCGGCAGCAACGACGGTTCTCACTCACGAGGCCCCAGAGTAGCCGCGCCGGACCGGATGACGGGCCGCGACCCGCCGCGCCGGTACCGGCGGCCCCGGCCACCGGGGGCTATCCTCGCGCCATGACCCCGACCGCCCCCGTTCCCGGACGGCCGCCCACAGGGAACGCGATCCCCGGTGCCGGCCAGTCCGACGTGTGCGCGGGCAGTCGGATCTCGGTGCGGGACTTCCCCGGGGATCCCGGTCCCCGGGGCCCGCGTGTGGTGACCTCGCGGCGCGCCGACCGGCGCGGGCACGGCCCGCGGGGCCCGATCCTGCCCCCGGAGGTCCCCCGGTGGCGGAGCAGGGCCGCCGAGTTCGACTCCGCCGCGCTCGAGGCGTTCGCCGAGATCGACCAGCACTGGCATTCCCGCCTGGTGCACCTGGACCTCGCGGTGGACATGGTCCCCAGGATGCGGTTGAAGCCCGGTGAGTCGTGGCCGGAGGAGGTCGTGGCCGACGGACTGGTCCCGCTCGCGCGACTCGTCCCCGCCGGGGTCGACCGGTCCGGCCAGCCCACGCGGGCGCGGCTGGTGCTGTTCAGGCGGCCGCTCACCCACCGGGCGCCCGACGGGGACGATCTGCGCGACCTGGTCTACTCGGTCCTGGTGGAGCTCGTCTCGCAACACCTCGAGATCTCTCCCGACGAGGTCGAGGCGGGCCCCAACGACAACTGACCGCCCCGTGGGGCGGTCAGGCTTCGTGAAGACTCAGCTCACATGACGGCTTCGCGCTTGATCCGGCGCCGCTCGCGCTCGGACAGGCCTCCCCAGATGCCAAAGCGCTCGTCGTTGGCCAGGGCGTACTCGAGGCACTCGGCCTTGACCTCACATCCCGTGCAGATCTTCTTGGCCTCACGAGTGGATCCGCCCTTCTCGGGGAAGAACGCCTCGGGGTCGGTCTGCGCGCAGAGAGCCTGTTCCTGCCAGCTCTCCTCCTCGTCCTCCAGGAAGAGAGACGGGGCGCCGAGGTCGACCAGGGCCAGTTCTGGTCCCGCCGCGGTGCGTGACTGTCGATCCACGGTCATCCCTTCGTGTTACTTTGCTCGTCGCTCATGCGAATGCCGGGCCGGTAGTGCCGCTCCCGGTGGAATGACACACCTGTGATTACACACATGCGAGTCGCGAAGGTCAAGCGAAATCGGCGATACCTAGCATTTTCACCCCGATGGGCGGCCCGTGACACGCCGGGATCGGTGTGGCGTGGACCACGCTCCCGGGGTCCACCGGGGCCGGGCCCCGTAGCCCAACCGGGCCGGGCCCCGTAGCCCAACCGGGCCGGGCCCCGTGGCCCACCCGGACCGGCTCGCCCCCTCGTCACTACTGTGGGGCGACGTGAGGATCTGTGTATTGGCCGGCGGCGTCGGTGGCGCCCGTTTCCTGCTCGGCGCACGCCGACTGCTCGGGCTGGACCCCGCGAGCGGCGGTGTGGACGGCGCGCCGGCGGGTGCGGCATCACCGCACCACGTGGACGCGGTCGTGAACGTGGGTGACGACGCCTGGATGCACGGTGTCCGCATCTGCCCCGATCTGGACACCTGCATGTACACCCTCGGCGGGGGCATCGACCCCGAGCGCGGCTGGGGGCACGCGGGCGAGACGTGGAACTGCAAGGCGGAGCTCGCCGCGTACGGCGTCCAGCCCGACTGGTTCGGCCTCGGGGACAAGGACCTGGCCACACACCTCGTGCGCACCCAGATGCTCGGCGCCGGCTACCGCCTGACCGACGTCACCGAGGCGCTGTCCGTCCGCTGGCAACTCGGTGACTCCCACGGCGTCCGCCTGTTGCCCGTCACCGACGATCGCTGCGAGACGCACGTGGTGGTCCCCGACGACTCCGCCGACGGGTCCGGTTCGAAGGCCATCCACTTCCAGGAGTGGTGGGTCCGGCACCGGGCGCAGTTGCCGGCCTCCGGCTTCGTGCAGATCGGCGCCGAGGCCGCCCGGCCCACCGCGGAGACGCTCGAGGCCATCGCGTCGGCCGACCTCGTCGTCGTCGCCCCCTCCAACCCCGTGGTCTCCGTCGGCGCGATCCTCGCCGTCCCCGGGATCCGCGCCGCGCTGCGCAGCACGTCCGCGCCGGTCGTGGGCGTCAGCCCGATCATCGGCGGCGCGGTGCTGCGCGGCATGGCCGACGCGTGCCTCACCGCGATCGGCGTCGAGACGTCCGCCCTGGCCGTCGCCCGGCACTTCGGCGCCCGCTCCGGCACCGGCCTGCTCGACGGCTGGTTGGTCGCCCCGGGTGACGGCCCCACGGGCGGCACCACGGACGCCGGCGGGGAGGTGGCCGGGATCGCCGTCCGCGAGGCGCCGCTGCTCATGACCGACCCGGACGCCACCGCCGCCATGGTGGCCGCCGCGATCGAACTGGCCGGCCTGGAGGTCCCCGAGGTCCCCGCGCGGTCCGACCGATGACCGACGGCGCGATCCCCGAGGTCCGCCACTGGTCGGGGGAACACGCCGCCCCCGCGGACGTCCTTCTCTGGGCTCCGGACGGCCTGCCGGAGTTCCGGCCGGGCGACGACCTGGCGGGGATCCTCGCCGGCGCGCTCACCGGCGACCCGCACGGGCTGACCGACGGCGACGTGGTGGTGCTCACCTCCAAGGTGGTCTCCAAGACCGAAGGCCGGATCGTGGCCGCCCCCACCGACCCCGACGAGCGGGACGCGCTACGCCGGCGCCTGGTCGACGAGGAGTCCGTCCGGGTGGTGGCGCGCGTCAACCGCACGCTCATCACCGAGAACCGGCTCGGCATCGTCCAGGCCGCCGCCGGCATCGACGGCTCCAACGTCGACTCCGGGGAGCTCGCACTGCTGCCCGAGGACCCCGACGCCTCCGCCGTCGCGCTCGCCCGCGACCTGCGACGCCTCACCGGGGCGCGGGTGGCCGTGGTCATCACCGACACGATGGGCCGGGCCTGGCGCACCGGTCAGACCGACGCCGCGATCGGGGCGGCGGGACTGCGGGTGTCGGTCGGGTACGACGGTGCCGTCGACCGCCAGGGCAACGAGCTCTGGGTCACCGACGTCGCCGTGGCCGACGAGATCGCGGCGGGCGCCGACCTGGTCAAGGGCAAGCTAGGCGCCCGGCCGGTCGCGGTGATCCGCGGGTTGGACCACCTGCTGCTCGGAGATGACGACGACGAGAGCGGCTCCCCGCAGCGGGCCCGCGACCTGATCCGGGACAGCGCGTCGGACCTCTTCCGGCTGGGCACCGCCGAGGCGCTGGCGCAGGGGCGGCGCGCGGCCGTCCCCGGGCGTCGCTCCGTGCGGCGGTTCGCCGACGAGCCCGTCCCCGCTGAGTTGCTCGCCGAGGCCGTGGCCGACGCGCTCACCGCGCCCGCGCCGCACCACAGCACCCCGATACGCTTCGTCCGCGTCTCCGGGGACGCGCGCACCCGGCTCCTGGACGCGCTGCGCGCGGACTGGGAGGCGGACCTGCGGGCCGACGGGCACTCCGGCGACGTCCTGGACCGGCGGATGGCCCGCGGCGATCTGCTGCGCACCTCCCCCGAACTGGTCCTGCCGTTCGTCGACGACTCCGCGGGGGCGCACGACTACCCGGACCCGCGCCGCAGCGCCTGCGAGGAGGCCATGTTCACCGTCGCCGGTGGCGCCGCTGTGCAGTCGTTGCTGGTGGCCCTGGCCGCGCGGGGTCTGGGCTCGTGCTGGGTGGGTTCGACGATCTTCGCCGCCGAGACCACCCGGCGGGTGTTGGGCCTGCCGGGGTCGTGGCGGCCGCTGGGGTCCGTGGCCATCGGCGTCCCGGCCGATCCGGTCCCCGAGCGGGAGCCCCGGCCGGCCGGGGACGCCTACCTGTCGGTGGAGTAGGCGCCTACATGTGCGCGGTCAGCGCCTACATGTCGGTGGAGTAGCGGATCCCGCCGTCCGGGATCACCACGCCGGGCCACACCCGGGCGCCGCGCAGCAGCTCACAGCGGGCGCCCACGTCGGCGCCGTCGCCGATCACGCCGTCGCGGATCAGCGCGCGGTGCCCGATGCGCGCCCCCGCGCCGATGATCGAGCGCTCGACTGTCGCGCCGGCCTCGATGCGGGCGCCGTCGAAGACCACGGCCCCGTCCAGGCGCGCCCCGGCCCCGATCTCGGCGCCGCGGCCGACCACCGTGCCGCCGACGAGGACGGCGCCGGCTCCGACGCCCGCCCCCTCGTGGACGAGCGCCTCACCCACGTGGCCACCGAGTGCCGGTGAGGGCGCGATGCCCCGGACCAGGTCCGAGGACCCGCGGACGAAGTCCTCGGGGGTGCCCATGTCGCGCCAGTACGCCGCGTCGACGAAGCCGTACACCCGCTTGCCCTCGGAGAGCAGGTGGGGGAAGGTCTCGCGCTCGACGGAGACCGGGACGCCCGCGGGGATCTGCTCGATGAGCTCCCGTCGGAAGACGTAGCAGCCGGCGTTGATCTGGTCGGTCGGCGGGTCCTGGGTCTTCTCCAGGAACTCCAGGACGCGCCCGTCGGTGTCCGTGGTCACGCACCCGAACGCGCGGGGGTCCGAGACCCGGACCAGGTGCATGGTGAGGTCGGCGTTCTTGGCGTGGTGCAGGTCGAGGATCTGCGTCAGATCCGTCCCGCCCAACACGTCACCGTTGAACACCATGATCGTCGAGGCGGTGAGGTGGTCCAGGACGTTGCGGATGCCGCCGCCGGTGCCCAGGGGCTCGCTCTCCACCACGTAGGAGAGCTCCAGGTCCAGGTCCGAGCCGTCCCCGAAGTACTCCTCGAACACCTCGGCCTTGAATGAGGTCCCCAGCACGACGCGACGGATGCCGGCCGCGCGGATCCGGGAGAGCAGGTGGGTGAGGAAGGGCAGGCCCGCGGTGGGCAGCATCGGCTTGGGTGCCGAGATGGTCAGCGGCCGCAGGCGGGTCCCCTTGCCGCCTACCAGGACCACCGCCTCGGTGTCCGGGATCAGGTCGCCCCGCCCGGCGTTCTCGGAGGTAGTCGACGTCAATTCAAAGCTCCCGCTGTCTGGGGCCCCGGGGTTCGCGCGGTCGCGCGGGCCCCGTGAGGCCGGTTGTCTTCTCTGGTCGGCGCTCAGCTTGTCTGTCGCTCAGCGCGGTCGTCGTCCGGTCTGGTCGTCGTCCGGCGGTCGTCGTCCGGTCTGGTCATCGTCCGGTCTGGTCCCGGCTCAGCGCAGGGCGCGCCGAGCGGATCGGATCGCGAGACGACATCGCAGCGCCAGGCCCGCTCTGAGCACCCAGCGTATCGGCGCCTGCCAGGCGTGCGGATGCCTGTCGGCCTGGAAGAGGTACGCGCTGCGGTGGTGCGCCCGGAGGGTGAACTCCGGCACGGTCCTGGCCGCGTGGCCCTGGTCGTGGTGGATGACCGACGACGGCACGTAGACGTTCTGCCAGCCGGCGCGACCGAGGCGGTCGCCCAGGTCGACGTCCTCGAGGTACATGAAGTAGCGCTCGTCGAATCCGCCGAGGGCGTCGAACGCCTCCCGCCGCAGGAGCAGACACGACCCGGACAGCCACCCCGCCGTGCGCTCGGTGTCCATGTCCGCGTCGTCGAGGTAACGGGCGGTCCAGGGGTTGCCGGGCCACACCGGGCCCAGGACGGCGTGGCCGATGCCGGCGCCGAGCCGCGGGACCGCGCGGGCGGAGGGGTACGCCGATCCGTCGGTCTCGGCGATGCGCGGCCCCACCGCGCCCGCCCGGGGCCACCGCCGGGCGGCGGCGAGGAGGGCGTCCACCGATCCGGGCTCGAAGCGCACGTCGGGGTTGACCACCAGGACGAACTCCTGGTCGAACTCCTCCGGGCGCCCGGCGATCTCCGTCACCGCCCGGTTGATCGCCGTGCCGTACCCCAGGTTCCCGCCGGTCGGGAAGAACTCGGCGAAGTCGTGGGCGGCAGCCACCGCCTCGGGCGCGCCGTCCACCGAACCGTTGTCCGCCATCACCAGACCGACCGGTCGCGTCGTGGCCCCGGGCAGGGTCTCGACGAAGCGGTTGAGGTGGTCGCCGGGAGAATAGGTCACCGTCACGACGGGTAGTCGGGTCGTCACGCCAGACACACTACGACGCGCGCTGCCGATTCCGACGCCCGGCGCGCGGCGCGGTACCGTGGGATCGTTATCAGCGGCCCAAGTGGCTCGCGAGCCGCGCCGGCGGCGCCATCCGCGGATCTGTCCCACCCGTTCCAGGGCTCGGCCTGATCGCCTCGATTCAACGACAAGGACGGTGGATGACCGCCGAGCAGCCCGCGACGCCTCGTCGCGCCCCGACCCGCGGCCGGCGCCACGCGACCCCCGCCCGCCCCTTGGCGTCCCGGATCGGCCGCGTCGTGGCCGCCCTCGTCTCCGTGCTGTGCCTCCTCGTCACGGGCGTCGGGTGGTCGCTGTTCAACAACCTCAACTCGGATATGTCCTCGGCGGGAGGCCTCGACGTGGGCGACGGCGGCCTCGACGGCGCCGTCGACATCCTGCTGGTGGGCACCGACAACCGCACCGACGCCCAGGGCAACCCCCTGAGCCAGGAAGAGCTGGCCACCATCCGGACCGGCGAGGAGGACGGCGAGAACACCGACACGATCCTGCTCATCCGGATCCCCGAGGACGGCAGCTCCGCCACCGCGATCTCGATCCCGCGCGATGTGTACGTGGAGACCCGGAGCGTCGGCGGGAGCAAGATCAACGGGGTGTACTCGGCCAACAAGGAGGCCTTCCTCCAGGACGCCGTCGACGCCAGCCCGGACGGTTCACTCACCCAGGACGACCAACGCGACGCGGTCCAGGCCGGCCGCAACGGTCTCATCAACGCCATCCGCGACCTCACCGGCGTGGAGGTCGACCACTATGCCGAGATCGGCCTCCTGGGGTTCGTCCTGCTCACCGACGCGGTCGGCGGCGTCGAGGTGTGTCTGAACGCCGACGTCGACGAACCGCTGTCGGGCGCGAACTTCCGCGCCGGTGTCCAGACCGTCTCCGGGTCCGACGCGCTCAGCTTCGTCCGCCAGCGCCACGACCTCCCGGCGGGCGACCTGGACCGGATCGTCCGCCAGCAGGTGTTCATGTCCCAGCTGGTCAAGAAGACGCTCTCGGCCGGCACACTCTCCGACCCCTCCAAACTGAGCGCGCTCGCCGACGCCGCCAAGCGCTCGTTCGTCATCGACGAGAACTGGGACTTCGTGGATTTCGCCATGAAACTCCAGGACATCAGCGGCGGAAACGTGCGCTTCGAGACGATCCCCGTGACGAGCATCGACTCCGTCACCGAGTGGGGTGAGTCCATCGTCACGGTGGACCCCGCCCAGGTCGCCGAGTTCGTCGGGAGCTTTGCCAGCTCCGAGGAGGAGTCCACGGAGGTCTCCGAATCCGCCACGGCGGCGCCCGGGGCCGACCCCGCCGCGATCACGGTGTCGGTGGTCAACACCACCGCGATCGACGGCCTCGCGGCCCAGGTCTCCGGTGCCCTCACCGAGCTCGGGTACGGCACCGGCGACCTGCTCTCGGATCCCGCCGCGGCCTACACCTCGCACGTCGCCGCGGGCTCCGCAGACGACGCCGCGGCCTTTGCCGTCTCCGACGCGCTCGGCGGACTGCCCGTCCAGGTGGACCCCGCGGTCCCCGCCGGCTCTGTCCGCGTGGTGCTCGCGGAGGACTACAGCGGACCCACCGGCGAGTCCGCGGGGGTCGAGTCCGCGTTCCCCGCCACGACCACCTACGCTCCCCTGCCGCCGTCCATCGCGCAGCGGCCGACCTTCGACGCGGGCGGCTCCAGCGCCCCCTGCGTGAACTAGCCCCCGCGTGAACTAGCCCCGCGTCAACAGACCCCGCGTCACCTGAACACCGACCAGAGGAACACCCCCGTGAAGACCGCCGCAGACATCGTGCTCCAGCCGCTCCTCGCCGCGGACCCGGGAGCGCCGATGGTCACCCACTACGACCTCGAGACCCCGTCGCGCATCGAGCTGTCGGCGACCTCGACCGCGAACTGGGCGGCCAAGATCGCCGGGCTGCTGCGGGACGAGCTGGGCGTCGCCCCGGGCGACGTGGTGGTGTGCGATCTCCCGGCCCACTGGCTCACCGCCGGAGTGCTGCTGGGCGCCTGGTGGGCCGGCGCCGAGATCAGCACCCGCCCGGCCGACGACGCCGTCGCCGTCATCACCGTCCCCGATCGTCTCGACCTCCATCCCACCGACGTCGAGACCCTCCTCATGACCACCGACCCGATGGGCCGGCCGCTGTCCTCTGTGGGTGTCGAGGTGCCGCCCGGGGTCACCGACCTCGCCGAGGCCTGCCGCATCCACCCGGACGCCTTCGTGCCCTCGGGCGGGAGTGCGCTCGCGCTCGACGGCGTGGCCGTGGACCTGCTGGCGGACCCGGCACTGTCCGGTCGGGCGCTCATCGCGGGCCGCGAGCGCGACGATGTGGTGACCGTCCTCGCCCGGGTGTTCGCCTCGGGCGGTTCGGCGGTCCTGGTCACCGGCGCGGACGCCGACGCGCCCGGAGTCGCCGACGTGGCGTCCACCGAGCGCACCACTCTCACCCTCTAGTCGCACTACACCGACGAGAGCCGCCACCCCGTGGAGGAGTAGCGGCTCTCGTGCGCCGATCCGGGGACGCGGACGCCCCCGGGTGATCAGGCCAGGACCTGGCGGGCCATCACCATGCGGTTGATCTGGTTGGTGCCCTCGTAGATCTGGGTGATCTTGGCGTCGCGCATCATGCGCTCGACCGGGAAGTCACGGGTGTAACCGGCGCCGCCGAAGAGCTGTACGGCGTTGGTGGTGACCTCCATCGCGACGTCCGAGGCGAAGGTCTTGGAGGCGGCCGCCATGAAGCCCAGCTTCTCGCCGCCCGGGGCGGATCCGCGCTCGGCGTTGGCGGCGGCGGTGTAGACCATGAGCCGCGAGGCCTGGACCTTCATCGCCATGTCCGCCAGCATGAACTGCGTGTTCTGGAAGTCCGAGATCGCCTTGCCGAACTGCCTACGCTCCTTGGTGTAGGCGATCGCCGCGTCGAGTGCGCCCTGGGCGATGCCCACGGCCTGCGCGCCGATGGTCGGGCGCGTGTGATCCAGGGTCTGCAGCGCGGTCTTGAAGCCCGTGCCCGGCTCACCGATGATCCGGTCGCCCGGGATGCGGACGTTCTCGAAGTACAGCTCGGCGGTGGGCGAACCCTTGATACCGAGCTTCTTCTCGGTCTTGGAGACGCCGAAGCCCTCGTCGTCGGCGTGGACCATGAACGCCGAGATACCGCCGGCGCCCTTGTCCGGGTCGGTCACGGCCATGACCGTGTACCAGGTGGACTTGCCGCCGTTCGTGATCCATGCCTTGCTGCCGTTGAGGATCCAGTCGTCGCCGTCCTGGCGGGCGCGCGTGCGCATGGCCCCGGCGTCCGAACCGGCCTCACGCTCGGACAGGGCGTAGGAGGCCATCTTGCCCTCGGCGATCTCCGGCAGGACCTTCTTCTTGAGGTCCTCGCTGCCGGCCAGGATCAGCCCCATCGTGCCGAGCTTGTTCACGGCCGGGATGAGGGAGGACGACGCGCAGACCCGCGCGACCTCCTCGATGACGATGCAGGCCGCCACCGAGTCCGCGCCCTGGCCGCCGTACTCGTCCGGGACGTGGACGGCGTTGAAGCCCGAGGCGTTGAGCGCGTCGAGCGCCTCCTGCGGGAACCGCTCCCGCTCGTCGACGTCCGCCGCGTGGGGCTCGATCTCCTTCTCGGAGAGGGCGCGGATCGCGGCCCGGAGCTCTTCGTGCTCCTCCGCCGGGCGGTACAGGTCGAAATCGGGGTTACCGGACATGTGCGGGCCTCCAAGGGGTCGTCGTCGGTGCTGATCGCGCGGCGGGCACCGGACCGGGTCCTCCCGGCGATGCCCTCTGCGCGCGTCGGGCCGTCATGATCGCCGCGGGTTCCGACGGACCGTGCCCGGTCACCCAATTTACCAGCAGATATCCGACCGAGGAGCCCGGGGGCGAGCACCCCCGGGCCCCGGGCGGTCAGCCGAGGAGGCTCTCCCGCAGTGCCGCGTCCTTGCGTTCGACCATCGCGGCGAGGTCGGCCTGGAAGCTCTCCATCCGGGCCAGGAGGGCGGGGTCGGAGGCGGCGAGGATCCGGACCGCCAGCAGCCCCGCGTTGCGGGCGCCGCCGATCGACACGGTGGCCACGGGGACCCCGGCCGGCATCTGCACGATCGACAGCAGCGAGTCCATGCCGTCGAGGTACTTCAGGGGCACCGGCACGCCGATGACCGGCAGCGCAGTGGCCGAGGCGACCATCCCGGGCAGGTGCGCGGCACCACCGGCGCCGGCGATCACCACCCTGATCCCCCGGCCCGCGGCCGAGTTCGCGTAGTCGAGCATCTTCTGCGGTGTCCGGTGTGCGGAGACCACCCCCACCTCGAAGGGGATATCGAACTCCGCGAGCGCCTCGGCGGCCGCCTCCATCGTCGGCCAGTCGGAGTCGCTGCCCATGATCAGACCGACCTGCGGCCCGCCCTGTCGCTCGGTCATCGTCAAGCCTCTCGTCGTCCTGTTTCGGTCAGCGGTCGAAGTCCCCGACCGGCGCCCCCGAGTGGGGGTCCCAGCCGTCAGCCCACTCCCCGTGGGAGAGCCAGTGGGCGGCGTGCTCGGCCACCGCGCGGACGGCCGCCACCTGGTCGGCGTCCTCCGGGTCGACGCCCGGATCGGCGAGGACGTTGACGTGTCCGACCTTGCGTCCCGGGCGCTCCGACTTGCCGTAGAGGTGGACCTTGGCGTGTGGGAAGCGGGCCGCGAGGTGGTGCACCCGCTCGTCCATGCTCATCTCCGGGGCCTGCGGGGCGCCCAGCACGTTGGCCATCACGGTCACGGGCGCGGTCGGCACGGTCGAACCCAGCGGGTAGTCCAGGACGGCCCGGAGGTGCTGCTCGAACTGGCTGGTGGTGGCGCCGTCCATGGTCCAGTGGCCGGAGTTGTGGGGTCGCATGGCCAGCTCGTTGATCAGCACACCCGGCCGGCCGTCGGAGCCGATCACCTCGAAGAGCTCCACGGCCATCACCCCGGTCACGTCGAGGTGTTCGGCCAACCGGAGGGCCGTGGCCTGGACGGCGGAGCGCAGGTCGTCGTCGAGCCCCGTGGCGGGGGCCACCACGACGGCGCAGATGCCGTCGCGCTGGACGGTCTCCACGACCGGCCACACCGCGCCCTGCCCGAACGGCGAGCGGGCGACCATCGCGGACAGCTCGCGGGTCCAGGGCACGCGGGCCTCGGCCATCATCGGCACCCCGGCCTCGAGCTGCTCGCCGGCGATCCGCTCGGCCTCCGCCAGCGAGTCCGGCATCCACACGCCGCGGCCGTCGTAGCCCCCGCGCGCGGCCTTGAGGACGATCCGTCCCTCCTGCTCGGCGTGGAAGCGACGGACGTCGTCGAGGGTGTCGACCGCGGTGAACGGCGGGACGGGTGCGCCGATCTCGGCGAGCGCGCGGCGCATGACCAGCTTGTCCTGGGCGTGGATGAGCGCCGAGGCGCGCGGCCGCACCGCGACGCCGGCGGACTCGAGCTCCAGGAGGATCTCCGGCGGGACGTGCTCGTGGTCGAACGTCATCACGTCGGCGCCGGCGGCGGCGCGGCGCACCGCGTCCGGGTCGTCGTGGGCGCCGATCACCACGTCGGGCGTGACCTGCGCGGCCGGGTCCTGCGGGTCGGCGGCGAGCACGCGGAGCGTCTGGCCGAGGGCCACGGCGGCCTGGTGGGTCATGCGGGCGAGCTGTCCGCCCCCGATCATCGCCACGACGGGGGTGCCGAGCGGATTGCGGCGGATGCGCGAGTCGTCGTTCACGTCGCCCATGTTCTCACGTGAGCCGGGGTCGTCACCGTCGCCCCGGGAGCCCCCAGCGGAACCTGGGCCCCGCGGCGAGCGGAGCGGGCGGCGGCGGAGGGGGTAGCCGGAGCAGCTCCTCGTAGACCGCGGCGTGCACCCGCGCCACGTCGGGCACGTGGTCGATCTCCACCGGGGGCAGGTGGCCGCACTCGAGGATGAGACACCCGGTGCCCAGCGCGCGGTCCGCGAGGGTGTGCCGGAACCGGACGGCGCTGACCCGGCGCAGTGGCACGTCAACACACCTCCTGGAGGACCCGGCCGGCCGGTACAGCACGCGCTCGTCGGTCACCACGAGGTCCGTCCGCGCCCACCGGACCGCGGGCCACAGCCCGAACCGCAGGACCAGCAGGAGGTAGAGCCCCGCCACCATCGCCCAGGTCGCGCTGCGGTCTCCGGGGTGCACGACCTGCACCTCGATGAACCCGCCCGCTATCCCCGCGAGTCCCGCACCGACCACCGTGACCAGCGCGGGCCGCACGAGTCCCCGCCAGTGCGGGTGGGAGTGGACGATCATCGACTCCCCCGGCGTGAGGACGGAACGGACGAACCCCACGGGTCAGCCGCCCCACCGGTCGCCGGCGGGACGGATGTGGGTGATGTCCCCGGCGGTCACGGGCAACTCACCGTCCGGGGTGACGACGACGAGGCGACCGGATCTGTCCACCCGTTCCGCACGCCCGGTTCGCACGACGTCGCCCGGGAGTTCCACGGAGACCTCGGCGCCGAGGGTGGAGCAGCCCCGCGAGTATTCCTCCAGGAGCTCGTCCGAGATCGAGGAGCCGCTCCCGCGTTCGCACGCGCGCCACTGCGCATGTCTGGCGGCCAACGCCTCGAGTACCGCCCGCGCGACGGCGTCCCGGTCGGTCACACCGCCGAGGAGGGCGAGCGAGGTCGCGTGGGGAACGGGGAGCTGGGCCCGGGTCAGGCTCACATTGATCCCCACTCCCACCACGAGCGCCGGCAGCCGGACCCCGAAGTCCCCGCCGGCGGGGACACTGGTCATCTCCGCGAGGATCCCCGAGATCTTGCGACCGTCGACCAGGACGTCGTTGGGCCACTTGAGCGTGGCGTCCACGCCGCCCGCGGCCACCAGACCGTCCCGGACGGCGAGCCCGGTGACCAGCGGCAACCACCCGAACAGCGTGGGAGAGACCGCGCCGGGGCGGAGCAGGACACTGAGCGCGACCTGGGTCCGCGGTGGCGCCGTCCAGCTGCGCCCGAGCCGGCCGCGACCGGAGGCCTGGAACTCCGCCAGGAGCACACTCCGGTCGGCGGCCCCGAGTCCCGCCCGCTTGATCTGCTCGGCGTTGGTGGATCCGATCTCATCGACCACCTCGAGCGATGTGTACGGCGCGTGAGGTCCCTCGACGAGCGCATGACGGAGCGCTGCGGCGTCCAGGGGAGGTGGCGAATCGGTTCCGGGATCTACGTGCACGAGGTCCAGACTAGGTCGCCGCCCCGACTCCGGGCGGGGTCGGTGTCGGGGGAATCCGCCGGGTCACGTCGCCACGGACCCTCCGGACTCGATAGAGTCCTACAACATGACGACTGCCTCAGAACCGGACGTGAGCGACGACGTCCAGACGGATGCCGCGACCCCCGACATCCACACGACCGCCGGGAAACTGTCCGAGCTGCGTCGGCGCCTCGACGAGGCCCGCGCCCCGATGGGGCAGGCCGCGATCGACAGGACCCACGACAAGGGCCTCATGACGGCCCGCGAGCGGATCGAGAACCTGCTCGATCCGGGCTCGTTCGTCGAGATCGACGCCCTGGCCCGCCACCGCGCCACCGACTTCGGTCTGGCCGAGCGCCGGCCGCTCGGCGACGGTGTCATCACCGGCTACGGCACCATCGACAGCCGCAGCGTCTGCATCTTCTCCCAGGACGCCACCGTCTTCGGCGGCTCGCTCGGCGAGGTCTACGGCGAGAAGATCGTCAAGGTCATGGACCTGGCCCTCAAGACCGGCCGCCCGATGATCGGCATCAACCACGGTGCCGGCGCCCGCATCCAGGAGGGCGTGGTGTCGCTGGGTCTCTACGGCGAGATCTTCCACCGCAACGTCCTGGCCTCCGGTGTCATCCCGCAGATCTCGCTGATCATGGGCCCGTCCGCCGGCGGCCACGTCTACTCCCCCGCGCTCACCGACTTCACCGTGATGGTCGACAAGACCTCGCAGATGTTCGTCACGGGCCCGGACGTCATCAAGACGGTCACCGGCGAGGAGGTCAGCCAGGAGGAACTGGGCGGCGCCACCACGCACATGACCAAGTCGGGAGTCTCCCACTACACGGCCAGCGACGAGCAGGACGCCCTGGACTACGTCAAGGACCTGCTGTCCTACCTGCCCAGCAACAACCGGGCCGAGGCCCCCCGCCAGCCGTTCCCCGTGGCCGAGGGCGCGATCGAGGACAACCTCACCCTCGAGGACCAGGAACTGGACACGATCATCCCGGACTCCTCCAACAGCCCGTACGACATGCACGAGGTCATCTCCCGCATCGTCGACGACGGCGAGTTCCTCGAGACCCAGGCGCAGTACGCCATGAACGTGATCGTCGGTTACGGCCGGGTCGAGGGCCGCAGCGTCGGCGTGGTGGCCAACCAGCCCACCCAGTTCGCCGGCTGCCTGGACATCAAGGCCGCAGAGAAGGCCGCGCGGTTCGTCCGCACCTGCGACGCGTTCAACATCCCGATCCTCACCCTGGTCGACGTCCCGGGCTTCCTGCCGGGCACCGGACAGGAGTTCGACGGGATCATCCGCCGCGGCGCCAAGCTCCTGTACGCCTACGGTGAGGCCACCGTCGGCAAGGTCACCGTGATCACCCGCAAGGCCTACGGCGGCGCGTACGACGTCATGGGCTCCAAGCACATGGGTGCGGACATCAACCTGGCCTGGCCGACCGCCGAGATCGCCGTGATGGGCGCCTCCGGCGCCGTCGGGTTCGTCTACCGCAACGAGCTCAAGGCAGCCACCGCGAACGGCGAGGACGTCGACGCGGTGCGGCTGAAGCTGCAGGCCGAGTACGAGGACACCCTCGTCAACCCGTACGTCGCCGCGGAGCGCGGGTACGTCGACGCGGTCATCCCGCCGTCGCACACCCGACTGCAGGTGGCGCAGGCGCTGCGGCTGCTCGACCGCAAGGTCGTCGAGGTGCCGGCCAAGAAGCACGGGAACATCCCGCTGTGACCGCCGCCGAGCAGCAGTCCGGCACGGTGGGGAGCACGGGCACCGGCGAGAACACGGACACGAGCGGCAAGCCGACCGCGCCGTTCTTCCAGATCCTGCGCGGCAACCCCTCGCCGGTCGAGGTGGGGATCCTGTCCGCGGTCCTGGCGACCGCACAGGGCAACTCGGTGCACTCCGGCGAGTTCCCCACCGGGATCAAGGACGACTGGGGCTCGTACGAGGACCGTCTGCGTCCGGCGTTCGGTTACAACCCGAGTTCGTTCCTCAACCGCCGCCAGTACTGAGACCTCGCGCGGCGTGGCTGCCTCCGACCGCAGCCGCCGCCGTTTCCCAGCCGCCCCCGTCCTTGCACTCTCGCCCGCACCGAAGCGCGGGCCGGATCGCAAGGCCAGGGGCGGCTGTGGTGCGTTCGCGGGTCGGTACGCTGGGAGTTCAGCCAGCTCCGGGAGGAACCGCATGACCGCTCAGCCCACCACCCCGGAGGACGGCTCGGACGCGGCGGTCCGCGCCGACCGCGACCACGGCAGCCGCGCCGGGACCGCCGAGGGGACCGCCACCCACCTGACCGGCATCATCGGGCGCAGCGAACCGTTTCCCTCCCGACCCCGGGCGTCTGTCGTCCACAGCGACGAGACCACCAAGATCGTGGCGTTCGAGTTCGACGAGGGACACGAACTGGGCGACCACGCCGCCCACCACCCGGTGCTGATCCAGCTCCTGCGCGGCCGGGTCGAGTTCGGCCTACCGGACCGCACCGTGGACCTGCGCCCCGGCGAGATCCTGCACCTCACCGCTCAGCTGCGGCACTCGGTGCGCGCGCTCGAGCCCACCACGCTCACCATCACGATGCTGCTGCCGCAGGGCTGACGCCATGACTACGCTGAGCCCATGATCGCGTTGGTGCTCGCCTCGGCCTCCCCCTCCCGTCTCCGCATCCTCGAGCAGGCCGGGGTGGACCCGCTCATCCGGCACCCACAGGTCGACGAGGACGCTCTGCAGGCCTCGCTCCCGGAGGGGACACCGCACGTGCGGGTGGTCGAGGAGCTGGCACGCGCGAAGGCGGAGGACGTCCTCGAGCGTGAGGGCCCGTCGCTCGCGGCCGAGGCCCGCGCCGCCGGAGCCGACACGTTGATCGTGGTGGGTTGCGATTCGATGCTCCTGGTCGACGGCCGGCTCGAGGGCAAGCCGCACACGTACGAGCGGGCCATGGCGCGGTGGAAGAAGATGCGCGGGCGCCACGGGGTCCTGCTGACCGGCCACGCGGTGATCGTCGCCGACCTCACGGGTGACGCCCCCCTCGTCGTCACGACCACCGCAACGGACACCTCCGACACCACCGTGCACTTCGGTGCCCCCTCGGACGCCGACCTGGACGTCTACCTCCGCACCGGCGAACCACTGGAGTGCGCGGGTGCCTTCACCATCGAGTCCCTCGGTGGGTGGTTCATCGACCGTATCGACGGCGACCCGTCGAGCGTCATCGGGCTCAGTCTGCCGCTGCTCCGACGGCTCCTCGAGGCGGCCGGATTCCACGCGCACCACGTGTGGCGTCCGGAGCTCCGGGTCTGACCTGCAGGTCAGGGCACTTCCGAGGCGTTCCGGCCGCCCCCGCAGGGTGCCCCGTGGACCCCGAACCCACACATGAGGTGCGCCTCTCATTAGACTGCTAGAAATATCGGTGCCCCTACCGGGCGCACCGTTCGTAAGAGACGTCCATCACCAGGAGGCCCTGAGTGCCCAGTCATGCCAGCTCTCACATCACCAAGGTCCTCGTCGCCAACCGCGGCGAGATCGCCGTTCGTGTGATCCGCGCGGCGAAGGACGCCGGCCTGGCCAGCGTGGCCGTTTACGCCGAGCCCGACGCCGACGCCCTGTTCGTCAAGCTGGCCGACGAGGCCTTTGCACTCGGGGGCCAGACCTCCGCGGAGTCCTACCTGGTCTTCGACAAGATCCTCGACGCCGCCGCCAAGTCCGGCGCCGACGCCATCCACCCCGGATACGGCTTCCTCTCCGAGAACGCCGAATTCGCGCAGGCCGTCATCGACGCCGGGCTGATCTGGATCGGTCCGCCGCCGAGCGCGATCCGCGACCTGGGCGACAAGGTCGTCGCCCGCCACATCGCCGAGCGCGCCAACGCACCGATGGCCGCCGGTACCAAGGACCCGGTCAAGGACGCGAGCGAGGTCGTCAAGTTCGCCGAGCAGTACGGCCTGCCCATCGCCATCAAGGCCGCCTTCGGCGGTGGTGGCCGCGGCATGAAGGTCGCCCACAAGATGGAAGAGGTCGCCGAGCTCTTCGACTCGGCCACCCGTGAGGCCGTGTCCGCGTTCGGCCGCGGCGAGTGCTTTGTCGAGCAGTACCTGGACAAGGCCCGCCACGTCGAGGCGCAGGTCCTCGCCGACCAGCACGGCAACGTCGTGGTGGCCGGTACCCGCGACTGCACCCTGCAGCGCCGCTTCCAGAAGCTCGTGGAGGAGGCCCCGGCGCCGTTCCTCACCGACGAGCAGCGGGGGCGCATCCACGACTCGGCCAAGGCCATCTGCAGGGAGGCCGGCTACTACGGCGCCGGCACCGTCGAGTACATGGTCCAGGGCGACACGATCTCCTTCCTCGAGGTCAACACCCGCCTCCAGGTGGAGCACCCGATCACCGAGGAGACCGCGGGCATCGACCTCGTGCTGCAGCAGTTCAAGATCGCCGAGGGCGAGGTGCTCGAGTTCACCGAGGACCCGACCCCGCGCGGCCACGCGTTCGAGTTCCGCATCAACGGCGAGGACGCCGGCCGCGGCTTCCTGCCCGCCCCCGGCACCATCACCGCCTACCGGGAGCCCAGTGGCCCGGGCGTGCGCGTGGACTCGGGCGTCGAGCAGGGTGACACCATCGGCGGCCAGTTCGACTCCATGCTCAGCAAGCTGATCGTCTGGGGCGAGGACCGCGACCAGGCGCTCGCCCGCTCGGCGCGCGCGCTCGCCGAGTTCAAGATCGAGGGCATGGCCACCGTCCTGCCGTTCCACGCCCACGTGGTGACCAACCCCGCGTTCGTCGGCGACGGCAAGAGCTTCGACGTCTACACCAAGTGGATCGAAGAGGAGTGGGAGAACCCGATCGAGCCGTGGACCGCCACCGGCGCCCCGGCCGACGACGACGAGCCCGTCGAGCGCAAGAAGGTCGTCGTCGAGGTGGACGGCCGTCGCGTCGAGGTCTCCCTGCCCGGCGACCTCGCCTTCGGCGGCTCCCACAACGGCGGCACGGTCCGCCGTAAGGCCAAGTCCCGCACCCGAGGCGGGGCCGCCGGTGCGGCCGCCTCCGGCGACGCCGTGTCGGCGCCCATGCAGGGCACCGTCGTCAAGGTGGCCGTCGAGGAGGGCCAGGAGGTCGCCACGGGCGACCTGATCGCCGTCCTCGAGGCCATGAAGATGGAGAACCCGGTCACCGCGCACAAGGACGGCGTCATCACCGACCTGTCCGTCGACGCCGGTGCCGCCGTCACCCAGGGCGCGGTGCTCTGCGAGATCAAGTGATCCGCTGACGGCGCCGACCAGCCGGTCGGCGTCGTCCCGCTCCCCCGGAATCCGCTACCCCGTCTCGGGGTGGCGGATTCTCGCGTCTGCGTCTGCGTCCGCGTCAGGTCCGGACGGCCGGGGGGTCGACGACGGGCTCCGCAGCAGCGGGGTCGACGGCCGCGTCCAGGAGGAACTCCCGGACCTCGGGCACACGGCGCAGGAACCGGTCGGCCTCGTCGTCGGACTCCGTCACCTGGCTGGCCTGCTCGGCGGCGACCCGCTGCTCGAACGCCGCCACCTCCCGTTCCACGCGGCCCGGGTCCCAGTCCAGCACCTCGGCCATGAGGTCGGCGACCTCGCGGGCGCACTCCACCCCGCCGTGCTGGTACTCCATGGAGATCCGGGTCCGGCGCACCAGAACGTCCTCGAGGTGCAGCGCGGCCTCCGCGAGGGCGGCGTAGACGATCTCGACGCGCAGGTAGCGCTCGGCGCCGCCGAGGGTCTCGAGCAGGTCGGGCCGACCCGCGGACAGGTCCAACACGTCCTCCAGGAGCGAGCCGTAGCGGCCGAGCAGGTGCTGGACCTGCTCCTCGCGGATCTCGAAGTGGTCGGCGATCCGGTCGGCGCGGTTGACCAGGGCCGGGTACCCGTCGGCGCCGAGGAGCGGGATCCGGTCGGTGGTGGAGGCCGGCACCGTCGATGCGCGCTCCCCCAGTTCGGCGACCGCCGCGTCGACCGCATCGGCCGCCATCACCCGGTAGGTCGTGTACTTGCCGCCGGCCACCACGACCGCCCCGGGGGCCACGGTCATCACCGCGTGTTCCCGCGACAGCTTGGCCGTGGAGTCGGCTCCGCCCGAGAGCAACGGGCGCAGCCCCGCGTACACCCCGCGGATGTCGTCCCGGCCGATCGGGTCCGTCAGCACGGAGTTGATGTGCCGGAGGATGTAGTCGATGTCCGCGCCCGTCGCCGCCGGGTGGGCCAGATCGAGCTGCCAGTCGGTGTCGGTGGTGCCGATGATCCAGTACTCGCCCCAGGGGATCACGAAGAGCACGGACTTCTCGGTACGCAGGATGAGCGCGGCCTCCGAGTCGACCTTGTCGCGGTCCACCACGATGTGGACGCCCTTGGACGCGCGGACGGTGAACCCGCCCTTCTCGCCCAGCATCTCCTGCAGGTGGTCGGTCCACACCCCGGCCGCGTTGAGCACGACCCCGGCCCGCACGTCGGTCTCGAGACCGGTCTCGGCGTCGCGGACCCGCACCCCCGTCACCCGTTCGCCCTCCCGCAGGTAGCCGATCACCTGGGTCGAGTTGGCCACCACGGCACCGTGCTGGGCGGCCGTGCGGGCGAGAGTGAGGGTGTGGCGCGCGTCGTCGACCAGCGTGTCCCAGTACCGGATGCCGCCCACCACCGCGTCCTCGCGCAACCCCGGCGCCAGCCGACGCGCGCCGGCTCGGCTGTAGTGCTTCTGCGGCGGGACGCTCTTGGCGCCGCCCATCACGTCGTAGAGGACGAACCCCGCGGCCATGTAGGGCCGTTCCCAGAAACGCCGCGTGAGCGGGAAGAGGAATTTGAGCGGTGTGACCAGGTGCGGGGCGAGCCGCGTCATGCTCAGTTCGCGCTCGTGGAGGGCCTCGGCGACGAGCCCGAAGTCGAGCTGCTCCAGGTAGCGCAGCCCGCCGTGGAACATCTTGGAGCTGCGCGACGAGGTCCCGGCGGCGAAATCCCGGGCCTCGACCACCGCGACGCTCAGCCCACGGGTGGCCGCGTCCACCGCGCTGCCCGTGCCCACCACACCGCCCCCGACGATCACGACGTCGAAGGACTCCTCAGTCAGTCGGCGCCACGCCTCCACCCTGTGTTCGGGGCCGAGTACGGACCGGGATCTGATCGTGGGCACTGCGCTCCCTCCGCGGCCGGTCATGGGGTTCCGGCCGGTCGCGCCCGACTCTACGCGCGGCCGGACGTAGGCTCGGACTGTGACACGAAACACCTACATTCTCGCGATCGACCAGGGGACCACGTCCTCCCGGGCCATCCTCTTCGACGACCGGGGCCTCCCCGTCCCCGCCGCGACAGCGCAGGTCGAGCACCGACAGATCCTGCCGCGGGCCGGATGGGTGGAGCACGATCCCCTGGAGATCTGGGAGAACGTGCGGACCGCGATGGCCCAGGTGGCCGGTCGCGTGGACCTCGAACCCGGCTCGGTGACGGCGATCGGCATCACCAACCAACGGGAGACCGTGGTGGTGTGGGAGAAGGAGACGGGTCGGCCGGTTTACAACGCGATCGTCTGGCAGGACACCCGGACCTCGGGGATCTGCGCGCGGCTGGCGGACGGGCACCCGGACGGCGACAACCGGTTCCGCGACGTCACCGGCCTGCCCCTGTCCACGTACTTCGCCGGGCCCAAGATCCGATGGATCCTCGACCACCTCGACGCGGAGGGTGAGCGCGGCACCGAGCGGGCCGAGACCGGGGAACTCCTGGCCGGGACCATCGACTCGTGGCTGGTGTGGAATCTGACCGGCGGGAGCCGGGGTGGGGGCCGGTCAGGGTCCGATGGCGAGCCCGCCCTGCACGTCACCGACGTCACCAACGCTTCCAGGACCATGCTGATGGACCTGAAGACCCTCCAGTGGAGCGACGACCTCTGCCGCGAATTCGGGGTCCCGCGGGCGATGTTGCCCGAGATCGTCCCGTCATCCGGGGTGGTGGGGCATGTCGCCGTGCGGCGGATGTTCGGCGGCACCCCTATCGCGGGGATCCTCGGCGATCAGCAGGCGGCCATGTTCGGCCAGACCTGCTTCGACCCCGGCGACGCCAAGAACACCTACGGCACGGGGGCGTTCCTGCTCCTCAACACCGGCACCACCCCGCAGTTCAGTGAGAACGGGCTGCTCACCACCGTCTGCTATCAACTGGGCGACGCGGACCCCGTGTACGCCCTGGAGGGCTCGGTGGCCGTCGCCGGGTCGCTGGTGCAGTGGCTGCGCGACAACCTCGGGGTGATCTCGAGCGCCGACGAGACCGAGGAGTTGGCGAACTCGGTGGAGGACAACGGCGACTGCTACCTCGTCCCGGCGTTCTCCGGCCTGCTGGCACCGCGGTGGCGCCCGGACGCACGCGGCGTGATGGTGGGCCTGACCCGGTTCCACACGCGGGCCCACCTCGCGCGTGCGGCGCTCGAGGCCACGGCGTTCCAGACCCGGGAGGTGACCGACGCGATGGCCGCCGACTCGGGCGAGGCCGCCGAGGCCCTGCGAGTCGACGGCGGGATGGTGGTCAACGAATACCTGATGCAGTTCCAGGCCGACATCCTCGGCATCGACGTGGTGCGACCCGAGGTCACCGAGACCACCGCACTTGGCGCCGCGTTCGCCGCCGGACTCGCGGTGGGCCAGTGGGACTCCCCCGACCGGCTCCGCGAGTTGTGGCGCGAGGACCGCCGCTGGGAGCCCCGCATGTCTGAGGAGGAGCGCGCGCGCCTGTGGGGCCGCTGGAACGACGCCGTCGAGCGGACGCTGGGCTGGGCCGCCACCGAGGGCTGACGGGCGGCGTCAGTCCAGGCGTGCGTCAGTCCAGGTCGTCGTGCCGCATGAGCTGGCGGGCGGCCTCGGTGACCGACCCGCTCAACGACGGGTAGACGGAGAACGATCCGGCGAGGTCAGCCACGGTGAGCTGGTTGGACACGGCCACCGACACCGGCAGGATGAGCTCGGAGGCGGTCGGGGCCACGATCACCCCGCCGATCACCACGCCCGAGGCCGGGCGACAGAACAGCTTGACGAAGCCGCGGCGCAGGCTGCGCATCTTGGCGCGCGGGTTACCGGCGAGCGGCATCACCTCCACGCGGGCGGGCACCTCGCCGCTCTCGATCTGCGCGTGGGAGATGCCGACGGTCGCGATCTCGGGGCGGGTGAACACCGACGAGGCCACCGTCCTGAGCTTGATGGGGCTGACCCCCTCGCCGAGCGCGTGGTACATCGCGATCCGGCCCTGCATGGCCGCCACGGAGGCCAGCGGGAACAGGTCGGTGCAGTCGCCGCCCGCATAGATCCCGGCGGCGGCGGTCCGGGAGACGCGGTCGACCTTGATGTGGCCGCTGCGCTGCAACTCGATGCCGGCGCTCTCCAGACCGAGGCCCTCGGTGTTGGGCACGGAGCCGACGCAGATCAGGGCGTGGGACCCCTTGACCGTGCGGCCGTCCCCGAGTCGGACGATGATGCCGTCCTCGAAGTGCTCGACAGCGTCCGCGCGGGCGTGCTTGACCAGCGAGACACCCCGCTCGCTGAGCGCCTCCTCCAGCACCAGGGCGGCGTCGGCGTCCTCGTGCGGCAGCACGCGGTCGCGGCTGGAGACCATGGTGACCTTGACGCCCATCTCCGTGAAGGCGGAGACGAACTCGGCACCGGTGACACCCGACCCGATGACCACCAGGTGGGTGGGCAGCTCGGTGAGGTCGTAGAGCTGGCGCCAGTTGAGGATCCGCTCGCCGTCCGGCTCCGCCCCCCGCAGCACCCGGGGCCTGGACCCGGTGGCCACCAGCACGACGTCGGCGTCGAAGAGCTTCTCCTGGCCGTTGTCAAAGGTCACGGCCACCTGGTGCGAGGCCATCCCCGGCTGCGAGTCGTGTAGGCGGGCCCGACCGGACAGCAGTCGCACACCCTCGCGCTGGAGCTGCGAGCGGATGTCGGCGGACTGGGCCCGGGCCAGGGACTTGACGCGACCGTTGACCTGACCCAGCCGATAGGCGGTGGGGTCGAAGTGCGCCTCGACGCCCATCTCCTCCGCGCGGCGCATGTCGGTGCGCACGCCGGTGGTGGCGATGAACGTCTTGGACGGCACGCAGTCGGTCAGGACACAGTTGCCGCCGATGCCGTCCGAGTCCACGATCGTGACGTCCGCACCGTACTGCGCAGCCACCAGCGCGGCCTCGTAGCCGGCGGGTCCGCCGCCGATGATGATGATGCGTTGGGTCACAGGTGGTCCTCCACGGCTCACGGGTCACGGCCGGGCGCCGCACCCCACTTGTGGTGGAGTGCGTCGCATCCGCCGTACACGGTAGTCGAACGAGCCGCGCCCGGTTGGAGCGAGCGGGGGCCACACCCGGCGGAGGGACTACTGTGGTCGGCGTGCCTCTCTACGCCGCGTACGGGACCAACATGCATCCCGAACAGATGGACATCCGCGCGCCGCACTCTCCGTTCGCCGGAACCGGCTGGCTGGAGGGCTGGCGCCTGACCTTCGCCGGAGACGACCCCACCTGGGAGGGCGCCGTGGCCACCCTGGTCGAGGACCCCGATTCGCGGGTGTTCATGGTGCTCTACGACGTCCCCGACGAGGACGCCCGCGCCCTCGACCGCTGGGAAGGCACCGACCGCATCCCGGCCCGCAAGATCCGGGTCCGGGTGCAGCGGCGCCCGACCGTGCCCCCCGGCCCCCCGGTCGGCGCCCAGGAGTCCGAGTTCTCCGTCGCCCCGTCCGCCCCCACCGCGGACGACGACACCGTGCTGGTCTGGCTGTATGTCATGGACGCCTTCGAGGGCGGCCTGCCGTCGGCGCGCTATCTCGGTCTGCTGGCCGATGCCGCCGAGTGCGCGGGCGCCCCGGACCCGTACGTGCGGGAGCTGCGCACCCGGGAGTCCCGCAACGTGGGCCCGGGCGCCTAGAACACCGTGTCTGGAACCACCGTGCCTGGAACCGCCGGGTCTCCCACCCCCGCCCCTCCCAGCCCGGCGCCGCCTCTGCTCACCCCCACCCCCGACGCCCGGGCTGCCGCCGACGCCATCGCCCGCGCGAGCGGCCGGTCCGTCCACGAGGTGACCCTGGTCCTGGGTTCCGGATGGTCCGAGGTCGTGGCGGGGTTGGCCGACCCCGGTACCGCGGTCACCATCCCGGTATCGGAGCTGCCCGGGTTCGTCCCGCCCTCGGTCGCCGGGCACCGCGGGACCGTCACCAGCTGCCTGGTGGGCGGCGTCCCGATGCTGGCCGTGGCCGGACGCACGCACCTCTACGAGGGCCTGGGGACCGATCCCGTCGTGCACCCCGCCCACGTGGCCGCCGCGGTCGGCTCCGGGGTCCTGGTGTTCACCAACGCCGCGGGCGGGGTGCGGGCGGACCTCGCCGTCGGAGAGCTGGTCCTGATCTCCGACCACCTCAACCTCACCGGCCGCTCCCCGCTGACCGGCCCGACCTTCGTCGACCTCGTCGACGCCTACTCCGCCCGCCTCCGCGCCGCGGCCGCGGACGCGCTCGAGGCCGCCACCGGCTCCCGTCCCCCCGCGGGCGTCTACGCCGCCATGCCCGGCCCGCAGTACGAGACCCCCGCCGAGGTCCGGATGCTGCGCACCCTCGGCGCGGACGTGGTGGGGATGTCGACGGTCCCCGAGACGGTGGCCGCCCGGGGCCTCGGGGTGGAGGTGGTGGCGGTGTCGCTGGTGACCAACCTCGCCGCCGGGGTCACCGGGGCGCCCCTCGACCACGCCGAGGTCCTGGCCGCGGGAACCGCCGGGGCCGGTCGCCTCACCGCCGCACTGCGGGCGCTCGTCCCCTCCGTCGCCCGGGCCTGAACCAGGCATGACCGCGAGCGCCCCGTGACCCTGGCCTTCGGCACCGCCGGTGTCCGCGCCCCGCTGGGTCCCGGGCCGGACCGGATGAACGACGTCACCGTCGCCCTGGTCGCGACCGCCGTCGCCCGGCACCTGCGCGGGCGTGAACCCGCGGGCTCGACCGTGATCGTGGGGGGTGACGCCCGGCACGGGTCGGCGCGTTTCGTCGAGGTGGCCGCTGCGGTGCTGGCCGCGCACGGTTTCCTCGTCGTCGTCCCCGGGTCGCCCGTCCCCACGCCGGTCGTCGCGGCGGCCGTGCGGTCGCGCGGCGCGGTCGCCGGCCTGATGGTGACGGCCTCCCACAACCCCGCCACCGACAACGGGATCAAGGTCTTCGGGCCGGGCGGCGCGCAGATCGTGCCGCCGGACGACTCCGACATCGAGCGCCACCTGGTGGCCGCCGCGCGGGAGGGCCTCGCGGTCGGGGCGGCCGGCGGCCGCAGCACTCGGGGGGGCTCCCGCGAGCGGGTGGACCCCGGCGTGCGGGTCAACCCGAGCGTGCGGGTGGACCCCACACTCGTCGACGACTACGTGGCCTCCGTCGTCGCCGGCCTGCCCACCCCCGGCCGGCCTCCACGCGTGGCCCTGACCCCCGTACACGGGGTGGGTGGCGAGATCTGTCGCCGCGTCCTGGCGGGGATCGGGGTCCTGGACGTGACCCTGGTGGCCGAGCAGGCGGACCCAGACCCGGACTTCCCCACCGTCGACTCCCCCAATCCCGAGCGGCCCGCGACCACTGCGCGGTTACTCGAACTGGCAGCGGAGATCGGCGCCGACGTCGCGCTCGCGCTGGACCCGGACGCCGACCGGTGCGCGGTGGGGTTAGCGGGCCCCGATGGCGTGTGGCGGATGCTCGACGGCGACGACGCCGGGGCGCTGCTCGCCGACCATCTGCTCACCCACCCGCTGCCCGGTTCGGCTAGCTCGGCGGGGGCGGCGGGGGCGGCGGCGGAAGACGACCCCGGCGCGCCGATCGTGGCCTCGACGATCGTCTCCTCGCGGCTGCCCTCGCTCCTGGTCCCCGCCCGGGGTGGCCAGCACGTCGAGACGCTGACCGGGTTCAAATGGCTGGTCAGGGCAGGGCAGCCGCTGCGGTACGCGTACGAGGAGGCGATCGGGCACTGCGTGCTGCCGGAGGTGGTCGCGGACAAGGACGGCATCTCGGCCGCGGGCGCGTGGTGCGCGATGGTCGGCGCGGGCGGTCCGTCGGTGGGGGCGAGGCTCGACGCGCTCGCCGAGGAGTTCGGCGCGCATCTGCGGCGTAACACCCCGCTGCCACTGGATCCCGGCTCCGACCCGGTTGACGCGCTGCGGCGGGCGGCCGATCGGCTCGCCTCGACAGGCGTTGTGACCCCGCTGGACGGGACGGCGGGCTTCCGTGTGGACCTCCCGGGCGCTCGCGCGGTGGTCCGGCCGTCCGGCACCGAGCCGCTGCTCAAGACGTATGTCGAGGCGTGGACGCCGGCTCGCCCGTCAGCGGCCGACCGGGGCGACGCCGCACGTCGACTTACCGAGCTGGCCGGGGCCGTCGCCGCCGCGGCTACGCCCTGAGCCCGGTCGACCCGAGACCTGTTGACCCGAAGCCGGGCAACCCAGCCCGGTCGACCCAGCCCGGTCGACCCAGCCCGGTCAGCGGGGGCCGAAGAGACGGTCCCCGGCGTCGCCGAGCCCGGGGACGATGAAGGCGTCGTCGTCGAGCTTCTCGTCGATCGTCGCGGTCACCAGGGTGGCCGCGAGGCCCGACGCGCGGACGGTCTCGACGCCCTCCGGCGCGCACAGGACGCAGACCACGGTGACGCCGGTCGCTCCGCGCTCGGCCAGGGTCTCCAGGGTCGAGACCAGCGAACCCCCGGTGGCGAGCATGGGGTCCAGCACGACCACGTGGCGGCCGGCGAGGCTATCGGGCAGCGAGCAGAGGTACGAGACCGGTTCGTGCGACTCCTCGTCGCGGGCCAGGCCGATGAAGCCGACCTGTGCGCCCGGGAGCAGCCGGGTCGCCGGGTCCAGCAGGCCGAGTCCCGCCCGCAGGACCGGCACCACGAGTGGCACCCCGTCCACCGCGACGCCCGTCGTCTCGGCGACAGGGGTGGTCACGGGGACCTCGGTGGTGGGGATGGAACGGAAGGCCTCGTAACAGAGCATGGTCCCGAGCGCGTCCATCGCGGCCCGGAATCCGGCGGTGTCAGTGGCGCGGTCCCGCAGCGTACGGAGCCGGTCTCCGACCAACGGGTGGTCCACGACGATGATGTCCATGCCCGAAAGGATTCCACAGTGGAGATTTCCCGGATCCGGTGGAACCGTCGAGCAGCCCCGGTGCGTCGAACCCTGTGACGGGATAAGAGGCGACGAGGGGCGTAGCAATGGCGGACGGAGCGATCGACGTCCATGTCGACGGATTGCGTGAACTGGGCACGGGGCTGACCACGCTGGCGGACTCGCTGGGGGCGGCGTTGCAGGCCATGGACAGCCTGCCGATCGAGGCGGTGGCGCCGGTCGTGGGCCCGGTCGGCGCTGACTTCCTGTCCGCGCTGCTCTCGGCGACCGCGCGGCACCGCGACGTGCTCGCGGGTGTCACAAGGGTGACCGACGCCGCCGGGCAGTTGGTACTGGAGACGGGGCGGGTGTTCGAGGACTCCGACGTCGGCGGGGCCGAGGCGATCGGCGCCGCCGGTACCGGTCTCGCCCAGCCGCCGGGGGTGGGCCGGTGATCGCCGACGCGCTGGCCTACGCGGGGCCCATCAAGCAGGTCCTGGACCTGCTCTCTACCGAGGAGTTCGTCCCCGAGCCGGTACGTGATGTCATGCGGCCGGTCAGCGACGGGCTGGAGGTTGCCCAGCGGCTGGGGCCGCCGCTCGAAAGTCTGCTCTCCGCATCGTGGGACTCCCTGGCCGCGCTGGGCGCCGCGCACTCGGTCGCCGAGATCGGTCGGACGGTGGGCGCGCTCACCGAGTCGGCGGTCGAGATCGCCCGCGTGACCGCCGTGGCCGCCGACATCGTCGTCCGCGGCACGATCGAGGTGCTCGGCATCGTGCAGCAGTTCATCGCCCGCGCCGCGGCGCTGGGTCCTGCGCTCATCACCCCGCCCGGGCAAGCCGCGCTCCTCGGCCTGGCCGCCGAACACCTGGCCCGCGGGATCCAGGTGGCCGAGCGGGTCCAACTCGAACTCCAAGGGCCCACCGCGGAGCTGCACGCGATCGCTGCCGGCATCCCCGACGCCCCCCGCATGCCGGGCATGATCGCCGCGGACTCGTCCGCCGGTGGCGCGATCAACGCCTCGACCACCGCCTATACCGGGTCCGGGCCGGGTGCGCTGGGCGCACCCGACACGGCGGGCTCGGGTGGCCCGGCGGGCTCGGGTGGCCCGGCGGGCTCGGCTGGCCCGGGGGACTCGGCCGACTCTGCGGGATCGGCGGCGGGCTCCGCGGCTGGCTCGGCCGACTCTGCGGGCTCGGCGGGATCGGCGGGTGCCGGGAACGCCGGGTCGAGCGTGGTCGGCAGCGGAATCGAGGTGACCCTGCCCGACGGGTCCGTCGCCACCGCTCCCAACGAACAGGCCGCCGGGGCGGTCCGCAACGCCCTCAGCCAGCAGGGCGTGCCCTACGTCTGGGGCGGTACCACGCCCGGCCAGGGCCTGGACTGCAGCGGGCTGACCCAGTGGGCCTACCGCGACGCCGGGATCGAGATCCCCCGCCTGGCCAGCGAGCAGAGCGTCGGTGTCGAGGTATCGCAGTCGGACCTCATGCCCGGAGACCTGGCGGTGTGGGACGGCCATGTGGCCATGTACATCGGCAACGGCCAGCTCGTCGAGGCCGGGGACCCCGTGGAGGTCTCTGGCCTGCGCACCGAGAACAGCGGGATGTCCTTCCACGGTTTCTACCGTCCGACCGGCTGATGACCACCCGCAGCTGCCGTCGCACCGACCCGATGACCGGAGTTGTCGCCGAGGTGGGAACCGACGGCGTGCCGGTGGGGCTGGCCCTGCCGGAGGAGCTCCTCGACCGCGCGCCCGCCGACGTCGCCCGGGCGGTTCTCCGCGCGCTCACCGCGGCGGCCGGCGACGCCCGCGACCTCCTCGACCGACTCGCCGAGCAGGAGTGGGACGAGGCGGGATGGGAGGACGCCGCGCTCCGGGATGACGCCGAGGTCGACGATGACCACGGCGATGACGACTACGACTACGACGTCAACGAGAACGACGACGAGTGGCGCGGGGGCGCAGCGTGAGCGGCGGCGGACTGGACGTCGACGCGTTCCTCGGCCGTCTGCGCGGGATCGCGGCGGAGTGGGAGTCCGCCCACGACCAGTTGGAGACGCTCCGGGTGGTGGCCTCGAGCCGGGATCAGCTCGCCACCGCCACCGCGGACTCCGGCGGGAGCGTGGTCGACCTGGCCCTGGCCTCCGGCCTGCGCAGGCACGGGTCCGAGGTCGTGGCGGCGGCGATCCTCGAGGCCACCTCCGACGCCGTCGAACAGGCCAACGCCCGCCGTGCCGAACTGGTCTCGGGATCTGTGGCACTCGCGGTCAGCGGCCGGAAGCGGGATGCGGAGAGCGCCGCCCGCGGGTTCGGCGGTGCTGCGGTGGTGGGCCGTGGCACCACCTGACCGGCCGTGGATATGCTGACCGGCATGGCCAAGGACATCGTCCCGATCGAGCTCGGTCTCCCTGAGGGAGACGTCACGACCCTCTGGGCGCCCAGCTGGCGCGAGGACAACGACGACTGGGAGGCGTTCCTCGGTCTCGACGAGGACCTCTACGGGTTCGCGACGACCGCCGAACTGCTGGCTCTGGTCCGGAGCGGAGCGGAGCACGACCTGCAGGACCACCCGTCGTGGGCCGAGTTCGCCGGCTCGGACGTCCTGGCCTTCCGCGCTGCTGAGGACAACTGTTACGACCTCGTGGGCGTCCTGGAACTGCTCAGCGAGAACCCCACCGAGTCGTCCGTCGACGAGATCGACCAGTCCTTCGCCATCGCCCGGTCGATCGGCGAGGTGTGCGAGCTCGACACCGTCACCAAGTTCTTCAACGGCAACCCGATCCTGGCAGCCGTCACCCGCGGTATGGACGAGTTCTACGGCCGGGACGGCCTCAAGCTATGGAAGTCCGTCCGCAAGACCGTGGCCAAGGGCTGGGACGACGTGCTGGACGCGATCCAGGGCGTCATGACCACCCCGGAGCTCGACCCCGCCGAGGTCGACCGCGCCGTCAAGGACCTGGAGACCGCCGAAGCCGCGATCCCCGAGCCCGTGCCGGAGCCCGAGCCCGTTCCCACCGGCTACCCGGAGGGTTCGCTCTGGGGGTCGGTCGGGATCGACCCGGTCAGGATCGTCTTCTCCGATCAGGAGTTCCTGACCCTGCGGTGCTATCTCGGCGACCAGCCCGTGTTCCTGGGCGACGGCGACCAGGCGTACGTGTTCACCAGCGCCCGCGGCCTGGCCCGCTACCTCGCGGACAACGACGACGCGACGCTCAGCCGCGTGGCCACCTACGAGCAGGTCAAGATCGCCGCCACCGACGGCAGCCTCGACGTCCACGTGACCGACGACAACGCCTACGTCTTCGCCGGCATCGACCGCGACATCGAGGTCGGCCCGGCGATGGTCGACTCCGAGCAGCTCGGCCTGGCCGTGGAGCTGGTCACCGACCTGGCGAACTACGTCGGCGACTCGGATCTGGAGGCGTCGGTGACGGGCCGTGGATCGACGCTGCGCCGGTTCCTGCACTTCGTGCTCAACCCGGACGACGCCAAGCTGCTCGAGCCCACCGCGCCGTACGACGACGAGGCTTCCGAATGGCGCGACCTGGTCGACGACGTGGAGCGCCTGGTGACCACTCCGGACATCGCCTGAGCCACTGGCGCCCCTAGCGGGAGCACCCCCCGCCTGGGCGGCGCACGGTCACCAGCCGCGCAGTCGCTCCAGCACGACCCCGGCGGGCCCTCGCTCGGAGCCGGGCCCGCCGATCTCCAGCGCTGCCTCGAGTTCGGCGATCGCCGCGGGGAGCCGTTCCGGGTCGTCAGCGTGGACGCCTGCCACCACCTCACCCGCCCGGACGTCGTCGCCCTCGACCCGGTGCAGAGCACCCCGGCGGCGGGGTCCACGTCCTCGCCCGGCCGGGTCCGTCCCGCGCCGGACAGCCACGAAGCGCGGCCTACGCCCAGGGCGTCCCATCGCAGCAGGCCCGACGTCGGTGCCCGCAGTTCCACCGAGTGCGCAGCCACCGGCAGCGGAGCGTCCGGATCGCCGCCCTGGGCGGAGATCATCGCCCGGTAGGAGTCCATCGCGCGGCCGTCGGCCAGCCGTTCGCGGGGGTCGCCGTCCAACCCCACCGAGTGCAGCGCCTCCTCGGCGAGGGCGCAGGTCAGGTCGATCATGTCGGCCGGGCCACCGCCGGCGAGGATGTCCACGCATTCCGACACCTCGAGGGCGTTGCCCACAGCCCGGCCCAGCGGGGTGTGCATCGAGGTGACCAGGGCGCTGGTCCGGACGCCGGATGCGGTCCCGATCTCCACCATCACCCGCGCCAGCTCCCGGCCGTCGGCGAGGTCGGGCAGGAACGCCCCGGACCCGCTCTTGACGTCGAGCACCAGGGCGCCGGTCCCCTCGGCGATCTTCTTGCTCATGATCGAGGACGCGATGAGCGGGATCGACGGGACGGTCCCGGTGACGTCGCGCAGGGCGTAGAGGGCCCGGTCGGCGGGCGCGAGGTCGGCTCCGGCAGCGCAGATCACCGCGCCGGTCTCCCCCAGGATCCGGCGCCGGGCGTCGGCATCGAGGTCCGCCCGCCAACCGGGGATCGCCTCGAGCTTGTCCAGCGTGCCGCCGGTGTGGCCGAGCCCCCGCCCCGAGAGCTGGGGAACCGCCAGGTCCCAGGTGGCCAGCAGCGGGGTCAGCACGAGCGTCACGGAGTCGCCCACGCCGCCGGTGGAGTGCTTGTCCACCGTGGGCACGCGCCGTCCGCCCCGGGTCAGGTCGGTCAGGTCCAGCCTGCTGCCGGAGGCCACCATGGCGGCGGTCCACCGGGCGATCTCCCGGTCGGTCATGCCCCGGAAGTACACGGCCATCGCCAACGCGGACATCTGCTCGGGAGGCACCGCCCCGCGGGTGAACCCGTCGACGATCCAGTCGATCTCGTCGTCGTCCAGCTCCCGCCCGTCTCTCTTGCCCTCGATGATCCGCACGGCGTCCAGGGACCGGGTCACGTCAGGTCCCCGGGCCCGAAGGCGTCCGGCAGGAGCTCGCCCAGGCGCACCGCGCCGCGGGCGGTGTGGACCATCAGGTCGGGCCCGCCGTGCTCGTGGAGGAGTTGCCGGCAGCGCCCGCACGGGGCCAGGGGGTCGCCGGTGTGGGAGACGACGACGAGCTCCAGCAGTCGCCCACCGCCCGTGCGGTGGAGGTCGGAGACGAGCGAGCACTCGGCGCAGAGAGTCAGCCCGTAGGAGGCGTTCTCCACGTTGCACCCGGTCACGATCCGCGTCCGCGAACCATCGGGGTCCGAGGCCACCGCGGCAGCCCCCACCCCCAGTCCGGAGTACGGACGGTAGGCGCCGAGCGCGGCCCCGAGCGCGTCCTCGCGGAGTTGCTCGAGGGTCGCGATGCGTTGTGCTGCGGTTTCGTCGTGGGACACCTGGTTTACCCCTCGGTAACTTCATTTAGGGTCCCCTAACAGGGGGAACCCGTTCGGACCACCGTACCCACCCTGCTTCTCATCAGTGAGATCTCAGGTCTAAAGTCCTAGTAGGCGCTCGCTGTGCTCTACTGCCGAGTCGCGCGCCGATGGCACCACGCCCAGACGATTCGGAGGCACGACAAGCCCATGAGTACCGCGCAGGCGCCGGCGCGTCCGGCCCCCACAAAGAAGATCAACATCTACAAGGGTGACCCGGGGATGTGGTCGTGGGTCGCGCACCGAATCTCGGGCGTCGCGATCTTCTTCTTCCTCTTCGTGCACGTGCTCGACACCTCGCTCGTCACCCTCAGCCCCGAGTCCTACAACGCTGTCATCGACACGTACAAGACCCCGATCGTCGGCCTCATGGAGATCGGCCTCGTGGCGCTCGTGCTGTTCCACGCTCTCAACGGACTGCGCATCGTCGCCGTGGACTTCTGGTCCAAGGGCGCGCGCTACCAGCGCCAGATGTTGTGGGCTGTCCTGGCGATCTGGGTCGTGGTCTTTGCCGCAGGCACCGCCCGCCTCCTCTTCCTTCTCTTCCAGCACCTCTAAGGGGAACGATCACCATGGCAGACGCACCAGTTCTCCAGACGTCCTACGACCGCCCCGCCTCGCTGGCCCAGCCGCGCTCACAGCGCCTGCGGTCGCGTGGCAACTTCGAGCGCACCGCGTGGATCTTCATGCGCGCCTCGGGAGTTGCGCTGGTCATCCTCACGATCGGCCACCTCACCGTCGGGCTCATGATCGACGAGGGTGTCCACCGCATCGACTGGGCCTACGTCGCTGACCGCTGGCAGAGCCCCTTCTGGGCCACCTGGGACCTCCTCATGCTCTGGCTCGCGCAGCTCCACGGCGCCAACGGCGTCCGGACGGTCATCGCGGACTACTCGCGCAAGGACTCCACCCGGTTCTGGCTCAACTCGATCCTGATGGTCGCGACGATCCTGGTCCTCGTCCTGGGCACCTACGCCATCCTCGGCCTCGCCTACGACGTCTGATCGACGCCAGCGGACCATCCCACTTCGAAAGCGAGCACTGAGAATCCCATGACCGATCGTCAGGTCCACCAGCACCAGTACGACGTCGTAATCGTCGGCGCCGGCGGCGCAGGCATGCGCGCGGCCATCGAGTCCGGACCTCGGACCCGCACCGCCGTACTCACCAAGCTCTACCCCACCCGCTCCCACACCGGCGCCGCCCAGGGCGGCATGTGCGCCGCCCTCGCGAACGTCGAGGAGGACAACTGGGAGTGGCACACGTTCGACACGGTCAAGGGCGGCGACTACCTCGTCGACCAGGACGCCGCGGAGATCATGGCCAAAGAGGCCATCACCGCCGTCATCGACCTGGAGAACATGGGCCTGCCGTTCAACCGCACGCCCGAGGGCAAGATCGACCAGCGCCGCTTCGGCGGCCACACCCGTGACCACGGCAAGGCGCCCGTGCGCCGGGCCTGCTACGCGGCCGACCGCACCGGTCACATGATCCTGCAGACGCTGTACCAGAACTGCGTCAAGCACAAGGTCGAGTTCTTCAACGAGTACTACGTCCTGGACCTCTGCCTCACGGAGACCCCCGAGGGCCCCGTCGCCACCGGCTGCGTCGCCTACGAGCTCGCCTCCGGCGACCTGCACGTCTTCCACTCCAAGGCCACGGTCTTCGCGACCGGCGGCTCGGGCCGCATGTACAAGACCACCTCCAACGCCCACACCCTCACCGGTGACGGAATGGCCGTGGTCTTCCGCAAGGGCCTGCCCCTGGAGGACATGGAGTTCCACCAGTTCCATCCGACCGGCCTCGCGGGCCTGGGCATCCTCATCTCCGAGGCCGTCCGCGGCGAGGGCGGCATCCTGCGCAACGCCGACGGCGAGCGCTTCATGGAGCGCTACGCCCCCACCATCAAGGACCTCGCTCCGCGTGACATCGTCGCCCGCTCGATGGTGCTCGAGGTGCGCGAGGGCCGCGGCGCCGGACCGAACAAGGACTACGTCTACATCGACGTGACCCACCTGGGCGCGGACGTGCTCGAGGAGAAGCTCCCCGACATCACCGAGTTCTCGCGGACCTACCTGGGCGTGGACCCGGTCACCGAGCTCGTCCCGGTATTCCCGACCTGCCACTACGTCATGGGCGGCATCCCCACCAACGTCCAGGGCGAGGTGCTGCGTAACTCCGTCGACATCGTCCCCGGCCTCTACGCCGCGGGCGAGTGCGCGTGCGTCTCGGTGCACGGCTCCAACCGTCTGGGCACCAACTCGCTGCTGGACATCAACGTGTTCGGCCGCCGCGCCGGCATCGCTGCCGCCGACTACGCCGCGACCCATGAGTTCGTCGAGCTCCCCGAAGAGCCCGAGACCATGGTCCGCGAGTGGATGGAGAGCATGCTCGCCGAGCACGGCACCGAGAACGCCAACGACATCCGCTCCGAGATGCAGGCCATGATGGACGACAAGGCGTCGGTGTTCCGCACCGAGCAGTCGCTCACCGAGGCCCGCGAGGAGATCCGCGCCCTCAAGAAGCGCTACGCCGACGTGACCGTCAGCGACAAGGGCAAGCGATTCAACACCGAACTCCTCGAGGCCGTCGAGCTCGGCTTCCTCCTGGAGCTGGCGGAGGTCACTGTTGTGGGTGCCCTCAATCGCAAGGAGTCCCGCGGCGGCCACTCCCGCGAGGACTACCCGGACCGCAACGACGATGAGTACATGAAGCACACAATGGCGGTCAAGGACGGCCTTGACCTGCTCTCCGAGATCCAGCTGGACTGGAAGCCGGTAGTGCAGACCCGCTACGAGCCGATGGAGCGCAAGTACTGATGACCACCGCAGTCGACACCACCAAGGCCACCGACGGCAAGGACCCGAACTCTTCTCGTCCCGTGTCGCCGGGGTCCACCATGGTCACGCTGAAGATCGCCCGGTTCAACCCGGAGGATCCGGACTCAGCTGGCTGGAAGGAGTACGAGGTCCCGGCACTGCCGTCCGACCGTCTGCTCAACCTGCTGATGTACGTCAAGAACTACATCGACGGCAGCCTGGCGTTCCGCCGGTCGTGCGCGCACGGCGTCTGTGGTTCGGACGCCATGCTCATCAACGGCGTCAACCGCCTGGCGTGCAAGGTCCTCATGAAGGATCTGCTCCCCAAGGACGGCAAGTCCATCACCATCACCATCGCCCCGATCCGTGGGCTCCCGGTGGAGAAGGACCTGTACGTCGACATGGAGCCGTTCTTCAAGTCGTTCCGCGACGTCATGCCGTACCTCATCACGTCGGGTAACCATCCGACGGCCGAGCGCATCCAGTCCCCGACCGACCGGGCCCGCTTCGACGACACCACCAAGTGCATCCTCTGCGCCTGCTGCACGACCTCGTGCCCGGTGTTCTGGGCCGACGGGTCGTACTTCGGCCCGGCGGCGATCGTCAACGCGCACCGGTTCATCTTTGACTCGCGGGACGAGGCCGCTGCCGAGCGTCTGGACATCCTCAACGATGCCGAGGGCGTGTGGCGCTGCCGCACCACCTTCAACTGCACCGACGCCTGCCCCCGCGGCATCCAGGTCACGCAGGCGATCCAGGAGGTCAAGCGCGCACTGCTCTTCGCGCGCTGATCTGGGCGTTCACGGCGCCCGGGTGCCGTGACGCAACACCGGCCGGGGCCGCACTCTCCATTCACGGAGGGTGCGGCCCCGCCGGCATTTTCCCGCCACAGGCAGGGCGCTCGCGGGCAGGGCGCTAGGGAGTCGCCTCCACGAGCAGCAGCGCCCGGGAGCCGCGCCCACGAGCAGACACGCAGCACACCTCCCTCGGGATACGCTGCCTCTTTGAGCCGCGCTGGCGGTCTGTACGCGAACCCCCGGGGTGCGCTGGCGGTAGGGACCAGACACGCAGCGCGAGCCGAAGAGCCAGCGCAACCGGCGTCGGTCGGGCTGCTGCTTTGCTCGCACCAGTTCGTCCCCCCGCTAGCTGCGCACCGCCGATGGCTCCGTCGCGGCGCGGGTGGGGCATCAACCGGGCCTCGCAAGCCCCGTCCACCAGCGGGTCCGGTTCGAGGCACCAATCACCGGACGTAGACTCGGGACCCGTGAACCCCCCGCGTCGACGCCCTGCATCCCGAGCCGCCGGCCTCATCTCGGCCGTACTCGTGGGCCTGGCGCCGGCAGCGTTCGCGGGCCCCGCTGCGGCCGTCGAACCCCCGATCGGACACTCGCAAGCCCAACTCCCGCTCTCCGTTCCGCCGCCGGCGGCCGTGTTGCCGTCGACCACATCGTCCGAGTACTTCGACACCCCCCGCGATCTCACGGGCTGCCCGTACCGCACCACGCCGCCCGCACCCGTCGACGCGTCCGAGGTCCCGCTGCCCGGACAGACCTCCCCCGCCCCTCCCCCGGTTCCGGAGACTCCCGCGGGCGGCGAGTCGCTGAACAGCTGCGATGTGGCGGCTCCGGCCGGGTTCGACGTGCCCGGTGAGGTCACCGCGAGCGCCTGGCTGGTCTCGGACCTGGACACCGGCGAGGTGGTGGCCGCCCGCGATCCCCACGGTCGCTACCGCCCGGCGAGCGTGATCAAGACCCTGCTCGCCTCGGTTGTCCTGGACCGCCTCCAGGCGGACCGGATCATCGAGGTCACCGACGCGGATCTCCAGGGCGCCGAGGGCAGCCTCGTGGGCATCGGGCCGGGCGGGAAGTACTCCGTCGATCGGCTGCTGAGCGGGCTCCTGATGTCGTCGGGCAACGACGCCGCCACCGTGCTCGCGCACCAGATGGGCGGGATCGAGGCGACGGTCGAGGCGATGAACGCCCACGCCGCGGAACTCGGGGCCGAGAGCACGCACGTCGCCACCGTGAACGGGTTGGACGGGCCGGGGATGATGTCGACGGCATACGACATGTCACTGATCTTTCGCGACGCCATGACCCGCCCCGAGTTCGCGCGGATCGTGGGCACGCAGATGTCCGGGTTCCCCGGGTATCCCGCCGGCGAGGGCGCGGGTGCACCGGACCCCGCGGCCGCGCCCGCCAACGCCGGGCCGACCGTGCGCGCGGACGGCAGCGTGGTCAACCCCGGGTTCGTGTTGGCCAACGACAACCGGCTCCTCTACAACTATCCGGGCGCGATCGGCGGCAAGACCGGATTCACCGACGACGCCCGCCACACGTTCATCGGTGCTGCGGAGCGGGACGGGCGGCGGCTGGCCGTTGTTCTGCTCGACGGCACGCGCGTACCCAAGGCGCCGTGGGAGCAAGCGGCGTTGCTGCTCGACGCCGGGTTCGCCACCGACGACACCGTGGGGCGTTTGGTCGACGGGCCCCAGACGTCGGCTGACGATGCCGATCATGCGGACGAGCAGCTGGCCTCCGGCCCACTGGGCACGGTCGGACAGACCCGCGCGAGCACCGCGGACGGTTCACTGATCGAGCGCTACGGTCCCTGGCTCGCCCTGGGCGCGGGGGGAGTGATCGTGCTGGCGGGTGCGGGGCTGACGCTGCGGTCGCGCCGCTGACCCCGACGGTTCACCGCGCCCGTCAGGACACCGCGCCCGCGCCGGCGAGGATCACCCGCACGCGTCCGGTGCACTCCTCAACGGCCGCGCGGGCGTCGTACCCCACCGCCACCTCCACCAGTAGCCGCAGGAGGACGACGACGACGAGGTCCGCCGCGATGTCCACGGCGCTGCCGTCCGCTCCGGAGAGCGTCTCGAGCCGTCCCAGGGTGATCCCCAGCCTGCGGCGTGCGGAATCGACGGCTCCGGCGAGCACCCGGTGGTCGGGGTGGGCGGTGTCGACCAGCCCGCGGGCGAGCACGGACCAGGTCTGCGGGTCTTCCACGGCCGCGGCGGCAGCCCGGGCCGGCCAATCCGCGGCGGGGTCCGCGGCCGGCGCGGACACCAGGTCGTCGACAAGCCTGGCCAGCGCCTCGGCCGCCCCGGACGCCAGCTCGGTGGCCAGCGTGTCCACGGACTCGAAGTGCCGGTAGAAGGCGGTGGGGACGATGCCGACGTCGCGGGCGAGCTCGCGGACCACCAGCCCGGCGAAGCCGCGGGTGGCCACCGCTTTGCGGCCGGCGGCGACGATGAGTGCACGTGTGTGCTGCTTCTGTTCGGCCCTGGTTCCCGGTCTCGCCACGTCGGCAACTCTATCGTTTCAGGGGCATATACGCATGTCGGCCGCCCCCGGCCGCGGAGTGTGACCCAGGCGACATTCCAGCTCCTTTTCATTTGAGAGAACGTATGTACACTCAAACCCGTCCGGTGGTCGAATCGGACGGATACGCCCCCGTAGTGCGGCCGCACCCCAGAGAAGTGTGAGCGCACATCACGGAAGCAGGCCGCGTCCGCCGATGCCCGATCACACCGACCAACACCTTCCGGAGGTCCTCATGACCGCCCCGACCATCAGCCGACTCTTCTCCCGCGGGATCACCCGCACCCTGCTGACCCCGCATCCGCCCGAGCACTACGTTCGTTCGCTCGGCCTGGCCTGGTCCGATGATCCGACCGGCGCAACCGTCGTCGCCGTCGACCGGCCCGTCCCCGACGTCACCGTGCTCACGCTCCGCCTCCCGACCGGCGTCGACCGACCCGTCCCCGGTGCCGCGCTCGAGATCGGCGTGGTGGTGGACGGCGTCGTGCACCGCCGCCACTACTCGCCCGTCGATGCGGCCACCCGCGCCGACCGGCTGGCGACCATCGCCGTCCGCCGCCACCCGGGCGGCGTCGTCTCCGAATACTTGTGGACCGAGGCGGTTCCCGGGATGCGCCTTCTCCTGGGGGATCCGGTCGGGGAAATCTCCCTGCCCGAGAACCGGCCGGCCGACGTGTTGCTGGTGAGCGGGGGCAGCGGGATCACCCCGATGCTCGCGATCGCCTCCACCCTCGCCGGCGAGGGCCACTGCGTCAAGAACCGCAGCGGTGAAAACGACAGCCGCTACGGGAAGGCCGGCCGCGTGGCCTGGCTGCACTACGCCCGTCGAGCGGAGGACGTCCCGTTCGCCGACCGGATCCGCGAACTCTCGCGCGCGGGAGTCGATGTCCGGGTGGTCGCCACCACCGGGGATCCGTCTCCGGAGGGCCTGGCCGGCCACCTCACCGCCGAGCATCTCAGCAACGTGGCGCCCTGGCACGCCGACGCCACCGTGTTCCTCTGCGGACCCGAGGGGCTGGCCGACGGGCTTGCCGACGCCCTCGGCGCCGAGCGCTACGCCGGCGTCCTGCGTGAGCGGTTCTCCGCCACCACCGGCCCCGTGCCGGACGGCGACGGGGGCACCGTCACCCACCTGACGAGCGGCGTGTCCGCCCACAACGCCGGCACCACGCTCCTCGAGGGCGCCGAGGCCGCGGGACTGAACCCCAAGCACGGGTGCCGCATGGGCATCTGCCACACCTG
Organism: Rhodococcus sp. IEGM 1408; assembly: GCF_033142235.1. Taxonomy (NCBI): domain Bacteria; kingdom Bacillati; phylum Actinomycetota; class Actinomycetes; order Mycobacteriales; family Nocardiaceae; genus Rhodococcus; species Rhodococcus sp. IEGM 1408. Next base: position 310,365 of record NZ_JAWLRW010000003.1, read on the forward strand.
CACCGCCGTCCGCGTCTCCGGTGCCACCCGCGACCTGCGGACGGGTGAGGTCGACACCACACCCGGCTGCCACGTCCAGATCTGTGTCTCCGCGCCCGTCGGCGACGTCGAGATCGAGCTCTAGAACCACCCAGACTCCGCACGACCCACCTGCACGACCCACCCGGAACACCCGGAAGGACACCCATCATGACTCTCCTGCAGCTCCCCACCATCCGCCCCAAGAACCCGAAGGCCGAGAAGGCGCCGAAGCCCGAGAAGGTCGTCAAGGTCAAGGCCGACAAGGCGCCGAAGCCCGCGAAGGTTCCCAAGGTCAAGGCCGAGAAGGCGCCGAAGCCCGAAAAGGCAGAAAAGCCTGCCAAGCCGGAGAAGGCTGCCAAGGCCAAGAAGACGGTCGCCTCCGCGCCCGAGCCGGTGGTCCTGTCCGCCGAGTCGGTGGAGATCATCGGGCGCGAGCTCGACGCGATCCGCGACCGCGTGGTCGCCGACCTCGGGACGGCCGACCGCGACTACATCCTGAACGTCGTGCGCATGCAGCGCCGCCTGGAGCTGACCGGCCGCGGCCTGATGTTCCTGGGCTTCCTGCCGCCGGCCTGGCTCGCCGGGGTCGCGGCGCTGAGCGCGTCCAAGATCTTGGACAACATGGAGATCGGCCACAACGTCATGCACGGCCAGTACGACTGGATGCGCGATGACATGCTCCACTCGTCCAGCTTCGAGTGGGACAACGTGTGCCCGTCCGACCAGTGGCGGCACTCGCACAACTACATGCACCACACGCACACCAACATCCTCGACCTGGACCGGGACATCGGGTACGGCATTCTGCGCATGGAGTACGAGCAGCCGTGGAATCCCATCCGCCTGGGCAACCCGGTGTACGCGTTCCTGCTCATGATGGGCTTCGAGTGGGGCGTGATGCTCCACGACCTCGAGTACGACAACGTGCTCAAGGGCAAGCGCAAGTGGTCCGACGTCAAGGTCCTCCTGGCCGGATGGTGGAGCAAGATCCGCGGGCAGGTGACCAAGGACTACATCGTCCACCCCGCGCTCACCGGCCCGCTGTTCCCCCTGACGTTCGCCGGCAACCTCACCGCCAACCTCGTCCGCAACGTCTGGGCGTTCTCGGTGATCTTCTGCGGGCACTTCCCGTCCGGTGCGCAGGTGTTCACCCAGGAGGAGACGGCGGAGGAGACCCGCGGCGAGTGGTACGTGCGCCAGATGCTCGGCTCGGCCAACATCTCGGGCAGCCCGCTCATGCACCTGGCCACCGGCAACCTCTCCTTCCAGATCGAGCACCACCTGTTCCCCGACCTCCCCGCGCACCGGTACCCGGAGATCGCTGACAAGGTGCGGGCGCTGTGCGAGGAGCACGGACTGCCGTACACCACCGGCCCGCTGCACAAGCAGGTCGGGAACGTCTGGTCCAAGATGTTCCGCCTGGCCCTGCCGTTGCCGCCCACCCCGGCGGACACGCCGGCCGTGCTCATCGAGCGCCGGAAGGTGTCGCCGGCCGCCTGAGCCGGGGTACCTTCGTGGTCACCAATGACGGAGGGGGCAGCCCGATGAGCGACTTCGAGCGGAACAAGGACCAGGTCCAGGCGAGCGTCCAGGCGGGCGCCTCCCTGGTCGGCCGCGTCACCATGATCATCACCGACGCGATCGGCTCCATCGCCAAGGAGGTCGGGGACTTTGTCACCGACGGCATCGAGATGCGGGAGGCCGCCAAGGCCGCCAGGCTCGACGAAGCCAGGCGCTCCCCCGAGAACGACCTCGACAGCATCGACGGCATCGAGTCAGACGCTACCGAGCCAGACCGCATCGAGCCGGACGAGTTGAACGGATAGCCGCCGACCGGCTGCCGCCCACCGGCCACCGCCCACCGATCCCCCGCCGCCACGGCGCGGGTCCGGTGGGCGGTGGCGGTCGTCACGGTGGCAGGATCGCTACCCGTGACGATCATCGCCGCCGCGGACGGCTCCGCACTCGGGAACCCTGGACCAGCCGGCTGGGCCTGGTACATCGACGACGAGCGGTGGCGTTGCGGCGGCTGGTCACGTGGCACCAACAACCAGGGCGAACTGGCGGCCGTCCTGGACCTGCTGCGCCAGACCGCGCACTCTGATGAGCCGCTCCACGTCTTGTGCGACTCGCAGTACGTCATCAATTCGGTGACCAAGTGGATGGCCGGCTGGAAGCGAAAGGGCTGGAAGAAGGCCGACGGCAAGCCCGTGCTGAACGTCGAGGTGATGAAGGCCCTGGACGAGGCGATGCGCGGGCGCCAGGTCACCTTCGAGTGGGTCAAGGGCCACGCCGGTCACGAGCTCAACGAGAAGGCCGACGTCCTGGCCAACGGCGCCGCCAAGGCGCACGCGGCGCGGAAGGAACCCAAGGCCGGCCCCGGTTTCCCGGGTGCCCGCTCGGTCGGTGCCGGTGACGATCCGTTCGTCCCGCCCCCCGCCGGCGGAGAAGGCGACGTGCGAAAGTCGACGGCGACGGCGACGACGACGACGACGACGACGACGAGTTCTGGCACCGCCGACGAGCCCGACCTGTTCTCGGTGGACGCGCACTCCTCTGCCCGTCCCGCGGACTCCGGGCCCGCGGCCGCACCCGCCGGCCACGCGATCGAGGACCTCGTCGTCGACCTCGAGCGGTCCCTCCTCACCGACGCCGTGCGCGGGGACCGCAAGAAGCTCACCCGCCTGCTGGACGTGCGGTGGCGGCAGGTCGACAGCGCGGGCCGGGTGCAGACGCGTCGCGAACTCGGAGACGCGGGCGGCTCTATGGGGGGCAGCTCGCTCGAGGACGTGGACCTCGAGGTGCTGGAGACGCGGCGCCTCGGCGACGACGTGGTGCTGGTGTTGTGGCGGGCATCCGGCTCGGACGGGGTGTCCTCGCTCCGCAGTTCAATCTGGCAGCGGACGGGCTCGGACTGGAAGCAGGTCTACCAGCAGGGCACCCGCGAAGCCTGAGCCCCTGCCGGTTGGCGGACACCTCGTGCAGGTTGGCGGGCAGCAGGTTCAATCCGGGCCTCAGAATCGCACTTTGAGTCCGCCAACCGACCGGCGATGTCCGCCAACGGGGACTTGTATCCGCCTACCGACTAGCGCTGGCCGGGTGGCGTCAGCCGCGGCGGGGCGCGGTGAACCCGACCGCGGTGTACACCTGCGAGAGGACCGGCCCCGCCACCGCCCGGGCGCGCTCGGCGCCGTCGGCGAGGATCCGCTCGAGCTCGCCCCGGTCGGACATGTACTCGTCGAACCGACCCCGCAGCGGGGTCACGAACGCCTCGAGCGCGTCGGCGGTGTCGGACTTGAGGGCGCCGTACCCCGCACCCGCGGACTGGTAGTCGGCCACGATGTCGGCGACCGGACGCCCGCTGAACGCCGACTGGACCGTGAGCAGGTTGGAGACGCCCGGCTTCATCTCGCGGTCGAAGCGGATGTCGCCGTCGGAGTCCGTCACGGCGCTGCGAATGCGCTTCGCGGAGACCTTCGGGTCGTCGAGCAGGTTGACGACGCCCTTGGGGTTGACGCCGGACTTACTCATCTTGGACGTGGGATCCTGCAGGTCGTAGATCTTGGCCGAGCCCTCGAGGATCTTGCCCTCGGGCACCACGAAGGTCTTCTTGAAGCGCGAGTTGAACCGCATCGCCAGGTCGCGCGTGAGCTCGAGGTGCTGGCGCTGGTCCTCGCCCACCGGCACCAGGTGCGGGCGGTAGAGCAAGATGTCGGCGGCCATGAGCACCGGGTAGGTGAACAGGCCCACCGTGGTGCCCTCGGTGCCCTGCTTGGCGGACTTGTCCTTGAACTGGGTCATCCGCGCGGCCTCGCCGAACCCGGTGATGCAGCCCAGCACCCAGGCCAGCTCGGCGTGCTCGGGGACGTGCGACTGCACGAAGAGCACCGAGCGGGCCGGATCGACGCCCAGGGCGAGCAACTGCGCGCAGCCGCGGAAGACCCGCTCGCGCAGCTCCTTGGGGTCCTGCATCACGGTGATCGCGTGCAGGTCGGGGATGAAGTAGTAGGCGTCGTAGTCGTCCTGCAGGTCCACCCACTGCCGCACGGCGCCCAGGTAGTTGCCGAGATGGTACGAATCGGCGGTGGGCTGGATGCCCGAAAGGACACGCTGGCGCTTGGCGGGGGCCTGCGCCCCGGCCGGCCCGGACTCGGGCGTGGGAGCTGCGGAGGAGGACTGCTCAGACATGGCATCCATCATCCCACGGCGCCGACCAGCTATTGCTGATGCCCTCAACCGTTGCCGGCGGGCTACTGCTCACGCCCTCAACTGCCGGCGGGCTACTCCTTTTCCGGCGGGAAGCCGCCGGTGGCGACCGGGCCCCACCCGTCGATCCGCACCCGGATGAGGCACTTGCCCTGCTTGACCATCGCCGCGCGGTACTCGTCCCAGTCGCTGTGCTCACCGGCGATGCTGCGGAAGTAGTCGACCAGCGGCTCGACCGCCTCGGGCAGGTCCACGATCTCCGCGGTGCCGTCCAGGTGCACGTACGGGCCGTTGAAGTCGTCGGAGAGAACGCACACGCTCACGGCGGGGTCGCGGCGGATGTTGGCCACCTTCGCGCGCTGCGGATAGGTGGCCACGGTGAGGCGCCCCTCGGCATCGAGCCCGCAGGTCACCGGCGAGCTCTGCAGCTCGCCCGACGACCGACGGGTGATCAGCACGGCGCGGTGGCGGGAGCGCAGGAAATCGTCGAGCCCGGCTCGATCGGGTCGTTCGGCGGTCGCATACTTGGTCATGATGCCGAGGTTACGGACCCGCCCGTCGGGCGGCATCCGCGAACGCGGGCCCGCCCGAGGCGTACGGCCTCGTCGTCGTCGTCACTCGCGGACAGACGTCGTCACTCGTAGACGACGGTCACCGGTGCGTGGTCCGACCAGCGCATGTCCCAGGCACTCGCCCGGTCCACCCGGTCCGCGACAGCGCGATCGACAAGCCCGTCCGAGACCACCTGGAGGTCGATGCGCCAGCCCGCGTCGGTGTCGAACGCCTTCCCGCGCATGGACCACCACGAGTAGGGACCGACCTCGTCGGGGCGGCGGTGGCGGACGATGTCCGTCCAGCCGCTGCCGTCGGCAAAGATCCCGGTCATCCACTCGCGCTCGTGGGGTAGGAAGCCCGAGCTCTTGTGGTTGCCCTTGTGGTTCTTGAGGTCCACCTCGTGGTGAGCGATGTTCCAGTCTCCGCAGACGATCATCTCGTGGCCGTCCCGGGCGCCGACGCTCTCCGCCCGCTCGGCCAGGTGCTCGCGGAAGCTCGCCATGAAGCGGTCCTTCTCGTCCTGCTTGGGCGTCTGGGCCGTCCCGGAGGGCAGGTAGAGGCTGGCGACGGTGACGGTCTCGCCGTCGATCGCGCCGGGGTAGGTCGCCTCGATGTAGCGGCCGGACTCGGCGAACTCGGGATCACCGTGGCCGATGCGCACCTCCGACGGCTCCTGCCTGGACAGGATCGCGACCCCGGCCCGACCCTTGAGCGAGGAGGCCGAACCGATGAGGTGCCATCCGGCGTCGAGCGCGGGGGCGAGGGCCTTGCGGGCCTGATCCTCGTCGGCGCGCACCTCCTGGAGCGCGACCACGTCTGCTCCGCTGCTCTCCAGCCAGGGCAGGAATCCGAGGTTGGTCTCCGAGCGCTCCTTGACGGCGGCGCGGATCCCGTTGACGTTGACGGTGCTGACGGTGAGGCTCACGCCGTTCAGGCTACCGACCGTCTCCGACGTGACCATTGACACACCGGCCATACATTCATACATTAGGACGATCATTGTATGAATGAAGGGAACCCCGTGACCCACGGAGCCACAGCAGTCGTCCTCGGCGGGAGCGTGGCGGGCCTGTGCTCGGCCGGCGTTCTCGCCCCGCACTTCGAGCGCGTGATCGTCCTCGAGCGCGACGAGCTGCCGCCCGGCGCGCAGCACCGGCGCGGCGTCCCGCAGAGCAAGCACCCGCACTTCGTCCTCAACGCCGGGCGCCGCGCGATGGGCGCGATCTTCCCCGGTTTCGAGGAGTCGCTCCTCGAGGCCGGCGGGATGCTGCTCATGCCCTCGATGGAGGCCGCCTACGGCGAGAAGGACGGCTGGGGGCCGCGCAAGTCCAGCACCATGACGATGATCTACTCCTCCCGCGTGCTGATGGAACGCGTCCTGCGGGACAAGGTCCGCGAGCTGTCGAATGTGGAGATCCGCGAGGGCGTGACCGTCTCAGGGCTCGACTCGACCAGCGGTGGCACCGTGAACGGCCGGGTCAGGGGCGTCGAGTACCGGGATTCCGCCGGTGACACGCGGACTCTCGACGCCGACCTCGTCGTCGACGCACTGGGCCGGGGCTCCTCGGTCCGGGACTGGCTCGTGGCCGCCGGGTGGTCCACCGCCCCAGAGAAGACCCTCGACGCCAAGGTCACCTACACCTCCCGCTGGTACCGGTTGCCCGAGTCCGAGCAGCGACCACCGTCGTGGTGGTGGAAGCACCTGGTGCTCACCCCGACGCAGGACCCCGGGCCGCACCCCGACGAGCACGAGTACCTCTCCAACTTCTTCCCCATCGACGGCGACCGCGCGATCGCGTGCATGGGCTCCTGGGGCCTGGAGATGCCGCGCAATCCGGAGGCGTTCGAGGCCGCCGCCGAGAAGCTGCGCGCCCCGTCGTTCGCCGCCGCCATGCGCGCGAGTACCCCGCTCTCCGAGGTCCACCTCACCCGGGCGACGGGCAACAAGTGGCGACGCTATGACGAACTCGGGCACCCGCCGCTCGGGCTGGTCTCGATCGGCGACGCCATCTGCGCGTTCAACCCGTTCTACGCCCAGGGCATGAGCTCGGCCGCCAGCTCTGCCGTCGTCCTGGCAGAGGTCCTGTCCGAGCACCGCCACCTGGACACCGGGTTCGTCCGCGACTTCCTCGACCGGCAGCGGGTCTCGCTGGAGGTGCCGTGGATGCTCGCCATGGCCCGCGACCAGGGGTACGACATCGCCGAGGGAACCGAGGTCGCCCCGGCGTGGCGCCGCAAGATCATGGCCCGGGTGTCCTGGCCGGTGTTCAACGCCATCACCGCGGCCGCCCGCGAGGACGATCACGTGGAGCGGACGTTCACGGCGGTGTTCAACATGGACAAGTCGCTGCGGGACATGATGACCGACCCGCGGTTCCTGTTCGGGCTGGCCCGGCACAGGGTGCGCGAACTCCTCGGACGCACGGTCGTCCCCGCCGGTTTCGACATCCGGCTCGACCCGCCGGGCACCGACTACACCGACCCGTCGCACCCGGTCGAGCTGGCCGCGGCCGCCTCCCCGACCCTGACCGATCAGGCACCGGCCGGTCAGGCACCCACCAGCCGGAAGCAGGACTGACCCATGGCCTACTCCTGTGGACCCGACGCGCGGCAGGTCGCGGACTTCCTCGGCTTCGCCTGCGACGACGCCGACCCCGTCGCGGCGGTGCGCTCGCCGTTGGGGCTCGAACACTGGACCATGCCCCTTCTCGAGGTCCTGATCATCGCCGGGGCGATCTTCGCCCTGGTCCACGCGTGGCGGCGCTGGCGGCGCGACGGCGACCCCATCAACCTCGGCCTGTGGTTCGCCTCGTTGATCTACCTCGCCGTCATCGAACCGCCGCTCTACTTCCCCGAGTGGTTCGGGCTGCAGGACTACGTGGGCTTCATCTTCTCCCACAACGTCTTCACGGTGCAGTTCATGTTCGACCGGTTGCCGCTGTACATCGTGGCGTTCTACGCGGTGATCTCGCAGATCACCTACGAGCTCGTCCGGGCGCTGGGGATCTTCGAGCGCCGCGGTGCCGCGATCGGCGCGATCGCCACCGCGTTCGCCAGCCAGGTGTTCTACGAGATCTTTGACCAGCTCGGTCCGCAGCTCAAGTGGTGGGCGTGGAACCCGGAGAACATGATCAACCAGCCGATGTTCGCCTCCGTGCCGATGAACAGCATGTGGGTGTTCGCCTCGGTCTCGTTCGGTGTCATGGTGTGGCTGGTCGTGAAGCTCCTGGGTGGGAAACGGCGCTCGGCGGCGCCCCCGCGCGACGCCACTCCCCTGGGCGATGCCGCGCACCTGGGCGGCGGTTCGATCGCCTGGCGCACGGTGCTCGCCGGCGTGCTCACCCCTGTCCTCATGGTGATCCTCGCCGCGCCCACCAGGGTGGGCGTCGACGCAGAGGGGGCCGGGACCCTCCAGTTGGTCATCCTCTGGACATTCCTGGGCATCCTGTGGCTGGTGGGCCTGTGGTTGCTGGCCGACGGCACGCGCCGGACGTGGCGGGGCTCGGCGGAGCCGTTCGCCTCGCCCGCGTTCGTCCGCGTGTATCCCGCCGTCTACGTGGTCGTGCACGCGCTGTTCTGGATCGCGGCGCTCCCGGCGTTCCTGGGCGCGACCGACGGGGTCACCGCCGACGGCACCCCGATCGGCAACGGTTGGTACGCGCTCGCCTGCTTTGCTGCCGCGACATGGTTCGTCATCGCGGCCACCCTGGCGACCCGCACTCGGTCCCGCGCACAGGGCCAGTCTCCGGGACAGTCACCGGGCCGGGCACCAGGCGGCACGGTCGCCGCACCCACCGGTTCCGGCGGGTCTCCCACCAGCACCGAGGGCCCGCAGACGCGCCAGGCCGATGTGACACCCTGACCCCATGGCCAGACACGGGTGGGGCGGGCGGCCCCCGGCGGACGAGGAGGAGGCGCGTCAGCGCATCATCGACGCCACCGCCGGACTCATCGATCGACACGGGGTCGCCAAGACGACGCTCTCGGACGTCGCCGCCGAACTCGGGGTGACGCGGCAGACGGTGTACCGGCACCTCGGCAACGTCAGCGAGATCGTGAGCGCGGTGGCGGCCCGGGGGGCCGAGGACTTTGTCGACCGACTGGTCTCGCACCTGGGCGGCAGCCGGTCCCCCGCCGAGGCCGTGGTCGAGGGCGTCCTGTTCTGCCTGCACACCGTGCCGAACGACCCCCGACTGAGCCTGCTGCTCCAACTCGGCGACACCGCCACCTTCAGCCGGGCCGCCACCTCGCCGCTGATGCTCGAGTACGGCTCGGCGATGCTGCGCCGGTTCCCCGTGGAGTGGGCCGACGCCGGGGTCACCGACGCCGACCTGGACGGTCTTGCCGAGATGATCATGCGGTTGCTCATCTCCCTGCTGGACTCGTCCACCGAGATCCCGCGGCCGGAGGCCGAGGTCCGCGCCCTCCTGGAGCGGTGGCTCGTCCCCGCGCTCACCCCGTCCTGAGGTCACCCGGCCCTGAGTTCACCCGGCCCTGAGCTCACCCGTCCTGTTGTCGCCCGTCCTGAGCTCGCCCCGGTCCGCCGACCGACGAGCCGTCCACACCGCGCCCACCAGGATCACCAGTCCGGCCGCCGCCAGGGCCGCACCCGCGAGCGCCGGCGACGTGTAACCGAACCCGAGGGCGATCACCATCCCGCCGAGCCACGCCCCCAGCGCATTCGCGGCGTTGAGCGCCGAGTGGTTGAGCGCGGCCGCCAGCGTCTGCCCGCGACCGGCGTACTTCATCAGGCGGGTCTGGAGCCCGGGCACCAGCGCGGACCCCGTCGTCCCCACGAGGAACAACCCCACGAGCGCCGTGACCGGATGGTGCGCGGCCACCGCGAACAGCGCCAGCACGACGGTCATGATCGAGGCGATCGCGACCAGCCCGCGGTCGAGGTCCCGGTCCGCGACCACGCCGCCCAGCAGGTTGCCGGCGACCATCCCGAGCCCGTAGACGGCCAGGACCGCGGGCATCCAGCCCCGGTCGATCCCGGCGACGTCGACCATCGTCCACTGGATGTAGGTGTAGACCGCGAACATCCCGCCGAAGCCCACGCAGCCCACCGCGAGGGTGGCGAGGATCTGCGGGCGGGCCAATGCGGCCAACTCCTCGCGGGCGCGGACGGGCTCACCACCGGGCGGTTCGGGGACGACGACGAGGATCGCGGCCACGGTCAGCGCGCCGATCACCCCCACCGCGAGGAACGCCGCCTCCCAACCCACGGCCTCACCCAGCCAGGTGGCCGCCGGGACGCCGATCACGGTGGCCACCGAGAGCCCCAGCAGGACCAGGGACACCGCCCGCGCCTGCTTCCCCGGGCCGACGAGGGAGGCCGCCACCAGCGAGGCCACCCCGAAGTAGGCCCCGTGCGGGATGCCGGCGACGAATCGCGCCGCGATCAGGATCTCCGCGGTGGGCGAGAAGGCCGCGGCCGCGTTCCCGACCGTGAACAGCGTCATGAGCACCAGCAACAGGGTGCGTCGCCGCCAGCGGGAGGTCCAGATGGTCAGCAGCGGGGCTCCCACCACCACGCCGAGGGCGTAGGCGGTGATCACGTGTCCCGCCTGCGGTTCGGTGAGCCCGAAGTCATCGGCGATCGACCTCAGGAGACCCATCGCCGCGAACTCGGTGACGCCGATGCCGAACCCGCCGAGCGCCAGGGCGAGGAGGGCCATCTGGACGCGGCGTGCGGTGGGCGCGGTGGATGGTCTGGGAGCGCTGGTCACCGGAGCAGGCTACGCCCGCCACCGGACCGGGGGCGGCCCGGACGACGACAAGGCCTGGCGAGCGGGGGCGGATAGACCATCAAGTGGCGGGCGATCCGCTACTGGTTCAGCGCTGTTAGCCTAGGTGCAACATTGTCGCAGGACGCCGGGCCGCCGCCCAGTTCCGGAGGTTGCCGTGGGAGCCGGACTGCTTCGCAGAAGTCCAGCGGGACCGGCTCTCACACGCCTCGACGCATCGCCTCGCCGCCGGGCCCTCGGGTGGACCTGGGCGTTACTCATGGTCGTGGTGGCCAGTGCGATCCTGTGTCTCGGCCTGGGGCCCTCGGGGGTCACCTCGGACACCGTCGTCCCGGTGGTCGGTTTCCACCTCGGTCTTCCGGTCACCCCGGGTTGGACACCGGCCGAAGAGGCGATCATCTGGGAGGTGCGGGCGCCGCGTGTGCTACTCGCCGCGGCTGTCGGCGCGGCGCTGGCGATCAGCGGGGTCGCGCTCCAGGCGATGGTCCGGAATGTCCTCGCCGAGCCGTACGTCCTGGGGATCTCGTCGGGAGCCTCGACCGGGGCCGCCGGATCCATCCTCTTCGGCTTCGCCACCGGGGCCGGGCAGTACGCGCTCCCGGTCAGTGCGTTCATCGGGGCACTGGCGGCATCACTGCTCGTTTTCGCGCTCGCCCGCTCCAATGGCCGGGTCACGTCGGTGCGCTTGCTGCTGGCCGGTATCGCCGTCGGGTACGCCCTCTCCGCCGCGACGAGTTTCCTGGTCTTCGCCTCGGACGATCCCGAGGGCTCTCGTTCGGTGATGTTCTGGATGCTCGGGTCACTCGCACTCGCCCGCTGGGGCCCACTCCTCGCCCTGGTCCTGTTGGTGACTCTCGCCAGCGGGGCCTTCTTCGTGCTCTCGTCACCTCGCCTCGACGCCCTGGCCATGGGCGACGAGACCGCTCTGGCGCTCGGCGTCCGCCCCGACCGCACGCGAATCCACCTGCTGCTGGCTGTCTCGCTGTGCACCGGGGTGTCCGTGGCCGCCGCCGGGGCGATCGGGTTCGTCGGATTGGTCGTCCCCCACCTCGCCAGACGCATGGTCGGGGCAGCCCATTCCAGACTTCTCCCCGTCACCGCGCTGCTCGGCGCAGCTCTGCTCATCTGGGCAGACGCGGTCGGCCGCATCCTGATGCAGCCCCGGGAGCTCCCGATAGGCATCCTGACCGCGCTCGTGGGCGCTCCGTTCCTGGTGATGCTCGTCCGGCGAGCCACCACCCGACCCTCTTAGCCGATGACCCCGCCCCCGGAGCACCGCCCGACGCCGATCTCGAGAGGCCCCCGCCAGTGAGCCACCCGTCCCGCAGAACCCTCCGGATCGCTGCCCCGGCCCTCGCGATCGCCATGCTCCCCGGGTGCACCACAGCTCCCGGTTCCGGGGCGGTCGGTGGCGTGCCTGACGGCTTCCCGGTGGTCGTGGACAACTGCGGTACCGAGATCCGTTTCGACGCACCCCCCGAGCGGGTCATGCTGCTCGAGAGCGCCCCGGTCACGATCCTGGACGGCATCGGGGTGTTCGACCGGGTGAGCGCCCGCGCCGGGTCGTTTCCGCTGGAGTACTACGACGACCAGCTCGCCGGCGCCGTCTCGCGGGTGCCGGCGCTCTCCGACGACGTCGACGCATCGGGCCACGTGGTGATCTCGCAGGAGCAGATCATCGCTCAGACCCCGGACCTCGTTCTGGGCCAGCTCGACGGCATCTCCCGCGAGACGTTGGCCGGCGCCGGCGCCACGGTCATGGTCCAGGAACTGCTCTGCCCGGGCGACACCGTGGAGGCGTCGTTCGACACGCTCTACGCCGAGATCGACCGCTACGGTCAGGTCTTCGACCGGCGCGGGGAATCGGCCGCCCTGGTGGACGACCTCCGCTCCCGGGTGGACGCGGTCAGGGCGCGCACCGCCGGGCGGGACAGGAGAACCGCGGCAGTTCTCTATCCGTCCACCGGTGGTGGGCCGCTCTACGCCTACGGCAGCGGCAGCATGGCCCAACCCCAACTCGAGGCCGCCGGGCTGGACAACGTCTTCGCGGCGAACGACGAGCGGGTGTTCGAGGTCCAGTTCGAGCAGCTCATCTCCGCAGATCCCGACGTGCTGATCCTGCTGCACCAGGGGCCCGACGACGGCGTCGAGAGGGCGGTGACGTCCCTCCCGGGCGCGCAGACCATCGATGCCGTGGCCGAGGGCCGGGTGATCACGCAGCTGTTCAACTTCACCGAACCGGCGTCGCCGTTGACGGTGGCGGGGCTCGAGAAGATCAGTGCCCGGCTCGAGGGGGGAATCAGATGACGCTCGAGGTCTCCGGTGTCTCGCACGCCTATGGCGATTCGACCGTGCTGCGCGATGTGTCGTTCACGGTTCCCGAGGGGCAGGTCCTCGGGCTCGTCGGACCGAACGGGAGCGGGAAGACCACCCTCCTGCGTACTCTCTACGGCTCACTCGTCCCGGACACCGGTTCGGTGTCACTGGACGGGCGGGAGGTCCGGACGATCCCCGCGCGACACCTGGCACGCCGCGTCGCCGTGGTGGTCCAGGAGCCGATCAGCGACCTCGTCCACACGGTCGCGGACGTCGTGCTGATGGGCCGGATCCCCCACCTCGGCACATTCGGTCGGAGGACGAGACAGGACGAGCAGCTCGCCGCTCGAGCCCTCGACCGCGTCGGAGCCCTCCATCTGGCGGCTCGGGGCTACGAAGAGATCTCGGGGGGTGAGCGGCAACGCGTCCTTCTGGCCCGGGCCCTGACCCAGGAGGCGCGGTGCCTGCTCCTCGACGAACCGACCAACCACCTCGACATCCGGTTCCAGCACCAGCTCCTGCAGCTCGTCCGGGACCTCGGGGTCACCGCCGTGGTGGTCCTGCACGATCTGAACCTCGCCGCGCGGTACTGCGACTCGCTGGTGATGCTCGACGACGGCGCCGTGCAGGCGGTCGGCGCCCCGGACGAGGTGCTCGCCGCCGACCGGGTGGAAGCGGTCTACGGGATCGAGGCCGAGGACATCCGGGCGGTCGACGGCACGCCGCAGCTGCTGTTCAGCCGGGGGGCGCGCCCCGCCGTCCTCGATCCTGTCTGATGCGTCAGCCGGGCCCTCCCCCGACCGGGTCCCGGCAGTCCCGGCAGGTGCCGACCAACGAGCTGCGGTTGGGGTCCACCTCGAAGCCCTGACCCACCCGCAGGCGTTCCACGACCGGGTCGAGTGTGTCGACGGGTAACGCCACGACCCCACCACACGAGACGCAGTGTCCGTGCAGGTGATTCGAGGTGGCGATGTGGTACGCCGTGGCGCCGCCGGGCAGCTGACGGTGCGTCACCGTGCCGGCCCCGACGAGCAGTTCGAGCGTGCGGTAGACCGTCGCCCGATGTATGCCCTCCCCGTGGAGGAGGCTGGCGAGCTCCTCTGCCGTGAGGTGGTCGTGTCGCTCGGCGAGTATGTGGAGGAGGCGTAGTCGTGCGCGGGTGACCCGCTCGCCCCGGTTCCGGAGCGTCGCGAGTGCCTGACTCACCACGCCGACGGGATCGTCGACGTGATGCGCTTCGTGTCGGCCGGTCATCGCCGATCAGTCGTGACTGTGGAAATGGCCGCTCACGTGCTCGGCGACGAGCTGAGCGTCCATCAGCGACGGGGAGAACGTCGCGGCGTTGATCATGAGCCGTTCCTGCTCGTGCATATCGATGAACACTCGCGCCCCCTACATGGGCTGTCGGACACCGAGCCAGTGGCCGAAGGTCGAGGTCAAACTACCAGTGCCCACCGTCGAGTTCTCGGGTTCTCGTCGCCCGGGATTCCCCGCCCGACATCCGGAAGTCCCTCCGGGTTCACCACTGATTTCCAACACTTCACCGTCCTGTCGCTTTCGTCACCGCGCCGTCGACCAGATGGATCTGCGCATCACATCGGGTCGCCATCGTGGCGTCGTGCGTGACCAGCATCAGCGCCACCTCGAACTCGCGCGCGGTGCTCAGGAGGAGATCCATGACAACCTGACCGGACTCTGAGTCGAGCGCACTGGTGGGCTCGTCGGCGAGCAGCACCGAAGGCTCGGTCATCAGCGCCCGCGCCACGGCCACCCGCTGCCGCTGCCCGCCGGACAGTGCCCCGACCGACCGATCGGCCGCCGCGGCGAGACCCACCACGCCGAGAAGCTCGTCGGCCCGCTCGCGCGCATCGCGACGCCGCGCCCGTGACGGCCGCGATCCCAACCATGCCATTGCCTCGAGCTGTTCGCGGGCGGTGAGCGACTCGATCAGGTTGGACTGTTGGAACACGATGCCGATCTCGTCTCGCCGCAGTTCCGCCGCACGCCGCGGGTTCACCGCGGCCAGGTCCACCACTCCGTCCCGGGTCTCCAGCCACACCTGCCCGGCTTCCGGCCTGGCGAGCGTGGCGGCGACGGCGAGCAAGCTGGACTTACCCGATCCGGAGGGGCCTGTCACTGCGAGGCTGCGACTGCGATCGATCGAGAGCGAGACGTGGTCGACGGCGGTGACCCGGCCATCACCATCGGGGAAGGTCAGGACCACGTCCTCCATCCTGAGCGCGGTGGTCGCGGGGGCGTCGAGTAGTGCGGTGCGGGGCATGGCGGTTCTCCTTGAGGTGTGGCCGGCGTGCGAGATCGCGGGAGTCGACGACGACGAGGTGGTGCGGCTGACGGCGTCGGAGCGGTTCATCGGGCGGCCCCGAGTGCGGAGTTCGGGTCGGCGGTCACGACGGGCCGTAGCGAGACGGCGGCGCCGGCGAGGCCGAGCACGGCGAGCAGCGCGGCCGGCACGAGCGTGGTCCCGGCCGAGACGACGAACGGCACGGCGCCGCCCACGGCCAGACCGAACAGTGCGGCGATCCCGACCCCGCCACCGATGCCCACGGCCAACACGATCGCGGCCTGGCCGACCGAGTCGCGGACGACTGCGGCGGTGGACGCACCGAGCGCCTTGAGCACGGCCACGTCGCGGCGGCGTTGCATCCCCCACACCGCGAAGAACGCGCCGACGACCAGGGCGGTGACCGCGAGCAGCATGTAGGTCATGGTGGTGAGCGAGGAGTTCTCGGCCCGGTGCGAGGGCAGAGCACCCACCAGACCGTCGGAGTCGACCAGCGCGAGTCCCGAACCGTCAACGGCGGCATCCGACACCGGGTCCGCCTGCACCGCCATGGTGGTGGCCGCCCCACCGCGGGGGGCGAGTTCTCTCCAGGTGTCGAGGTCGGTCACCACGACGGGGGTGTGCGAGTGCCAGAGATCGCCGACATGTCCGGCGACAGCCAGGGTGCCCCCACCGACGCTGAGCTGGCTGGCGCCGGCGCCCACCTCGTCGTCGACGCCTGTGGTCACCAGTACCTCTCCCGCGGCCGGTGGGGTCACCGATCCCACCGGACCGGCCAGGCCCACCGCGACGGCGGAGACGCCGGTCTCGGTGCCGTTGTCCAGGTTGATCCGGGCCAGGCCCACCGGCACGGCCGACGGGTCCTCGGCGAGGACGGTGGCCACCTGATCGTCGGTGAGTGCCGCTCGGTCGAGGTCGACGGGACCCTTGTCGTCGGCGGGCAGGACGAAGCCCGAGCCGTCCGAGCCGAGCGCCCTGAGCGCGGACACGCTCTGGTCGGCCAGCCCGGCGGTCAGGCCGAGCAGTCCCGCCACCAGGACGGAGAGCATCAGGACCACGCCGGTGATCAGGACGAAGCGCCACCTGGCGGAGCGCAGGTCGCGGAGTGCGAAGAACATGAGGTTTTCCCTTCCCGAAGGTGTGCCTCAATCCTCGTTCGCGCGGTCGCCACCCGAATCGGCCACGAGGTTGGCACGCCGACGACGAACGGTGGAGGGGTGCATCCATCGTTCGATGGATGCCGAGTGCAACGCCGGCGACTAGCGTCGACCGGGTGTCCACCGCGCCCCCGTCTCTCCCGGAGCTACCGCCCGAGTCGACGGGGGTGCGCGTGGTGTTGGCGCAGCTCGAGGTCTCGCTGCACACCCTGGTGGCGGCGTTGCTGGTCCTCACGCTGGTCAGCGCGCACCGCGGCACGTCGGGCGCGCCCGACGTACCGGCCGTGCTGGCCGCTGCCGGATTCGCGGGCGTGTATGTGGCGGGAACGATCTGGGCGCGCCGTCGCGAGACCGCAGGTGTGGTCCGCCTCGGCTGGCTGGCGGCGGTACTAGGCCTGTGGGCGTGGTTGGTGGTGCAGGTACCCGAGGCCGCCTACCTGGTGTTCCCCCTGTTCTTCCTGGCCCAGTTCCTCCTCGGTGTGTGGGCGGGCGCGGCCGCGGTGGCGTTGCTGGCCGCGGTGGCCGTAACGGCCCTGGGATTACACGGTGGCTTCACCCCTGCCGGGATCGTCGGGCCGGCGGTGGGGGCGCTCGTCGCTCTCGGCCTGGGTGCTGGCGTCCGTGCACTTCATCGCGAGTCGCAGGCCCGGCGGGAGGTGATCGCCGAGCTCGTGGCCACCCGCTCAGAGCTCGCCGCACGCGCCCGGGAGGTGGGCCGCGAAGCAGAGCGCGCGCGGCTGGCCGGCGAGATCCACGACACCGTCGCGCAGGGACTGTCGAGTATCGGGATGCTCCTGCACGCCGCAGAACGCACCGGTCCCGCGCACCCCGCGATCGACCAGATCCGTCTGGCCCGCCAGGTGGCGGGCGAGAATCTCACCGAGACGCGCAGACTCATCACCGCACTGCGTCCGGCGCCGCTCGACGGCGTGTCCCTGACCGGGGCGCTGCACCGCGTCGCGACGCGGTGCGGCGCCGCGAACCCCGGCGTCGCGCTCCACCTAGACGGCACCCGCGCCGCCGAACCCCCCCCCGCCCACGCGGCGGTGCTGGTGCGGGTGGCGCAGGAGGCCCTGACCAACGCGATCAAGCACGGCGCCCCGGAACGGATCACCCTCACACTCACCGACTCCCCCACCGCGGTGGTACTGGACGTCACCGACGACGGTCACGGCTTCGCCGTGACCGCCCCGCGCACCACTGCCTCGTTCGGACTAGATGGGATGGCGCGGCGGGTCGACGACCTGGGTGGGACGCTCGAGGTGGAATCCGCGGCGGGCAGGGGGACAGCGGTGCGCGCGGTGCTGCCGGCGCGGAAGGCGGAGGCCTCCTGATGACCACAACGGTGCGCGTGCTGATCGCCGACGATCACGCGGTGGTACGGACAGGACTGCGGGCGGTGTTGGCCTCCGATCCCACGGTCGAGGTGATCGCTGACGTCGCGACGACCGGCGACGCCGTCGAACGCGCCCGGATCGGCGACATCGACGTGGTGCTGATGGACCTGCGGTTCGCCGGGGACGCCACCGCCGGGGTCCAGGCCACCGCCACACTCCGCGACCTCACTGAACCGCCCCAGGTACTCGTACTGACCAGCCACGACACGGACGCGGACATCCTCGGCGCCATCGCGGCCGGAGCCTGCGGCTACCTGCTCAAGGACGCCGGCCCCGACGAACTGCTGGGCGCCGTCCACGCCGCCGCCGCCGGCGAGAGCGCCCTCTCCCCCACCGTCGCAGCCAGGCTCATGAGCCGGCTGCGCGACCCGCGACCAACGCTCACCGACCGAGAGGTCGACGTCCTGCGAGCCGTGGCCGAGGGGGCGACCAACCGGCAGGCCGCCGCCTCGCTGCACCTGGCCGAGGCCACGATCAAGACACACCTCGTGCACGTCTTCGAGAAACTCGACGTCACCTCTCGAACCGCCGCCGTGGCGAGGGCACGCGAACTCGGGGTGCTGTGAGAGCGCCACCGGTCGCCCCGACCGAGCGCTGCCCGGTCGGGGCGGAGACCACAGTGGGGTCCCCGGGGGACCGCGATCAGGCTCGTGCCTTCTTCAGGTTCTGGTCCAGCGCCGCGAGGAACTCCTCGGTGGTGAGGTAGTCCTGCTCCTCGCCGACGAGCCCGGCGAGGTCCTTGGTCATCTGGCCGTCCTCGACGGTCTTGATCACCACGTCCTCGAGCTGGTGCGCGAACTCGATGACCTCGGGGGTGTCGTCGAGCTTGCCGCGGTGCTCGAGGCCTCGGGTCCACGCGAAGATCGACGCGATCGGGTTGGTGGACGTGGGCTTGCCCTCCTGGTGCTGACGGAAGTGGCGGGTGACGGTGCCGTGGGCGGCCTCGGCCTCGCAGGTCTTCCCGTCCGGGGTGAGCAGGACGGAGGTCATCAGGCCGAGCGAGCCGAAGCCCTGCGCCACGGTGTCGGACTGGACGTCGCCGTCGTAGTTCTTGCAGGCCCAGACGTAACCGCCCTCCCACTTGAGCGCGGAGGCGACCATGTCGTCGATCAGCCGGTGCTCGTAGGTCAGGCCGGCGGCGTCGAACTCACTCTTGAACTCGCGCTCGAAGACGTCCTGGAAGATGTCCTTGAACGCGCCGTCATACGCCTTGAGGATGGTGTTCTTGGTGGACAGGTACACCGGGTAGTCGTGCTGCAGGCCGTAGTTGAACGAGGCGCGCGCGAAGTCCTCGATGGACTTGTTGAAGTTGTACATGCCCATCACCACGCCGCCCTCGTCGGGCATGTCGACGATCTCGTGCTCGATCGGCTCGGAGCCGTCGGTCGGCGTGTAGGTGATGGTGATCTTGCCCGCACCGGGGACCTTGAAGTCGGTGGCGCGGTACTGGTCGCCGAAGGCGTGGCGGCCGACGATGATCGGCTTGGTCCAACCCGGCACCAGGCGCGGGACGTTGGAGATGATGATCGGCGCGCGGAAGATCGTCCCGCCCAGGATGTTGCGGATAGTGCCGTTGGGCGACCGGTACATCCGCTTGAGGCCGAACTCCTCCATGCGGGCCTCGTCCGGCGTGATGGTGGCGCACTTGACGCCCACGCCGTGCTTCTTGATGGCGTTCGCAGCATCCACGGTGATCTGGTCGTCCGTCGCGTCACGGCTGGAGATGCCGAGGTCGTAGTACTCGAGGTCCACATCCAGGTAGGGGTGGATGAGTTCGTCTTTGATGAACTTCCAGATGATGCGGGTCATCTCGTCGCCGTCGAGCTCGACGACGGTTCCCTCGACCTTGATCTTGGACATCGGGCCCTCTTCTCCGCCCGCCCTCGTGGGGCCTGCGTTGCCGGAACTTATGTGACGTGCGCCTCATATTACCGGCGCGGCCCGTCGCGAGAGGCCCACTCCGCCCGTTACCCCTCGTTGCCGTCGCGCATCGGCTTAGGCTAGCCTCTCCCCAGGTCATGAGTTCCAGCGACAAGCCCCGGCTCGCTGGGCGGCAACCCTCCACCGCGGTGGGGTGCCCCGGGAGACGACCTGGCCACCACCCACCTGGGTGACAAGGCAAGCGCGGGTCCGCTGACGTTCACGCGGGCGGACCCTTCTGACGAGAGGAGGGGCTCCGCCCCTATGACGTACGACAACACCAACCCCGACTGGGCCTTCGAGACCCGTCAGGTCCATGCCGGCCAGCCCGTCGATTCCGACACGGGCGCACGCAACCTGCCGATCTACCAGACCACCTCCTACGTCTTCGCCGACGCCAAGCAGGCCGCCGACCGGTTCGCGCTCGCTGAGATGGGCCCCATCTACACCCGGATCACCAACCCGACGGTGGCCGCAGCCGAGGATCGCATCGCCTCCCTCGAGGGCGGCGTCGCCGGTCTGCTGTTCGCCTCCGGTCAGGCCGCGGAGACCGCCGCCGTCCAGGCGATCGCCCAGTCCGGTGGCCACGTGGTGGCCTCCCCCCGCCTCTACGGCGGTACCGACACGCTGCTGCGGCACACGCTGCCCAAGTACGGCATCGAGACCACGTTCGTGGAGAACCCGGACGATCCCGCCTCCTGGCAGGCCGCGGTCCGCCCGAACACCAAGCTGTTCTACGCGGAGTCCATCTCCAACCCCCTTGGCGACGTGCTGGACATCCCGGCCATCGCCGAGGTCGCGCACAACAACCAGGTGCCGCTGGTCATCGACAACACGGTGGCCACCCCGTACCTCATCCGCCCGCTCGAGCTCGGTGCCGACGTCGTGGTGGCCTCCGCCACCAAGTACCTCGGCGGCCACGGGTCCTCCCTCGGCGGCGTTCTGGTCGACGGCGGCAAGTTCGACTGGCGGGTACAGCGCGATGGCGAGGACGTCTTCCCGTCCTTCACCACCCCCGACCCCGCCTACCACGGCCTGGTCTACGCCGACCTCGGGGCGCCCGCGCTCGCGCTCAAGGCCCGCGTCACGCTCCTGCGCGACACCGGTGCCGCGGCCTCACCGTTCAACGCGTGGACCCTGGTCCAGGGCATCGACACCCTGAGCCTGCGGATCGAACGCCACGTGTCCAACGCGCAGCGGATCGCCGAATGGCTCGAGGCGCGAGAGGACGTGGCGAAGGTCCAGTACGCCGGCCTGGCGTCCTCGCCCTACAACGCACTGCAGAAGAAGCTGTCGCCCAAGGGTGCCGGCGCCATCGTCACGTTCGACCTGGCCGTGCCCCAGGGCACGTCCGACGAGGACGTCAAGGCGCAGGCGTGGAAGTTCATCGACGCGCTCAAGCTGCACTCGTGCCTGGTGAACATCGGCGACGTCCGCTCGCTGGTGTGCCATCCGGCCACCACGACCCACTCCCAGGGCACCCCGGAGGACCAGGCGATCGCGGGGGTCACCACCGCGACCATCCGACTCTCGGTGGGCATCGAAGCCGTCGAGGACCTCATCGGCGACCTCGAGCTCGGTTTCGCCGCGATCTCCTGACGCCCGTCCGCATGCTCAGCCCCACTGATCCGCTCGCGCAGTTGCCCCCGGGCGACGGCACCCTCGGCCATGTCGCCCTCGGCGACCTCACGCTGGTCACGGGTGTCGTCCTCCCGGGGGTGACCCTCGCTGTGCAGCGGTGGGGCCGGATCGCGGAGGACCGGTCCAATGTCGTCCTCGTCGAGCACGCCCTCACCGGCGATTCGCACGTGGTCGGCTCGGTCGACTCGCTGCACCCCACCCCCGGTTGGTGGAACGGACTCGTCGGGCCAGGGTTGCCGATCGACACCGACCGGTTCTGCGTCCTGTCCGTCAATGTGCTCGGCGGCTGCCGTGGTTCGACGGGTCCGAGTTCGCTCCACCCCGACGGCCACTACTGGGGAGCCCGGTTCCCCGCCGTCTCCGTCCGTGACATGGTCGCGGCCGAGCGGGTGCTGGCCGACATGCTGGGGATCGAGCGCTGGGCCGCGGTCATCGGAGGCTCCATGGGCGGGGCCAGGACCCTCGAGTGGATGGTCTCCCACCCCGACCGCGTCGGCGCGGCATGCGTCCTGGCCGTCGGGGCCCGTGCCTCAGCCGACCAGATAGGCGTCCAGACCGCGCAGATCATGGCCGTCACCTCCGACCCGCACTGGCAGCAGGGCGGATACCACGGGACCGGCCGCACGCCGGTCACCGGGCTCGGCATCGCCCGGCGCATCGCGCACCTGTCCTACCGGGGCGAGTTGGAGCTCGATGAGCGTTTTGCCAACCGCCCGCAGCCGGGCGAGGACCCGCGCGCGGAGGACTTGTCGATGTCGGGGCGGTTCGCCGTGCAGTCCTACCTCGACCACCAGGCGGGGAAGCTCGTCTCGCGCTTCGACGCCTGCTCCTATGTCCTGCTCACCGACGCGCTCAACCGGCACGACGTGGGCCTGGACCGCGGCGGGGTCGAGGAGGCGCTGCGCTCGTGCCCGGTCCCGTGCGTGATCGGCGGCGTGACCACCGACCGGCTCTACCCCCTGCGCCAGCAGGAGGAACTGGCCCGGCTCCTCCCTGGCGCCGACCCCCTCGTGGTGATCGACAGCCCCGCCGGCCACGACGGATTCCTCACCGAGGCCGACGTGGTGGGCCCGATGCTCGCACGGACCCTCGAGCTGGCCGGCCAGGGGTCCCCCGACCGGACGCGAGGACACGCATGACCGAGTACGACAGCACTCCCCGGCCGGCCGCGCTCGGCCTGGCGGGCCTCGCCGTGGCCTTCGGGATCATCGGGGTGTCCGTCGGCTTCGCCACGCTGCTGGGCCTCACCGCCACCGCGAGCGGCGGCAGCGACACCACGGGCTTCGGGCCGATGGCGGTGACCGCCGCATCCTCGCTGGTGCTGGGGTTGCTGCTGATCGCCGGCGCCGTCCTGCTGTGGCGTGCCCACCGCGCGGCCAGGGTGGTCATCGGAGCGGCGGTGACGCTACTCGCCGCGAGTTCGCTCGTGCGCATGGCGCTGGACAGCATCACTTTCATCTCCGTGCTGGGCAGCGTGCTCTCGCTGTGCGCGCTGGCGGGGATGGGCTACCTGCTCCTCTCGGACGGCGTGCGAGACCACGTCCGCGAAGGCGTACCGCTCCGCCTGCACTGATCCGGACCGCGCGACCGGCGACGTCGGCCGTCAGTGGTCAACCGTCAGCCGGTCCCCAGTGCGTCGACCGAGGTCGCCAGCCACAGCACCACCGCGCCGACCACCACATAGAAGGCCACGTCGAAACCCTTACCGCGGACGCCGAGCAGGCGGGCGTGCTGCTCCGGGACCAACCAGCGCAGGGCGGCGGCCGCGAGCGCCACGAGCCCCAACAGGAACGCCCCCCGGCGCCACCGCTCGAACATCACGAACCCCAGGGCCACCGCCAGCCCGGCCAGGACCAGCGCGAGCGGCCACTGGGCTCGGATCTGCGACCACCGCAGCCGCGCGGGCCTCGTCCGGCGGGGCCGGGCGTCGGTCGGCCGCGGCCGGTCGGGGGCGGGGTGGGTCATTCGCGCCTCAGGAATTCGCGGCGAGCCGCTCGCAGCGCTCGACCACGTTGGCCAGCAGGAACGCTCGCGTGAGCGGGCCGACCCCACCCGGGTTCGGGGACACCGCCCCCGCTACCTCCCAAACCTCGGGGTGGACGTCTCCGGCGAGCTTCCCGTCGAGCCGGGACACGCCCACGTCCAGGACCGCGGCACCGGGCTTGACCATGTCGGCGGTGAGCATGTGGGCGACGCCGGCGGCCGCCACGATCACGTCGGCGCGCCGCGTCTCGGCGGCCAGGTCCCGGGTGCCGGTGTGGCACAGGGTGACGGTGGAGTTCTCGCTGCGGCGGGTGAGCATGAGGCCGATCGGCCGGCCCACTGTCACGCCGCGGCCGATCACCACCACATGGGCCCCGTCGAGTTCCACCCCGAAGCGGCGGAGGAGATGGATCGAGCCGTTGGGTGTGCACGGCAACGGGGCCGGCTCGTTCAGCACCAGCTTGCCGAGGTTGACCGGGTGGAGCCCGTCCGCGTCCTTGGCCGGGTCGATCCGCTCGAGGACGGCGTTCTCGTCGAGGTGCTTGGGGAGCGGGAGCTGCACGATGTACCCGGTGCACGCGGGATCGGCGTTGAGCTCGTCGATCACGGCATCTAGCTCGGCCTGGGTGGTCTCGGCGGGCAGGTCGCGACGGATGGAGGCGATGCCGACCTGCTCGCAGTCCCGGTGCTTCATCTTGACGTAGGACTGGCTGCCGGCGTCCTCGCCCACCAGGACCGTGCCCAGTCCCGGGGTGATGCCCTTCTCCCGCAGCGCGGTCACGCGGGTGGTGAGGTCGGCGACGATCTCGTCGCGGGTGAGCTTGCCGTCCAGCTTGATCGCGGTCACGCCCACCAGTATCCCACTCCCCCGCGGTCGCGCAGGCAGCGCACTGCGAGAATGTCCCCCATGACCGGAAGTGGCGTGCGCGTGCTGTTCGACCGTCCCCGCATCCCACCCAACACCGGCAACGCGATCCGGATGGCGGCCGGTGCGGGCTGCGAACTCCATCTGGCCGGGCCGCTGGGCTTCGACCTGTCCGAGCCGCAGCTGCGCCGGGCCGGCCTCGATTACCACGACCTGGCCCACGTGGAGGTGCACGAGGACCTGGAAGCCGCCTATACGCGGCTGCTGCCGGCGCGGATCTGGGCGTTCACCGCGCACGCCGACCTCGCGCTGCCCGAGGTGCAGTTCTCCCCGGGCGACGTCCTGCTGTTCGGTCCCGAGCCCACCGGGCTGGCCGAGGAGGTCATGGCGGACGAGCGGGTGACGGCGAGGGTGCGCATCCCCATGCTGCCGGGCCGCCGCTCGATGAACCTCTCCAACGCCGCGGCCGTGGTCGTCTACGAGGCGTGGCGGCAGCAGGGTTTCGCCGGCGGTATGGATTTTCCAGCGCATTGAACTAAAGTTTCGGTATGCCGAAATTAAAGTCGGTCGGCGCCCGCAAAGCCCGTGTCGTTCGCCGATCCCCGCGGGCCCGCAGGTCCGGTGAAGCGCTCGCGTCCGCGGCCGCTTTCGCGGCGGCGACCGTCGTCCTCGCGACGTCCGCGTGTGCTGCGGGGGTCACCGACCTGGCCGCCGTGGACGACCGGCCGCAGTTCGTCGACGCCGGGGACCGGGTGGTGGTGGCCACGACCTTCACGATCCTGGCCGACATGGCGCGCCGGGTCGGCGGGGACCGGGTGCAGGTGGAGTCCGTGACGACCCCCGGGGCGGACGTTCACCAGTACGAACCGAGTGTCGCGGACCTCAAGCGGGTCGAGGGCGCCGACCTCATCCTGAGCAACGGGCTCGGCATGGACGACTGGCTGCTGCGGTTCATCGACGGGACCGACGCCCACCACGTCACCACCTCCACGGAGATCGACCCCCTGCCCGTCCGCGCCGGCAACTACACCGGCCGGCCCAATCCGCACGCGTGGATGTCGCCCGTCGAGGGCGCCAGATACATCGACACGATCGCCCGGGCGCTCGCCGAGGTCGACCCGGACGGCGCCGCGGAGTACACCGCCCGCGCCGAGGACTACGTGGCCGAACTCGACGAGCTGGCCACCCGCGCCCGGGCGGCCATCGCGACCGTTCCCGAGCAGCGCCGCGTCCTGGTGACCTGCGAGGGTGCGTTCTCCTACCTGGCCCGCGACCTCGGCCTGGAGGAGTTCTACCTCTGGCCGGTCAACAGCGAGAACCAGGGCCTGCCCCGTCAGGTCTCGGAACTGATCGACGAGGTGCGCGACCGCGAGATCCCCGCGCTCTTCTGCGAGTCGACGGTCTCCGGCGCCGCCATGGAACAGGTCGCGGCCGAGACCGGCAGCCGACTCGCCGGGTTGCTGTACGTCGATTCGCTCTCCGCCCCCACCGGCCCGGTGCCCACCTATCTCGACCTGCTCGACCACGACCTCCAGACCATCACCCGGGAGCTGACGTCATGACCGGACAGCCACTGCCCTTCTCCCCGCCGGCGGGCCCGCCCGCCGTCGTGGTCACCGACCTCACGGTGGACCGCGGCCAGGTCCGCGCGCTCGACTCGGTCTCGCTGGCCGTGCCCCGCGGGGAGATCACCGTGCTGCTCGGCCCCAACGGGTCGGGCAAGTCGACCCTGATGCAGGCGATCCTGGGCCTGGTCGCCCCGAGCGCCGGAACGGTCCGGGTCCTGGACGCCCCCGTGCGGCGCGCGCTGCGCACCGGCCGGGTGGCGGCGGTCCCCCAGTCCGATGACGTCGACGCGCGCTTCCCGGTCACGGCCGCCGAGGTGGTCATGCAGGGCCGCCGGCGCTTCACCGGGCCGTGGCGCCGCCCGTCCTCCGCGGACCGGCTGGCCGTCGCCGACGCCCTGGACCGGGTCGGGCTGTCCGCGATCGCCGGCCGCCGCATCGGTGAACTCTCGGGCGGGCAACGCCGCCGCGTCCTGCTGGCCCGCTGCCTGGCCCAGGAGGCCGATCTGCTCCTGCTCGACGAGCCGTTCAACGGCATGGACGCCGGCAGCGAGCTGGTCTACATCGACGTGCTGCGCGAACTCGCCGCCTCGGGCCGGACCGCGCTGATCTCCACTCACCATCTGGGCACCGTGGAGCAGCTCGCCGACTCGATCGCCCTGATCAACGGCCGACTCGTCGCGCACGGCCCGGTCGCCGAGATGACCACGCCGCAGATCCTGTCCACCCTGCTCGGGGCCCGCCTGTCCGAGCCCGCCGCCCGCGCGGCGACCACCCTGGGGGTCCTGTCGTGATCGACCTGCTCGTCGAGCCCATGTCGTATGAGTTCATGCGCCGCGCGCTGGTGGTGGTGGCCGCCTCCGGTGTGGCCGGTGCGCTGCTGAGCTGCTGGTTGGTGCACATGGGCTGGTCGCTCATGGGTGACGCGGTCTCCCACGCCGTCCTGCCGGGTGTGGTGATCGCCGCGATGACGGGCATCCCGTTCGCCGTCGGCGCGCTCATCTCCGCGCTCATCGCCGTCACGCTGATCGGCGCGGTGCGCGAGGGCGGGACGGTCCGGGAGGACGCCGCGATGGGCATCGTCTTCACCGCACTGTTCTCGCTCGGCCTGGTCCTGATCGCGCGCTTCCCCAGCCAGCAGGACCTGCACTCGATCCTGTTCGGCAGCGTGCTCGGCGTCCGGGATTCCGACCTGGTCCAGGTGCTGGCCGTGTCGGCGTTCACGGTGATCGTGCTGCTGGCGTTGCGCCGCGACCTCATCATGCTGGCGTTCGACCGCCTCCACGCCCACACCCTGGGCCTGCGGACCCGGGCCCTGACCGCGCTGCTGCTGGCCACCCTCGCCACGGCCACCGTCGCGGGAGTCCAGTCGGTCGGCGTGATCCTGGTGGTGGCGACGCTCATCATCCCCGGCGCGACAGCGCAGCTGTTGGCCGACACGTTCCGGGGGACGATGCTCCTCGCCGTCGTCGTCGCTCTTCTCGGTGGCGTGACCGGCCTGTACGTCGGCTACTACGCCGACCTCCCCCCGGGCCCGGTGGTGGTCCTCACCCAGTCGGTGATCTTCGTGGCCGCGCAACTGTTCGCGCCCAGGCGCGGGGTGATCCCCCGGGCGGCGGCGAGTGCGCGGGCGCGGCGGTCGGGAATGATGGCCACATGACCGTCGACCCCCGCCGAGTTGATCCACCCAGACCTGACCCACCCAGGGGACTGGCCGACCTCACCCCGACGATCCAGGCCTACCTCATGGCCGCCCACGCCCTGGGCTCCGGCGGCGACCCCGTGACCTCCGGCGCCCTGGCCGAGCGCCTCGGCGCCTCCCCGTCCTCCGTCACCGAGGGCGTCCGCAAGCTGGTGGCGATGGGGCTGGCCGAGCACCGCCCCTACGCGCCTGTAGCGCTCACCCCGGCCGGGCGGTCGTTCGCGGTGGCGATGGTCCGGCGGCACCGGATCATCGAGACGTTCCTGGCCAGCAGCCTGGACTACCCGTGGGACGAGGTGCACGCGGAGGCCGACGCCCTCGAGCACGTGGTGTCCGACCGCTTTGTCGACGCTCTGGACGCCTACCTCGGTCACCCGCGCCGCGACCCGCACGGCGATCCCATCCCCACCCGCGACGGGCACCTGGACACCCTCGGCGACATGCCGCTGGACCGGGTCCCCGAGGGCTCGTCCGGCGTGGTCACGCGGGTGTCCGACCGGGACAACACCGTCCTGCGGCACCTCGCCGAGATCGGCCTGCGACCCGACTCGCCGGTCGAGGTGGTCTCCCGTCAGGTCGAGTTGGGGATCATCACCGTGCTGATGGACGGGCGGGTGGTGCCGGTGGGCACGCCGGTGGCCGCGGCGGTGCGGGTCCGGGTCCTGGCCGGCGACGACGACCACGCCCGCGGAGAGGACGACCGCCGCGAGCACGACCTCGGCGAGAACATCGACGACGACGAGGCCGGGGCCTGACCCACGGTGACAACCTCTCCCGGCGCGGATGTCGCGCCCCCGGGCCACGCGGTGCCCGGTCCCGGACCCGCCTGGTTCGGCGCGGTCATGGGCACCGGCATCCTGGCCACGCTGCTGCAGCTCCACGCCGTGCACGTCCCCGCCTTCGGCGCCGTCGCGCCCGCTGTCCTCGTGCTGGCTTGGGTGCTGCTGCTGGGGCTGGGCGCCGGTTTCGCCCGCTCGATCGCCCGCGACCCGGCGGTGTGGACGCGCTCGATCGGGGAGGCGTCGATGCTGCCCCTGTGGGGGATGGTCTCCATGGGCCTGCTGGCGGTGGGATCGGGCACCTTCACCGTGGTCGACGCCCACGCGCCGGCGTTCCGGACGGCGGCACTGGGCGTGGACGCCGCGCTGTGGCTCGTGGGCACCGTCCTGGGGCTGGCCACGGCCGCCGGGTTCACCTATTGGCTGCTCACGCGGCGCCCGGCCCACCCGCTGCCCACCTGGGCCCTGCCCCTGGTGCCGCCGATGGTCACCGCGACCGCGGGCGGGGCGCTGGCCGCCGAGCTCGATCCCGGTCCGCTGCGCACCGCCCTCGTGGCCGTCTGCGCGGTCGCGTTCGTCGTGGCCCTGACTCTCGGCGGCGGCGTGATCGCGGTGGCGTACCGCCACGCGTGGCGGCGCACCCCGATCCCGGTCGCGCTGGCCACCTCCACGTGGATCCCGCTGGGGATCCTGGGCCAGTCCACCGCGGCGGCCCAGGAGCTCGCCGGGCCGCAGCTGGCCGCCGCGGCCCGGTGGTACGGGGTGGCGGCGATGGCGGCCGGAGCGGCGGCGGGCGCGTTCGCGGCGGCGACGACCGTCCGCGGCTTCCGGGCCCGGATGCCGTTCCACCCGGGCTGGTGGGCCATGACCTTCCCCCTGGGCACCTGCGCGCTCGGCGCCCACCACCTGGAGTGGTGGCCGGTGAGCCTGGGCATCCTCGTCGCGCTGTGCGGGACCTGGAGCCTGTGCACGGTCGCGAGCCTGCGGGCGATCAGGGCCTCGCGGTCCGCCGCGCGCTGATCCTCTAGAACGCCGCACGCTGATCCCCTAGAACATCGTCCCCGGGTTGAGGATGCCCTGCGGGTCCAGCGCGTCCTTGATGCGCCGGCTCAGCGCCATCACGTCCTCGCCCAACTGCGCGGGCAGCCAGGGTGCCTTGAGCCGACCCACGCCGTGTTCGCCCGTGATCGTCCCGCCCATCGAGATGGCCAGCTCCATCACCTCGCCGAACGCCAACCGGGCGCGCTCGGCCCGGTCCGGGTCGTCGTCTTCCAGCACGATGATCGGGTGCGTGTTGCCGTCGCCGGCGTGGGCGACCAGCGCGATCGGCACGTCGCGCCGGGCGGAGATCTCCTCGATCCCGGCCACCAGCCGGGGCAACGACGGCAACGGAACCCCCACGTCCTCCAGCAGCAGCGTTCCGGTCTTGCCCAGGCTCGTGAACGCGGCACGGCGGGCGACGGTGAACTGCTCGCCCTCGTCGGGGTCGTCAGTGGCAAAGACCTCGGTGGCACCGTGGGTGCGGAACGCCTCGGCCATGAACTCGGCCTCGGCCGCCCGATCGGGCCCGGTGAGGTCGGACTGCGCCAGGAGCATCGCCCCGGCGGAGACGTCGAGCCCCATCCGCAGGTCCGCCTCCACGGCGCGGATCGAGACGTTGTCCATGAACTCGAGCATCGCCGGGCGGATCCGGCGGGTGATCGCCAGGACCGCCTCGCTGCACGCCACCACGTCGGGGAAGATCCCCACCACCGTCGAGCGCGGCGGCTGCTCCGGGATCAGCCGGATGATGATCTCGGTGACGATCCCCAGGGTTCCCTCGCTGCCCACGAAGAGCTTGGTCAGGCTCAGTCCCGCGGTGTCCTTGAGGCGCGCGCCACCCAGCCGGACCGCGGTGCCGTCGGCCAGGACCACCGTGAGCCCCAGGACGTAGTCGGTGGTCACGCCGTACTTCACGCAGCACAGCCCGCCGGCGTTGGTGGCGATGTTGCCGCCGATCGAACAGATCTCGTACGACGACGGATCCGGCGGGTACCAGAGTCCGTGCTCGGCGACGGCCGCCTTGACCTCGGCGTTGAACAGGCCGGGCTGGACGGTGGCCGTGCGGGTGACGGGGTCGACGTGGATCTCCCGCATGAGCTCGGTGGTCAGCACGATCCCGCCCTCGACGGCCGTGGCGCCGCCGGAGAGTCCCGAGCCGGCACCCCGCGGCACCACGGGGACCCCGTACTCGGTGGCCCAGCGCATGACCTCCTGCACGTCCTCGGTCGACCGCGCCCGCACCACCGCCAGCGGCATCCCCGGATCGGGGGCCTTGGCCCAGTCCTGGCGGTACCCCTCGATCATGTCGGGGTCGGAGAGGATCGTGGCGCCGTCGAGGCGGCGGCGGAGGTCGTCGAGGGACATGCCCCGAACCTATGCCCAACCGTCGCGGGGGCGCGGGCTTACAGGGCTGGGCGATCAGCTCTCCCGGATCCGCAGCCGTTCGAAGACGGCCCGCAGTGGCCGCGGCGCCCACCAGTTGGCGTCCCCGAGCAGGAGCATGGCGCTCGGTACGAGCAACAGTCGGATGATGAACGCGTCGACCAGTACGGCGAGCGCCATCCCGAGTCCGAGCATCCGGACCACGCTGATCCCCGATGTCCCGATGGCGAGGAACACCACGGCCACGAGCACCGCCGCCGCGCCCACCACGGGGGCGGTGCGGGAGACCCCGTCCACCACGGCCCGGGTGGTGTCGCCGTGGCGGTCGTACTCCTCACGGACCCGGGAGAGCAGGAACAGCTGGTAGTCCATCGACAGCCCGAAGGCCAGGCACGCCATGAGCAGGGGCGTGGAGGAGTCCACCACCCCCGTGGCCGTCACGCCCACCAGGTCGGCGAAGTGCCCCTCCTGGAAGACCAGGACCATCGCGCCGAACGTGGCGGTCAGACTCAGCGCCGCCATGAGCAGCGTCTTGAGGGTGACCAGCACGCCTCCGGTCAGCAGGAAGACCAGGGGCAGGACCACCGCCATGACCAGCAGGGCAACAGGGATCGCCCGGTCGGAGACCGCCTGGCGGGTGTCGACGTCGTCGGAGTAGGTTCCCGCCACCGGGGCGGGGGCCACCACGTCGCGGACCTGCTCGGCGAGGTCCTGTTGCTCCGGCTGCGTCAGCCCCGGAGCCGTCACCACCTCCACCGCGGCCACGGAACCCCGTCTCAGGGTGGGGTCCCCGGGACCGGTTGTCCGCCCGTCTGTCACGGTGCCGTCCGGGCCCCGCGCCGCCGTCACGCCGTCGACGCGCGAGACCCGCTCCGCCAACACACCGGGGTCGATCCCGTCCGCCAGGATGACCAGCGGATCGGAACCGAGGTCCGGGCGTTCGGCGCGCAATTGCTCGGCCGCCACCCTGGACGGGGCGTCCGGCGGCAGGACCCTGTCGTCGAGGGTGCCCAACCGGAGGCCGAACGCGGGCGTCAACAGGATCAGCAGGAGCGCCGACACCCCCAGCGCCACCACCACCGGGTGCCGTCGCGACACCCCGAGCAACGCGGTGACCCCGCGGCCGGGTCGGGACGGGTCCACCCGCCGCACGGACCACGCGTCTATCCGCCGGCCGAGAACCCGCAGGACCGGCGGCAACACCACGAGGGTGAGGGTGGCCACGAGCGCGACCACGGCGACCCCGGTCATCGCCATGGACCGCAGGTAGGGCATGTCCACCGCGGTGAGGGCGGCCAGGCACAGTCCGACCGTCACGGCCGAGATGACGATGGTCCTGCGGCAGCGGCGCATCGCGCGGTCGACCGCCTCCGGTGGGTCCGCCCCGGCCGCCAGTTCCTCGCGGAACCGGGTCACCACGAGCAGGCTGTAGTCGATCGCCAGTCCCAACGCCAGACCGATCACGAGGTTGAGGGCGAAGACCGAGACGTCGATCAGGTGGACCAAACCCGACAGGACCAAGAAGGTCGAGAGCATGGCGAGCACCCCGATCGCGACCGGGACCGCCGCGGCCACCACGGAGCCGAAGAACAGCACGAGCAGGACCAGGGTGACCGGGACGGCGATGAGCTCGGCGCGGGCCAGATCCTCCCGCCCGAGCAGATCGTCCTCGCGCAGGACCTCGGCCCGGCCGGTCAGCTGCCGGTCGACGCCGTCGACGGGCGGCGGCAGGGCGTCGCGGACCGTATCCAGGGTGCGCCTGGACTCGGACTCGTCGCCGGACAACACCGCGGTCACCACGGTGGGTCCGTCCCCCGGCGCCGGCGAGACGGTCACGCGGCCCACTCCCCCGGCGCCGCCGAGGAAGGACGCCACCGCCTCGCTGTCGCGGGCCACGGCGGCGGACTCCGAACCCGAGATCAGGACGATGAGGTCGGGCGTGCCCGCTCCCACCTCCGTGTCGAGCCGCCGCTCCGCGACGGCGGACGGCGTCGAGTCCGCGCGGAACCCCCCGGGCGTCAACGCCTCCTCCACACCACCCGCGGAGAGCGCTCCGAGCACGGCCAGGACCAGCGCCAGAGCGAGCGGCCACCCCCGCGCCAGGACCGCCCACCAGCGGTGAGCACGCCGGCGGGTGCGGACGTCGGTTCTGCGGTCCATGGGTCTCCTCTGGTCTGACTCCCCCACTCATTCGTCGCCCCTCCGCGGGCGGATGGGCGACGAGGAATAGGAGAGCGATCCGGAAATTTCGGCCTCCCGACCCATCCGTCCGGGAGAACCAGACGAATAACCGGGGTAGCCCACCGGAAGGACAACTTTTGAATCATCCACTCATCGACCGACTTGCCGCCGACGAACGGGTCCAGATCTTCTCGTCCCTCCAGGACTCCGGCCAGAGCCCCTACTACCGGACCATGACCTCGAGCACCGGCGCCACGAGCAACGTCGAGGGCGTGGACCGGATCATGCTGGGCTCCAACAACTACCTCGGCCTCGCCCGTCACCCCGAGGTCATCGAGGCCACCACCGAGGCGGTCCGTCGCTTCGGGTCCGCGAGCACCGGGAGCCGCCTGCTCAACGGGACGATGTCGCTGCACGAGGAGCTCGAGGCGGAGATCGCGGACTGGTTCGGCACCGATGACGCGCTGTGTTTCTCGACCGGGTACCAGACCAACCTCGGCACTCTCGGGGCCCTGGTCGGTCCGCGGGACGCTGTCGTGATCGACGAGTACGCCCACGCCTCGCTCCGGGACGGACTGCGAATGGCGCAGACCTCAGTGCTGACGTTCCGGCACAACGATCTGGACGCCCTCGAGGAGGCTCTGGTCGCGGCCCGCGGGGGGTCCCCGGACCAGGTCCTCGTCGTCGTCGACTCTCTCTACTCGATGGAGGGCAGCCTCGCGCCCCTGGCCGGGATCGCCGACCTCGCCCGGGAGTTCGGGGCCGCGCTCATGGTCGACGAGGCCCACGCGATGGGCCTGTACGGCCCGACCCGGCGGGGCTGGGTCGAGGAGACCGGCACCGTCGACGCCGTCGACGTGACCATGGCGTCGTTCTCCAAGTCCTCGGCCTCCTGCGGCGGGTTCATCACCGGCAGCTCCGAGCTCGTGACCGGGCTCAGGGTCACGGCGCGGCCGATGATCTTCAGCACGTCCTCGGTCCCAGCCGCGACGGCCTCCTCGCTCGCCTCGATCAAGTTGATGCGCACGGACGAGGGCGCGGCGCGGACCGAGGCGGTGCGCCTGAACTCGCTCCTCCTGCGATCCGAACTGGGTCAGAACGGGATCGACTGCGGGTCCGGGCACTCCGGCGCCTTCTGGTCGCCCATCGTCCCCGTCCCCATCGGCGACGACTTCCGCGCCGTCCACGTCTGGAACCTGCTCCTCGAACGAGGCGTCTACACCGGTGTCGCGGTCCACCCGGCCGTCCCCGCCACCGGTGCGATCCTCCGCCTGTGCGTGACGGCCGACCACACGGAGGAGCAGCTGGTCACCGCGGCGCGCGCGATCGCCGACGTCCTGGCCCTCACGCGTCCGGACACCGCTCTGTGAGGGTGGTGCTGACCGGGGCGTCCGGTGACTTCGGCACAGCGCTCCTGCGAGGACTGATTCTGCGCGACGAGGTCGACCACGTGGTCGCCCTGGCCCGGTCGCCGCTCCGGGTGCGGCACCCGAAGATCGCTCAGCACGTCATCGACCTCACCACCGACGATCTGGACGAGGCCTTCGCCGGCGCCGACGCCGTGATCCACTGCGCCTTCATGGTCGAGGAACCGCGCGACAAGGAGTCGGCGCGGGTCGTCAACGTCGACGGTTCGCGACGGGTCCTCCTGGCGGCCGAGTCCGCGGGCGCCCGGGTGTGCGTGATGACCTCGAGCATCAACGCCTACGGTCCCCGCGGCGGCCCCGAGGTCATCGACGAGACGGCCGCCATCGGTGCCGGCGAGGAGCACTACTACTTCCACCACAAGGCGCTCATGGAGGAGGACGTGCGCCGGTGGCGGCAGACCGCTGACGGCCGGATGGCGGTCGCGGTCCTGCGTCCCGCCTACGTGGTGGGGCCCGACATGGCCAACTCCGGGCTGGAGACCATGCGCTCGCGCGTCGTCCTGCACCCGAGCCCCCGGCGGTCCTATTTCCAGTTCCTCCACCAGGACGACCTCGTCGATGCCTACCTGCGGGTTCTCCTCGCCGGCGTCGACGGCGAGTTCAACCTCGGCCCCGAGGGCGCGATGACCGTGTCCGAGCTGTGCCGGATGAACCGCTCGGTGTGCATCCCCGTGCCGCTCGGTCCCTCCCGACGTCTGGCCGACCTCGGGTTCCGGCTCGGACTGCTCCCCTTCTCCTCGCACTGGGTGACCCGCGGGGAGCCGGTCACCACCTCACAGCGACTCCGCGACGCCACCGGGTGGCAGCCGCGGTACGACTGCGCCGACGCCGCGCGCCTGATGCTCGCCGGCTGACGCTCGCGCCCTGACTCCCGCCCGTCTGACCCCGCCGACTGACCCCGCCGACTGACCCCTCGCGCGAACCCACTCCCGAAAGGACCCCATGCTCCTCACCACCGAGAACACGACCCTCGACCACTACGCCCCCGGGCTGCGTGAGCGCCTGTACTCCCGCGGCCTGCTCGCCAACGAGGGCGCCGAGAGCACCGCCGTGGCCGACTGGTCCGCCACCGGCGGCACCGGTCTCATCGTCCCCACCGCCCTGGGCGGTGCGGGTGCCAGCGCTGTCGACGCGGTGCGGTTCCAGACCGCCATCGGTGCGGTCGCCCCCTCCCTCGCGGCCGCGACCACGATGCACCACCTGTCGTGCGCGACTCTCTTCGAGGCCGCCGAAGCCGCCTCCCAAGACGAGCGCGACCTCATCAAAGCGCTGGTCGAGGCCGGGACCGTGATGGCGTCCGGCTTCTCCGAGGGCTCCCCCGGAGGGTCGGTGTTCCGCCCGACCATGACCGCCCGCCGGGACGGCGACGACTACCTCCTCTCCGGCCGCAAGGCCCCCTGCAGCCTCTCAAGGTCGATGAGCCTCCTGGTGGCGAGCGCCCTCGTGGACGACTCCGAGCGGGCCGTCGTCCTGGTCTTCGACGGGGCCGAGGGGCTGCGGCGTGAGGAGTTCTGGAAGAGCCCCGTCCTCGCGGCGGCGGAGAGCGACGCGCTGATCCTCGAGGACGTCCGGGTCGGGGCCGACATGGTCTTCCTCACCTCGGAGAACGATCCCGACGACGTCCACGAGATGACCGGTTACCTGTGGTTCGGGTTGCTGATCAGCGCCTGCTACCTCGGGGTGGCCACGCGTCTGGTCGAGCGGCTCACCGAGCGCGACCGGCTCGACCCCAAGTTGTTCTCCACGGCGCTCGCCGAGGTCGAGACCATGCGGACCGCGCTGCACGCCGTGGCCCGCGAGTTCGACGAGGGGGCCCGGGGCGGCGACGTCTCCGCGCGCCTCGCCCTGGTCCGGTGGTCGATGCGCGACGCCCTGGTCCGCGTGCAGTCCCTGGTCCGCGAGGCCGTCGGCGGGTTCGCCTACATGCAGGACCCGGAGCTCGCCTACGCCTTCGAGGCCGTCCAGGTGTTCGGCTATCACCCGCCGTCGCGCCGGGACACCGCCGACCGGTTGGTGGCGTGGGCACGCGGCGAGGACTTCCGCTACGTCTGAGCGGGGAGCGGAAAGTCCCGGTCTGACGCCCGTTCCGGTCGCCGAAATCGGTGGGGGGCCGGATATTCGACGACGACGAGGCCCGGGCATAGTGGCCTGGTGAGTACAGCCCCAGCTGCAGGACCCGGCCCCCGGGTGCCCGCTGTGCCCGGCCCCGGACCCGCCTGGTTCGGGGCCGTCATGGGGACGGGCGGTCTGTGCGCCCTCCTGCAGATCCACTCCGTGCGGCTGCCCGTCTTCGGACCGCTCGCGGTGATCACGCTGCTCCTGGGTTGGGTGCTGCTGATCGGCCTGGGGGCGGGGTTCGCGCGGTCGGTCGCCCGGGACCCGGACGTCTGGACGCGGTCGGTGCGCGACGCGGCGATGCTGCCCCTGTGGGGCATGGTCTCGATGGGGCTGCTGGCGACGGGGTCGGCCACCTATCTCGTGGTCGACGCGCATGCCCCGTCGCTGTCCCCGGTCGCCTTCGGCATCGACGCCGCGCTGTGGGGCGCGGGCACCGTTCTGGGCCTGGCCACCGCCATCGGCTTTGCCGCCTGGCTGTTCACCACGCGCCCCGCCCATCCGCTGCCCACGTGGGCACTGCCGATGGTGCCGCCGATGGTCTCGGCGACCTCCGGTGGGTTGCTCGCCGAGCAGATCGACTCCGCCACCGCGCGCGCGTTCGTCGTGGCCGTGTGCACGTTCGGCTTCGTCGCGGCCCTCGGACTGGGCGGTGCCGTCATCACCATGGCCTATCACCACGCGTGGTTCCGCACCCCCGTCCCGGTGGCGTTGTCGACCTCCACCTGGATCCCGCTGGGAATCGTCGGCCAGTCGGCGGCCGCCGCGCAGGTGCTCGCCGCTCCGGGTCAGGCCGGGATCGCCAGACTCTACGGCGCCGTGGTCCTGATCGCCGGTGCCGGCCTGGGGGCGTTCGCGGTGCTGTCGACATTCCGGGGATTCCTCGCCCGGATGGCGTTCAACCCGGGGTGGTGGGCGATGGCCTACCCTCTCGGCACCTGTGCGCTGGGCGCGCACTACCTCGGCTGGGAGACCGCGAGCCTGGTGACCGTGTTCGCGTTGTGTGGTGTCTGGCTGTTGTGCGCGGTCGCGAGCACGCGCGCGATCATGTGGGCCCGACTGGCGTAGCGGCTGGGCGCGACTTGCGAAGCCGCGCTCACCGGAAGTCCCGGCTGCGGCCGATCGCCATGCCCAGGTGCAGGCGTTCGATCTTGTCCGCCACCACGCTCACCGCGCCCGAGCGGTTCTCCACGGTGCCGCGGACGATCAGCGCCGGGGCCGAGGAGACGATCGGTCGGTAGCGCGCCCACAGACCGACCGAGCACACGACGTTGGTCATGCCCGTCTCGTCCTCGAGACTGAGGAAGGTCACGCCTTCCGCGGTGGCGGGCCGCTGCCGATGGGTGACCGCGCCCGCGACCTCGACCCGACTGCCGTCGGGGACGTGGGCGAGCCCGGCGGTGGTGCACACCCCCCGGGAGTCGAGCCATGGCCGCGCATGGACGGTCGGGTACTCCTCCGGGCTGATGCCGGTGGAGGACAGGTCCGCGGAGGTGAGCTCGACGATGCTCATACCCGGTAGCGCCGGGGCGTCGACCTGGCTGAGGCCGGGCAGCATCCCGGGGCGCTGCCGGGCTGCGGTGGCCGCCGACCACAGCGCGGCCCGCCGACCTCCCGTCCCGAGCGAGTCGAGCGCCCCGGCGGTGGCGAGCGCCTCCATCTGCCGGACCGTCAGGCCGGTGCGGCCGGCGAGGTCCGCCGCCGAGAGGTACGGGCCGTGGGTGTCACGCTCGTCGGCGACCGCCATGGCCAGATCCGTGCCGATCGCCCGCACGGACTCCAGTCCGAGCCGCACCTCGGTGCCCCGGTTCTCACATGAGGCACCGCCGAGCGAACGGTTGACGCACGGGCGGTGCACGGTGACACCGTGCCGCCGGGCGTCGGCCACGAGCGACTGCGGCGAGTAGAAGCCCATCGGCTGGCTGCGGAGCAGGGCCGCGCAGAAGATGGCCGGGTGGTGGCACTTGAACCACGCCGAGTAGTAGACGATCGCCGCGAAGGACTGCGAGTGGCTCTCGGGGAAACCGTAGTTGGCGAACGCGCACATCTTCTCCCAGATCCGCTGCCCGACCTCGGGACCGGTGACCGGCGTCCCGGGCGGGCTGGTGCCGATGCCGTGGAGCTCGCGCATCCCGGCGAAGAACCTCTCCTGCAGCCTCGCCATCCGTTCGGGCGAGCGCTTGGCCCCCATCGCCCGGCGGAGTTGGTCCGCCTCCGCCCCGGTGAACCCCGCGATCTCGGTGGCGATCTGCATGAGCTGCTCCTGGAACAGCGGGATGCCCAGCGTCCGTCCAAGGGCCGTCTCGAGCGCGGGGTGGTCGAACGCCACCTTCTCCCGCCCGTTGCGACGACGGATGTACGGGTGCACGGACCCGCCCTGGATGGGACCGGGTCGGATGAGTGCCACCTCCACCACCAGGTCGTAGAACGTCCGTGGCCGGAGCCGGGGAAGCGTGGCCATCTGCGCCCGGGACTCCACCTGGAACACACCGACCGAGTCGCCGCGGCACAGCATCTCGTAGACCTCCGGGTCCGCGAGGTCGAGTCGGGCCAGGTCCACCTCGAGGTCCTTGTGCTCGGCCGCCAGGTCGATGGCGTGGTGCAGCGCGGTGAGCATGCCCAGCCCCAGCATGTCGAACTTGACCAGCCCGACCGCCGCGCAGTCGTCCTTGTCCCACTGCAGGACGGTCCGCCCGGGCATGCGTGCCCACTCGACGGGCACCACGTCGGCCACCGGGCGGTCGCAGATCACCATGCCGCCCGAATGGATGCCGAGGTGCCGGGGCAGGCCCACCAGCCTGCGGGCCAGCGCGAGCACCTCCGGCGGGACGGTGTGCTCGGTGGCTTCCCGCTCGTGGTTCTTCAGCCCCGACCACCGGTCGACGCTCTTGGACCATGCGTCCTGCTGCCCGGGGGAGTAACCGAGCGCCCGGGCCACGTCCCGCACGGCCGACCGCCCCCGGTAGGTGATGACGTTGGCCACCTGCGCGGCGTGGTCCCGCCCGTACCGGGAGTAGACGTACTGGATGGCCTCCTCCCGGCGGCCGGACTCGATGTCCACGTCGATGTCGGGCGGGCCGTCCCGCTCCGGGGACAGGAACCGTTCGAACAGCAGGTGCGCGCCCACCGGGTCGACGTTGGTGATGCCGAGGGAGTAGCAGACCGCCGAGTTGGCGGCCGAGCCCCTGCCCTGGCAGAGGATTCCCTCCCGGCGACAGAACTCGACGATGTCGTGGACGACGAGGAAGTACCCGGGGAACCCCAGTTCGGCGATCACGCTCAGCTCGCGATCGATCTGGTCGTACGCCTCCGGCGCCTCCGCACGCGTCCCGTAGCGCCGTGCGGCCCCCGCGGAGGTGAGCTCGGCGAGCCAGGTGCTCTCGGTGTGGCCCTCGGGGACGTCGAACGGTGGCAGCTCGGGGGCCATGAGCTGGAGGTCGAAGGCACATTCCTCCCCCAGCCGGGCGGCGGTGCTCACCGCGTCGGGCCAGCGGTCGAACAGCTCCGCCATCTCCTCCCCCGAGCGCAGGAACGCCCCACCGGCCGCGGGCAGGTGCGCGGCATGGGTCTCCAACGCGTTGCGCGCTCCGAGCGCCGCCATGACCGAGGCCAGGCGGGCGTCCTCCGGACCCGCACAGTGCGCGGCGGTGGTGGCCACGACGGGCAGACCCGCCTCGGCGGCGAGCGTGGCCAGTGCGTCGCATCGTTCGGTGTCCTCGGGCACGCCGTGGCAGGTCAGCTCCACGACCACCCGGTCCCGGCCGAACAGCTCCACGAGCTCGGCCAGCGCCGCACCCGCGGCCGCGGTGTCGAAGTCGGACGCGCCCGGGCCGCCCCGCTCGAGGGCCCGCCGCACCCGACCCCGGCGGCAGCCGGTGAGCACGTACCAGTGGCCGCCGGCCGCCTCCGCCAGTTCCGTGATCTCGTACCGCGGCTCGCCCTTGACCCCACCTCGCAGGTGGGCGTGGGCGATCGCCCGCGAGAGTCTCCGGTACCCCTCCCCACCCCGGGCCAGGACGAGCAGGTGCTCGTCGCCCGGCAGGGAGAGCTCGGCGCCGAACACGGTGTCCAGGCCCAGCTCCACGGCCGCCTCGGCAAAGCGGACGACCCCGTACATCCCGTCGTGGTCGGTGATCGCGAGTGCGGTGAGCCCCAGCTCCGCGGCCGCCTCCGCCATGGCCTCAGGCGTGGAGGCACCGTCGAGGAAGCTGAACGCGGTGTGGGCGTGCAGCTCCGCGTAGGGCACGCGTCCCGGCGTCGGGGACTGCGGCGGTGGGGTGTACTCACCCCGTCGACGGGACCAGGCGGGGGCGTCGCTGCCGTCGCCGGGATGTTGGTTCTCAGAACCCCGTGGGTCCGGGCGCCCGGACAACACCCGCTCGAGCTCGGACCAGGTCTTGGGTCCGTGGTACCAGTTCACCGGACCTCACCCGCCGAGGCCGGGTGTGCGCAGGTCCGGTGTGCGCAGGTCCGGTGTGCGGAGACCTGGTGTGCGGGCTCAGAGCTGCGCGAACGACTCCACGACCCACGCCGAGGCGTTGCCTGGTGGCTTACGACAACTCTGGGAGCGCGGAGGGAGCGGGTGTGTACCGGCCTCGACGCGCCAGGAGCGCCCGTCGGTGTGCCGGACCACGGCCACGCCCGGGGAGCCGGCGTCGAGGGTGACGACGAGGTCGTCCACTCCCGCGTCCACGCCGGAGCCCCGCACGGCGACCTCCGCCACCTGCCCGGCCGGCGGCCACGTGCTGCGGCCCCGCAGGTTCTCGGTGACGACCCAGCCGTCCAGCTCCGCCTCGACGATCCGGACTGCGTGGGCCGTC
Organism: Rhodococcus sp. IEGM 1408; assembly: GCF_033142235.1. NCBI lineage: Bacteria > Bacillati > Actinomycetota > Actinomycetes > Mycobacteriales > Nocardiaceae > Rhodococcus > Rhodococcus sp. IEGM 1408. Next base: position 351,491 of record NZ_JAWLRW010000003.1, read on the forward strand.
TCCGCGGGCCCATAGGTGTAACCGGTGCCGGGGAGCAGCAGCACCGGGGCGAAGCGGTGACCGCCGGTGTGGGAGCACTCCCACACCGCGGCGTCGGGATCGAGCGCGGCCAGACGCGCGCCCACCAGGGTTTCGAGTCCGGCCGCGACCGGGCGTCCCCGTACTGCGCAGCACTGGTCGCGCTTGGCGTGGGTGCACACGAGCGGTACCGGTGCCGCGACCTCGCGGGTACCGGCCACGTGCGCGCCGGGCGAGAGGTCGATATCGAGCATGTCCGCGGGCGCGTGGACACGGCCGGCGCGGATGCTGCGTCGGCCGGGGCGGGTGTCGCAGAGGTAGAAGCGGTGCCGGTCGAGTCGCTGGCCCTCGCGGCCGGGGCGCCGGATGAAGAGCATGCGCGTTCCACAGGCGGCGACGTGCGCTTTGAGCCGCTCGGACAGGTCCTCGCCCAACGCCTCGCCGTCGAAGATGTCGCGTCCCCACCGTGCGGGGACCTCCAGCAGCACCCAGGACTCCTCGTGGGCGGCGGTGCCGGCCGGCGGCTCGTCGGCTGACTGGAAGGAACACCAGCCCGGGCGGATGGCGTGATCGGTATCTGACACGACCCCATGGTGCCCGACATCCCGGAGAGGTGAAACTGTAGCCACCTTGTGGGACAAAAGTGATGAGAGGGAATTAGGGTGGGGCCATGCGTACCCGCCCTCGCCGCCTCGCCGCGGCCGCCGCCCTCACCGCCGCTGCCTCCCTGGCCCTGGTGGGATGCGGGACCGATACCTCGACTGACGCCCCCACCACGAGTCAGACGACCACCGCGGGGTCCTCGCCGGCCGCGCTGGCCCGGACCCTGTCGCCGGAGGAGATGGAGGCCTCCGATCCCTCGGCCTCGCCGGCGGATGCCGCCCCCAAGGCCCAGCAGTCCGGCGACAGCGCTGAGCCTGCCCAGTTCGTCGTGACCGAGATCCGCGTGGGCGACTACCGGGGCAAGGACCGGGTGGTCTTTGAACTCGACGGCCAGGGCATCCCGGGGTACTCCGTGGACTACGTCGACGCCCCCGCCCAGCAGGGCAGCGGCTTCCCCGTGGAGGTGGCCGGGGACTCGTTCCTCCAGGTGATGCTCCGCGACCAGGTCCTGCCCACCGAGTCGGGCATGACGGAGGTCCCCGTGGGCACCGTCTCCACCGAGGAGGCGATCGGGGTGGCCGGGGTGGCCTTCACCGGGCAGTTCGAGGGTCAGGCCCAGTCCGTGATCGGACTCGAGGGCACGGACCGCGCCTTCTCCGCCTTCCTCCTGCAGAACCCGACCCGCCTGGTGGTGGATATCGACCGCTGACGCGGCACGAGGACCGAGGGGAGCCGCCCCGCCTCCGGTCATCGGTGGACGGTTTACTGGTACGCCGTTCATCCGTAGCTGGTTCATTCGTAGCTGACTCATTCGTAGACCCCCTCGACCGTCCAGTGCCCCTGTCCGTCCCCGAGCAGGCCGCGGAGCAGCAACGCGGCCGCCCGCTCGGGGACGATCTGCATCCGGGCCCTCGGCCGGTGGGGCTCACCGCCGGGCGTGGGCTCCCACCAGGCCTCGTCGATCGGCCACGGCCGCGACCAGCCGAGCAGCACGCATCGACGGCCCGCCACCTCGACAGTTTCGGGCCGACCCGTGAGCAGACCACGCGAGTTGACCCCGACGGGCGCCCCCGCTGCGGTGCGCAGCAGAACTCCCCCGGCGAGGGCGACCCGGGCCACGACCCCGGCCCCGGGGTCAGCACTCGCGCGGATTTCCAAGCGGTAGCCCGGACCCGGCCACACCACCGACGGCGACGGCGCGGGGAGCGCCCCCGGCCACGGGCCCTGCGTGACGGGATCATCCGGGGCGTCCCCGTACGGCAGGGACCGCACGCGATCGCCGGGACCGCGTCCGCCCACCTCCACGGGCACGCGGACCGACTCCGGCCCGAGCAGCCCCTGCACCCGCACGAGGGCGCGGTGCACGCGTGCCTCTGCCAGCCCCGCTTCGCCCCACAGCCCCTCCTGGACCCGGCCGGCGGGGACGACCTCCACCGGCTCCAGGACCAGAGCGGTGACCGCCCCGCCGACACCGCCGGCGATCGCGGTACCGGTGAGCCAGCCCTCCAGTTGCCAACGCAGCCGGTCGGCGGTGCCCTCCGGGGTGAGCGGCGACGAACACCGCCACACCCGGTTGACCTCCACGCCCCCCTCGACCCGCGCGGTGATGGACAGACGCAGGCAGGCGACCCCGGCCGCGGCGAGCACGGTGTGCAGCTCCCCCGCCAGCCGACGGCCGAGGAACGCCGCCTCGTCGACCCGCTCCAGGGGCGGGTCGCACCGGTGCTCGACCGCTGACCCCGCGGGTATCGCGGACACGGACGGGGGCCGCCACGGCACGGCCCGCGCGATGCGGTGCGCCACCGCGCCCGCCTCACCGAAGCGGGTGGCCACGTCCCGCGGCGGGAGCGCGGCAAAGTCCCCGAGCGTCCGCATGCCGAGCCGGTGGAGCAACCCGACGAGTTCGGCCAACTCCTCCGGGTCCCCCAGCGCGGGCTCCACCACGAGCGCGTCCACGGGCAGACCGGCGAGGTAGTCGGCATCCCCGCCCGGCTCCAGCAGCGCCGACCCGCGCGCGCCGAGCACGGCCGTGGGCAGCTCGTCCGCCAACCCCACCTGACATTCCGTCCCTGCCGCCGACACCGCGTCCAGGACCCGGGTGACGACCTCCTCCACCCCACCGTGGAAACGCAGCGCCCCGGCCGCGGAGAACACGAACAGTCCGGGCCGCAGCACCTCGATGCCCGGCACCACGGCATCCAGCGCCTGCACCACGGGCTCGAACCACACGGCATCCCGCGCCGGGTCCGCCGCCACCACGACGAGCTCCGGGCACCGGAACTGTGCCTCCCGCCGGCGCAGCCCACGCCGTACCCCGACCGCGCGCGCGACGGCGTTGCACGCGAGCACCCCGCGGGGGCCGACCACAGCGAGCGGCAGGTGCAGACCGCGCCCCTCGCCCCGGGCCGCCGCAACAGCCGGCCAGTCCGGGCACCACACCGCCATGACCCGCGCGCTCATCCCGCCGCCACCCATTCCGCCGTCCGCGAGGGCGCCGCCCGCCCGGAACACCGCACCACGGTCGAGACCGAGGCCAGCCTGCCCGCGCCCGCACCCAGTCCGCCGTAGCGGCAGTGCCGCCCCGCCAGCGTCAGCTCGGCGCCCGGCCAGCCCGGACCCACGAGCAGCACCGCACCCGAGACCCGCACCCGACCGGCGAGCACGCGGGCCCGGGACGGGGCGACCGCCGCGACGCCGGGCCCCAGCAGGACCAGGTCCAGGCCGTCTAGCAGCACCGACACCACCGCGGCCGCGTCCGGACCGGGATCCGGGATTAGTGCCAGACAGTCCAGCCGGCCGCCCTGTTCCGCCACCGCGGCCACCCCGAGTTCCGGCCAGCCCACCACCGCACACCTGACCCCGGAGGCCGTGGCCGCCGCCAGCAACCCCACCCTGAGGGTGGCGCTGCCGGAGACCGCCGTAACCCGCCCCGCGGGGAGCACCCCGCCCGGCAACAGGGGCGCCACGGAACCCGGCACGGCCACGCCGGGGACAACGGGAGTGCCGGACGCAGCAGGGGTGACCACAGCGGAGCCGCCCGGGACCGGGTGCGCTGCGGCGGGCTCTGCCGTGACAGGCTCTGCGGTGACAGTTGCCGCCGTGACAGGTGCGGCCGCGACAACCGAGACCGTCTCCACAGGCGCGCCCGAGCGCGCGGCCGCGGGCGGGCCCCCACCCGGCATCGCAGCCAGCCGACGGCGCAACTCCGCGACACGATCCTCCGTGCCGAGGTCGGACAGATCGACAGCAGAAGCGCCTACTACCATCATCAGAACCTTCCGCCCCGGACGACACGCCGCCAACCCCGTGAATCGAACTATTTTTCGACTACACCGAACAGTGAACACCACGGGTACGACACAGCGCAAGAACACCTGTTCGACAGGGTCAAACGAGGTTCTGGCGTCGGACCGCTCGGATACGCTGTGCCCACCACCGAGAGGAGCACCATGGCCGGGCTGCGTTTCCGACTCCGGCAGATCAGCCGACGCTTCTGGTTCCTCCCCGCCGTCATGACCCTCGTCGCACTGGCTCTTGCCCAGCTCGGGACATGGTTGTCCACCAATCCGGGAACGAACGACGACGCGCCCACCTGGCTCTACGGCGGCGGCGTGGATGGTTCCCGGAGCATCCTCGCCGCCGTGGCGAGCAGCTCGATCGGAGTCGGCGGCACCGTCTTCTCCATCACCATCGCCGCCCTCTCCTATGCCGCCGGCACCATGGGTCCGCGCCTGCTCCAGAACTTCACCGAGGACCGCGGCAACCAGGTCACGTTGGGCGTGTTCATCTCCACCTTCGCCTTCAGCCTCTACAGCCTGCGCACGGTCACCGGCGGCGACGAGGGAGCCCCGTTCGTCCCCCACTACAACGTCACCCTGGCGCTCCTCCTCGCGCTCGGTTGTATTGCTGCGCTCGTGTATTTCCTCGGTCACGTCACCGGCTCGATCAACACCACCCGTGTCGTCAACCTCCTCGCAGCAGACCTCCGGTCCTCCCTGCTCACCGCCACCGAGCGGACAGGTCCGGAGCACAACGTGTTGCCGCAACCGGGAGCGGAGTTCTGGGCGGGAGCGGAGACACTATCCGCGGAGAAGGGCGGATACCTGCAGCTGGTGGATCACGAGGGGTTGGTCGACCTCGCCGTCGAGACCGGGACGGTGATCCGACTCCTCGTCCGACCGGGGGACTACCTCTACCCCAACTCCCCCATCGCCGAGGGCGTCCCCACCCTGCCCGACGGCGTCTACTCCAGGCTCACGGTCGGCACCTCCCGGACCCGGGAGCAGGACGTCGAGCACGCCGTCCGTCTGCTCGCCGAGGTGGGCACCCGCGCGCTGAGCCCCGGTACCAACGACCCGTTCACCGCGGTCGACGTCATCGACCGATTCGGCGACGCTCTGTGCACCCTGGAGGACCGGGAGTGGCCGACCGGCGTGTACTCGCGCGACGAAGAGGTCCGTCTCGTCGTGGCCACCTCCGACTTCGAAGGCCTCATCGCCGCGATGTTCGACCAGATGCGCCAGTTCGGTGCAGGCGCACCTGCCGTCAGCATTCGGATGCTCGACGTCTTCGCCGTCGCGGCGCGGGTTCTCGACGATCCCGGCCGGCGGGCGGTCGTCACCCGCCACGCCACGAAACTCCGCGACGACGCCCTCGGGGCGACCCGTAACGCCGACGACAGGGTCGCCATCGAGCGTCGTTACCGCGCCGTGCTCGAGGCCGCCGGATAGAACGGGCGGCACGGAGGGGAGGACCAGAGAGAAGACCCCGGCGGGAGAGACCGAGGTTCACCCGGTGTCGCCCCGGCGGCCACCCATCACACCTACCCTGGCGAGCATGAAGGCCTCCATCGGGAACCGAATCGTGCTCATCGGCGCCGGGGACGTGGGCATCGCCTACGCCTACGCGCTCGTCAACCAGGGCCTGGCCGACCACCTGGCCATCATCGACATCGACCACGACAAACTGGTCGGCGAGGTCATGGACCTCAACCACGGCGTCGTGTGGGCGCCCTCCCCCACCCTCGTCACCGAGGGGACCTACGACGACTGCGCGGACGCCACCATGGTGGTGATCTGCGCCGGCGCCGCCCAGAAGCCGGGCGAGACCCGCCTCGACCTGGTCGGGAAGAACATGACGATCTTCGAGACGATCGTCGGTGATGTCATGGCGACCGGTTTCGACGGCATCCTGCTGGTGGCCACCAATCCCGTCGACATCCTCGCCCAGGCCGCGTGGCGGTACTCCGGACTGCCCGCCGCGCAGGTGATCGGCTCCGGCACGATCCTCGACTCGGCGCGCTTCCGGTTCATGCTGGGCCAGTACTACGACGTCGCCCCGATGAGCGTGCACGCCTCGATCATCGGCGAGCACGGCGACACCGAACTGCCGGTCTTCTCCTCCGCCAACGTCTCCGGGGTGCCGCTACGCCGCGACCTGGACTCCGACCCGGCCACGCGGGAGCGGCTCGCGCAGATCTTCACCGAGACCCGGGACGCCGCCTACCGGATCATCGACTCCAAGGGCTCGACCAGCTACGGCATCGGCATGGGTCTGGCCCGCATCACCCGTGCCGTCCTGCGCAACGAGCAGGTCTCGCTGCCGGTATCCACGTTGCTGCAGGGCGAATACGGCCAGGACGGCATCTTCATCGGGGTGCCCGCGGTGATCGGGCGGACCGGCGTCCAGCGCGTGGTGGAGCTGGAACTCGACGACACCGAGACAAAACAGTTCGCCCGCAGCGCGTCTGCGCTACGGGCGGTGTCCGAACAGTTCGAGGTACTGCGTTAGATCAGAGGGCTCCGGGGGGATCGCTGGCCGGGAAGGACTCGTCGCCCCACTCGTCGACGATCGCGTCGTCGTGCTCATACCGGGCCTGATCTGCGGGTTCCTCGGAATGCTCGCCGGTGCGGTCAGGGTTCTGCGGACTCGTCATAGTTCATCCTCCTACCGCCGTACACGGCGTACGACGATACTCAGGTTAGCGGACGCCTCGGGCCCCGGCCGACGCGGAGGCCAGCGTCCCATCCTTCACAGGAATGGCAGGAGTCACCATGCACACCACCGACTACACCGACACCCTGATCCTCCCCGCGCCCGACACCAAGGCCGTGGCCGCCGCCGTCCCGCCGGCCGGGAAAGGCTCGATCGCCGAGCTCCAGTACGACCGTCTCTCCGCCGAGGACTACGCGTGGACGAGCGACGACCTGCTCTTCGACGTGCACTGCCAGCGCAAGGGGATCGCGGAAGGAGACCGCGCGGCCGAACGCGAGCGGTTCTTCTCCAAGGGCCAGCCCTGCCTGCGCACCTCCCCGCTGGCCAAGACCTACGGCTGGGCGCTGCACTTCGACTCCGCCGGGCGGATCGCGCTGCTGCCCATGGGCTCAGAGCGCGTGACCGAGCTGGAAGCCGACCCGGACGTGACGGTCAGGACCGCGATGAAGAGCTCCCGCTAGCCCCCCTCACCGCCAGCCGAGCTCGACGTCGGCCAGGGACCGCAGCCACTCGAGCACCGGGCCGGCGACGACCCGCGCGAACTCCTCGTAGCCGGCGGGGCCGGGATGAGCCCCGTCGCCGGCAGTGACCTCGCGCATCCACGCCCCGCCCGCCAGCAGCCGGTCGAAGGTCGGCACGAACGGCACCCCGGCCTCGGCGCACACCTCGGCCATCGCGGCGGCCCGGGCCGTGATCCTCTCGTTGACCCCGTCCCACACCACCGGCGGCGGGCCCACCACGAGCAACCGCCCCTCGGGGGTCCGGGCGATCATCCCGCGCAGCGCCGCGACCGTGCCCGCCTCGTCCACGCGGACCGCGCCCTCGTGCTCCATCACGTCGTTGACCCCGAACTCCGCGATCACCGCCGTCGTGGGGAACGCGGCCCGTCGGCGGTCGACCTCGTCCCAGCGGGCCAGGATCATCTGGGAGGTGTCCCCGCCGATCCCGGCGACCATGAAACGGAGCCGCAGGCCCGCCCGCGAACCCTCCTCGACCAGGAGCGCGGTCCAGCCGCGGCCGGTCTCGTCGCCGTACCCGGCCACGAACGAGTCACCGATGACGCACACCGGGAGGTCGCGCGGTTCGCTCACGACGTCACGGTAGCGGTCCGGGCGGGTGGGTGGGGGCCGCCCCGCGTCAGTCCAGGTGTCGGGACTGCGCCCAGCGGGTGAGCGCGTGCCGGTTGGACTGCTGGGTCTTGCGCAGCACGTTGGAGGCGTGGGTCTCCACCGTCTTGACCGAGATGAACAGCTCCTCGGCGATCTCCTTGTAGGTGTACCCGCGGGCCAGGAGCCGCAGCACCTCCTTCTCCCGCGGGGTGAGGGAGTCCACCTCCGCGTCGTGGACGGGCTCGCCGCGATCCTCCGGCCCGGGGGCCGCACGGGCGAACGCGTCCAGGACGAACCCGGCCAGACGCGGGGAGAACACCGCGTCGCCGTCGGCCACCCGGCGCACGGCATCGGCCAGGTCCCCGCCGGAGATGGTCTTGGTGACGTAGCCGCGCGCGCCGCCGCGGATCACCGCGATCACGTCCTCGGCGGCGTCCGAGACGCTGAGCGCGAGGAACGTGGGGCCGGGCGCGTCCGCGGTATCGGTCGAGCCCCCCGCGACGGCGCCCAGCACCGCGCGCAGCACGGCCACGCCGCCGCCGTCGGGCATGTGCACGTCGAGCAGGACCACGTCGGGGCGCACCCGCCCGATGCCGGCGACCGCCTCGGCCACCGACCCCGCCTCGCCCACCACCTCGATCCCGGTCTGCCCGGCGAGTTCGGCCCGGACGCCGCTGCGGAACACCGCGTGGTCGTCGACAAGGAATACCCGGCACACCCTGGCGCCACCGTCCGGCCCGTCCGTCATTCGCCCTCCAGCGGCATCTCGATCCTGATCTCCGTCCCGCGCCCGAGCGTACTGCGCACGGTCACGCTGCCGCCCCGGCTCTCCACGCGGTGCCGGATGGACTGCGACAGCCCGTGGCGATCGCCGCCGACGTCGTCGGGATCGAAGCCGCGCCCGCGGTCGCGGACGAAGGCGCTGAGCACCCGGCCGTCGTTCTCCACGAACACGTCGGCGGTGTCCACGCCGGCGTGCTTGGCCACGTTGACCAGCGCCTCGCGCACCGCGCCCAGGACGGCCTCCTCGGCGTCGCCCGCCGGGCCGTCACCGCCCACCACCACCTGGTCGATGCGCAGTCCATAGGCGTCCTCGACGTCCCCGACGATCACCTCGACCGCCCCGGCGACGGTGGCGGCGCCGGAGGACATCCGAGCCCCGGCCCCGAAGAGCCACTGCCGCAGTTCGCGCTCCTGTCGACGGGCCAACCGCGACACCTGCCCGGGGTCGTCGGAGCGCTTCTGGATCAACGCCAGCGTCTGCAGCACGGAGTCGTGCAGGTGGGAGGCGATGTCGCTGCGCTCGGCCTCCCGGATGCGCGCCGCGCGCTCCTCCTCCAGCGACCGCCACAGCCGCAGACCCACCGGGACGCTGAGCAGCCCCACGCCGACGAGGGTCGCCAGCACCGCCAGGAACGACGACCGCAGGGCGGCGAACTCGACCTGGCCCACCACCACCACAGCGAGTCCGACGACGACGAGGGTGGCACCCGCGGTCACCCTGGCCCAGTCGAAGACGGACCGGGGGGCCACCCGTCCCCCACCGTCGTACTGCTGCCAGACCAGCCCGGCACCCAGGGCCACTATCAGGACGGGGACGATCACGTTCAGTCCCGTCGTGGTGGTCACCATGAACGACAGCACCGAACCCACCAGCGCGAGGGCCGCCAGGGCCATGCCGCGTCGCCGCTCCCGCGGGTCCCGGGGGGCAGCTCCCTCCCGCGCCGGCGCCGACGGGGTCAGTGCCCACAGCGCGGCGTAGAACACCACGCCGGCCCCGGACAGGGTGGCCAGCAAGACCATCGCCAGACGCACGTAGATGACCCGCACCCCGAGGTGGGCGGCGAGTCCCGCGCACACGCCGGCCACCACGGAACCGTCGGAGATCCGGCTCAGCGCGGGGTACCAGCGGAAGCCGGCCGGCTGCACGGCGGGAAGCCGCCCCGGCGGGGCGACCGACACCGCCGGCCGCGGCACGGTCAACGGCGCTGTGGCCGGCTCCTGCACCGGGTCGGTCGCGTTCTCACTCATGAAGTCCATGGTCACAGATCGATCCCCGGGGCGCATCGGGGTCCGACCCCGAGATCCCCGGGGTCGGGAAATCAGGGTCGGCCCCCGATGTGCCCGCCCCGCCCGCCAGCCACAGTGGAGTCATGTCCAGCACCAGCACCACCGACTTCCCGTCCGAGCTCCGCGCCCTGTGGCGCACCCGACCCGTCCGGACCCCGGACGACTCCAAGATCGCCGGTGTCTGCGGCGGTTTCGGCCGGCGCTACGGCGTCGACCCCGTGCTCTTCCGCATCGCCTTCGTCATCGCCGCCCTCTGGGGCGGGGCCGGCGTGTTCCTGTACGCCCTGTTGTGGCTTCTGCTGCGCTCCGCCGGGAACGAGGTCTCCAAGGGGGAATCGCTCATCGGCCGGGGCCGGGCATCCGGCTCCAAGGCCGCCGCTGTGGTCCTCGTCGTCGTCGTCCTCCTCAGCGCCCCCACCTTCGGCGGCTCCGGGGAGACCTTCTTCGTGGGCGCCGGGTTCCTCATGGCCGCCGCCATGCTCGTCGGCTGGTACGGCCTGCACCGCCGCACCCCCACGCCGCCCGCCGGATGGGCCGAGGTGTCCGCCGTCCGCCCGCCGACCGCGCGCACCTCCACCCCGTGGACACCGTGGACCGCGCAGACCGCCACCACACAGGACCCCACCACACAGGACCACGGTGCCGCACAGGTCCCCGGATCGGGCCCAGATGCGCCGTTCGGCCCGCCGGTCCCGCCCTCGTGGGACCCGCTCGGCGCCGCACCGTTCGCCTGGGACCTGCCCGACCCAGACGCCGTGTCCGCGCCCGGCGCAGCGTCCGCGCCCGAGCCCGCCAGGCGCCGGTCCCGCCTCACCAAGATCACGCTCGGCCTGGCGCTGATCGCCGTCGCCGTCACCACCGGACTGTCCGCCCTGGTGGGGATCACCTGGCTCGACTCCACCCGGATCGCCGCGGTCGCCCTGGCCGTGGTGGCCGGAGGCCTGCTCATCGGCGCGATCACCCGCCGGGGCCACGGACTGCTGGTGGTGGCCGGGCCGCTCGCCGGGTTCGTCCTGCTGGCCTCGCTGGTCCAGGTCCCCGAGGGCGGCTGGGAGAACAACGGTGACCTGCGCGTCGAGATCACCGGACCCGCCCAGCTCGGCACCCCGGTGACCCACGAGTTCGGCGACGTCACGGTGGACATGCGCGGGCTGGAACTGGACCGCGACCGCAGCTACAGCATCACCAACGAGGTCGGCGAGGTGACGGTGCTGCTACCCGCCGGGCTGAACGTGGAGGCGACCTGTCACACCGACCTCGGCAAGGTCGAGTGCCCCGAGAGCACGGGGGGCGACGCCGGCGGACCGGTCCTGACCCTGGACATCACCAACGACCTCGGTGATGTCGAGGTGACCCGATGACCGCCTCGCAGGGCCCGCAGCCCACCGGCGGGAGCGCTGCCGACCGCACGGACGGCCCCGCCGCAGACCACGCCGCAGACCACGCTCACAAGAATGCCGACGACCACACCACCGGGAGCCCCGAGATGACCACCGACGCCGTCAACCCCACTGCCACGTTCACCCCCACCGACACCTTCGCCCCGACCGATGCGGCCTCACGCCCCGACCAGCCGCTCTACGCCCCGCTCCCCTACGGGACCGGCTTCACCGCCCCGGAGCAGTTCGGTTACGGCGTCGCCCCCGGGGCCCCCGAGACCCGGTCGACGCCGTCGGCCACGACCGCGGTGGCGAGGCGCGAACGGCCCGGATCCCCTGTGCTCGCGGTAGCCGGGCTGCTCTCGCTGGCCGTCGCCGTGTGGGCGGTCCTGGGGGCGCCGGCGATCAGCACCACCGCCGTCCTCACCGCGGGGCTCGTGCTGACGGTCCTCGTGGGGTTGGCCATGGTGGTCCGGCGCTGACTGTGTTCCGGCGCTGACTCCGGACAGTGTGACGCGGGCGCGGCAGCTGCCGCGCCCGCGTCATGTCACGCCCGGCTCACTCCCACTCGATGGTGCCCGGCGGCTTGCTGGTCACGTCCAGCACGACCCGGTTGACGTCCGGGACCTCGTTGGTGATGCGGTTGGAGATCAGGGCGAGCGTCTCGTACGGCACGCGCGTCCAGTCCGCCGTCATGGCGTCCTCGGAGCTCACCGGGCGCAGCACGATGGGGTGACCGTAGGTGCGGCCGTCGCCCTGGACGCCCACCGAGCGGACGTCGGCCAGCAGCACCACCGGGCACTGCCACACGGAGGAGTCGAGGCCGGCGGCGGTCATCTCCTCGCGCACGATCGCGTCGGCCGCGCGCAGCGTCTCCAGCCGGCCGGAGTCCACAGCGCCGACGATCCGGATGGCCAGACCCGGACCGGGGAAGGGGTGCCGGCCGACGATCGCCTCGGGCAGCCCGAGTTCGCGGCCCACCGCGCGGACCTCGTCCTTGAACAGCAGGCGCAGCGGCTCCACCAGCGAGAACTCGATGTCGTCCGGCAGGCCGCCCACGTTGTGGTGGCTCTTGATGTTGGCCGTGCCCGCGCCGCCGCCGGACTCGACGACGTCCGGGTAGAGGGTGCCCTGGACCAGGAAGTCGACGGAGGCGTCGTCGTCGCCCTGGAGTTCGAGGGCCTGGGTCACGGCCCGCTCGAACGACCGGATGAACTCCCGGCCGATGATCTTGCGCTTGGACTCGGGGTCGGTGACGCCGGCGAGGTGGCCGAGGTAGGTCTCGGAGTCGTCGAGCGTGATGAGGCGGGCGCCGGTGACGGCGACGAAGTCGTTCTCCACCTGCTCGCGCTCCCCCGCGCGCAGCAGCCCGTGGTCGACGAACACACAGGTGAGCCGGTCGCCGATGGCCCGCTGGACCAGCGCAGCCGCGACGGCGGAGTCGACGCCGCCGGACAGTCCGCAGATCGCCCGGCCGTCGCCGATCTGCTCGCGGACGGCCTCCACCAGCTGATCGGCGATGTTGGACGCGGTCCACGTGGGCTCCAGGCCCGCGACCTCGGTGAGGAACCGGGTGAGCACCTGCTGCCCGTGGGGCGAGTGCAGGACCTCGGGGTGGTACTGGACGCCGGCCATGCGACGCTCGGCGTTCTCGAACGCCGCGACCGGGGCGCCCGGGGACGTGGCGGTCACCGTGAACCCCTCGGGGGCGGCGGTGACGGCGTCGCCGTGGCTCATCCACACCGGGTGCTGCTCCGGCAGTCCGGCGTGCAGCACGCCGCCGGAGACCGTGGCATCGGTTCGCCCGTACTCGCGGCTGCCGGTGTGGGCGACCTCGCCGCCCAGCGCGCCGGCCATGGCCTGGAAGCCGTAGCAGATGCCGAACACCGGCAGCCCCAGCTCGAGCACCGCCGGGTCCAGCGACGGGGCGTCTTCGGCGTAGACGCTGGCCGGTCCCCCGGACAAGATCAGAGCCACGGGGTTCTTGGCCCGGATCTCCTCCACGGTCGCGGTGTGCGGGATCACCTCGGAGTAGATCCGCGTCTCGCGCACCCGCCGCGCGATGAGCTGCGCGTACTGGGCGCCGAAGTCGACCACGAGGACGGGGCGGGGAGCTGCCGCTTCTGCGGTGATCTGGGAGTCGGTCTGTGCGTTCTGGGCCACGGACCAGAGTCTATGCGGCGTGGCCACTCTGCCGAACTCCGCCACGTCCGCCCGCCGAGGTGTTCACAATGGATCGCATCACGGCCGGGGCCTGATCGGCTACCGCCATCGACGGGGAGGGGCACCGATGGAGAGGATGACGGGGTTCGACGCGAGCCTGCTGTACCTGGAGACATCGCAACAGATGCTCGTGGTCAGCGGGATCCTCGTCGTCGACGTCTCCGGCCTGGAGTTCGAGTACACCTTCGAACGGTTCCGGACGGAGCTCGCCCGGCGGATCAAGGAGATCCCCGAGTTCCGCCGCAAGATCTACGACTCCCTCCTGAACCTCGGGCACCCCGCGTGGGTGGAGGAGTACGACCTCGACGTGACCGAGCACGTCCGTCGCGTCGTGGTGGACGCGCCCGGTGACGACGACGCCGTGTTCGAGATGTGCGGGACCCTGAGCAGCCGCTCGCTGGACCGGTCGAAGCCCCTCTGGGAGATGTGGGTACTCGAGGGGTTGGCTGCGCCAGACACCGTGGTCGTGCTCTTCCGCGCCCACCACGCCCTGCTGGACGGCACGAGCAGCGCGGCCGTCCTACGCAAACTCAGCGGGGCCCAGAGCAAGCCGTCCCCCCGCGACCTCGACCTGGTCCGGGTCCAGGCCGGCGGGGCCAACCCGATCCGGCTGTTGGTGGGGGGCCTGTGGGACTTCTCCGTGCGCCGCCCACTGACCGTCGCCCGCCTCGTGCCGGAGATCGCGATGCTGCCGCTGACGCTGCGCAGGGCGACAGCCGACACGAAGCCGGCCTCGGCCCGGGAGGCGGCTGGCGATGCAGACACGGCGGGCGGCACGGCGGCCGGCACGAACGCAGCAGACGCGACGGACGCCACCGACAAGGCCGCACCCAAGGCCGCGCCGTTCACCGCCCCGCGGACCCGCTTCAACGCGACGATCACCCCGCACCGGGCGGTCTGGGGCACCTCGCTCGACCTGGCAGACATCAAGGAGGTGAAGAACGCCTTCGGGGTGACCGTCAACGACGTCTTCCTGTCGGTGGTGGGCGGCGGGCTCCGCCGATACCTGCGGTTCCACGACGATCTCCCCGAGAAGCCGCTCATCGCGGTCGTCCCCGTGTCCACACGCGGGGACGACGGGACCCAGGGCAACAACCGGGTGACCGTGCTGTTCGCGTCGCTCGGGACCGATATCCAGGACCCGCTCGAGCGCCTGCAGGCGGTGGCCGCGCGGACGCGGCGCGGCAAGAAGCAGGCCAGGAACGGGATACGTCCGGACCTCATCCAGGACGTCGCGACGCTGGCCCCGTCCACCGCCCTCTCGCTGGCGATCCGTCTGTACGGCGACTTCCACCTCGCCGACCTGCACCCGGTGGTGCACAACCTCACCGTCTCCAACTTCCCCGGCCCCGAGAAGCTGGACTTCCTGGGCGCACGGGTCACGCACATGTATCCGATGGGCCCGCTGATGCACGGCTCCGGGTTGTCGGTGACGGCGATGTCGCTGAACGGTCAACTCGACGTGGGGATCAACGCCTGCGAACACCTCGTGCCCGATCCGGAACTCTTCGCCACCGGGCTGCGGGAATCGCTGGACCGACTGCTCGAACTCACCCGGGCGATCGAACCCACCCGAGCGAAGAGCTGACCCGTGCAGCGGATGACCGGCCTCGACGCGAGCTTCCTCTACCTCGAGACCGACGAGCAGATGATGGTGATCAACGGCATCGTCCACCTCGATGTCTCCACCATCTCCGAAGGGTACTCCTTCGAGCACTTCCGGTCCGGGCTCGCCCGGCGGGTCAAGACCGTCCCCCCGTTCCGGCGCGAGGTCCACGACTCGCGGTGGAACCTCGGGCACCCGGCGTGGGTGGAGGACTTCGACTTCGAGATCGACCACCACGTGCGCCGGATCGTGCTCGACCCGGTCGACACCGAGGACGACCTACTGGCGACGTGCGGGCGGCTCGCCTCCACGCCGCTCGATCGCTCCCATCCCCTCTGGCAGGTGTGGATCATCGAGTGGGGAGATCCGCACGCCCCCACCGTGACCGCGTTCTGCCGTGTCCACCACGCGGTCATCGACGGCATGCTGGGCGCCGAGCTGCTCGCCACCCTCGCCGCGACGGACGCCTCCAACCCCGCCCAGGACCCCGCGCTCGTCCGCACCCACGTCGGTCGCGCCAACACGCTCCAGCTCATCGCCGGGGGCGCCCGCGAGCTCGTCGGTCGGCCACTGTCGTTCCTCCGGTTACTCCCCGAGACGCTGTCGGTGCCGCTGGCGATGACGCGGGCCCGGGGCCGGAGGGACGACGGGGAGTCCATGCCCGCGCCGTTCACGGCGCCCCGGACGTTGTTCAACCACTCGCTCACCCCGCACCGCGCAGTGGCCACCGCGTCTCTCGACCTCGACGCCGTCAAGCTGGTCACCGCGCGGCTGGGCGGGACCGTCAACGACGTGCTGCTCACGGTGGTCGGCGGCGCGGTCCGGTCCTACCTCGAGGACCACGACGACGTCCCGACCTCGTCCCTGGTGGCGATAGTCCCCATCTCCACCCGCGAGGATCTGGCGGCCGACGGCGCCAACCAGGTGTCGGCCATGTTCGCCTCGCTGGCCACGGAGGTGGTCGATCCGGTGGAGCGGTACGAGCGGATCAGCGCGGCGGCCACGACCGCCAAAAGGCAGGCCGGCAGTATCCGTCCGGGACTGCTGACCGACTGGGGCCGGATGAGCCCCCGCCTGCTGATCGATCTGGGGATGCGCGCGTACGAGGCACTCCGGCTCGCCGACGTCCACCCGGTGATCTACAACCTGATCATCTCCAACGTGCCCGGGCCCCGCACCCCCCTCTACTTCCTCGGCGCGCGGATCACCCACATGCACCCCTTCGGCCCGCTGCTCCACGGGGCGGGCCTGTCGGTGACCGGCGTGTCGATCGACGGCCACATCGACCTGGGCGTGATCTCGTGCGAACACCTCGTGCCCGACCCGGACGTGGTGGCCCGCGGCATCGAGGTGGCGCTGGCCCAGCTGGTCGAGCTCACCGCGCCCTGAGGCAGCCCGTCAGCTGACCCCGACGATCGGCAGGCGGAGCGCACCGGGCGCTGCCTCCGGCACGACGGGCGACGTGGGCTGCACCGGCGCCACGCGCTCGTAGGCCTCACCCTGCGCGGGACGCGGATCGGCCTCGCCCTTGTTGGGCCACAGGGACATCGCCCGCTCGGCCTGAGCGGTGATGCTCAGCGCGGGGTTCACGCCGAGGTTCGCAGAGATCGCGGAGCCGTCCACGATGTGCATCGTCGGGTAGTTCCACACGCGGTGGTAGGGGTCCACGACGCCGGTCTCGGGCGAATCCGAGATCACGCAACCACCCAGGAAGTGAGCGGTGAGCGGAATGTTGGCGATCTCGCCCCACGTGCCACCGGGCATGCCGCCGATCTCCTCGGCGATCTTCCGGGTGGCCTCGTTGCCGGCGGGGATCCACGTCGGGTTGGGCTCGCCGTGCCCCTGCTTGCTGGTGACGTACTTGAACGGACCGAAGCGCTTGACGGAGGTCTGCAGCGAGTTGTCGAGGTTCTGCATGACCAGCGCGATCACTGAGCGCTGGCTCCACCGACGCAGGTGGAACAGTTGGAGGAACATGGCGGGCTCACGCCGGACCTCGTTCAGCAGGGTGCGCCAGCGCGGGAGCGGCCCGTCGCCGTCCGTCAGCAGGGTCTGCAGGATGGCGATGGCGTTGGAACCCTTGCCGTACCGGACCGGTTCGATGTGGGTGTCGGGCCGGGGATGGAACGACGACGTGATGGCGACGCCCTCGGAGAAGTCCTGCTCCGGCTTGTAATTCGGGCGCATCGCCCCGAGGATCGCCTCCGAGTTGGTGCGGGTGAGCTTGCCGAGGGCGTCCGAGAGACGGGGCAGCGACCCGTCGTCCTTGGCGTAGTGGAGCAGGTGCTGGGTGCCCCAGGTGCCGGCCGCCACGACCACCTGACCCGCGGTCACGGTGGTGGTGCGCTTGCCGCGTCGCGTCCAGGCGCCGGTCCGCTCGAGGGTGACCTCCCACGTCCCGTCGCCGCGCTCGCGGAGCCCGTTGACCGTGGTCCGGTCCAGGACGCGGGCGCCCGCGCGCTCGGCCAGGGCGAGGTAGTTCTTCATCAGCGTGTTCTTGGCATTGTGGCGGCAGCCGGTCATGCACTCGCCGCACTCGATGCACGCGTTGCGGTCCGGCCCCACCCCGCCGAAGTACGGATCGGCGACCCGCTCGCCGGGCTTGCCCTCCCCGCCCGTCTTCTCCCCGAAGAACACGCCGACCGGGGTGTAGACGAAGGTGTCCTCCGCGCCCATGTCGCGGGCCACCTTCTTCATGACCTCGTCCGAGTGGGTGTGCGTGGGGTTGGTGACCACGCCCAGCATGCGGCGGCCCTGGTCGTAGAACGGGGAGAGTTCCTCCTCCCAGTCCGTGATGTGGCCCCACTGCCGGTCCTTGAAGAACTGACTGGTGGGCTTGTACAGCGTGTTGGCGTAGTTGAGCGAGCCCCCGCCCACGCCCGCGCCGGCGAGGATCATCACGTCGCGCATCATGTGCACGCGCTGGATGCCGAACAGCTTGAGCTTGGGCGCCCACACGTAGCGGTTGAGCCGCCAGGACGTCTTGGGCAGGTCGGCGTCCTCGAAGCGGCGGCCCGCCTCGATCACCGTGACGCGGTACCCCTTCTCCGACAGCCGGAGCGCGGTGACGCTGCCGCCGAAACCGGAACCGACGACGACGACGTCGATATCGGTTCCCGCGGAGGCGTCGGTATTCGAGGTCGACGGGGTGCGTGACGTCATGGTGGATCTCCCTGGGTGGTCGATGATGTCACTCACGATACCCGAGCGCCCAGGAAGTTACCCGACAGTAGTACGCATTTTGTCCAGCATCAGGAGCGGACGGACAGATCCACCTTCTGGAAGCCCTTGACGTCCGAGTACCCGCACTTGGCCATCGCCCTCCGCAGGCCACCCATGAGGTTCCGGGTGCCGTCGGGGACACTCGTCGGGCCCTCCATGACCTCCTCCAGCGGAGCGAGAGCGGTCTCGTCGTCGGTCTCCGCCACATGACTGCGCGGCACCTTGGGGTGCGCGGCCACCGAGTCCCAGTACACACCCCGGCCCGGCGACTCGAGGGCGCCTACGAGCAGCGGGCCCAGCACGACCGCGTCCGCGCCGCAGCCGATCGCCCGGGCGATGTCGCCGGAGGTGTAGATGTCGCCGTCCGCGAGGACGTGCACGTACCGGCCGCCGGTCTCGTCCAGGTAGTCCCGTCGGGCGGCCGCGGCATCGGCGATCGCGGTGGCCATGTGGACCTCCATACCGAGCACGTGTCCGGTGGTGGTCACGCCCTCGACCCCACCATTTCCCACGATCACGCCCGCCGCGCCGGTACGCATGAGGTACAGCGCGGTCTTGTAGTCCACCACGCCACCGGCGATCACCGGCACGTCGAGCCCGCCGATGAAGTCCTTGAGATCGAGCGGTGCGTCCTCCCCGCTCACGTGCTCCGCGGAGATGATGGTGCCCTGGACCACCAGCAGGTCGATACCGGCTGCGATCAACCCCGGCGCGAGCTCTCGCGCATTCTGGGGCGACACCCGCACGGCCACCGTCGCACCCTCGTCGCGGATCCGCTGCACGGCGGCCGCGAGCAGGTCGCGGTCGATCGGCGCGCGGTGCAGCTCCTGGAGCCTGGCCACGGCACGGTGGCCGGTCACGTCATCGAGCGCGATCTCACGCAGCTCGGCGATCGCCGCCTCCGGATCGGCGTGCCGACCCCACAGGCCCTCCGCGTTGAGGACCGCCAACCCGCCCAGCTTCGAGAACTGCACGGCGGAGTCGGGTGAGACCACCGCGTCGGTGGGATGGGTCATCACGGGGATGCCCATCTGGTAGGCGTCGATCTTCCAGGCCGTCGACACCTCCTTGGAGCTGCGGGTACGACGCGAGGGGACGATGTCGACCTCACCGAGTCCATACATCCGACGGGCCTCACGGCCGATTCCGATCTCCACGACGTCTCGCACGGCGCCTCAGTCCTTGACGTTGTAGTTGGGGGCCTCGACGGTCATCTGGATCGCGTGGGGATGGCTCTCCTTGAGCCCCGCCGCCGTGATCTGGACGAACTGGGCGCGCTGCATGTCCGGGATCGTGGCCGCGCCGGTGTAACCCATCCCCGCCCGGAGTCCACCGGTGAGCTGGTGCAGGACCTGTGCGACGTCGCCGCGGTACGGCACCCGCCCCTCGATGCCCTCGGGGACCAGCTTCTCCTCGGACAGGACGTTGTCCTGGAAGTAGCGGTCCTTGGAGAACGACTTCTCCTGGCCCGGCTTGCCGCGCCCGCGCATCGCGCCCATCGACCCCATGCCGCGGTAGACCTTGTACTGCTTGCCGTCGGCGAAGATCAGCTCCCCGGGGGACTCCGTGCACCCGGCGAGCAGCGAGCCGAACATGCATGCCGAGGCGCCGGCCGCGATGGCCTTGGCCACGTCGCCCGAGTACTGCATGCCACCGTCGGCGATCACGGGGATCCCGGCGGCGTGCGCGACCACGGACGCCTCGAGGATGGCGGTGATCTGCGGGGCGCCCACGCCGGCGACCACACGGGTGGTGCAGATGGAACCGGGGCCGATGCCCACCTTGATGGCGTCCGCGCCCGCGTCGACCATGGCCTGCGCCGCGCCACGGGTGGCCAGGTTGCCGCCGATCACCTGGACCCGGTCACCGAGCTCCCTCTTGACGCGGGCGACCATCTCGATCGCGTTGCGGTTGTGGGCGTGCGCGGTGTCGACGACGAGGACGTCCACCCCGGCATCGGTGAGCGTGCCCGCGCGTTGCCAGGCGTCCTCGCCGGTGCCGATCGCGGCGGCCACCCGCAGCCGGCCATCGGAATCCTTGGTGGCGTCCGGGTGCTTCTCGGTCTTGACGAAGTCCTTGACGGTGATGAGTCCGGTGAGGCGACCGCCGCCGTCGACGATCGGCAGCTTCTCGATCTTGTGCCGGCGCAGGAGGCCGAGGGCGGCCTCCGCCGTGACGCCCTCGCGGGCGACCACCAGCGGCGCGCGGGTCATGACCTCGTCGACGCGACGCGACTTGTCCACCTCGAACCGCATGTCCCGGTTGGTGATGATCCCCACCAGCTCGCCACGCTCATCGGTGACCGGCAGGCCGGAGATCCGGTAACGGGCACACATCTCGTCGACCTCGGCGAGGGTGTTGGCCGGCGCACACGTGACGGGGTCGGTGACCATGCCCGCCTCGGAACGTTTGACCGTGTCCACCTGGGCGGCCTGGTCCGTGATCGAGAGATTGCGGTGGAGCACGCCGATCCCGCCCTGCCGGGCCATGGCGATGGCCATGCGGGCTTCGGTCACGGTGTCCATGGCGGACGACACCAGGGGGACGCGGAGCGTGATGTCGCGGGTGAGCCGGGTACTGGTGTCGACCTCACTGGGGACCACCTCGGAGGCGGCCGGGAGCAGCAGCACGTCGTCGAAGGTCAGGCCCACCATGGCGACCTTGTCCGGATCGTCCCCGCCGGTGCGCACTGGGCCTCGCGACTCGCTCATCTGCTGTCCTCCTGGGGGTGGTCTCACTGCTGGCTTCCGAGGATAGTGCGTCCGAGGGCTACGACTCGAACCGTCGACCCCGCAGGGTGGTGGTCACAGGTACTCTGGGGACGTGAACGATCCGCTACGACACGGTATGCCGCCCGACCCCTTCGCCGGTGATCCGGACGATCCGGCCGCGGAACTGGCCGAGTTCGACCCCGCCGACGACGGTGCTCCCTCGGGTCCGCTGGACGCCGACGAGCGGCACGCCATCGAGGAGGATCTGGCCGACCTCGAGGAGTTCCGTGCACTCCTCGCCCCCACCGGCGCCAAAGGCGTCGCGGTCCAGTGCGAGGACTGCGCTGAGGAGCACTATCACGAGTGGGACATGCTCCGTGCCAACCTGATGCAGCTCCTCGAGGACGGCTCACTCCTGCCCCACGAGCCCGCGTTCGATCCCGTCCCGGACGACTACGTCACGTGGGAATACTGCCGCGGTTACACCGACGCGGTGCGCGCCATGCGCCCGCGTCGCCTCAACTGGCGTCGCTGAACCGGCGCACGCGCGACCCCGCGCGTCGCACGACGAACCCCGCCGCCCACCTTGTGAAGGTGGGCGGCGGGGTTCCTCTTATCCTGCGCTACCCGTCGGTCGGCGCCGCGGGATCAGTTGAACGGCGGGGCGGTCTGCGCGGTCGGACTCGTACTCGTCGGGGTCGGCGACCTCGAGGTCGAGGTCACGGTCGGCCGGGTCGGAACCGTCGTCGGCACGTCGGTCTGGTCGTCACCCGGCTGCGGAAGGCCCGTGGTCGGCGCCAGGAAGTCCTGGATCCGCTTGGTGTCGATCGGGATCTGCAGGGTGGTGGAGATCCGCAGTCCGTCGAGCGGCAGCGGGATCACCGGCATTCCGGGGGGCGGCGCCGGGAACAGGTTCGACGGCAACGGGACGGGGATCCCCGGGACGAGGGTCGCAGGTCCCGGACTCGGCGCCGGAGCGGGCGCCGGCGAGGGCACCGCGCTGGGGGTGACCCGGCTCAGATCACGCTTGATCGCGTCGCGGCGCTTCATCAGCTCGACCCGCTCCGCGGCATCCGAGACCTCGTCGAGCCGGTCCGTCACCTCGTTGAGCAGTCGCTCGGCGGTGTCTCGATCGCCTTCTCGGGCCGCCAGGTCCGCCGCGGCCAGGTGCTCGGTGAGGTCGCTGACCAACTCCACGTCCCCCGCACGGTCGGAGAAGATCGTCTTGGAGACGTCCCACAGCGGGTCGCCGGGCATCGCACTGTGTGCGGCGACGGACAGGCCACCGACGATGACGGCGGCCACGGCGGCTGCCCCGGTCACCGCCTGCCACAAGGCGGGGCGCTGACCGTGGTGGTGCTCATGCGACTTGGCCCAACCGCGGCGCGGCCACAGGCGCGAGACGTTGGGCGCGAGCGCGACCCCGATCTCCTCGTCGCTGGGCAATTCGGGCAGGGGCGCGGAAGCGACCTCGGCCCGCCACTCGGCAAACAGCGCGAGAAGGGCGTCGTCTCCGTCCGGCCGATCTCCGTTTCCCAGAGCACTCAGGAGATCGTCGTCACGCTCGACCTCCGCCGGGCTGGGGCCGTGCTCGTCGAGCGAGGCGTCGTCGTCCCGGGTGCCGGGGTCGACATCGTCGTCGTTCATCGCCATCGCTCCTTTCCGTCCTGCTCGATCTTCGTCCGGAGCTGCTTCATCGCCCGGTGCTGGGCGACGCGCACGGCTCCGGCCGTACTGTCCACGATCTCCGCGGTCTCGTCCGCGGAGAGTCCGACCACCACTCGCAGTCGGATGATCTCTCTCTGCTTCTCCGGAAGGGTTCCCAGCAACCGGCTCATCGCCTTGGTCACCTCCCCGTCGAGGACGTGGGCCTCCGGCCCGGTGTCCGTGGAGAGCACCTCGGGGAGGTACTCCACGGGATCTGACTTGTTCCGTGCGGCGCCCCGATGGGCGTCCGCGACCTTGTGGGCCGCGATCCCGTACACGAATGCCATGAAGGGACGTCCCTGGTCCCGGTATCCCGGCAGGGCCGAGAGCACCGCGATCAGCACCTCCTGTGCCACATCGTCAGCAGACAGGTTGACCCTCTCCGCACCCCCGACGCGGGAACGGCAATACCGAACCACACCGGGACGTACGAGTTCGAGAACCCGCGACGCCGCGGTCCGGTCTCCCTTCACCGCGGCGGCGACGGCGAATTCCAACTCGTCTGCTGTACCTGTCATCGAATTCGAGGGGCCTCTCGTTACACGGGTGTGCTTACGGGGCACGGCCTTCCTGTCTGGGGGTACGACGCCGGGCGTCGTGGTCTCGTGCCCGGCCCGTCAGTGTCTGTCGGTGTCCGTCAGGACGTGGGCACAGGATACGTGCGCGACCTCGTGCAGGAGGCCGTCTCGTGAGCGCCCAGCGTAACTGTTGGGCGCCATACGGGCCCACATGGCGGGCCGGGAACGCCGAACGGACCCCGGCCCCGCGGGTGCGGGGGCCGGGGCCCGTGGTGACCGGATGTCAGTGCGAATGACCCGCGTGCGAGTGGGCGTCGGAGCCCTTCTCCTCGGGCTTCTCGACGATCGCGGTCTCGGTGGTCAGGAGCATCCGCGCGACGGAGCACGCGTTGACGACCGCCGAGCTGGTGACCTTGACCGGGTCGATGATGCCGGCGGAGATCAGGTCGCCGTACTCGCCGGTGGCGGCGTTGAAGCCGTCGCGCGGGCCCAGGTCGGCGACCTTGCTGACCACCACGGCGCCGTCCTCGCCCGCGTTGGCGGCGATCCAGAACAGCGGGGCCGACAGGGCCTTGCGGACCACGTTCACGCCCACGGCCTCATCGGCGTCGGTGGTGTCCTCCGCGAGCCGCGCGAGCGACGCCGCAGCCTGCACCAGGACGGAACCGCCACCGGCGATGACGCCCTCCTCGACCGCGGCCTTGGCCGAGTTGACCGCGTCCTCGACGCGGAGCTTGCGCTCGGTGAGCTCGGTCTCGGTGGCAGCACCGACACGGATGACCGCGACGCCACCGGAGAGCTTGGCGATCCGCTCCTCGAGCTTCTCGCGGTCCCAGTCGGAGTCGGTGTTCTCGGCCTCGCGGCGCAGCTGCGCCACCCGGGCGTCGACGTCCGCCTGGTCGCCGTCGCCGTCGACGATGATCGTCTCGTCCTTGGAGACGGTCACGCGACGGGCGTGGCCGAGCACCTCGAGACCGCAGTCCGAGAGCTTCATGCCCAGGTCCGGGCTGACGACCTGTCCCTTGAGGACGATCGCCAGATCGTCCTGGAAGGCCTTGCGCCGGTCTCCGAAGTACGGAGCCTTGATCGCGACGGCCTTGAGGGTCTTGCGGATCGAGTTGACGACGAGGGTCGACAGCGCTTCGCCGTCGACGTCCTCGGCCACGATGAGCAGCGGCTTGCCGGTCTCCGCGACCTTCTCCAGCAGCGGGAGCAGATCCGGCAGCGAGCTGATCTTCTCCCGGGCCAGCAGGATCAGGACGTCCTCGTAGATGGCCTTCTGCTCGTCGGGGTCGGTGACGAAGTACGGGCTGAGGAAGCCCTTGTCAAAGGCGATGCCCTCGGTCACGTCGACCTCGGTGTGCAGGCCCTGTGACTCCTCGACGGACACGACGCCGTTGACGCCGACCGCGTCCATGGCCTCGGAGACCATGCGGCCGATCTCCGGATCCCGAGAGGACACGGTGGCGACCTGCGCCACGGCCTCGGAACCCGAGACCGGGGTGGCCGAGGCCTTGAGGAACTCCACGACGGCGGCGGAGGCCTTCTCGATGCCCTTGCCCATCGCCATCGGGTTGGCCCCGGCGACCACGTTTCGCAGGCCCTCGCGGATGAGCGCCTGGGCGAGCACTGTGGCGGTGGTCGTACCGTCGCCGGCGACGTCGTTGGTCTTGGTGGCGACGCTCTTGACCAGCTGCGCACCGAGGTTCGCGAAAGGCTCGGAGAGCTCGATCTCGCGGGCGATGGAGACGCCGTCGTTGGTGACGGTGGGGCCTCCGAAGGCCTTGGCCAGCACGACGTGCCGGCCCTTGGGGCCGAGTGTGACCTTGACGGTGTCGGCGAGCTGGTCCACACCGGCGAGCATGCCCTTACGGGCCTCCTCGTCGAACGCGATCAATTTGGGCATGGGTAGGACTCCTGGAGAAAAGAGGGTGTTCGGGACGGACGGATCACTCTGCGAGAGACTCCGGTCAGACACCGGTGAGACACCTCCGCCCCGGCGGGCCGGACTATGGCCAGCGTCACCGGGGCGGGGGTTGCGGGCTCACGTCAGTCGATGACCGCGAGAACGTCGCGCGAGGAGAGGATCAGGTACTCCTTGCCCTCGTACTTGATCTCGGTGCCGCCGTACTTGGAGTAGATGACCTTGTCACCCTCCTTGATGTCCATGGGGATGCGGTCACCGTCCTCGTCGAAGCGGCCCTGGCCGACCGCGACGACGGTGCCCTCCTGGGGCTTCTCCTTGGCGGTGTCCGGAATGACGAGGCCGGATGCCGTAGTGGTCTCGGCAGCGGTGGCCTCGACGAGAATCTTGTCCTCAAGCGGCTTGATCGCCACGATGGATCCTCCGTGTGTAGATGGTGATGTGTGTTCAGGGGGCGGGGCTCCGGTGAGGCGTCGTCGCGGGAGACGCGGTCGGGTCCATGCCTATTGGCACTCTATATGCGCGAGTGCCAGCACTCAAGTGCCCCGGGTGCCCGATCTGGCACATTCGCCGGTGGCGAACACGCTGAACTCGGCCCGGGGCGCACGGGTGCCGAACTCCGACAACGGGTGCGGCCCGCGCGTACGATCAGGCGAACCGACCCGTCGCCCCCAGGGAGAATCCGCCAGCCATGTCCGATTGGTCCACGGTCGGTCCGGCGGGAACGCCGGTTCCCGGTGACGATCCCGGGACCGACGACCCGGGCCCCGATCCGCACGGTGGCCCTCGCCCTGTTAACCGGACGGCCCTGGCCGCAGTAGTACTGGCGGTGGGCAACGTCGTGTTCGGCTCGTTCCTCGGGCTGTTCCTGCCGGTGTTCCCGGCCGTCTTCGCCGTGGTCTCGGTGGCGCTGGGCCATGTGGCCCTGTTCCGGGTCCGCCGGAGCGGGGAATCCGGCCGCGGCCTCGCGCTCACCGCCCTCGCGGTGAGCTACGTCTGGCTGGCGGTCATGGCGTCGGTGGTGTTCGGGATGCTGTTGTTCACCGGATACGCCTTCGCCGTCCTCGGTTTCTGACGCGGGAACCGCTCACACGACCTGGGTCACCTCGACGGACAGTCCCGGATCAGCAGCCACGGTCAGGGGGCTGGGCCGGACCCCCGCGGCGAGGAGCGCCGACGCCACCCCCACGACCATCGCCCCGTTGTCCGTGCAGAGCCGCGGCCGCGGGATCCGCAGGGCGATCCCGGCGTCGGCGCACCGCTGCGCGGCGAGTTCCCGGAGCCGCGAGTTTGCCGCCACCCCTCCCCCGACGAGGAGGGTGTCCACGCCGAGATCGGTGCAGGCACGGACGGCCTTCATCGTCAGTACGTCGGCCACGGCCTCCTGGAACGACGCGGCCACGTCCGCCACGTCGAGCTGGTCACCGTCGCGCTCGGCCGCCTCGATACGCCGCGCGACCGAGGTCTTGAGTCCGGAGAAGGAGAAGTCGTGGCGGGCGTCCCGCGGGCCGGTCATGCCGCGCGGGAACGAGATCGCAGCGGGGTTCCCGGTCGCGGCGAGCCGATCCACCACCGGTCCGCCCGGATATCCCAGGCCCAGTAGCCGTGCGATCTTGTCAAAGGCCTCGCCTGCCGCGTCGTCGACCGTCGAGCCGAGCTCCACGACCGGTTCGGTCAGGGACCGCACGTGGAGCAGCTGGGTGTGCCCACCGGAGACCAGCAGGGCCACGCACTCCTCGAGCGGTCCGCCGTCGAAACCGGCGACGGCGACGTGGCCGACCAGGTGGTTGACGGCGTAGAACGGGGTGCCCCACGCGGCGGCGTACGCCTTGGCCGCGGACGAACCCACCAGCAGCGCGCCGGACAGGCCGGGGCCGATGGTCGCGGCCACCGCGTCGGGCCGGTCGATGCCGGCCTCGGCGAGCGCCGCCCGGACGGTGGGGACGAGCGCCTCGAGGTGGGCCCGGGAGGCGATCTCCGGCACGACCCCACCGAAGCGCGCGTGCTCGGACATCGACGAGGCCACCACGTCGGAGAGCAGTTCGGCCCGCCCGTCGTCGTGGACCCGGGCTACGGCGACACCGGTCTCGTCACACGAGCTCTCGATCCCCATTACGGTCCTCACGAGCTGGTCCCCTCTCCTGCCGGACGCACCATCAGGTGCGCGTCGGCCATGCTCGGCCGGTAATAGCGAGGCCGCAGTCCCACGACCTCGAACCCGTGGGCCACGTACAGCGAGCGGGCGGGCACGTTATCCGTGCGCACGTCCAGCACCACCGGTGCGTTCTCCGCATCCGCCACGGCGAGCATCCGCCGCAGCAGTGCCCGGCCGATCCCCCGCCCCTGGAACTCCGGGTCGACCCCGATCGTGTGCACCTCGAACTCGCGGTCGCCCTCCCGCCCGAGCGCGGCCAGGACCGAGTAGCCGACCAGCCGGTCGCCCGACCGGGCCGCCACGCACGTGGTGTGCCGGGAGCCGATCTCGGACAGGAACGCCGCAGCCGACCACGGCCCGTCCCCCGAGAAGAGGACCTGCTCGAGTCGGGCGCACTGCATCGCGTCGTCGGCGACCAGCGGCTCGTAGACCACCCCGTCCCGCGACCCGCCACCCGTCCCGGCGCTGCTCGTCCCGGCGCTGCCCGTGTCGGCGCTGCTCGTATCGGAGCTGCCCGTCTCGGGGCTGCCCATCTCAGGGCTGCTGATGTCGGGGCTGTTCATCTCGGAAGTCCCTCGGGACGCCCGACGCCCCGCAACGCCGGTGACGGCTCCACCCTGCGGGGCGGTACCGCGTCCGGTCGCCGCAGGTACAGGGGCTCGAGCGGAGCCGGGGTCACCGCGCCGAGGAGATCCGCGGCGGCGGCCGCCACGAGCCCGGCCGGGTCCGGGGCGGCCACCCCGCCCGCTCCCGCAGACTGCACCGCCCCGACCATCTCCGCCAGGCGCGCGGGGTCTCCCACCACGTGGTCGACCCCGTCCACCGGGATGTCCGCGGCGGGGCCGACCGCGGGCCCGGAGACGCGGGCACCGTCCGGGGAGTAGCGCGCGTGGTAGGCCTCGCGGCGCCGGGCATCGGTGACGACGACGAGCTCGCCGACCGCCCCGGCGGCGCGCGCGCGTTCCGCGACCCCGTCGAGCGAACACACCCCGTGCACCGGCCTGCCGATCGCGTCCGCGAACGCGGCCGCGGTGACCATCCCCACCCGCAGTCCGGTGAACGGACCCGGCCCCACCCCGACCACCACGGCTTCCAGGTCCACGGGGGCGAGACCGGCCTCCGCCAGGCACTCCAGGATGTGCGGCGTGAGCAGCTCCGCGTGGGCCCGGGCGTCCTCGGTGACCCGTGAGGCCAGCGTCGTCACGACCGGACGGCGGTCTCCGGGCACGAGTCGGCACACCCCGGCGGTGACGGCGGGGGTGGAGGTGTCAACAGCGAGGACCAGCACACCGGTCAGGGTACCGCCGGGCCCGGCGGCCGACCGGCCCGGTGCCAGGCGGCGGAGCGCACCTCGGTGTCGTCTCCGCGGCGCATGGTGACGACCAGGGGGGCCGCGACGAGCGAGTCGACGAACCCGGCGCCCCATTCCACCACCACCACGTCGTCGTCGAGCGCGGAGTCCAGATCGAGGGATTCCAGCTGGTCGGCCAGGTCCGCGGACGAGGGCCGGACGCCGTCCGGGTCCTGCCCGCCGAGGAGCCGATAGGCGTCGACGTGGACCAGTCCGGGACCGTCCGGGGTCCCGGGTGCGTGCCGGCGCGCGATGACGAAGGTCGGAGAGGTGACCCGGCCGAGCACCCCGAGCCCGACCGCCAACCCCGAGGTGAGCGCTGTCTTGCCCGCACCGAGGGGCCCGTCCAGCACCACCACGTCGCCGGCGCGCAGCAGTCCCGCCAGCTCGGCGCCCAGCGCCCGGGTGTCCTCCACCGTGGGGAGCTCCCGCTCCCCCGGCACCGGGATCGTCACGAGGCCTTGCTGTGGCCCGTCGAGGGGCTGCTACCGGGCGAGGCGCTGCCATCGCTCGCGGGATCGCTGTCAGGCGAGGCGCTGCCATCGCCCGCGGGACTGCTGTCAGTCGAGGGGCTGCGGTCAGCCGGGCCCTGCGTCCGCGCGCGCCATTCGATGATCGCGTCCGCGACGAGGTCGCCCAGGACCTCCGACACGTACGCGGGCTCCTCCAGCATCACCATGTGGCCGCAGCCGGGGACCACCACGAACTCCGCGTCCGGCAGTTCCTCGGCGATGTCGACCGACCGGTCCAGGGGGGTCAGCAGGTCGCGGTCACCGCACAGCACCGTGGTGCGCACGTCCCGCAGCACGGGTATGGCGGCGGTCTCGTCGTGCTGGGTGAGGGTCTCGAAGAAGTTCGCGATGGTCAACACATCGGTCGAGGCGATGAGCTTGTCCACGAACCTGGCGACGGTCGGGCTCATCTTGGCCGGGTCGCCGAACGAACCGCCGTAGATGAACGGCGAGATGATCGCGCCGAAGGCCTTCCGGCCACTGGTGAACACACCCGGGGTCCGTCCGGCCAGCCCGGCGATCCGGGCGACGGTCCTGTTGCCCAGCACCGCACCGAGCCCGGCCTCGGAGAGCTCGGCCATCGCGGTGGAGACCAGGCCCACCCCGAGGACACGCTCGCGGACCGTCGCCGAGTGGCGGGCCGCGTACCCCATGACCGCCATCCCGCCCATCGAGTGGCCGATCACCACGATCGGACCGGTGGGTGCGGTCGCCGACACCACCGTGTCGAGGTCCCTGGCGATCTGCGCGATGGTCGAGTTCGCGCGCGAGCTCTTACTGCTGAGCCCGTGGCCGCGCTGGTCGTAGAAGACCATCCGGATCTCGGAACCGAATCGTTGCTGCAGGTGGCGGCGCTGGAAGTGCCAGGAGTCCATCGAGAGCGTGTACCCGTGCGCGAACACCACGGTCATCGGGGCGTCGGTCGGCCCGGCCTCGCGTACCGCGAGCGGGACCCCGTCCGAGGCGGTGACCATCGAGCCGCGGTCCACGCCCAGCTCCCACATGTCCTCGCCCGCCCACGGGTCCTTGGCCCTCCGGCCGGGCAGGAGGGTGGACACGGAACCGATGGTGGCGGCGCCGAGGGCACTGAGGCCCGCGGCCAGACCGCCGGGCGTCCGGATCTCCTCCGCCACCGTCTCGGCGTCCCCCGGCGCACCGCCGACGAGCTGCGGCGACCGGACCTCGACCGGCGGCTCCGCCGGCGACCGCGAGGGACGCCGGGGCAACCGGAGCTGCGGTCGACCACTGCCGCGGCGCGTCGTGTCGTCCTTCTGGCTCATCCTCGACCTCTCCCGAGTCCACTGTGAACATGATGGCGGGCCGCCCGACCGCGGACGGCGGTGACGACCTCGTAGTGGATGGTCCCCAGGGTCCGGGCCCACTCGGCGGCCGTGGGGCCGCCATCGGAACCCGTGCCGAACAGGACGGCGGTGTCGCCCGCCCGCACTGCTGCGCCCGCCTCGCCCGCCCCGCCAGGGCCGCGCGGGTCTCCCGGGTCCGGCCCCAGGTCGACGACGAGCTGGTCCATACAGACCCGCCCGACATTCGGATACCGGCGCCCGCCGATCGAGACGTCGAGCCGGCCCGAGAGCAGGCGCCACACCCCGTCGGCGTAACCGGCCGCGACGAGCGCGACGGTGGTGTCCCGGGGGGCGAACCAGGTGTGCCCGTAGCTCACGCCCTGGCCGGCCGCCAGCTGCTTGACCATCAGGACCTCGGCGGAGAACGTCATCGCCGGGATCAGGTCCGCGTCGAGGTCGTCGACCGGGCTGAGCCCGTACAGGGCGATACCGGGCCGGACCATCTCGAACCCGTCGTCCGGCCGGGTCAGGGTGGCCGCCGAGTTGGCGTGGTGGTTGACCGGGCAGTCCAGGCCGCGGGCGCGCGCCTGCGCCACGGCCGCGTGCAGGCGCTCGACCTGCTGGTCGATGACGGGGTTGCCCGGGTCATCGGCGTGCGCGAAGTGCGCCATCAGCCCGGTGACCTCGATCAGCCCCTCGTCGGAGGCCACCACGAGCCGGTCGAGCAGGGCGGGCCAGTCATCGAGGGTGACGCCGGAGCGGGCGAGCCCGGTGTCGATCTTGGGGGTCACCCGGGCGCGGCGGCCGGTGCGGCGCGCGGCGTCGAGAACGGTGTCGAGGTGACCGGGGCCGGGGATGGCCAGGTCGATGTGGGCCTCGAGCGCCGCACGGACGTCGTCACCGACCCCGAACAGCCAGGCCAGGATCTCGGCGTCGATCCCCGCCTCGCGCAACTCCACGGCCTCGCCGATGGTGGTGACGCCCAGCGCGTCCGCACCGCCGCGCAGCGCGGCCAGCGAGACCGGCACGGCTCCGTGGCCGTAGGCGTCGGCCTTGACCACTGCCATGACCCGCGCCCCGCGCGCAGACCGGACCAGGACGCGGGAGTTGTGCTCGATCGCATCCAGATCGATCTCGGCCCGGCATGGTGCGGGGGGGACAATTGAACCCATTCTGTCCATTCTGCCAAACAACACCGCCGGGTAGTGATTCACCGACCGCGCAGCGCGGATATCGCCCCCGGTAGCGCGGCCAGCAGATCGCCGGCCCCGATCGGCGCTCCCGCCCCACCTGTCCGCCGCGCGGCGGCCCGCGCGGCCTCACCGTGGGCTACGACCGCCGCGACCGCCGGCCACGAAGCCGCCCCGCCGGCCCCCATGCCGTTCGCGAGCAACGCCCCGGCCACCCCGGACAGGACGTCCCCGGAACCGGCGGTCGCGGCCCAGGAGGAACCGGCATCGTGCGACCAGGTGGTCTCGCCGTCGTCGACAAGGGTGACCCGCCCCTTGAGCAGCACCGTCGCCTCGATCCCCCGGTCCCGCAGACCGGCGACGTAGCGGCGCAACGCGCCGGGTCGGTCCGCACGGTCCCACCCGCCGGTGAGGCGGTCGAACTCGCCGGCATGGGGGGTGAGCAGCACGGGCGCGGTCGAGCTCCGCAACAGCACCGGATGGGCCGCGACACACGTGAGCGCGTCGGCGTCGAGGACCGTCGGCCGTCCCCTGGCCAGGACCGCGTCGATGTCGGCGACGGCCTCGGCACCGGTCCCCGAACCCGGCCCCACGATCCAGGACTGCGCGGTCCCCGCCTCGGCCACCGACGGGTGGCACACCACCTCCGGCCGCGCGGCCAGCACGGCCCGCGCGCCCGGGCCCACGTACCGGACCATCCCCGAGGTCGCCGCCACCGCCGCCGAGGTGCACAGCACGGCCGCGCCGGGGTAACGCTCGGAGCCGGCGCGGATCGCCACCACGCCCTGGGTGTACTTGTCGTCCCCCGGCCCCGGCACCGGCCAGGACCGGCCCACCTCGGCCGGGTCCGGGGACGCGATCGTCTGCGGTCCGGGCGGAATCCCGGTCAGACCGATGTCGACCACCTCCACCCGCCCGCAGGCGGGCGAGGCCAGCAGGTGCGCCCGCCGCAGCGCGCCGAAGGTGACGGTGAGTGTGGCGGGAACGTGCGGCGTGTGGACGGTCCCGGTGTCGGCGTCGACCCCGCTGGGCAGGTCCACCGCCACCCACGGGACCCCGGCCGCGGCCAGGCTCTGAACGAGCCGCGCCGCCGGAGCGCGCACCGGGCCGACACCACCCAGGCCCGCCACGCCATCGACGGCGACGTCCGGGACGGGCTCGTGCGAACCCGGAGTCTGCATGCGGCGGATGCGCCCGCCGGCGCGGAGCAGGGCGGCGAGGC
Source organism: Rhodococcus sp. IEGM 1408 (assembly GCF_033142235.1). Lineage (NCBI taxonomy): Bacteria > Bacillati > Actinomycetota > Actinomycetes > Mycobacteriales > Nocardiaceae > Rhodococcus > Rhodococcus sp. IEGM 1408. The sequence continues at coordinate 384,306 of NZ_JAWLRW010000003.1, forward strand.
CCCGGACGTGGGCCCGGTCCGGGTCCACGAGCACGGCGTCCACGCGGCAACCGCGGCCGCGCAGGACCACGCCGGCGTAGAGGGCGTCGCCTCCGTTGTCGCCGCTGCCCACCAGCAGCAGCACCGAACGGCCGTACACGCCGCCCGTGCGCTCGCGCAGGAGCTCGGCGGTGTGGTGGGCGACGCCCGCCGCCGCGCGGCGCATCACGGCGTCCGGGTCCCCGGACTCCGCGGCCGCCTCGATGAGCGGGCGCTCGGCGGACCGGATCGCCTCGACCGGGTGCGCACGCCTCATGCTCGTCGGACCCCGATCGCTTCCCAGACCCGGTGGCGGGTCACTCCACCGTGACGGACTTGGCCAGGTTGCGGGGCTTGTCCACGTCGTAACCGCGGGCGGCGGCGACCTCGGCGGCGAAGGCCTGGTACGGGATCGTCGCGAGCAGCGGCTGCAGCAGGGTGGTCGAGGCCGGGATGGGGATGAAGTGGTCGGCCAGCGGCTTGGCCACCTCGTCGCCCTCCTCGGCGATGATGATGGTCAGCGCCCCGCGGGCCCTGATCTCCTGGATGTTGCTCACCAGCTTGGAGTGCAGCACGCCCCGCCCCTCGACGGGCGGCATGACGATGAAGACCGGGAGGTCGTCCTCGATGAGCGCGATCGGCCCGTGCTTGAGTTCGCCGGCCGGGAAACCCTCGGCGTGCATGTAGGCCAGCTCCTTGAGCTTGAGCGCACCCTCCAGGGCCGTGGGGTAGCCGACGTGGCGTCCGAGGAACAGCACCGACTTGGAGTCGGCCAGCTCGCGCGCGATCTGCCGGACCGGCTCGAGGGAGTCGACCACCTTCTGGATCTCGGCGGGCATCTTCTCGAGCTGACGGAACTCGGCGGCCACCTCGTCGGGGTACTTGGTGCCCCTGGCCTGCGCCAACGCCAGGCCGACGAGGTAGTTCGCGGTGATCTGCGCGAGGTACGCCTTGGTCGAGGCCACACCGATCTCGGGGCCGGCGTGCGTGTACAGCACGGCGTCGGCCTCACGGGGGATCTGCGAGCCGTTGGTGTTGCAGACCGCCAGGACGCGGGCCTTCTGTGACTTGGCGTGGCGCACGGCCTCGAGGGTGTCGGCGGTCTCGCCGGACTGGGAGATGGCCACCACGAGGGTGGACCGGTCCAGAACCGGGTCGCGGTAGCGGAACTCCGAGGCGATCTCGACCTCGCAGGGAAGCCGCGTCCAGTGCTCGATCGCGTACTTGGCCACCATTCCGGAGTGGTACGCGCTGCCGCAGGCCACGATGAACACCTTGTCGATGTCCCGCAGGTCCTGGTCTGTCATCCGCTGCTCGTCCAGGACGATGCGACCGTCCTGGAAGTGACCCAGGAGGGTGTCGGCGACGGCCTTGGGCTGCTCGGCGATCTCCTTGAGCATGAAGTAGTCGTAGCCGCCCTTCTCGGCGGCGGCCAGGTCCCAGTCGATGTGGAACGGGCGCCCCTCCGTGGGCTCACCGGCGAGGTCGGTGATCTCGTAGCCGTCGGCCCGCAGCACCACCACGTTGTCCTGGCCGAGCTCCACCGCATCACGGGTGTGCTCGATGAAGGCGGCGACGTCCGAGCCGAGGAACATCTCGCCGTCCCCCACGCCCAGGACCAGCGGGGTGGACCGGCGGGCCGCGACCAGGGTGCCCGGGTGGGCGGCGTGGCTGAACACCAGGGTGAACGCGCCCTCGAGGCGCCTGAGCACGGCGCGGCACGCGGCCACGAAGTCACCCGCGTGGGGTCCGGTGGCCATCTCGCACGCGACCAGGTGCGCGGCGACCTCGGAGTCGGTGTCGGACTCGAACTCGATCCCCATGGCCTCGAGCTCCGCGCGCAGGGGCCCGAAGTTCTCGATGATGCCGTTGTGCACGATCGCGACGTCGCCCGAGACGTGCGGGTGGGCGTTGCGGTCGACGGGGCGACCGTGGGTGGCCCAGCGCGTGTGGCCGATGCCGGTGGTCCCGGGGAACGCGTCGGCACCCGCGGCGTCGAGGGCCGCCTCGAGGTTGGCGAGCTTGCCCTGCTTCTTCTCGACCCGGGACGAGCCCGACCCGTCGAGAACGGCCACGCCCGCGGAGTCGTACCCGCGGTACTCCATCCGCCGAAGGGCATCCACCACAACAGGGAGGGCAGCCTGATGCCCCACATAACCGACGATTCCGCACATGGGCGCAAGTGTAACCACGCGGTCCGGCGTCTCAGCCTCCCTCCGCACCCCCGAAGCGATACTGTGGCCACCGTGGCCATCAAGACCAAGGAACTACTCGACACGCTCAGCCGCCGGGGTCCCTACGGGGTCGACACCGGCGATCTCGGCTTCACCGGGACGCGCGGCACGGTGTTCGTCCCCCGGGATGCACCATCGCCCGCGCCGCTCGTGGGCTTCGCTCACGACTGGACCAAGGGCCCGGGCCACTACGTCGACACCCTCAAACACCTCGCGTCGTGGGGCTTCGTCGTGGTGGCCCCGTCGACCGACAACTCGCCCCGACCGAACCACCAGCACTTCGCCGACCACCTGTCGGCGGCGATCGAGGACACCCTCCAGGCCGCCCTCGGCCGGGGGTCGGTCCGCGCGGATGCGCGTCGGATCGCGCTCGCCGGTCACGGTCTCGGCGGGGGTGTCAGCGCACTGCTGGCCTCCCAGCGCACGGACATCGACGCGGTAGCCATGATCTTCCCCGCGGAGACCGTCCCGTCGGCCGCTGACAGGGCGATCACCATCGACGCGCCGGCGATGCTGCTCTCGGCCGCCGGCGGCACCCACACCGAGGACGCGCGGGCGCTGCACCTGGCGTGGCGTGGTCCGCTCGTGCACCGGCGTCTCGCCAAGGCGATCGAGGCCGGTCTGGTCGAGCGCAATCCACTGCTCGAGAACATCGGCCTGGCCGACCCGGACCGTCGCACCCACCGCACGGTGCGTCCCCTGCTCGCCGGGTTCCTGCTGTCCGCCCTCGCCGGTGACAGCGCCTATGCGGCGTTCGCCGACCCGGACGCGCAGTTCAAGGACACGGTCACGGTGACCGACGAGTTGCTGGACAAGGAGGAGAACGACCTCCTGGCGAGCACCCCGCCGATGCTCAAGCTGGTCAAGTCCTTCACCGGCGGCTGAACCGGCCCCCGCGCCCGGGCCGAGCGACTCGGCCGGCCCCCGCGCCCGGGTCAGACCGCGGCGACGACCCCGGCGAGTCGCTCGGCCACCTCGCGGGCGAAGTCCGCATCCTCGGCCTCGACCATGACGCGGAAGAGCTGCTCGGTCCCCGACGGGCGCAGGAGCACGCGGCCGCCCGACCCGAGACGCTTCTCCTCGACCGCCACGGCCGCACTGACGACCGACGAGGCGACGACCGCCGCCTTCTCGTCCACCGGCACGTTGATCAGGATCTGCGGGAGCACCGTCATCACTCTCGCCAGCTCGGCGAGCGACTTGCCGGTGTCCGCCATCCGCGCCATGATGCGCAGCCCTGTGAGCACGCCGTCGCCGGTGGTGGCGTGCGCGGGGAGCACCAGGTGACCGGACTGCTCGCCGCCGAGGCTGTACCCGCCCTCCCGCAGACGCTCGAGGACGTACCGGTCCCCCACCTTCGTCTCGGTGACCTCGATACCCGCGGCCCGCATGGCCACCTTGAGACCCAGGTTGCTCATGATCGTCGCCACGAGGGTGTCCCCGGCCAGCTCGCCGGCATCCCGCATCGCCAGGGCGAGGACCGCCATGATCTGGTCGCCGTCGACGACCTCACCCGAGGCGTCGATCGCCAGGCAGCGGTCGGCGTCGCCGTCATGGGCCAGGCCGAGGTCGGCGCCGTGCGCCCGCACGGCCGCACGGACGTCGTCGAGGTGCGTGGAACCACAGTCGTCGTTGATGTTGTAGCCGTCGGGGCTCGCGTGGATCTCGATCACCGTCGCCCCCGCCTCGCGGTAGGCGCGCGGCCCGACCACGCTGGCGGCACCGTTGGCGCAATCGACGACGACGACGAGGCCGTCCAGCCGCGCCGGCGTCGCGCTGAGCAGGTGCCCCACATAACCGTCCGACGCATCCTCCGCGGAGGCCCGTGAGATCCGGCCGACGGCTGCTCCGGTGGGGCCGGTGATCACGCCGTCCGTCAGAGCGCTCTCGATCCGGTCCTCCACGTGATCGCCGAGTTTGTGTCCGCCCGCGGCGAAGAACTTGATCCCGTTGTCGGGCATCTCGTTGTGGGAGGCCGAGATGACCGCACCGAGCGCCGCGCCGAGCTGCGCGGTCAGATAGGCGACGGCGGGGGTCGGCAGTTCACCCACCAGCAGCACGTCCACACCCTGGCTGGCCAGCCCCGCGGCGAGCGCGGCCTCGAGCATCTCTCCGGACACCCGGGGGTCCCGGCCGATCACCGCGAGCGGGCGGGGTGAGCCGGAATGCACCCGGGTCCCGTCGAACTCCGCGGCCAGGACCGCGGCAGCGGCCGCACCGAGCCGCAGGGCCAGGTCCACGGTGAGCGTCCGGTTGGCGAGTCCGCGAACCCCGTCTGTGCCGAACAGTCGAGTCATGGTGGGTACTCCTGAAAGATCGTGGGGCCGCCACCGCGCGGGGGGTGGGCGTCTGCAACCGGGTCAGGATAACCCCGGCCGGTCGGTCACTCGAGAGATGAACCACAGCAGGCCCCCGCGATCGCGGGGGCCTGCTGTGGGATAAGCGAGCGCGTGGATCAGCGCTTCGAGTACTGCGGTGCCTTACGGGCCTTCTTGAGGCCTGCCTTCTTACGCTCGACGGCGCGGGCGTCCCGGGTGAGGAAGCCGGCCTTCTTGAGCGCCGGGCGATCGTCCGGCGCGTACTCGATGACCGCGCGGGAGATGGCCAGACGGAGCGCACCGGCCTGACCGGAGGTGCCGCCACCGTGGAGCAGGCTCACGATGTCGAACTGCTCCTCACGCTCGGTGAGGACCAGCGGCGACTTGACCAGCTGCTGGTGCACCTTGTTCGGGAAATACTCCTCGAGGGAGCGACCGTTGAGGGTGAACTTGCCGGAGCCGGGCACCAGACGAACGCGGGCCACGGCCTCCTTGCGACGACCGACGGCCTGCAACGGACCGGAGGTGACGACGTCCGCGAGCTGGGTGTCGGCGTCGGCGACGTAGTCGGTGCCTCCGGCGTAGTCAGCCTCGCTGTAGTCCTCGGCGACCTCGGCAGCGAGCTCCGCCACGGTGTCATCCGCTGCGGTGTCCTCAGCCAGGGTGTCGTCAGCGACCTCGGACTCGGGGGTGATGTTCTCGTCGGTCACTGGGCCACCTGCTTGATCTCGTAGGGCACGGGCTGCTGAGCGACGTGCGGATGATCGGGACCCGCGTACACCTTCAGCTTGGAGACGACGGCACGGCCGAGCTTGTTGCTCGGGAGCATGCCCTTGATGGCCTTCTCGACCACGCGGTCCGGGCGCGTGTCCATGGCCTTACCGAGGGACTGCGTCTTGAGCCCGCCCGGGAAACCGGAGTGGCGGTGGTGCATGACGCGCTCGCGCTTGTTGGACGAGATCGCGACCTTGTCGGCGTTGATGATGATCACGAAGTCGCCGGTGTCGGCGTTCGGGGCGAACTGCGGCTTGTGCTTACCGCGGAGGATGTTGGCGACCTGCACGGCGAGTCGACCGAGAACCACATCTGTGGCGTCGATGACGTACCAGGCGCGCGTCACGTCCCCGGGCTTGGGGGCATACGTTGACACAGGCAATACCTCTGACTGTCTAGTGGGCTGCCGGCCGATCGGACGCCCTCCCCCTCGCGCGGCGGCCGGTAGTGACCCGCGGAGGCGGTCCATCAACCCCTTCGAGAGGGGACGACACGGACGCCAGCGTTCAAGACTACCGGCCAGCGGCTCGTCACTCCAACTCGCCGATCGCCGGGACCGGCGACGCATCAGTTAGACTCTCCCCGGTTCCCGCCCTCGTAGCTCAGTGGATAGAGCACGGCTCTCCTAAAGCCGGTGTCGGAGGTTCGATTCCTCTCGGGGGCACCACGTGATCGGCGACCCGCGCTCAGCGTCGCAGAGTGGCGGCGAACGCCCCGGTCAGCGCCAGGATCGGCAGGCCGATGACCAGGTGCACGATCGCCGCCGCCAGGCCGTCCAGGAACGGGACCGTGACCAACAGGGGCAGTGCCACCGCGGCGACGATCAACAGTCCGACGGTCCAGGAATAGAACTGCTGGGGATTCGCGGTGCCCACCAGCAGCAGGTACCACAGGAGTCCGGCCAGGACGGCGGCCGCCGCTCCGTACACGGCGTACATGGTGGGCGTGTTGCCACCGTTCGCCCACTGGTGCCCGAACCTGCCGAACACCGCGTCGACCACCCACGCGATCAGCCAACCCGCGATCGCCGCCACCAGTGCCGTGGCCGCCACGCTGCCGATGAACTTGCCCACGTCGAGCGCGGGGCCGCGGGACTCGCGAGGTGCGCGGCGCTCCTGATAGCCGGGATCGCCTCCGTAGGGCTCGTCGTACCCGTCTCCGCCCATCTGCGAATACGCTCGGGAATCGGGCTGCTGCCCCATCCGCCGTGTCTGGTCGTCCTGTCCGGGATACATCGCTACCGCCTTCGAATGCGTGGGGTGGTCCCCGAGGGTAACCCTCCCATGAACATGACGCGGCCCGCCCGACCGTTGGTGACGGTCGGGCGGGCCGGTGCCGGGGGCCGCCGGGGCGGATCCGTCAGCGGTGGATCATCAGTGCTTGATACCGGTGCGCGAGGATCAGTGCGCGATCCTCAGTGCGCGATCGTCTTCTCCACGCCGACGCCGGTGAGGGAGCGGACCTCCATCTCCACCCGCCTCTGCGGGAACTCGTCCTTCTTGCCGAGGAACGTTCCGATGATGCCGAGCAGGAACGCCAGCGGGATCGAGACGATGCCCGGGTTGGACAGCGGGAACAGGGAGAAGTCGACGCTGGAGATCATCGACTTCGGCCCCCCGGACACCGCCGGCGACAGTGCGATCAGCACCAGGGTGCTGATCAGGCCGCCGTACATGGAGAACAGTGCGCCGGTGGTGTTGAACCGCTTCCAGAACAGGGAGTACAGGATCGTCGGCAGGTTCGCCGACGCCGCGATGGCGAAGGCGAGCGCGACGAGGAACGCGATGTTCTGACCCATGGCACCGATACCCATGACGATGGACACCAAACCGATCACGACCACCGTGATCCGGGACACCCGCAGCTGGGCCTTCTCGGTGGCCTTACCGTGCTTGATCACGCCGTTGTAGATGTCGTGCGCGAACGACGCGGAGGCCGTGATCGCGAGTCCGGCGACCACCGCGAGGATCGTGGCGAAGGCGATCGCCGAGATGATGCCGAGGAAGATCTCCCCGCCGAGCGCGAAGGCCAACAGCGGGGCCGCCGAATTGACGCCTCCGGGCGCCGCCTCGATGACGTCCGATCCGACCATGGCCGCGGCACCGAAGCCGAGGACCAGGGTGAACAGGTAGAAGGAACCGATGAGCGCGATCGCCCAGGTCACGGACCGACGGGCTTCCTTCGCGGTGGGCACCGTGTAGAAGCGCATCAGCACGTGCGGCAGCCCGGCGGTGCCGAAGACCAGTGCGATGGACAGGGAGACGAAGTCGAGCTTGCTGGTCTCCGTGGCTCCGTACTGCAGGCCGGGCTGGAGGAGATCCTTCCCGGAGTTCGTCACGGCCTGGCCGAGGAGCTGCGAGAAGTTGCCGCGGACCGCGATCAGCACGAGGATGCACATGATCAACACGCCGCCGACGAGCAGGACGGCCTTGACCATCTGCACGTAGGTGGTGCCCTTCATCCCACCTACCAGCACGTAGACGATCATCAGGATGCCGACGATCGCGACCACGATCGCCTGCCCGGTGGAGTCGTTGATGTTGAGCAGGAGCGCCACCAGCCCGCCGGCGCCCGCCATCTGCGCGATGAGATAGAACAGGCACACCGCCAGGGTGGCCAGGGCCGCGGCCATGCGAACAGGCCGCTGGTTGAGCCGGAAGCTGAGAACGTCGGCCATGGTGAACCGGCCGGTGTTGCGCATCAGCTCGGCGACGAGCATGAGCGCGACCAGCCACGCCACCAGGAAGCCGATGGAGTACAGGAAGCCGTCGTAGCCGTTGATGGCGATCGCGCCGGCGATACCGAGGAACGACGCCGCCGACAGGTAGTCGCCCGCGATGGCGATGCCGTTCTGGGGGCCGGTGAAGCTCGACCCGCCGGTATAGAAGTCCTTGGTCGACTTGGTCGACTTGGAGGCCCGCAGCACGAGGGTCATCGTGATGACGATGAAGATGCCGAAGACGACCATGTTGAGCGCGGTGCTACCGACCTGCTCGCCCGGGACCAGCTCATTGATGTTGATCAGCCAGTCGTCCATCAGGCCACCTCACCTTCCAGCTCGTTGCGGATGGCTTCCGCGCGGGGGTCGACCACCCGGTTGGCGAACCGGATGTACACGAACGTGATGAGGAACGTGGTGACGAACTGTGCGAGCCCGATGATCAGCCCCCAGGTGATGTTCCCGTAGACCTTTGTTCCCATGAAGTCGGTCGCGTAGACGGCCAGGAGCACGTAGAGGAAATACCAGACGAGGAAGGCGACCGTCATGGGGAAGACGAACGCCCTGAACTTGCTGCGCAGTTCTTGGAATTCCGGACTGGAGTGCATCGCCTCGAACTCCGCGGCTTCCGGAGTGCGCCGTGACGATCCTCCTACCGGGGGATCAGCTGGTTGGGACACGGAGGTCCTCCGTTTCAGTTCACTTGGAACACACCTAGTGATGTGTGTCACTGACAATGTCCTGAAAGTGTGACACGCAGCACAAGGGCGTGCGGGAGTTAACCGGCAAACCGCCCGGTCGCCGCACCCCCGACGGCGGGGATCAACCACCTCGATCGGGGGCCGGTCGTCGACGGTCACGGATCTGCCGGGACTGCCCAGCTCGCGGAGCTGGGCGGGGAGTCGTTCCGGGGCAGTCCCGACACCCCCGTCGTCGGCACCGGCCGGGGGCGTGGCGGGGGTGCGGCCGGGTTGAGCCGCCGCACCGACGCCCGCGAGCCCGTGCGCCTATCCGGGGCCGCTGCGCCTACCCGGGGACGGTCAACGTCCGCGGAAGACGGGCGGACGCTTCTCCGCTCGCGCTGCCCGCGCCTCCGCCATGTCCTCGCTGCCCCACGCCTGCTGCTGGAGCTCGGTGTGCTCGTCCCGGGGCAGGAGGTGGGCGTCGTCGTCGTTGATCACCGATTTGATGTGCCGCAGGCTCAGTGGGGCGAAGCGCGAGATCTCCGCCGCCAGCTCCATCGCCGCGTCCAGATCGCCGATCTCGTTGGCCAGTCCGATCCGGGCCGCCTCCTCCGCGCCGACCGGGCGCGCGGTCATGAGGACCGATCTGGCATGTCCCCCTCCCACCACGTTGGCCAACCTCTTGATGGTCCAGTTGTCCAGCGCCAGACCCACCTTGACAACGGGCACGGCGAACACCGCGCCGGGGGCCACCACCCGCAGGTCAGCGGCCAGGGCGAGCTGGACCCCGGCTCCCACCGCGGGGCCGTTGACGGCGGCGATGACAGGGACCGCAACGGATTCGACGGCCCGGAGCATCGCGGCGTGGGCGTCGTAGAAGTTCGAGTTGTAGACCCCGCCGGAGAGGTCCGCGCCCGCACAGAAGGCGGTCCCGGCCCCGGTCACGACGATCGCGCGCACCGGGTCCTCGGCTTCCGCTGCGGCGCCCGCGGATTCGATCGCCTCCCGCAGCGCTGCGCACACCTCTGCGTCGAGGGCGTTGCGGGTGCTGTGGCGGTCGATGGTCACGACGGCGACGGCACCGTCCCTGCGGGTGACGATCATGGCGCGGGGCCTCCTGGGATGTCGCGGGCTGGTGCGTCGCGGGGGTACTGCGGTGCACCCGCGACAGACGATACCTGCTGGTAGTCGTGCCCACCGTACGATGCGTGCATGGCGCGAACCGGAGCTCTACAGATCCTCGACCTGGTCCTCGACGAGGGTTCGTTCCGGTCCTGGGACGGCGCTCCGCTGCGGCCGCCGCAGGTCGAGAAGGTCCCCGGTTACGAGGCCTCGCTCGAGCGCGCGGCTCAGTCCTCGGGCGTGGACGAGTCGGTCATCACCGGCGAGGGCACCCTCCTGGGCCGGCGCGTGGCGTTCATCGCCTGCGAGTTCGACTTCCTGGCCGGTTCGATCGGCATCGCGGCGGCCGAACGGATCGTCTCCGCGATCGAACGCGCCACGGCTGAGCGACTGCCGGTACTGGCGTCCCCGACCTCCGGCGGCACCCGGATGCAGGAGGGGACCATCGCCTTCCTGCAGATGGTCAAGATCTCCGCCGCGGTGGCCGGGCACAAGGCCGCCGGACTCCCCTACCTCGTCTATCTGCGGCATCCCACCACCGGCGGGGTCTTTGCCTCGTGGGGCTCGCTCGGGCACGTCGCCGTGGCCGAGCCCGAGGCGCTCATCGGGTTCCTCGGACCCCGCGTGTACGAGGCGCTGTACGACGCCCCCTTCCCCGAGGGCGTCCAGGTCTCGGAGAACCTCGCCCGCCGCGGGATGATCGACGGCGTCCTCGCCCCGGAGGGGGTTCGGGACCTCACGGCGCGGGCCCTGCGCGTGCTCTGTGCGGACCCCCCGTCGGACGATGAACCGGCCCCGCCGCACGGCCCGGTCCCCGAGCCGGAGACCGACGACGCCCCACCCCCCGACGCGTGGGACGCCATCACCCGCACCCGCCGCGGCGACCGCCCCGGCGCACGGAGCTTCCTCGACCGGGCGGCCCCGGACCGCGTCCTGCTCTCGGGCACCGGTCAGGGCGAGGACAGCGGGTCGCTCCTGCTCTCCCTGGCCCGCTTCCGCGGCCAGTCCGCGGTGGTCCTGGCCCAGGACCGCGACGCCGAGAACGAGACCTCCCCGCTCGGCCCGTCGGCACTGCGGTCGGCCCGGCGCGGCATGCGGATCGCCGCCGAGGTCGGGGTCCCGCTCGTCCTGCTCATCGACACCCGCGGCGCGGCGCTGTCCCGCGAGGCCGAGGAGGGCGGGTTGGCGGGTGAGATCGCGCGCAGCCTGGCCGACCTGGTGACCCTGTCCACCCCCACGGTCTCGGTGATCCTCGGCCAGGGCACCGGCGGCGCGGCCCTGGCCATGCTCCCGGCCGACCGGGTGCTGTGCGCCCGGCACGGTTGGCTCGCCCCGCTCCCGCCCGAGGGGGCGAGCGCGATCCTGTACCACGAGACCTCCCGCGCTCCCGAGGTCGCGCGGTCGCAGGGCATCACCTCGGCGGACCTCCTCGAGGCGGGGATCGTGGACGTCGTGATCCCCGAACGGCCCGACGCGGCCGATGAGCCGGACGCGTTCTGCGACCGTCTGGCCGATGCGGTCGCCGCCGCACTGATCGAGGTCCGGAGGCGTCCCCCCGAGCGGAGGTACGCCGAGCGCATGTCCCGCTACCGGGACCTGGGCCTGCGACTAGAGTGAACCGCGTCACAGGCCGTCGGCGCTGATCGGGGGTCTCACTCGAAGTCAGTGAGGGGCTCACCCGATGTCGGATCCCACGACCTCGTCCACCTACGCCACGGCACACCGGCGCTCGATCACCGATCCAGACGCCTTCTGGCTGGAGGTCGCCGGGGGGATCGACTGGACCACTCCCCCCACCACCGCGGTCGACGGCTCGCGCCCGCCGTTCTACCGCTGGTTCCCCGACGGCGAACTCAACACCTCGTACAACTGCATCGACCGCCACGTCGAGGCGGGCCGGGGCGACCAGGCCGCCTACATCTACGACTCCGCCGTGACCGGGGCCAAGGAGACCATCACCTACTCCCAGCTGCTCCAGCAGGTCGCGGTGTTCGCCGGCGCGCTCGCGGCCGAGGGCGTGGGGCGCGGCGACCGGGTCGTCATCTACATGCCGATGGTCCCCCGCGCCGCCGTCGCGATGCTCGCCTGCGCCCGCCTCGGAGCCGTCCACTCCGTGGTCTTCGGCGGCTTCGCGGCGCCGGAGCTGGCCATCCGGATCGACGACGCCCGGCCCAAGGTCATCGTGACCTCCCACGGCGGCATCGAGCCCACCCGTAAGGTCCCCTACTTCCCGATGGTCGCCAAGGCGCTCGCGCTCGCCGAGCACACCCCCACCGCGGTGATCGTGGCCGCGCGCCCCGACCAGTTCCCGGACGAGACCTTCCCCGAGACGCCCGGGACCACCTGGACGGACTGGGACGAGGCGGTGTCCGCTGCCGAGCCCGCCGCACCGGTGCCCGTCAAGGCGACCGACCCGCTCTACATCCTGTACACCTCGGGCACCACGGGCCTGCCCAAGGGCGTGGTCCGCGACAACGGTGGTCACGCGGTGGCGCTCGCCTGGTCCATGTGGAACATCTACGGGGTCCGCCCGGGGGACGTCTGGTGGACCGCCTCCGACGTGGGCTGGGTGGTCGGCCATTCCTACATCGTCTACGCGCCCCTGCTGGTGGGCGCCACCTCGATCATCTACGAGGGCAAACCCGTGGGCACCCCGGATGCGGGGGCGTTCTGGCGCGTGGCCTCCGAGCACAGGGCCACGGGGCTGTTCACCGCACCCACCGCCGTCCGCGCCATCCGCAAGGAGGACCCGGAGGGCGTCGAGCTCGCCAGGTACGACCTGTCGTCGCTTCGCACGCTGTTCTGTGCGGGCGAACGCCTCGACCCGGACACCTACCACTGGGCGACGGAGAAGCTGGGCAAGCCCGTCGTGGACAACTGGTGGCAGACCGAGACCGGGTGGCCCATCGCCTCCAACCTTCGCGGACTCGAGCCGATGCCGATCAAGGCCGGCTCCCCCACTGTGCCGGTCCCCGGCTACGACCTGCACGTGCTGGACGCCCAGGGCAACCCCCTGCCCGCCGGGGAGGAGGGGAACCTCGCGATCAAGCTGCCCATGGCGCCGGGCACCCTGGCGGGACTGTGGGACGACGACGAGAGGTTCATCTCCTCGTACATGTCGGTTTTCGACGGGTACTACTCGACCGGCGACGGCGGGTACATCGACTCCGACGGGTACGTCTACGTGATGGGCCGGACGGACGACGTGATCAATGTGGCCGGTCACCGCCTGTCGACGGGGTCGATGGAGGCCGTGATCGCCAAGCACCCGGCGGTGGCCGAGGCGGCGGTCATCGGCGTGAAGGACGAGATCAAGGGCCAACGCCCGGTCGGGTACGTGGTCCTCAAGTCCGGGCAGATCCGCGACCCCGAGGAGCTGCGCGCCGAGCTGGTGGCGATGGTCAGGGAGGAGATCGGCGCCGTGGCCACGTTCCGGGACTGCACGGTGGTGCAAGGGCTGCCCAAGACCCGCTCGGGCAAGATCCTCCGCAAGACCATGCGTCAGATCGCCGACGGCCAGGAGAACGTGGTGGTCCCGTCGACCATCGAGGACCCACAGGTACTCGAGGACCTCACGCCGTTCCTCCGCGGCTGAACGCAGCCCGGGACGGCCCTCGCCCCGCCCTCCCCGAGGGAGGACGGGGCGAGGGTGGGGTGGGGCCCGGCGTGGAGTCCGCCGCCCGCTGCAGCCGGGGCCGGACGGAGCCGGTCAGTGCGGCAGCGTCTCCTCGTTGCCCTGGCACGATCCGGCCAGGTAGGACGCCCAGGTGTCGACCTCGGGATCGCACTCGACCATGAGGGCGTTCTGCGAGCGACCCGGGGTGAAGAGCCCGATCGCCGAACGCGGACCGCGCTGGTTCACCACGAACACGATCTCCTCGTCTCCGGGGATGACGTCATTGATCTGGTCGGCCAGGGCGTCGATCGCGTCGAACTCCGCCTGACCGAGGTCGCTGACGCTGACGTACGTCGCGGTGGAGACGGACTTGATCTCAGGCGCAGCAGAGGCGGCGGGGGCGGCCAGAGTCAGACCGGCGCCGGCGAAGACTGCGGCGGAGGCCACGGCGAAGGCGCGGCGAGCGGAGTTCTTCGTAGGGGGTTCCTTCCGTTCCGACAGCGTCGATCGCCGTCGATAAAGAAGAGCTTACAGGGGCCAAACCGCGTCGCGCACCGCGATAACGGAGCCCACCGCCCTCACATCGTGAACGCCCCGTCCTCCACAGGGGAGAACGGGGCATTTACGGAAATCTCGCCGCGGTGCAAGTGCGGTCGGGCACTCCGGCCCGCGCGGACCACCAGGTCTGGTCAGGCGTCCAGCAGGTCGATCACGAAGACCAGCGTCTTGCCGCCGAGCGGGTGCAGGGCCGCGGACGTGCCGTAGGCCTTGTCCGGCGGGATGACCAGCTGGCGGCGACCGCCGGCCTTCATGCCCGGGATCCCCTCCTGCCAACCCTGGATGAGGCCGTTGAGCGGGAACGTGATGGACTCGCCGCGGTCCCAGGAGGAGTCGAACTGCTCACCGGTCTCGTAGTCGACCCCCACGTAGTGGACGGTCACGTTGCCGCCGGCCACTGCCTCGGCGCCGTCACCCACCGTGAGGTCCTCGGTGACGAGGTCGGTGGGGGCGGGACCTGTCGGCAGAACGATCTCGGGCTTGTCCATGGTGTCTCCTCCTGGAGTCAGGTTCCCGGGTTCAGCGCTGGCTGATCGGGGTGAAACTCCGCTCGGCCGGGCCCGTGTAGACCTGACGCGGGCGGTTGATCTTGGTGGACGGATCCTCGCGCATCTCGCGCCAGTGTGCGATCCAACCGGGCATCCGGCCGAGCGCGAACAGCACGGTGAACATCTCCGTGGGGAAGCCCATCGCCCGGTAGATGAGACCGGTGTAGAAGTCCACGTTCGGGTAGAGCTTGCGCTCGACAAAGTAGTCGTCGGCGAGCGCCGTCTCCTCGAGCTTGAGCGCGATCTCGAGCAGCGGGTCGTTGCTCTGCGAGAGCAGCGCGTGCGCGTGCGACTTGGCGATCTGGGCGCGCGGGTCGTAGCTCTTGTAGACGCGGTGACCGAAGCCCATCAGCTTGACGCCGTCGCTCTTGTTCTTGACCCGGTTCATGTAATCGGTGGCGTCGCCGCCCTCCGACTCGATCCGCTCGAGCATCTCCAGGACCGCCTGGTTGGCGCCCCCGTGCAGCGGGCCGTACAGGGCGTTGATCCCGCCGGTGATGGACGCGTAGAGCGGCGCCTCGGACGAGCCGACCATGCGGACGGTCGAGGTGGAGCAGTTCTGCTCGTGATCGGCGTGGAGCACCAGGAGCATGTCGAGCGCCTTGGTGACCTCTTCGGTGATCTCGTAGTCCGGACCGAACACCATGCGCAGGAAGTTGCCGACATAACCGAGGGACGGATCCGGGTCGAGTGCCTCGTGGCCGGACCGGATGCGCTCGATGGCGGCGGCGAGCGTCGGGCCACGGCCCAGCAGTCGGGCGGTGGCCAGGTCGACGGCCTTGGGGTCGTCGATGTCCAGGTCGTCCCCGTGGGTACCGAACAGGCTCACTCCGGCCGAGAAGACCGGCATGGGGTGGGTGTTGCGGGGGAAGGCCTGGAGCAGCGGCATCATCTGGCCGGGAAGCGCGGTCTGGCCGAGTACCTTCTCGGTGAACTCCGCGAGCTGCGCCTCGGTGGGATCCACTCCGTAGATCAACAGGTACGAGACCTCGAGGAACGACGCGTTATCCGCCAGCTGATCGATCGGGTAACCGCGGTGCCGCAGGATGCCCTCGCCGCCGTCGATGAAGGTGATCGACGACGTGCACGCGGAGGTGTTGACGAACCCCACGTCGAGAGTGGTCATCCCCGTCTTGGCCAACAGCGGGCCGAGCTGCACCGCGTCGCTCCCGACGGTGGCGTCGACGACGTCGAGTTCGAGTTCACCGCCGGGGTAGGCCAGTGTTGCCTTGCGGTCCGAACCGTTCGAGCCTGCGGTCACGCGATTCCCTCTCCGACGACTGGTCCGGGCGGCCAAAACCCCGCCACGAATGTGCTGTGCCACACCCTACCGTGACAGGCGTCAGCGTTAGGAAGCGTGTTCTGGTCGGTTCCCCCCAGACCCTCCGCCAACCGCCTTCCAGCCGTCTTCCAGCTGACATCGCAGCCGACACCCGTGGCGCCCCGGCGCGGGATCAGGGCTGGAGCCGACGGACCCTCCACCGGTCGTCCTGCCGCACGCACTCGACCCGGTCGTGGAAGCGGTCCCGGCCGCCCTGCCAGAACTCCACACGGTCCGGGGTCAGCCGGTACCCGCCCCACCGGTCGGGCATCGGGATCTCCTCGACTCCCACCAGTCGCTCCTCCGCCACCGCGAGGAGCGACTCCAACTCCTCGACGGAGGCTGCCGGCTGCGACTGTTCCGAGGCCCAGGCCGCCACCTGCGACCCCCTGGGCCGCGTGCGCCAGTACGCGAGGCTGTCGGCGCGGTCGAGCGGACGGCACCCGCCCTCCACGTGGACCTGACGTTCCGCGACCAACCAGGGGAACGTCACGGACGCGTAGCCCGACTCCGCCAACTGCGCGCCTTTGCGCGAGGTCGTCGTCGTGAAGAAGGTCAGACCCCGCTCGTCGGCGCCCTTACACAGCACGGTCCTGGTCGACGGTCGGCCATCGGCCCCGGCGGTGCCGAGCACCATCGCGTTGGGCTCGCGGACACCCCTGCGCCCCGCCTCGTCGAGCCAGGCGGTGAACAACGGCAACCAGTCGTCGCCCAGGTCTGTCACGTCCAGCCGGGGGTGCAGGCCGTAACCGACCCGCATCGTGTCGAAATCAGCCGGTCCGAGTGCGGGATCCTCCATGACCCAGACGGTACTCCGGGCCCGGAGCGGCCCGGACTACCATGGGGCGAGTCCCATCCCACGACAAGGAACGGCACCCAAAGAGCATGAGCGATCAGCTGCCCACCATCCCCGCCGACCTCAAGCCCGCCGACGGCCGCTTCGGTTGCGGCCCGTCCAAGGTCCGTCCCGAGCAGATCGCGGCCGTGTCCGAGGCCGCCACCACGGTGATGGGCACGAGCCACCGCCAGGCCCCGGTCAAGGACGTCGTCGGCCGGATCCGCGACGGCCTGTCCTCCCTGTTCTCCCTTCCCGAGGGTTACGAGGTCGTGCTGGGCAACGGCGGCACCACCGCGTTCTGGGACGCCGCCGCGTTCGGCCTGGTCCGCGAGAAGTCCCTCCACCTGACCTACGGCGAGTTCTCCTCCAAGTTCGCCAAGGTCACCGGCGGCGCGCCGTTCCTGGCCGACCCGATCGTCATCTCCTCCGACCCGGGTACGGCCCCGGAGCCCACCTCCGACCCGTCCGTGGACCTGATCGGCTGGGCGCACAACGAGACCTCGACAGGCGTCATGCTCCCGGTGACCCGACCGGCGGGCTCGGAGAACGCGCTCGTGGCGATCGACGCCACCTCCGGCGCCGGCGGACTGCCCGTCGACATCACCGACACCGACGCCTACTACTTCGCCCCGCAGAAGTCCTTCGCCTCCGACGGCGGGATCTGGGTGTCGATCATGAGCCCCGCCGCGCTGGACCGCGTGGCCGAGATCGCCGCGACCGACCGCTGGTGCCCGGACTTCCTGTCCCTGCCCACCGCGGTCGACAACTCGCGCAAGAACCAGACCTACAACACCCCGGCCGTGGCCACGCTGCTGATGTTCGCCAACCAGGTCGAGTGGATGAACGCCCAGGGCGGCCTGGACTGGTGCGTCGCGCGGACCAAGGACTCGTCCTCGCGCCTCTACGACTGGGCGGAGGCCAGCGAGTACGCCACGCCTTTCGTCTCCGAGCCGGCCCATCGCTCGCAGGTCGTCGGCACCATCGACCTCGCCGAGTCGATCGACGCCGCGAAGGTGGCCAAGACCCTGCGCGCGAACGGCATCCTCGACACCGAGCCGTACCGCAAGCTCGGCCGCAACCAGCTGCGCATCGGGATGTTCCCCGCGATCGACCCCGAGGACGTCACTCAGTTGACCCGCTGCATCGACCACGTGGTGGGCCAGCTCGGCTGACCCCACCACTCGCGCCCCGCGCGCAGGCGGAACGGCGCAGATTTCCGCAGCCCACCCGGCCCGTCACCTCGCCGGGTGGGCTGCGCTGCCCTACCATGTGGTTCAACGCCCAGGACCCGGGTGCGCGCGAGTAGCTGCCGACGGGACCACGAGTAGTCGAGGAGGCGGCATGCGAAAGCTGATGATCGTCCGGGTGGACGCCGACTCGTCCGTGGTCGAGTGCGAGGTCCCGGACTCGGGCGAGAAGTTCTCCCTCCCCCTCGACGACCGTCTCCGCGCAGCCGCACGCGGGGAGGCCGTGCCCGCGGTCAACGCCGAGCGCGTCGCCGTCACCGGCACGCTTCGCCCCCGCGAGATCCAGGACCGTATCCGGCACGGGGCCTCCCCGGAGGAGGTCGCCTCCGACGCCGGGGTGCCGCTGTCCCGGATCGAGGGCTTTGCCGTTCCTGTTCTCCTGGAGCGCGCCAACGCGGCCGACCTGGCCCGGTCCGCGCATCCGGTGTTGCCGGACGGGCCCGCACTCGACACGCTCGCCGAGCGGGTGGAGACGGTGCTCGACCGGCGCGGCATCGACGCCGCCCTCATCTCCTGGGACGCCTGGCGCGACCGGGCCGGCGGCTGGGTCGTGCAGACCTCCTGGCCGGCGGGCCTGTCCGACGACGCCTCCGCGACCTGGTCCTTCACCCTCGACTCGCATGGTGGCTCGGCGCGCGCGCTCGACGACGAGGCCGAGCACATCCTGGACCCTTCGCGGGCGACCGCCCTGCGCACCGTCACCTCCCCTCCCCCGCTGCCGCCCGGCCCGCCGCCCATCCGCGCGGTGCCCGCGACGGGGAGCCCGGCCGGACAGGAGTCGGCGTTCGCCCCGCTACAGCCGGTGCGCCCGCCCGTCGCGGCCACCCCCGTGGACGACGACGACGAGTTCCTGCAGCACCCGTCCACCGAGCCCGAACGTCGCTCCTCTCGCCGTCACCCCACCATGCCGTCGTGGGAGGACGTCCTGCTCGGGGTCCGCGGCAAGGACGACTGACCCCTCGCCATGGGCCACCACGTCGCGACCTTCTGGTACCTGGGCACTGACGACCCGGCGGCGCCGATCAGGTCGGGCCGACCGTCCGATCCCGGCTTCGCCCGGCGGTTGCTCTCCCGGCTCTTTCCCACCGTCACCGTCGTCTCGCTGGGGGCGTTCCCGCTCAACCGCTCGGCCTCGGCCGGACCCGGGGAGATCTACGTGGGGTCGTTCCCCGGACTCACGGTCGTGCAGACCCTGGTCGACTCGCCCGTCCTGCCCTCCGCCACCGACGCCACGTGGCTCCGGCTGGTCGAGGCCCCCACGGTCCTGTTGTTCTCGCACGATCCCGACACCGGGGTGAGCGGGTTCGCCCGCTGGGAATCGGGCCGGCTCGCCCGCTCGTTCGCGGCAGCCGACGACAGGATCGTCGAGGACGAGGGGATGCCGCTGCCGTTCGAACTGCCCTACTGGGCGGGTGAGTTCCCGCTGGCCGATGCCGGCGACAACCCGCTCGCACTGCCGTTCTCGCCGTCGTCACTCCTGCACGCCGCGCACCGCGCCTGGCTGGGCTTCGACCTCGAGCCGGGCGGGCTCGACGTGCCGGTCCACGGTTTCGCCACCGATGGTCGCCGAGAGGTCCGCCAACACACCCCACCTGTGGGGCCGGCGCTCCACGTGGTGGGGATGCCCGGCCGGGCCGAGCTGCACGCGGCCAACCGCCGCGAGGCCGGTTCGGGCGACCGCGACGACAACCCGTCGTCCCCGTACGTCGACGACGACTACGAGCGGGCGCAGTTCACCCGTGCGGTGGCCAGGGCGTCGTCCTCCCGCGCCGCGGGGACCGCCCGCAGGGTCGCGACGCTCGTGGGCGACGGGGTCCGCGACGCGGCGGCCAGGGTGGCTCGTCGCTTCTCCAACCGGCGCTAGCGCCGATGGCGTTCATGGCGACCGAGCCGGGGACAGCACCCGCGGGCCTCGCCGGATGATCGTCGCGAAGTCCGTCCTGTTGTTCGTCCTGGCGGCCCTGCTCGAGATCGGTGGCGCCTGGCTGGTGTGGCAGGGCGTCCGCGAGCACCGCGGCTGGGTCTGGATGGGTGTGGGCGTCGCCGCCCTGGGGCTGTACGGATTCGTGGCCACCCTGCAGCCCGACGCCGACTTCGGCCGGATCCTCGCCGCCTACGGCGGGGTGTTCGTCGCCGGTTCGCTGCTCTGGGGCATGGCGATGGACGGGTTCCGGCCGGACCGCTGGGACGTCACCGGGGCCGTGATCTGCCTGGCCGGGGTGGGCGTCATCATGTACGTCCCGCGCTAGCCCCGCCGGTCACCTCTCGCGCGACCGCTCGTAGAACGCCACGGCCGCGGCGGTGGCCACGTTGAGCGAGTCCGTCCCCTCCCTCATCGGGATCGTGGCCCGGACGTCGCAGGCCCGCATCGCGTGCTCGGTGAGCCCGGGCCCCTCCGCTCCCAGGACAAACGCCACCTTCTCGGCGTCGACGGCCCGCGACAGCGGCACGTCGCCCGAGGGGGTCAGCGCCACGGTCCGGAAGCCCTGCCCGCGCAGGTCCTCGATCGAGCGCTGCCACGTCGTGGAGACCCCGGGCAGGTGCGCGAACGGCAGTCGGAGCACGTGCCCCATCGACACGCGGACGACCCGTCGGTAGAGCGGGTCGCCGGTGGAGGCGCCGAAGAGCACCCCGTCCACCCCGAGCGCCGCGCAGTTGCGGAAGATCGCGCCGAGGTTCTCCGGGTCGTTGACGCCCTCCAGCACCACCAGGGTGCGGGCGCCGTCCACCACGTGGTCGACCGGAAGCGGAGTCGGCCGGTCCGCGGCGGCGAGGATGTCGCGGCTGGACTTGAACCCGATCACCTCGCTGAGCACGTCCTTGGTGGTCCGCAGGTACACCGCGTCGCCGGCCTGCGCGTCGGCGTCCCACCCCTCGGCCGCCGCCTCGCGACGGAGCTGCTGCAGGCGCGCGTCGGTGCCCAGCACGATGTGGGGCCGGAAGCGCGAGAGCAGCATCCGGCCCACCACGTAGGTGCCCTCGGCGATCACCAGTCCCCGGCCACCGGGCAGGTCCGGGCGACGGTCGGAGTGGTTGAGGTCGCGGAGGTCGTCCAGCCGTGGGTCGGCGGGATCGGTGACGTCGACGACGAGCACGCGCGCGCCCCGGTCAGGCCAGCACGTCGGTGATGGGCCCGATCGCGAAGAACACGAGGAACGCCACCGCGACCACCCACAGCAGCGGGTGCACGGTCCGGGCCCTGCCTGTGGCGGTGGCCATGACCACCCAGGCCACGAACCCGATGCCGATGCCGTTGGCGATCGAGTAGGTGAACGGCATCGTGACGATCGTGAGGAAGGCGGGCAGCGCGATCGAGAAGCGCGTGAAGTCGATGTGGACGATCTGCGACATCATGAGCGCGCCGACGATCACCAGGGCGGGGGCGGCGGCCTCGACCGGGACGACCTCGTACAGCGGGGTGAAGAACATCGCGAGCAGGAACAGGACACCGGTGATGATGTTCGCCAGACCGGTGCGGGCGCCCTCGGCGATACCGGTCGCCGACTCCAGGAAGACCGTGTTGGACGACGACGAGGTGAAGCCACCCGCGACGGCGCCGAAGCCCTCGACCACGAGCGCGGTCTTCATGTTGGGCAGGTTGCCCTGCTCGTCCATGAGCCCGGCCTCCTTGCCCAGGCCGGTGAAGGTGCCCATGGCGTCGAAGAAGTTGGCGAGCAGCAGGGTGAAGACGAAGAGGCTGGCCGCCAGCGGGCCGATGCGCACGAACGCGCCGATGAGGTCCACCTGCCCGATGAGGGACAGGTTGGGCATCCCGCCGAGCGAATCGGGGAGCACGGGAACGGCGAGGTTCCACCCGGTGGGCGAGGATTCGCCGTCGACGAACGACGGGCCGGCGTTGGTGACGGCCTCGACGATGATGGCCACGACCGTGGTCACGACGATGCCGATGAAGATCCCGCCGCGCATCTGTCGGGCTACGAGCACCCCACACAGGAGGAGTCCGAAGGCGAACACCGCGGTCGGCCACGACGCGATCGACCCCTCGATCCCCAGTCCCACGGGGACCGTGGTGCCCGCGGCGTCGGGGAGCCGGCGGACGAACCCGGAGTCGACAAAGCCGACCATGGCGATGAAGAGTCCGATGCCCACCGCGATGGCGGACTTGAGATCCGCGGGGATGGCGTCGAACACGGCGGTGCGGAAGCCGCTCACCGCCAGGATGACGATGATGACGCCCTCGATGACGATCAGACCCATCGCCTCGGACCAGGTGACCTGCCGGGCGATGGTCACCGCCACGAGAGAGTTGATGCCGAGGCCGGTGGCGAAGGCGAAGGGGTAGCGGGCGATGGCGCCGAAGGCCACCGTCATCACACCGGCGGTGAACGCGGTGACCGCGGCGATCTCGACGATCGAGAGCTGGTTGCCCTCGACGTCGACACCCGAACCGAGGATCAGCGGGTTGAGGATGATGATGTAGGCCATCGCGAAGAAGCTGACGAGGCCTCCGCGGACCTCGCGGGTCACCGTCGAGCCGCGCTCTGTGATCTTGAAGTACCGGTCGACCGCCCCGATCCGACCTGGGGGCTGCGACGGGGCCTCGGTGCTCTGCGACATCTGGAGACCTTCCTGGCGGTGGGTGAGGAACCGTCATAGAGTAACCGCCCACCTGCCTGCGGTAACGTCGCGGGCATGACGGACGAGCCGACGGACCCGCAGGTACCGCGGATTCCGGGCTACCTGCTCGATCCGCGTCCGGTCGTGATCGTCGGAACTCTGGCCTGGACCGTCGCCCTACTGGCCGCGATGCTCGTGGACGAGGTCGACATGAGGACCGTGATCCTCTGCGCGGTGGGCATCGGTGTCGGAGCGCTCGGCACGTTCGTCTACGCCCTGCAGCGCCGGGCGGTCCTGCGGGGTAGCGCGGGCGCGCAGAGCGGCCTGGACTTCGACCGAACCTGACAGAGCGGTCGGCCGTGCGAGCTCAGCCGTGCGTGATCAGCCGTGCGTGATCAGCCGTGCGTGATCAGTCGTGCTCGAGTGAATCCGATTGCGGCAGCTCCAGCACGTCCACGGCCGAGTCGTCGTAGGCTTCGGCGACCGGGGTGTCCGACTCCGCGGCGACCTGGACGTCACTGTGGGCGCCGCAGCCGTACTGGAGGTGCACCACCTGTCCATCGGCGGAGTACTCGTTGGCGCACACGCCGAACATCGACCCGAGTGAGCCGGTGAGGGGCAGGAGGAAACCGCAGGTCCCGCAGGAGTGCTTGGCACCGCGCGCGATCTCGGAGTCCGGACCGCGCGCGGCGGCCCAGCGGACCGCCGCTTCCGATCGACCCTCACGGCTCAGATGCTGGGGCCGTCCGAGCCCCACGGGACCCGCGAGCTCGTCGAGGTCGTCGTCGCCCGAGAGCACCTGCCCGGGGACCAGTCGCTCGTCGTCCTCCGCGGGCGGGAGGAGGTCGCCCGCGCCGAGGTCGCCCGGCCGGACGCGCTTCTCCCACGGCACCCACTCGGGTGCCACCACCGCGTCGGCGCCGGGCAGCAGCGAGATCTCGTCGACGGTCAACTCGCCGCCGGGGACCAACGCGAGCACGCAGGCCCAGTACCAGCCCCGGTAGCCGGCGAGGTCGGAGGCGAACCGGTGCGTCGTGGTGAAGGGTGCCTCGACGACCGAACCGAGGTACTCCCCCACCCCGTCGGCGGAGAACTCCTCGACCGCCGCCCGGGCCGCGGCCCGGGCCTCGTCGGAGGCCAGCCGTTCGCGCAGCGCGTCGTCGAAGTCCGACGCCTGATCGGTACTCAGGGAGACCGCCTCCTGATCCGTGCCTACCTCGGTGTTCACCTGTCCCATTATGCGCATCACCCGCGTCGACGTCACGGTCCGGCCCGTCGTGCGGCATCCTGGGGGTATGCCTAGTGTCCTGCGCCCCGTCGGCCCCCTCGTCGTCTCGCTCTGTCTCGTCGGCGCCGTCGCCGCGTGTGCGGGGGCGGATTCCGGGGAGACCTCGGCGGCGGCGTCATCGTCGTCGGCGTCGTCCGACACGGCACTCGCCTCCTCGAGCCTGCCCACCGGCTCGGGTACCGGCAGCGCCTCGGCCGGTCAGGTCCCCGTGGGCCCGTCCGACCCTCGGCCCGCCCGGGGTTCGGTGGAGGTCGTGCGGACTCTTCCCCACGATCCCGCCCTGTTCACCCAGGGCCTGCAGGTGGTCGGCGACGAGGTCTACGAGTCGACGGGCCAGTACGGCCGCTCGGTGGTGCAGCGCCGCCCGCTGGTCGGCGAGGGGCCCACGGTCACCGTCCCGATGGCCGCCGACGAGTTCGGTGAGGGACTGGCCGTCACCCCGGACACCCTGTGGACCCTGACCTGGCAGAACGGGATCGCCCACAATCGCGACCCGCAGACCCTCGAGGTGCGTTCCGAGGTCCGGCACGAGGGCGAGGGCTGGGGTCTGTGCCATGACGGTTCGCAGTTGGTCATGAGCAACGGCTCCGACGAGCTGACCTTCCGGGACCCGGTCACCTTCGAGCCCACCCGGACGGTGTCGGTGACCTCGGGGGGTACCCCGGTCGGCATGCTCAACGAGCTCGACTGCGCGGACGGGTCGATCCTGGCCAACGTCTGGATGACCGACGAGATCATCCGGATCGACCCCGCCACCGGCGCGGTCACCGCGATCTACGACGCCTCCGCCCTCGAGCAGCCCCGGCCGGCCAACCGCGACGGGGTGCTCAACGGGATCGCCTCGCTGCCGGACTCGGAGAACGTGCTGCTCACGGGGAAGCTGTGGACCTCGGTCTACGAGGTGCGTCTAGTTGGGTGAGCGCTCCCCCGGTCCTCCCCGCCGCGCCGCCGCCTCGGTGGGGCGCGGTCTGCGGCGGGTCTTCCACGCCGACGGGGCGGACAGCTCGGGGCTCGCGCCGCTCAGCTACGTCACCGTCGCCAACTTCGCGTGCGACGCGATCCTCGCCGTCGCCCTGGCCAACACCCTGTTCTTCTCCGCCGCCACCGCGGAGTCGCGCGGCAAGGTCGCCCTCTACCTCCTGGTGACGGTCGCGCCGTTCGCCCTGGTCGCCCCGGTGATCGGGCCGGCCCTGGACCGCCTCCGCGGCGGGCGGCGCCTCACGGTGTCGCTGACCTTCACCCTGCGGGCGGTGCTCGCCGTGATCCTCGCGCTCAACTTCGACTCCTGGCTGCTGTACCCGCTCGCGCTCGGGATGCTCGTGTTGTCCAAGACCTTCGGGGTGGTCAAGGCCTCGATCACCCCTCACGTCCTGCCGGCGGCGCTGGACCTGGTCAGGACCAATTCCCGACTGACCATGCTCGGCCACATCGGCGGGTCGCTGGTCGCCGGCGCCCTGGCCGGTGCGGTGTCGTGGGTGTGGGGCTCCGACGGCGCCCTGTGGCTGCTCGCCACGATCGCGCTCGTTGCGGCGTACGTCGCGATGACCATCCCCGCGCACGCCGAGGCCTCGCCCGAGGAGGAGTCCGCGACGCTGCGCATGGGCTCCGGGCAGTCGCTCACCAGCGGGCTCAGGGCCGTTCTCACGCGCCCCCTGGGGCGGCAGGTCCTCGCCGATCTGTGGGCCGTGTCCATGGTCCGTTTCATGACCGGTTTCCTCACCTTGTACCTGGCGTTCGTCGCCAAGGCCCAGGAGAACGCCACGGCCGCCGAACAGGCCGGGATCCTCGCGATCGCGGGCGTGGCAGGGGGCCTGGGCACCTTCGCGGGCAACGCGGTGGGCTCGCGGCTCCCGCTGGGCCGACCGGGTCGGATCACCACGACCGCGGCGGGGGCCGCGCTGTCGGCGGCGGTGGTCGCGGCGTTCCTCGGCACCATCTGGGCGGCAGCCGTCCTCGCACTCATCGCCGCGGCGTGCAGCGCCCTGGGCAAGGTGGCGCTCGATGCCTCGATCCAGACCGACATCCCGGACTCCGCGCGCTCGTCCGCCTTCGGCCGGTCCGAGACGGCTCTGCAGCTCGCGTGGGTCTCGGGCGGCGCGCTGGGCGTCCTGCTGCCGCCGGACTTCGTCGTGGGTTTCTCCGTCATCGCGGTGGTCGGCGCCCTGCTGTTCACGCAGTCGCTGCTCACCGCCCGGGGGTCGACCCTCGTGCCGGGGTTCGGCGGTAACAGACCCCGGTTCCCGGGGGCGCCGCGCGACCCCCGTGCGCCCGGTGCGCGCCCGCTCGGCAGAATGGAGGAGTGAGTCCCCGCAGCGCAGCCCCCACGTCCGGTCCCCGCGTCCGCCCTGTCACCTGGGCGATCCTGGCCTGGATGGTCATCATGATCGCCGCGATCGTGGGTGCGTGGCAGGGTTCGGTCTCCCGCTTCGGGGCGATCCCCTCCGTCACGGTCGCCACCGATCGCGACCACGTCGAGGTACTCCCCTTCACCGCCGCGGACCTCGACGGGACCGCGTACACCAACCCGGTCGGCGCGTTCACCGTCCGCGGTGAGCACACCCTCACGGTCCGGCTACCGGTCGAGCTCCGCGACGCCACCCTCAACATCTATGAGGTCCGCGGGGACGGCGTGCGGGAGTACACGGTCGAACCGGGAGGCCCCGGCGAGCTGCTGATCCCCGTCACGACCGTTGACGAGGGCCGGATCGAGGGTCTGGCCATCCAGGCGGTCGCGCTCGTCTACGCCTCCGACGGTTCGGAGTCGATCCTCAACGGCGAGTGGTCGGTCGGCTTCACCTATGACGACTAGCGGGCCGGATCAAGCGTCCAGTTCGCGCGCGATCGCCCGGAGCACGGAGGCCACGCGTCCCGACAGCTTGTGATCGGGCCGGTGGCCGCGCCGCAGCTCCGGCTGGACGGCCGTCTCGAGGACCTTGATCATGTCCTCCACCATCCCGTGCAGTTCATCGGGCGACCTCTTGGGTCCGCCACGCGGGGCGCGCTCCTCCGCGATCGTGGGGAGGTCCTCGTGGACCACCACCCGGAGAGCCTGGGGTCCACGGCGGCCGGAGACCATGTCGAACTCCACGCGCTGACGGGGCCGGAGTGCCTCCACCCCTTCCGGGAGCGCCTCGGACCGGACGTAGACGTCCTCCCCGCCCTCCTGTGAGAGGAAGCCGAAGCCCTTCTCCGCGTCGTACCACTTGACCTTGCCGCTGGGCACCGCGATCCACCTCTCCACCCGGCCCCGCACGCACGCGTGGCCGTCGACTTCTCAGGGCACCGAGACTACCCTCGCCGCGCGTTGGTCCCCGCCCGTCCCCGGCCGGTAACCTCCCGGTGTGACCTCAGACGACCGACGCCCCGCCGACGACCTCGACCCCTGGGCACCCGACGCGGTCGCGCCCGCTCCGACCCGCCCCCGGCGCCGAGGCCTGTTCTTCGCGGCAATGGCCGTGTTCGCCCTCGGCGTGGTGTTCACGATCCTCGCCGCGGCCACCCCGTTCGTCATCGGCCGGGACGCCCCCACGCTCCTCTACCTCGGCGCCATCATCTTCACCCCGGCCGGATTCCTCCTGGGCCTGCTCTACGCCATCCTCGGCTCCCGACCGCCCCGGGTGTGACCGAACCCACCTTCCGGCGAACCTCCAGGTAACGAGCAGATAACAGCGCCTGCCGCGACCTGCGCGAGAAGCATTTGTCTCAGAATGGTGACGATCCGGCATCAGCCCGCTACTGTTCTCCCCAGGCTCGTCAGCGAGTCGGCATCGGACGCACCTCCGAACCCCGCCCTGCGGACGATGCGACTTTGACCGTTACCGGGCGGGGACGGGGGACCCACATCAGGGCCCACCACGGGCCGGCGACCACAGGTCGCCTTGGGGTTAAGCCGCCGCAGGCGGCCGGGCGCACTCGTCCGAACCCGACAGCTCACCTCGTAGGCACAGAGTGAAAAGGACTGACGTGTACATGACTTCATACAACGGACGCCACCGCACCGCCACCACCTCCTCCGCGCCGAGGACCGCTGTGAAGGTCGTCCTCGCGGGCACCGCCTTCTCCGCCGCCGGGCTCGCCCTGGCCCCGGCCGCCAACGCCGCCCCGGACTCCGACTGGGACCGTCTGGCGCAGTGTGAGGCCGGCGGCAACTGGGCCATCAACACCGGCAACGGCTACCAGGGCGGCGTGCAGTTCTCGCCGAGCACCTGGGCGGCCTACGGCGGCACCCAGTACGCGCCGACCGCCAACCAGGCCACCCGTGAGCAGCAGATCGCGGTCGCCGAGAAGACCCTCGCCGGTCAGGGCTGGGGCGCATGGCCCGCCTGCTCGGCCAAGCTGGGCCTGAACTCCGCCCCGACGCCGCGTGACGTGGCCCAGCCGGCGCCCGCCGCACCGGTCGCCGCTGCGCCGGCCGCGCCCGCCACCCCGGAGGCCGTCTCCGCCGCCGCTCACGTCGCGACGCTCTCCGCGTTCGCCGAGAGCCGCGGCATCGCGCTGCCGATCTCCGGCGGCTACGAGGCCAACAAGGCCCTCGTGGACGCTGCCTACGCCGGCAACCAGAAGGCCGTCGACGGCTTCGTCGCCGCCTACCTGAACTGAGCTCCGGCCGAGTGACACCGGCCGGCCGAGCGCCGGCCGACTGATACCGGTCGAACCCGACCACGAGAAACGGGCCGCCACCCCCTACAGGGAGTGGCGGCCCGTTTCGCGTGCGCAGGCGGCCGGGGTCAGCGTGACCGGACACCCTTGTTGATCACCGTCACCGGGTGAACGTAGTTCAGGCGCTCCTGCGGCAACGGGAAGATCTCCTGCCCGAAGGGGGACAGTCCTCCCGCGACCAGCGCAGCTAGTTCGGTCACCGGGTGCTCGCCGAACGAGGCGTCGGGCCATCCCGGGTTGTCGTAGGTCAGTTTCTTGGCAGCCACACCGGTAGTGTCTCACCTCGCGCCCGATTCGTCAGCAACCGGGTCAGATACCACCCGCACCGGCTCTGGTCCGACGGCTTCTCACTAGGCTGGAAGGATATGTCGCCCTCGCGCACCACGCCCCGACACGCCGCCAGCGGAGAACCGGACTTCCCCGCCTGGCTGGCCGGCCTGCCCGACGACGCCCTCGTCCGGCTGTGCGTGCTGCGCCCGGACGTGGCCAACCCTCCCCCGGCCTCGCTCGACGTCCTC
Organism: Rhodococcus sp. IEGM 1408; assembly: GCF_033142235.1. NCBI lineage: Bacteria > Bacillati > Actinomycetota > Actinomycetes > Mycobacteriales > Nocardiaceae > Rhodococcus > Rhodococcus sp. IEGM 1408. The sequence continues at coordinate 413,345 of NZ_JAWLRW010000003.1, forward strand.
GCCTCCCGCCTGCGGCTGCCGGCGTCGACCGCCCGCGCTATGGGCACCCTGACCTGGCCGGACCTGCTGGTCCTGGCCACCATCGCCGAGCTCGGCGCCGGTTCCGGTCCCGTCCCACTCCGCGCGGTGTCGGGGCGACTGGGTGTCGACGACGACGACCCGGCCTTCCGCACCTCCGTGCACACCCTCCGCGAACTCGCGCTGCTCTGGGGTGACGAGTCCCGCGCCCGGATCGTTCCCGTCACCGGGGCCGCGGTCGACTCGGCCCCCGTCATCGCGCCGCAACCCGGTGAGCCCGCCGGCGCGGACCTCGAGACCGCGTGGAACGGATTGTCCGCCCGGGCGCTCGGTGTCCTCGAGGCCATCGCCCGCGGCCGCTCGCCGGTCGGAGCCCTCGGGTCCGGAGCGTCGGAGACCGTCCGCGCCGCCGCCACGGAGCTGGCCGACGCCGGACTCGCCGTGATCACCGGAGCCGACGGCGGCGAGGCCGTCGTCCCCCGCGTCCACACCCTCGACCGGGCCCGCCACGGTGCCCGCCCGCACGGCGCCTCCCTGCTCGACACCCCCGCGTGGGCGGCGCCCGTCGCCGCCGCCACCAGGTCCACCGGGACCGCGGCCACGACCTCCGCAGCCACCAGAACCGACGCCTCCGCGGGCGTGGCCGCCCTGGACCTGCTCCACCGGTGCGACGCGGTCATCGCGGCGCTGTCCGTCCTGCCGGCCGCCACGCTCAAGGCCGGCGGCGTGGGCGTCCGCGAACTGCGCCGCGTCGCCCGGTCCGCTGCTCTCGACCCGCGAGAACTCCCCCTGCTGCTCGAGGTCCTCGCGGGCGCCGGGCTGCTCGCGGTGGGAGACGCCGACGTCGGCGACTCCGCCTTCGACTCGGTGTGGGCGCCCACGGAGGCGGCCGACGTGTGGTCGGCCCGCGAGCCCGCGCGCCGGTGGGCCGAACTCGTCCTGGCCTGGTGGTCGATGCCCCGCGCGCCGTGGCGGGTCGGTTCCGAGATCGAGGGCGGCGGCACCGTCCCGGCCCTCGGCGACCCGGTCGGACCGCCGGCTCCCGCCGAACGGAGCCGGGTCCTGCGGGCCCTGTCCGAGCTGGACCCGGCCGCCGAACCCGGCGACGCCCTGCTGCCCGAGGTGGTGCGCTGGTTCTCGCCGGTGTGGTTCTCCCGCGCGGGATCCCGGCCGTGCACGGAGACCGTCCTCGAGGCGCGACGGCTCGGCCTCGTCGTCGGGACCACCGCCACCAGCGCGGCCAGGCTCCTGGCCGCGGGTTCCGCCACCGCGGGGTCCCCCGCCACCGGCGCCCCTGGCGTCGACGACCTCGAGCCGATCCTCACCGCAGCGCTTCCCGACCCCGTCTCCGAGGTGATCGTCCAGGCGGACCTCACCATCCTGGCGCCCGGGCCGCTGGTGCCGGAGCTCGCCGCGGAGTTCGCGCTCCTGGCCGACGTCGAGTCCGCCGGCGCCGCCATCACCTACCGCGTCACCGAGACCTCGCTGCGCAGGGCCCTCGACTCGGGGAGCACGGCCGCCGGGATCCGGGAGCTGCTGGCCCGCACCTCGATCACCCCGGTCCCGCAGTCGTTGGACTACCTCATCGAGGATGTGGCCCGTCGGCACGGGCGGCTGCGCGTGGGCTCCGCGCTGTCGTTCCTCCGCTGCGACGACCCGTCGCTGGTGGCCCAGGTCATGGGGTCGGCGGTGGCCGAGAGCTGCGCGCTGCGCATCGTCGCGCCAACCGTCCTGATCTCCCAGGCCAAGCCGCTGGACCTCGTGGAGTCCCTGCGGGAGCACGGCTTCGCGCCCGTCGTCGAGGACACCTCCGGGGCCGTCGTCGCGCTCTCCCGTCCCGTCGCCCGCGTCCACGCCACCTCACCCACGCGTGCCCCCCGCGTCCCGACCCGGGCCGCCACCCCCGCCGAGCTGCGTGCGGCGCTCACCGCGATGCGCTCGGCGGACCGCGTCCGCTCCGCCCGGGGCGGTGCGGGCACCGGGTACACCGGTGAGGCCGCCATCGCGCGCCTGCACGAGGCCGCCAGCTCCGGGACCGCGGTCACGGTGTCCGTGGTCGACGCCCAGGGCCGGTCGACGTCGCGCTTGATCATCCCGGCGACCGTCACGGGCGGCCGGATCGAGGGGATCGAGCCCGAATCCGCCGAGCCGGTGACGCTGCCGCTGCACCGCGTCATCTCGGTCGCCGACCTCGACCCCACCCGCTGACCCGACCCGCTCACCGGATTTCCAGGACACTGGAGGGTCGGGCCCACGCGGGCCCCAGATGAACCCAAGGAGAACGCTGTGAGTGGTGGACCGCTGATCGTCCAGTCGGACAAGACCGTGCTGCTGGAGATCGACCACGATCAGGCGCAGGACGCGCGGCAGGCCCTGGCCCCGTTCGCCGAGCTCGAGCGCGCCCCCGAGCACGTCCACACCTACCGGATCACCCCGCTCGCGCTGTGGAACGCCCGGGCCGCCGGGCACGACGCCGAGCAGGTTGTCGACGTGCTGGTCACGTATTCGCGCTTCCCGGTGCCCCAGCCGTTGCTGGTGGACATCGCCGACACCATGGACCGCTACGGGCGGTTGCAGCTGGTCAAGAGCCCGGTCCACGGCCTCACCCTGGTCTCCCACGACGCGGCCGTGCTCGCCGAGATCAGGCGCCACAAGAAGATCGCCCCCATGCTCGGCGCCGAGATCGACGCGGACACCGTCATCGTCCACGCGTCCGAGCGGGGCCGCCTCAAGCAGGAGCTGCTCAAGGTCGGGTGGCCGGCCGACGACCTGGCGGGGTACGTCGACGGCGAGGCGCACGACATCGACCTGTCGACCGAGGGCGAGCCCTGGGAACTGCGGGACTATCAGCAGATGGCCGCGGACTCGTTCTGGGCGGGCGGGTCCGGCGTGGTGGTGCTGCCGTGTGGAGCGGGCAAGACGATGGTCGGGGCGGCCGCCATGGCCCGCGCCAAGGCCACCACCCTCATCCTGGTGACCAACACCGTCGCCGGTCGGCAGTGGAAGCGCGAACTGCTGGCCCGGACCACGCTCACCGAGGACGAGATCGGTGAGTACTCGGGCGAGCGCAAGGAGATCCGCCCGGTCACCATCGCCACGTACCAGGTGGTCACCCGCAAGACCAAGGGCGTGCACCGCGCGCTCGAGCTGTTCGACTCCCGTGACTGGGGTCTGATGATCTACGACGAGGTGCACCTGCTCCCCGCCCCGGTGTTCCGGATGACCGCGGACCTGCAGTCGCGTCGCCGCCTCGGGCTCACCGCCACCCTGGTCCGCGAGGACGGTCGGGAGGGGGACGTCTTCTCCCTCATCGGTCCCAAGCGCTACGACGCCCCCTGGAAGGACATCGAGGCGCAGGGCTGGATCGCCCCCGCCGACTGCGTGGAGGTCCGGGTGACGCTCACGGACAACGAGCGGATGCTCTACGCCACCGCCGAGCCCGAGGACAAGTACAAGCTGTGCTCGACCGCCCGCACCAAGTACCCGGTGGTCAAGAAGATCCTCGCCCGGCACGCCGGCGCCCCGACCCTGGTGATCGGCGCCTACCTCGACCAACTGGAGGAGCTCGGGCTCGAACTCGACGCCCCGGTGATCCAGGGCTCCACCTCCAACAAGGAGCGGGAGAAGCTCTACGACGCGTTCCGCGCCGGTGAGATCTCCACGCTCGTGGTGTCCAAGGTCGCCAACTTCTCGATCGACCTGCCCGAGGCGAGCGTCGCGGTGCAGGTCTCCGGCACCTTCGGTTCCCGCCAGGAGGAGGCCCAGCGGCTCGGCCGTCTCCTGCGTCCCAAGCACGACGGCGGCCAGGCGCACTTCTACTCCGTGGTCGCCCGCGACACCCTCGACGCCGACTACGCCGCCCACCGGCAGCGGTTCCTCGCCGAGCAGGGGTACGCCTACCGGATCGTCGACGCCGACGATCTGCTCGGGCCGGGCATTCCCGAGGTCAGCTGAGCCCCGAGGCCGGCGGAGCCGCTGCTTCGATCGGGCCCCGCGGTCGACTGAGCCTGGCCCGCGCCCCCCGTCGGGCGCTGTGTCGGGATATCGGCCCCATAGCCGCCGAACGCGCCGTGGCTGGGATACTGGCCCCATGGCCGCCGATCGCACCCCCCGCGCCCCGCACGAGCAGTACCGACTCGTCGACTTCCCCGTGGACGACGCGTGGGTCCGCAAGAACAACGAGAGCCTGGCCGAGGTCCGGCGGCTGCAGTGGTCGGCGGCGATCCTGGGCGTCATCGTCCTGGCCGCCGGGATCGGCGTCCTCGTCTACTCGGGTGTCGCCGCGTGGGGGTGGATCGTCGCCGTGATGGCCGGGGCCTTCGCCCTGGGCTGCCTGGCGATGATCGGCTACATCCCGCGCAAGATGGGGTCGATGGCCCGCGCCTACGCGACCTCCGAGCTGGTGCCCGCGATCATCGCCGAGGTCCGGCCGCGCGGGATCACCCTGCTCGCGCTGGCCGACCGCGCCGTCGACCGCTCCGCGGGCAAGCTCCCCACCCTCGTCGCCCGGAGCTGCAGTGAGATCGCCGGCCACGAGACCCGCGTGGGCGAGCGCGTCCCCTGCGTGGCGGTGGTGGGTAACCGCAGCTCGCGCGGCACGGACAACCTGTACCAGTTCATCTCCCCCATGCCCGTCGCCTGGGCCACGCCGGACAAGGCGGTCCTGCGCCGTCTGGTCGCGGAGATCCCCGCCGGGGAATGGGAGACGCTACGTCAGAACCTCGACCGGGTCGGCGAGGTCTCCGCCCTGCCGACGAGCATGCTCCCCCTCACCTGACCGGTCGACCGCTGTGAACTAGACGTCACGGCATCGTGATCCACCGCCATTCCCCGGCAACACGGACTCCTTAGCGTGATCAGCACACGCACGAAGGAGCATCCAGATATGACTGAGCACATCGTCGTCGTCGGGCACGGAATGGTCTCCCACCGTTTCGTCTCCACCCTCGGCTCACGCCACGCCGCAGCCGACATCGCCGTCACCGTGATCGGTGACGAGCCGGACCCCGCCTACGACCGGGTCGGGCTCTCCTCCTACATCGGCGCCTGGGAGCGCGAGTCCCTCCATCTGGAGGACGCGCGCCACACAGGTGACCCGCGCGTCACGGTCCGGTCGGGCCGCCTCGTCACCGCCGTCGACAGCGCCGCCCAGTGCGTCGAGCTCGATTCCGGTGAGCGGATCTCCTACGACACCCTGGTCCTGGCCACCGGCTCGCGCGCGTTCGTCCCGCCCGTCCCCGGTCACGACCTGCCCGGTTGCCACGTCTACCGCACGCTCGACGACCTCGATGCCGTCCGCGACGCCGCCGAGCGGGCGGGCTCCGGGGCCCACGGCGTGGTGATCGGCGGCGGTCTGCTCGGGCTCGAGGCCGCCAACGCGCTCGGCATGCTCGGACTGACCCCGCACGTCGTGGAGCGCAACGACCGGCTGATGCCCGTCCAGGTGGACACCGGCGGCGGGGCGCTGCTGGGAAACCTCATCGGCCGGCGCGGGATCGACGTGCACCTGAGCGTCACCGGCACCGTCATAGAGGAATGTGACGCCGGGGTGCGGGTCACCCTGACCTCCGACGACGACGAGACGGTGGTCGTGGACGCCGCCCTCGTGGTGTTCTCCGTCGGGATCCGGCCGCGCGACGAGCTGGCCCGCGCGGCCGGGTTGGCGCTGGCCGAGCGGGGCGGCGTGCTGACCGACAAGGCCTGCCGCACCTCGGACCCGCACGTCTACGCGATCGGCGAGTGCGCGGCCATCGAGGGCACCTGCTACGGGCTGGTGGGCCCCGGGTACACCTCCGCCGAGGTCGCGGCGTCGCAGATCGCCGCCGCCGCCGACAGTGCGACCGCCCCCACCGAGTTCACCGGCGCTGACCTGGCCACCAAGCTCAAGCTCATGGGCGTGGACGTGGCCAGCTTCGGCGACGCCCACGGCCGCGCCGACGGGTGCCTGGAGGTGGTGGTCAACGACCCGGTCGCGGGCACCTACTCCAAGCTGGTCCTGAGCGACGACGCCCAGACGTTGCTGGGCGGGGTGTTCGTGGGCGACGCGGGCCCGTATCAGCTGCTCAAGCCCCTGCTGGGGCGCACCCTGCCGTCGGTCAACCCGATCTCCCTGATCTCGGCGGCCACCTCGTCAGAAACCGGCATGGGCGTCGACGCGCTCCCCGACGACGCCCAGATCTGCTCGTGCAACGCGGTCACCAAGGGCGCGCTCCGCGAGGCGATCTGCGGCGGCGCGTGCGACGTGCCCGCGCTCAAGTCCTGCACGCGGGCCGGCACCTCGTGCGGATCGTGCCTGCCGCTGATGCGCCAGGTGCTCGAGGCCGAGGGGGTCGAGCAGTCCACGGCCCTGTGCGAGCACTTCGACCAGTCCCGCTCGGAGCTCTTCGAGATCGTCACCGTCACCGGGGTCCGCACCTTCTCCGGGCTGATCGGGCGCTTCGGCCGCGGCGCCGGCTGCGACATCTGCAAGCCCACGGTCGCCTCGATCCTCGCCTCGACCAGCTCGGATCACGTCCTCGACGGCGAGCAGGCCTCGCTGCAGGACACCAACGACCACTTCCTGGCCAACATCCAGAAGAACGGCACCTACTCGGTGGTCCCGCGGATGCCCGGCGGGGAGGTGACGGCCGAGCAGCTCATCGTGATCGGGGAGATCGCCCGCGACCACGACCTGTACGTCAAGGTCACCGGTGGTCAGCGCATCGACCTCTTCGGCGCCCGCGTCGACGAGTTGCCGAAGATCTGGAAGCGCCTCGTCGACGCCGGCATGGAGTCCGGGCACGCCTACGGCAAGTCGCTGCGGACGGTGAAGAGCTGCGTGGGCACCGCGTGGTGCCGGTACGGGCAGCAGGACTCCGTGGGGATGGCCGTGCTGCTGGAGAACCGGTTCCGCGGGCTGCGGGCCCCGCACAAGATCAAGATGGGCGTCTCCGGGTGCGCCCGCGAGTGCGCGGAGGCCCGCGGCAAGGACATCGGCGTGATCGCCACCGAGACCGGATGGAACCTCTACGTCGGCGGCAACGGCGGCGCCACGCCCCGCCACGCGAACCTGCTGATCGGCGATCTCACCGACGACCAGCTGATCCGCTACATCGACCGCACGGTGATGTTCTACGTCCGCACCGCCGAGCGGCTGCAGCGCATCGCGCCCTGGCTCGAATCCCTCGAAGGCGGCATCGAGCACCTGCGCGAGGTCGTCTGCGAGGACTCGCTGGGACTGGCCGCCGAACTCGAGGGCCGGATGGAGGCCCACGTCGCCGGGTACGTGGACGAATGGGCGGCCGTGCTCGACGACCCGGACAAGCTCGCCCGGTTCGTCTCCTTTGTCAACGCGCCCGAATCCCCGGACCCCACCGTGCAGTTCGAGGAGAAGGAAGGCCGCAAGGTCCCCGTCCTGCTGGGCTCCCCCGCTATGCCCGTGCGTGCCTGAGCGGTCCCTTCCGCACCCGATCGCACGCGTCCGTTCGCACCTGACGTTCCGCACTCGATCCGCCCACACCCGACCCACACCCAGCTGCTCCATCCACCAGAAGGAGATCCGCCATGACCGCCACCCTGCACCCCGCCCCGAGCCTCGTAGTCGCCCCTGCCCCTTCCGAGATCACCGTCTGCCCCGTCGACCGGCTCATCCCCGGCCGAGGGGTGGCCGCGCTGTTGCCCGACGGTCGCCAGGTCGCCGTCTACCTCCTCGACGACGGCGAGGTGCACGCGCTCTGCAACATCGACCCCGTCGCCCGGGCCGCCGTGATGAGCCGCGGCCTGGTGGGCGACCGCTCGGGCGTACCGGCCGTGATCTCCCCGATAGGCAAGCAGGCCTACGCACTCTCGGACGGCCACAGCCTCGATGACCCGACCCACGGGCTCTCGGTCTTCCCGGCCCGGGTCGGACGCGACGGCGCGGTGATCGTCTCCACCGAGCCAGCGGTCCGCCATCCCCGCGCGACCGCGGCCTAGAGGGCCAAGGTACCGGGCGCTGGGCGTACGGACCGAGGCCACCCCCGCCCGACCCGCCCGCTCGACCCGCCCGGCAAAGAGGCGGCGCACCCGCCACCGGATGCGCCGCCTCTTCGGCCTGCGCTGCCCGAATGCACCCAAAAACCATGCTTACGCTGGGCGAATGGACCATTTCGAAGGCGTAAGTCAAAGGGGCAGCGCATCCAGCGGCACGTGCGCTGCGGGAACGCCCACCCCGCAGGACCGCCAGCCCACACCCGAGTCCGGTGCCGGCCCGGCTACACGTTCAGCCGGTAGCCCCGCTTGACCACGGTGGTCACCAGGTCCGGCACGGCGAGCGATCGGCGCAACCGGCCCATCGCGGTCTCGACGGCGTGCGAGTCCGTGCCGTCGCCCGGCAGGGCCGCGAGCAGGTCCTCCCTGCTCACGCAGGCGCCCGGTCGGCGGGACAGCGCGCGCAGCAGAGCCAGCTGGGCGGGGGTCACCTCGACCGGTTCGCCGTCGACCAGCACTGCAGCGGCGCACACGGTGAGCTCGTGCCCGGCGACCTCGATCGGCGCGGTCCGGGCGACGAGCTCCTCGGTCGTGTGTCTCATGAGCGCACCCAACCGCATCCGGTCGGGGCTCGTGAACGGGACATCGAGTTCAGCCAGCGGGGCCGCGGTCACCGGCCCGACGCACAGCGCCGCCACCGGCCCACGCAGTGCGTCCAGCAGGGCCTCGTGCACGCCCAGTGCCCGGGCCCGCTCGAGCACAGCCACCACCGCCGGGGCCGCGGTGAAGGTCACCCCGTCCACGCCCTGTCGTGCGATGGTCCGCACGAGCTCGTCGAGCGCGTCCAGATTCTCGGGCAGCTCCCAGCGGTAGACCGGCACCTCGACCACCTCGGCCCCCGCCGCACGCAGGCCGTCGAGGAGCGGCCGCACGGGATTCCACCCCGACCCCGAGCCCTGTACCTGGACGCACACCGTGAGGCCCTCCACCCCGCGTTCGAGCAGCATCTCCAGGAGTTCGGGGCTCGCCTCGCTCTTCGACGACGCGTGTTCGCGGAGCCCGGCGGCCCGCAGCGCCCCGGTCACCTTGGGTCCGCGCGAATACAGCGGAATCCGGCCCATCAGGGCGAGCAGGCCCTCGGCCAGGCCCCATTCCTCGCAGACCTGCATCCACCAGCGCACCCCGGAGGCGGTCGTGAGCACCATGAGATCGGCGGGTGCGGCCAGCGTCCGCTCGGTGGCCTCGCGGACCAGGGAGTCCTCGGCCACCGGGATCATGTGGATGGCGGGGGCGTGCAGGACGGTCGCCCCGCGTCGTTCCAGGAGCGTGCGTTGCTCGGAGGCCCGCCGGGCCGCGGTCACCGCCACGGTGCGCCCGCGCAGCGGCGGGTCCACCCCGGGCAGCGGCGGATCCGGGTCGGGCAGCCGCTGATCCGGGTCCCGCAGCGGATGATCGGGCTCGGACGCCAGCTGGTCGGGCACGCGCTGCGGCTGGTCGGGCTCGCGCTCATAGGAGGTCACGCCGGAGTCAGTCACTCCCCCATGATGGCCGAGACGTGTTGCCGGGGTGTTTCCCGGAGATGCTTCGGCCGTCTCGTTCCCGGTTATTTCCGCGCGATCGCCGTCGCCGCCTGTCATCCCGCCTCCCGTAGCCAGCCGCAGATCCCGTCGACCGCGGAGGTGCACCCGCCACAGCCGGTGCCCGCGCGGGTCCGCTCGACCAGCGCCGAGCGATCCCGGGCCCCGTCGCCCCAGGCCGCCACCAGGTCGCCCTTGCTCACCCCGTTGCACCGGCAGATCACCGCGGCGGCCGGCATGGTCGACGGGGTCGGCGCCGCCACGGCCTCGGCGCGGCCCAGGATCACCGACAGCACGTCGTCGGGCACCGGGAGGGCGTTCTCGTAGACCTGGGTGAGGATGCCGACCGGCTCGGGGTGACCCACCAGGATCGCGCCCACCACCCGCCCGCAGGACACGTCCACCCGGGCGTACCGACCCCGGGCTGGCTCGCAGATCGTCGTGATCTCGGGGGCCGCACCCGGGCCGTCGGCGCCACTCGCGCCACCCGGGCCGTCGGCGAACACGTCCTCGGCCACCTCCCCCAGCGCGACCACGTCCAGGCCGAACGCCTTGAGCCGGGTCACGGTGGTCCCACCGGTGTACCGGGCGTCCGGGTCGGCGCCCGTGAGCCGGGCCGCCACCGTGACGGCCTGGTCCCACGCCGGGGCGACGAGTCCGCTGACCACGCCGCGGTGCTGCGCGCAGTCCCCGATCGCGCTGATCGCCCGGTCGCTGGTGGCCAGTGTGTCGTCCACCACCACCCCGTGGCCCACCTCCAGGCCGGCGGCGCGCGCGAGCTCCGTCCTCGGGCCGGAGCCGGCGGTCAGCACCACGGTGCGGCAGTCGACCTCGTCGTCGTCGCCCAGGGTCAACACGGACCCGTCCCACCTCGTCGCGCGCGCCCCGGTGACCACCCGCACGCCGAGCGCGCCCAGGGCGCGGACCAGGACCGCGCCGCCGGCGGCGTCCAGGCAGCCGTTCATCGGCCAGGCGCGGGGATGGACGACGACGACGTCGTGGCCCGCCGCGGCCAGAGCGCAGGCCACCTCCAGGCCGATGAAGCCACCACCGATGAGGGCCACCGGGCCGGGGTGGGCCGACAGATGCGCGGTCAGCCCGCGGGCGTCAGCGGCGTCGCGGAGGGTGGACACCCCGGGCTTCAGCGCGCCGTCAGGGGCCAGGATCCCCTCGATCGGTGGCACCCGCGGCGCGGCGCCGGTGGCCAGCACCAGGTGGTCGTAGGCGATGCGCTCGCCGTCGGCCAGCTCCACCTCGCGCGTCACCCGGTCGATGCACCGCACGGGGGTAGCGGTGCGCAGGCGGATGTGGTTCCGGGCCCACCACCCCTGGGGCTTGAGCCGCGCCGTCGGCGCGGGACCACCGGCCGGGCCGCCCGCCACCGCGTGCGAGAGCATGATTCGGTTGTACGGGGCCTCGGGCTCGGAGCCCAGGACCGTCACGGCCAGCAGCGCGGGGTCGGGCTGGCCCTGTCGCAGCTCCTCGGCCACTCGCGCGCCGGCCATCCCGGCGCCGATCACCACGACCCTCTTCATCGCCGTCACGCCGCCTCCAGCCTGACCGCGCACACCTTGAACTCCGGCATGCGGCTGTACGGGTCGAGCTCCGGCAGGGTCAGCAGGTTCGCCCGCCCGCCACCGGAGAAGTGGAACGGCAGGAACAGGGTGTCGGTCCGCATGTCCTCGTCGCAGCGGATCACGGCCTCGACCGCCCCGCGGCGGGAGGTCACCCGCGCCCGGTCGCCCTCGGACAATCCCGCCGCGCGCGCGACCACCGGGTGCACCTGCACCCACATCCCGGGTTCGGCGGCGTCGAGTTCGGGGACCCGGCGGGTCTGCGCCCCGGACTGGTAGTGCGACAGGATCCGGCCGGTGGTCCCCAGCAGCGGAAACTGCGCGTCCGGGGGTTCGGCGGGCGGACGCACGTCGTCGACCATGAACCTCGCCCGGCCGTCGGCGGTCGCGAAGCGGTCCAGGAACAGCCGCGGGGTGCCTGCGGGAGAGTCCGCACCGCACGGCCAGTGCAGCGCCTCGCCGGCGTCCAGGCGCTGCCAGTCGATGGCCGAGTAGTCGGCCTTCCCGCCGGCCGAGGCCCGGGCGAGCTCATCGAACACCGCGCGGGCATCCACCGGGAACCGCTCGGGACCCCGGTCCAGGCGGCGGGCGAGCTCGTGCCAGATCCACAGCTCGTCGCGGACCCCCTCCGGCGGGGTGATCGACCGACGTCGACGCAGCACCCGGCCCTCGAGGTTGGTGAGCGTGCCCTCCTCCTCGGCCCACTGCGGCACCGGCAGCACCACGTCGGCCAGCGCGGCGGTCTCCGAGAGCACGAAGTCGGCCACCACCAGGGTGTCCAGCGCGCGCAGGCGCTCGGTCACCCGCCCCGCGTCCGGCGCGGAGACGACGGGGTTCGAGGCGTGGACCAGCAGCGCCGACGGCCCGCCCGGTGTACTCGGTGTGCCTGGGGTGCTCGGGGTGCTCGGGGTGCCCGGTGTGCTCGGGGTGCCCGGGGTGCCGAGGCTGTCCAGGAGCTCGAACGCGGACAGGCCCGCACCGGGGATCTCCTCCGGTTCCACGCCCCACACCGCGGCGACGTGGGCGCGCGACTCGGGGTCGGTGATCGAGCGGTATCCGGGCAACTGGTCGGCCTTCTGCCCGTGCTCGCGCCCGCCCTGCCCGTTGCCCTGACCGGTGAGCGTCCCGTACCCGGCCCCCGGCCGCCCCGGCAGCCCCAGGGCCAGCGACAGCGCGATCACCGCGCCCACCACGTCGGTGCCGTCGGCGTGCTGCTCGGCGCCGCGCGCGGTCAGGACGTACGCGCCCGCGTCGGCGTCCCGGGCGTCGGCCAGGAGCGCCACCGCGCGCTCGAGCTGCGCCACCGACACCCCCGTGACGCGCTCCGTGCGCTCCGGCAGCCATCCCGCGGCGTGGGCCCACGCGTCCTCGAACCCCGAGGTGCGTTCCGCGATGTAGTGGGTGTCGAGCCGCCCCGTGACGACGACGAGGTGCAGCAGCCCCAGCGCGAGCGCCGCATCCGTGCCCGGCCGTAGGCGCAGGTGCACTCCATTGCCGTCGAGGGCGCGCCGCGCCGTCGCGCTGAGCCGCGGGTCCGCCACGATGAGCCCGCCGGACGCGGCCGCGGTGTCGAGATGCTGCATGAACGGGGGCATGGTGTCGGCGGGGTTCGCGCCCACCAACAGGACGGCCCGAGCCCGCCCGAGGTCCTCCACCGGGAACGGCAGCCCGCGGTCGAGCCCGAAGCTGCGGTTGGCGGCCGCCGCCGCGCTCGACATGCACCACCGGCCGTTGTAGTCGATCAGCCGGCTGCCCAGCGCGAGCCGGGTGAACTTGCCCAGCTGGTAGGCCTTCTCGTTGGTGAGCCCGCCCCCGCCGAACACCGCCACGCCGTCGGGCCCGCCCGCCGCCTGTGCCCTCTCGATCCCCTCGACCACCCGGTCCAGGGCGGTGTCCCAGTCGCAGGGCTGCAGCCGCCCGTCCCGCCGGATCAGCGGGGTCGTGAGCCGGTCCGGGTGGTTGAGGAGGCTCGCGGCCGTCCAGCCCTTGCGGCACAGCCCGCCGCGGTTGGTCGGGAACCACGCGGGGGCCACCTCGGCGACCGGGCTACCACCTGGGGCGGACCGGCCCGCCGCCCCGGTCCCGGCAGCCCCGGTCCCCGCGGCAGTCGGCGTGACGGTCATCGCGCACTGCAGGGCGCAGTACGGGCAGTGCGTATGTCCGGTCGTGCCGTCGTGCCCGGCGGGAGCGGTCGTGCCGGCGTGCCCGGCGGGAGCGGTCGTTCCGGTCGAGGTCGGTCCGGTGGCGCTGGTCTGCTCGATCGGGCTGGTGCCGGCGGTCATGTGGTGGTCCCCTCGTCGTCGTCGCCCGTGTTGTCGCTGCCCGTGTTGTCCCCGCGGTCAGCGCGCGGCGGGCACCGGGTCGTCCGCGGTCGGTCCCGCCGGGCTCTGCCCCTCCGGTGCCTGACCCTCCGATGCCTGGCCGGTGTCGGCCCGTCCCGCTGCGGCGGGCTGCGCCGTCCGCGTGAGGCCCGTCGAGGCCGCGGTCGGGCGCCGCAGGTAGACCGTCCGGGTGACGGCGGCCGCCACCAGATAGAAGACGGTGAACGCGATGAACGCGGAGGTGGCGGAGCCGGAGGACTGGTACGAGCTGCGCAGCGTCATGTTGATGAGGAATCCGCCGAACGCGCCGACCGCACCGGCCACCCCGATGAGCGCACCGGAGTGGGCGCGCGACCACGCCGCCCGCGCGGGCTCGGGCAGTCCCAGTCCGCGGCTGCGGGCCTCGAAGACGGTGGGGATCATCTTGTACACCGAGGCGTTGCCCATCCCGGTGAGCGCGAACAGGGTCAGGAAGGCCACGAAGAACAGGACCAGGGCCCCGCCGGACAGCCGCCCACCGTCGGCCGCCTGCATGGACGAGGTGACGATCAACGCCACCGTGGTCGCGGCCATCCCCAGGAAGGTCACCAGCGTGACCCGCGCCCCGCCGAACCTGTCGGACAGTCGACCACCGAGCATGCGGGTGATCGAACCGAGCAGCGGCCCGAGAAAGGTGATCTGCGCGGCGTGGAGGGCGGCGTCCGCAGGGGACTGGCCGTTGCCGGTGAAGGTCATCGTGAGCATCTGACCGAAGGCGAAGCTGAAGCCGATGAACGAGCCGAAGGTACCGATGTAGAGCAGCGAGAGCACCCAGCCGTCGCGGTCCCGGGCCACGTCCTTCATGCTGGCCACGTCCACGGTGTGGTGCTCGAGGTTGTCCATCTTGAGTGCTGCGCCGATGCCGGCGACGACCAACAGCACCAGGTAGACCGCGATCACCCAGTGCGGGGAGCGGTTGCCGGCCGCGGCGATCACCAGCAGGCCCACCACCTGGATGGTGGCCACGCCCAGGTTCCCGCCGCCCGCGTTGAGCCCCAGGGCCCAGCCCTTCATCCGCTGCGGGAAGAAGGCGTTGATGTTGGTCATGGAGGAGGCGAAGTTGGCGCCGCCCAGTCCGGCAAGGGCGCCCACCACCAGGTACAGCCACAGCGGCTGACCGGGGTTGGCCATGATCCAGAGCATCGCGCCCGCGGGGATCATCAGAACGAAAGCCGAGAACATGGTCCAGTTGCGCCCACCGAAAGTCGCCGTGGCCAGCGTGTACGGGATCCGGAGGAAGGCACCGGTGAGGGTGACCACCGCGGAGACGAGGAACTTGTCCGGCGCGTCCAGCCCGTAGACGTCCTGGGGCATGAACAGCACCATCACCGCGAAGAGGGTCCACACGGAGAACCCCACGTGCTCGGCGAAGACCGACCAGTAGAGGTTGCGCATCGCGGTCCGCCGGCCTCCGGCCTCCCACTGCGCGGTGTCCTCCGGATCCCAGTTCTCGATCGTCCTTGAGCGCGACATCTTTTCGCCCCTCCCGCGTTGTGGGCACCGGCTCGGTGCCCTCTGCCCGGCAACGGTAGGCAGACCCTGTTTCCCCTGGGCTTCGTGCTGTGACGGTGCCGTCACGGTGTACTCACGTGTGGCCGTTCGGCCTGTGAGGGGCGCTCGGCCGTGGTGGAGTGGGCGCATGTCCTCCCACGTCACATCCCGCGCCCTCGGCACCGTCGCCACCACGATCGCCTTGGCGGTGGGCCTTTCGCCCGCCGCGTCCGCCCAGGATGCGGAACCGTGGAACCCTCCGTTCTCCCCCGGGCACGGCTACCAGCTGCCGGACAGCCTGGTCGTCACCCTCGGGCAGCCGGGCGCGTTCTGGGATGTCGGTGACCGGTTCCGGCTGCTGTCACCGCACGGGCAGTCCCGTCCGGTGCACTGCCAGAACGACCGCGGCCACCCGTACGGCCGGTGCTGGCAGGTCGAGCCGGACGGCCGGTTTGTGGAACTCCGGCAGAGCACCGGGGTCAGCGACGTCTGGCACTCGCTGTTCACGCAGACCGGGTCCACGGCCTCGGCTTCCATCGGCCTCTACGAACTCGCGCGGCGGATGGGGTGGATGACGACCTCCGGCGGCATCTTCGTTCCCCCGCTCACCTCGGGCAGCGCGGTGGGGACGTACTCGAACACGATGCCGCTGTCCCCACACGCCCCTCGGTCCCCGGTCTTCGACGTGTGGGTGCATCCGGGGTTCGTGCCCGGCAGCTGAGTAGCCTGGGGATCTGCCCGCCGTCTCCGCACCCCGCGAAAGGATCCACCGACGTGCCGTTCCCCCTGGATGTCCCCGAGTCCGAGTTGCGCAGGCGCCGGAGCCAGAAGTGGGTGGCGTACCCGGAGGACGTCCTGCCGCTGTTCGTCGCCGAGACCGACGTCCTGCTGGCCCCCGCGATCCGGGACCGCCTCGCGGCGGCCGTAGCCGACGGGGACACCGGATACTTCGCCGAGATCGAGCGCCTGTCCGGGGTGTGCGCCCGCTACTACTCGCGGTTCGGGTACGACATCCCTGACGACTCGGTCTCGGTCGTCCCGGTCAACGACGTCGGGGTGGGGGTCCGCGAGTCGCTCGCGCGGATCCTCCCGGCCGGTAGCGGCGTCGTCTACACGACGCCCGTGTACATGCCGTTCGCCCCGTGGATCCGGCGCGTGGGGATGTCGCCCGTCGAGGTGGCACTGCTCGACCACGACGGCGAGGACCCGCGACTGGACCTGGCCGGCATCGAGCGTGCCCTGGCCGACGGCGCCCGCGGCGTGCTCCTCAGCCACCCGCACAACCCCACCGGGGTGTTGCACTCCCCGGAGGAACTGGCCGCGCTCGCCGACCTGGCCGCGCGGTACGACGCCGTGGTGGTCTCCGACGAGATCTGGGCGCCCCTGACCATGCCGGGGATCGAGTTCACCTCGTTCCTGGCGGTCTCGGACACCGCCCGCGAGGTGGGGCTGGCCATCTCCTCGGCGTCCAAGGCGTTCAACCTCGCCGGACTCAAGTGCGCTTTCGTGGTCAACGGCAACCCGGAGCGGTTCGAGGTCCGGCGCGCCGCGTTGTCCGGCGCGGTGGGGCACTTCGGGGCGCTGGCCGCCGAGGCCGCGCTGACAGAGTCGCTGGACTGGCTCGACGATCTGAGGTCCGCCCTGGCCGCCAACCTCGACCTGATGGAACGCCTCATGGCCGAGCATCTGCCCCGCGCGCGCTGGCGGCGGCCCGACGCCGGGTTCGTGGCCTGGCTCGACCTCCGCGCCTACCCGGGCCTGGGGGACGACCCCGCCGCGGCGTTCCTAGACGACGGCCGCGTGGCGCTGAGCAACGGGCCGGCGTTCGGGTCGGAGGGCAAGGGGTTCGCCCGCGTGAACTTCGCGTGTTCCGAGGAGCTGCTCACCGAGGCGTTCGCCCGGATGGGCCGGGTCGCCGCGGCCCGGGGCTGAGAGCCCGTCTCACCGCGCGTCTGCCGCCCCCTCCCCGCCCGGGGCTACCTGCTGCGGCTATCTCCCGGGGGCGGCGGTCCCGTGTCCGCGGCGCCACAGGAATACGGTCATCGACGTCGTGACGACCGTGACCGAGTCCTGGTTGTGCATCTCCATGTCCATCATCACCCTCCCGCGCGCGTCGTCGAGACTCACGTCCGTGACGACGACCGAACCCGTCAGAGTGTCCCCTGGGCGGACCGGCGCGGTGAACCGGAGACGGTCGAAGCCCCGGCCGGCGATCACGTCCCACCGCGAGTAGATCCCGTCCACGCAGAGTCGCTGCAGGACGGCCAGCGTGTGGATCCCGCTGGCGATCACGCCGCCGTGGTGGCCGCCCGCGGCCGCGTCCGGGTCAGTGTGGAACCACTGCGGGTCCCATTGCTCCGCGAACGCGACGATCTCCTCCTCGGAGAGCGTGAGATGGCCGAGCTCGACGCGGTCCCCCGCGGACAGATCATCGGCTGTGATGAATCCATTCATCCGGCATGCCCTTTCTCTCGTGATCGAACCCTCAGAAGAATGCTGCACAAAGGCCGTCGTAGCCTTTTCCGGTCTGTTCTCGGCACGCCCGCTACCGATCATCGATCACACCATTGAACATAGAGCTCGCTATGGCTATCCCTTTATCGTTGCCGTACCCTCTTTAGGCATACCTAATTAACCCGGAGGACCAATGGAGACGACCATATCCGCGCCACTGTCGAGAGCATTACATGACTCGACGATAGTGGCACACGAACAAGCGGAGCACGCCGCATTCATCACACGCCTGATGGGCGGTAACGGAACGCCGGATGGCCTGGTGGCGCTCCTCCGGCAGTCGCTCCCGGTCTACGAGGCGCTCGAGACCGCGTGCCGCGGGATCGGGGCGGACCCGCGCCTGTCGGCGATTCTCGACCCTCGCCTCGACAGGACCGCGGCCCTCCGCGCCGACCTCGAGACGCACCGCGCGCAGGGCCGCTCCTTTGACGTCCTGGTGCCCGCCACCGAGGCGTACGTCGCCGAGCTCCAGGCGTGTGCCTCGGACCCTGCCGCTCTCATCGGGCACCACTACGTCCGGTACCTCGGGGACCTGTCCGGTGGCCAGATCATCAAGACGATGGTGCGCCGGCACTACGGCATTGACGAGGGCTTGAGCTTCTACGAGTTCGACATCCCCAAGCCCAAGGTCTATAAAGACGACTACCGGGCCGCGCTCGACACCCTGCCGCTGAGCGAGGCCGACCGTGAATCCGCCCTCGCCGCGGCCACTCGCGCCTTTGAGCTCAACCACCAGATCTTTGTCGACCTGGACGCGCACGGGGTTCGCTGACTCCCTGCGACGAACTGATGCCCCGGAGCCCAGGCGGATCCGGGGCATCAGTCGTCTGCCGGTCACACAGGCTCACTCGAGGGCCGTGACCTGCAGTAACAGCCAGCGGCCCCGACACCCTGGGTGGGTGTCGGGGCCGCGGCCGAGAATCGCGGGGTTCTAGATGAGGCTTCCGAACAGGTTCGTCATGCCGGCGAGCGAACCGCCACCGATGGTGCCGGTGTCGTCGTCGTCGTCATCGCCACCGTTGTCATCGCCACCGCCGTTGTCGGCCGGGGTGAAAACGACCGGAACAAACTGCTCGTACGAGGCCTTCTTCGCGCCACCGGCGGGATACGTGTAGATGCCGTAGCCACCGAGCTCGGACTTGGCGTCCGCGGCGGCCTTGGACACGGTCAGCGTGGCGGTGAAGCTGCCGTCAGCCGTGATCTCGATGTACGGCAACTGTCCGCCCATTGCGGTGAAACTCCCGGTCGGCAGGGCCCAGCGCTGCTCCACGACCGCGCGGGCTGTCGACGGCGCGTTGGCCGACGGCTTCCACTCGTCGAGGAACTTGCCGAACACCACGTATGCCCCGGACGGCTGGCCGGCCAGCGGCGGACGCGTGCCCACGACGGAAGGGTCGTTGAACCCGGTGCCGGTGACGGTCACCTGGTGCTCACCCTCGGCCGAGAGCGAGGACTGCGAGACCTCGATCTTCGGCGTACCGATCGGGGCCTGGGTCTCTTCCTCTGTGACGTCGTAGTCGACCTGGAACGGCAAGGCACCCTTATAGTTCTGGGTCCCACCGCACCCGGTGCTGTAGTAGTGAGGCCGAACCGAGGCGGGCAGAGCGCTGACGAAGTCCGCGGGCCACGAACCCCAGACGTTGGACCCGATGCAGTCGTCGATCTGCGATTCCGTGTTGACGACGCCCTTGTAGTCGGGGGCGATTGTCACCACGCCGGTCGGCGACGCCGTCATCGCACCGGGGCTGAAGGTCGCGATCGTCTGACGACCGAGGTTTTCAGGAGGGGAGGGCTCGCCCCCCATACCCGCGCCCGAACCGACGTCGAACCCGGCCGTGAGCGAACCTGAGCCGTCTGCCTCGACCGTGAGGCTCGGGTCCGTGATCGTCTCGCTGGGAGCCCCGATGTTCACCGGGTAGGCGTTGTATGTGAACGACCCGTCCCACCCGATGGTCAGCGTGCCGTTTGCATCACGCGTGCCCTCACCATCGCTGAACTTGACGGCGTTCGGCGTCGATTGAACACCTCCGACCAGCTTGGTGGTCATCGACGTGGCGGGGAACGGAGCGGGTGTGTACTCGGTCTGGCTGCCGCCCGATATCGACCCTGTGAGGAACGAGGCGTCCCCGGTCGTGTCGAGCATCTTCCACGGACCGAACGGCGTCGGGTTCTCCTGGGCGTAGCCACTGACACCCCAGACAAACGACGCGTCAGAGACGGTCCCCGGGGTGGTTTCCTGAGCTTGGGCCGCCGGGGCGGCGACGACTCCGGCGAGCAGCGCGAGCGCTGCCCCCAGCATCGTGCCCCGTCGACCGGCGAGCGCGAGCCGGGATCGAGATGTCTTCACATCAGTCCTTTCGTCGAACTGTCTGGTAGAACAGCATTGCCGCGAGCGCGAGCAATGCGGCCCCCACCCACCACTGCCATTGGTGGGTGGGGTCTCCGGCCTTCTGGGAGGCGGAAGTCTGTGCGTAGACCACGTCGGAGCCGTAGAGCGGCGAGTTCGCCGCGACCGGGATAGTCGACGGGTCTGAAGATGGAGCGGGCGCCGGCGCCGGTCCCGCGGAGCCAGGTGTCGGGGACCCGCCGGACGCTGCGGGCATCGATGCGACCGCGGCTCCCACGGTGCCGGCGGTCATCGGAACACTGGTCGTGTAGTACTCCTCGAAGTACTCCTCGAAAACCTCGTCGACCTGGCCACCCGGGGAGGCGCCGGTGTCCGGCGCCGACGTCGGGCCGGCCGCTCCCTGAGCCGCCTTGACCGCATCGGGCTGGGCGGGCTTCCACGCCTCGTCCATCCAGGCGGCCGCGGTGTCAGCTACGTCGTCGCCAGCAGATCTGAGGATCTGCTCGACCGTGTCATCGACTACTTGTCCGACGAGGCCTTTGGAATTTCCCGAATCGCCGGAATTCGGCGTCTCCTCGGGTTTTGAAGAATTCCAACTGACCGCTATCGGCAATGCGGGCTTTGTATTATCGGAAGTCCCGGTTGAATACCAGAATGCCCCGGAGCCGGCGTCCGCCGCGAAGTCCACGAATTCTCCGGGGAAAGATCCCCAGACGGCCCCTTCCTTGCTCTGCGGATTCTCGCCGTCCTTAGCGGCATAAGAAACCCCGAGATAATCGGGGGTCACAGAGAACCCCTTATCCCCACCCAGTTCGACACTCTTGCGGGGGAGGTTGGCTATGACCACCGTGCGGGACGAGATCGGAACCGACACCTCCGGGTTGTCCTGCGAGCTACGGCGTCCACCGAGGGTCGCGGTGACAACCGCCCTGGTGGGGGTCACGGTGAGGACCGGGTCCTTGACGCTCAGGAACACCAGGCCCGAGTAGTACAAGACCGAGGTGGTCCCCCTCCACTCAATCTCGGCGGTTCCCGCCTTCGCGTCGACGGTTCCGGCACCCTTGCCGAAGACCGCCTCGAGGCCGCTGTACTTACTCGACGAGGGGTCACGGAGCGGCGTTCCCGACTGGTCGGTCTGCGTGCCCGCCCAGGTTGCGGGTGCCGCGGTCCCGCCAGCCGATCGCTTCTCGATCGCCACGTTCCCCGACTGGGCATTCCAGGTCGGTTCGGTGATCGTCGCCCCCGACCCGGTGAGCGCCGTCGAACTGTCCCCCGCCGAGAGAAAGTTGAGCCCGGGACCGTGACTCGGTCCGGCACTCTGCTTGGTGAGTCCCCAGCGGAACTCCGCGTCGGTCAGTTCCAGAACCGACCCCTGCGCCCCTGCCGACGGGGCACCCATCATCGCGCTGAGCCCGAGCCCGATCACCAGTGCCAACGCCAGCGCAGTGGCCCGGCGGTAGGTCGGTCGCAGCTGACTTTTCATCGGAGATCCTTCGTGTCGAGGACGGTCGTGGACGGGTCGGAGGGACCGGTCATAGCCGGGTGCGGGAACGGTGTGGACGTCGTCGCTTCCTGGCCGGCACCGTCGAGGGACTCCTCTGCCAGCTCCTCGGTGTCCTCGGGCGCCGACGGGTTCCGACGATGCACCAGGAACGCGGCAGCCCCGAGCAACGCCAGCGCGGCCAGGACGAGGAAGATCCACCCTGCCGAGTTGCGCAGGCCGGAGGTGGAGGCAGCGGGGGCGATGTCGGTCCGCACCGGGAACCGCTCGGCGGCCTCGAGTCCCGACCCGGCGCCGGCTGCGCGGATCTCATGCGTACCGGGTTCGATGTCCTCCGGCAGCGAGAGCACCCCGGCCACCTCCCCGTCGACCCCGGCAGTCACAGGCCCCACGGCCGCGTCGCCGTCGCCGAGCACCACGTACACCTGCTCGCCGGGCCAGAAGCCTGCTGCGGCGAATCCCATCGCGCCACCCGGGCGGGCGGCCTTCCGGTCGACTTCGATCAGCGCGGTGATCGTCGAACTGATCCCTCCGGCCACCGCGAGGGGTGCACCGTCCGCCGGAGAGTCTCCCCCGGTCTCGGCGTCGGAGCCGCTCGCGCCTGCGGCGTCGCCGGACTGCTGCCCGGCAGATCCGGCCGCAGGGGCCGGTGAACCCTGCGCGGACGCACTGACCCGAGAGCGGGGGGCCGCGCGTCCGGCCGCGGCCGGACGCCCTGCCTGGGCATCGGCGGCAGGCGCGTTTGCGACACCGGCCCCGCCCGCCGCGGCCTCGGCGGCCGGGGCCGCAGGGGCGGTTCCGCCCTGGAACGTCACCGGGGTGAACGACTCGTTGGCGCCGTTCCGCACCCCGTGCGCGCCCCAGGTGAGGAACCCGCAGGTGACCTTTGTGCAGTCGATTTTCTTGCCGCCGGCCCCGGTGAACGTCGGACCGGGGACCGTGAGGCTGACACGGAACGAGCCGTCCGAACCCATCGTGCCCTGGGCCTCGCCCGCGGTGGACGAGCCGGGGAACGCGACGAAGGCCTGGTACCCGTTGTTGCTCCTGGACTGCTCATCGGGGACGTAGTCGTAGGTCCGGCCGGTGGCACCACCGTTGGACGGGCCCCAGCCCGATCCGTTGACCCAGCCGAAGCCCACGTAGACGCCACCGAAGCCGCCGTCGATCGCCTGGTACCCCGAGCCTGTGACGGTGAAGGTCGTCGCGCCGGACGTCGCCGCCGTCGCCCCGCCGAGCGAGCTGGACGCTGACAGCCGCGCGGCGGCGTACGCCGGGGTGGCAGTGAGCACCGCCAGCGCGGATGTGCCGAGCAGCGCCAGCGCCAGGAGAGCGATGATCCGGACCACGGACGTCCGCACCATAGATGACCGGGTGTGTATCACGAGAACTCCTTGACGAGGCTTGACTCGAGCGCTACCCCGAACGCGGGCTCCGCCGGGGTCCGGGTGGTGCGGACGCGCCGTCGATCCGGGGTGACCAGCAGGTCCCCGGTGACGGGATGACGGTGGACGAGCACCGGCTGCTGGTAGACCTCTTCCACCAGGTCAGCGGTGAGGACCTCCTCGGGCGGCCCCTCGGCGCGGATCCGGCCGTCGGAGATCATCACCAGCCGGTCGGACCACGCCGCCGCGAGCTCCAGGTCGTGCAGGACCACCACCACTGCGCCCCCGTCGTCGGCGACGGCCCGCGCGAGTTCCAGGACGATCTCCTGGTGCCTCAGGTCCACCGCTGCGGTGGGCTCGTCCAGCAGGAGGATCCCGGCCCGCTGGGCCAGGGCCCTCGAGAGGGACGCGCGCGCCTTCTCGCCACCGGAGAGCGTCGGGAAGGTTCGCGAGCGCAGGTGGGAGGTATCGGTGGCGGCCAACGACTCCTCGATGATGACCTCGTCGTCGTCGCCCTCGGGCAGCGCCGCCCACGGCGCGCGCCCCATCGCGACGACCTCACGCACGGTGAAGGGGAAGGCGACGGAGTTGGCCTGGGTGAGCAGGGCCCGGCGGCGGGCCAGGTCGCCCAGGCGCCAGCGTCGCAGGTCGGTGCCGTCGAGGAGGGTACGGCCGGACTCGGGCTGGGTATCCCCCGCCACCACGCCGAGCAGCGTGGATTTGCCCGCCCCGTTGGGGCCGACCAGCGCCAGCACCTCCCCGGCGTGGACATCGAGGTCCACGGCATCGAGCAGCACCCGGCCGCCGATTCGTACCGTGACGCCCTCGGCGGACAGGACCGGCGTGCGGGTCGCGGTGACGCTCATCCCCAACCTCCCGCCGTGCGACGGGTGCGATGGAGGAGCCAGAAGAAGAGCGGTCCGCCGACGGCGGCGGTGACCATGCCCAGTGGCAGCTCCGCGTAGTTGACGGCGGTGCGGGCGAGCAGGTCCGCCGCGAGCAGGCACACCGCGCCGCCGAGCGCCGAGGCCGGCAGCAGCAGTCGATGCCCGGGGCCGGCGATCATCCGGATCAGGTGCGGCACCACCAGTCCGACAAAGGCGACGATGCCGCAGAAGCTCACCGCGGCGGCCGTGAGCAGGCCGACCAGCAGGATCGAGACGATGCGCAGCCGTTCCACGTTGACGCCCAGGTGGCGGGCGGGCCGCTCCCCCAGCGACAACAGGTCCAGCGGCTTGGACAGCCGGGCCGCCAGGACGAGGCCGACCAGGGCGAGCGGGGCCACCACCAGGACGTGCTCCCAGCGACTGCCGCTCAGGCTGCCGAGCTGCCAGAACACGATCTCCTCGCGGGCCTGGGTGTCGCCGAGGAACATGAGGAACGCGAGCGCCGCACCGGCCACGGCGTTGACCGCGATCCCCGTCAGGACCAGGGTCACGACCTCGGTCCGACCGTTGGTGCGGCTGAACAGGTACACCACCGTGGTGGTGATGATCCCGGCGACAAAGGCGCAGACCACGCTGGTCCAGGCGCCGAAGGCGGTGAGGCCGAAGACGATCGCCGACGCCGCACCCACGGCCGCGCCGGCGGACACGCCCACCACGCTGGGCTCGGCGAGCGGGTTGCCGAACGCGCCCTGCATCAGCGCCCCGGCCACGGCCAGCGCCGCCCCCACGACCATCGCCATGGCCACCCGCGGGAAGCGGACGCTCCACAGGGTGGCGTCCGCGCGGGGATGACTCTCCCCGGGGCCGACGTCGATCCCGAGGCCGCGGAGGAAACCGGAGGCGACCTCGCCCGCCGGGATGGACAGCTGCCCGGAGGCTGCGGCCACCACGGCCAGCACGACCAGCGCGACGGCCAGCCCGGCCACTAGCAGGCCGCCCGTCAGCAGCCGGTTGGCGTTGCCGCTCTCCCGGGTCCTACCCGGCCCGGGCGCGGGCGGCCGCGCGACCGCCCGCTCGGCCGCCCGCCCGTCGGTGAGCATCACAGCGCGTCGGGGGCGTAGAGCGCCACCGCGAGCGCGTTGAGCACGGCGGGGGTCCGGGTGCCGAAGGACAGGACCAGGTCGTCGTTCATGGCGACGATCCGCTGGTTGGCCCCGGCCGGGGTCTGCGCCAGGGCCGGGAACTTGTCCAGCAGGCCGTCGACGCCGCCCACGGAGTCCAGGCCCTTGTTCATCATCACGATGACATCCGGCTGGGCGGCAATGAGC
Source organism: Rhodococcus sp. IEGM 1408 (assembly GCF_033142235.1). Classification (NCBI taxonomy): domain Bacteria; kingdom Bacillati; phylum Actinomycetota; class Actinomycetes; order Mycobacteriales; family Nocardiaceae; genus Rhodococcus; species Rhodococcus sp. IEGM 1408. The sequence continues at coordinate 438,271 of NZ_JAWLRW010000003.1, forward strand.
CCCTCGTCGTTGGCCGGCTTGGCGCCCTTCCAGCCGACCTCGGACGACACGTCGTAGCCACCGGCCGCGGTGATCAGCTCGTCCGCGCCGCTGTCCTGGCCGAACATGTAGTACACGCCGGCGGATCCACGGGCGTAGAGGAACACGGTGCGCAGCCGGGCGGTCTCGGACTCCGGGACGATCGACGAGATCGACTCCTCGGTCCGGGCGATCTTCGCTCGCGTACGCTCGCCCAGCTCGCGGCCCAGCTCGGGGACGCCGAGGCCGTCTCCGACGGCCTGGGTGAGGGCCTCGACGTTACCCGGGGACCGGTGGGAGTCGACGACGACGACGGGGACTCCGGCGTCACGCAGCTGCAGCACCACGTCCCACGGACCGAGCGAGGTGTCGGTGACGATCACGCTGGGGTTGAGTGCGAGGATCGCCTCGGCGTTGAGCTGGTGGCCGTCTTGCGTCACCAGCGGACGATCGGCGATCTCGGGGAAGGCCGACGAGATGTCGCGGCCGATCACGTTCTCGCCGAGACCCAGTTCGAAGATGATCCGGGAGATCGTTCCGTAGATGTCTAGCGGCAGGATCCGGGAGACGTCCGCCACCTCGACGACCGTGCCCTGATTGTCGGTGACGACGGCCGGGAGCTGTGGGACGGGGTCGGTCGCGACGGGTTCGATCGGGTCGTCGACCAGCTGCAGCGCGAGCTCGCCGGAGAAGGATCGTGGGTCGTCGATCGCCGAGACCTCGGACGCCGACGGGATCCCGGAGATCGTCTCGGGACCCTCGCCGAGCCCGGTCGCGACACCGCACGACGTCAGCGTGAGAGCCAGGGTGGCCGCGACGATCAGCCTGAGCGAGCCTGTGCGCTGTCTGAACATGCGGAAACAGTAGCATCACAATTCAGGCTAGCCTAACCTTTTATTGGTTAGCCTCACCTTGGTCCGGTTTTCGCAGCTCCAGGCGCGATCGGCCGCACCTATGCTCGCTACCGCGCCCAGGAAGGGGTCACCTGAGGAATCTAAAGCTTGGACCAGTTTCGCCGCTGACACGACAGAGGCGGCCGCCCCCGGAGTACCGGGGACGGCCGCCTCTACCGCTCACGCGGACCGCGTGGCAGGAGTCGATCAGGCCTGCTGCGCGGCCGCCTTCTTCAGCGACTCGGTGGGCGCGAAGCGCTCGCCGTACGTGGCGGCCAGCTCCTCGGCGCGGGCGACGAAGCCCTTGTAGCCCGAGGCGACGTGCTCGCCGGGGGCGAAGTAGTTCTTGGCGTACTGGCGGGTGCCGCCCGTCCACGCCGGGAACCCGATGCCGATGATGGAACCGATGTTGGCGTCGGCGTCGTCGACGATCACGCCCTCGTCCACGCACTTCTGCGTCTCGAGGACCTCGGCGAAGATCATCCGGTCCACCAGGTCCTGCAGCGGCGGGGCGTTGTCCACGGAGGTGTTGAACGCGTCGCGCAGACCCGACCAGAGACCGGTGCGCTTGCCGTCGGTGTAGTCGTAGAACCCGGCGCCGGCGGCGCGACCACTCCGCTTCAGCTCCTCGACCATCTTCAGCAGCACCCGGTCGACCGCGTCGGGAACGAATTCCTGACCGGCGGCCTCGGCCGCGTCGCGGGTCGCCTGACGGATCTTCACCATGAGGTTCATGTTCAGCTCGTCAGAGAGCTGCAGCGGCGCGGCCGGGTACCCGGCCATGCGACCGGCCTGCTCGATGGTCGAGGGCTCGATCCCCTCACCCAGCATGCCGATGGCCTCGTTGACGAACGTGCCGATGACGCGCGAGGTGTAGAAGCCCCGCGAGTCGTTGACCACGATCGGGATCTTGCGGATCTGCAGCGTGAGGTCGATGGCCTTGGCCAGCGTCTCCGGCGTGGTCTTGTCGCCCTTGATGATCTCGACCAGCTGCATCTTGTCGACCGGGGAGAAGAAGTGCAGGCCGATGAAGTCCTCGGGCCGCTTGACGCCGGTTGCGAGGTCGGTGATGGGCAGCGTCGAGGTGTTGGAGCCCAGCAGGGCGTCGGGGGCCACGACGTCCTCGATCTCCTGGAACACCTTCCGCTTCAGGTCCGGGGACTCGAAGACGGCCTCGATGACGAGGTCGCAGCCGGCCAGCGCCTGCGGATCCGCCGCCGGGGTGATCCGCGCGAGCAGCTCCGCGGACTTCTCCGGGGTCGTGCGGCCGCGCTCGAGGGCCTTGGCCTCGATCTTCTCCGAGTAGGCCTTGCCCTTCTCGGCGCCGGCCAGCTCGACGTCCTTGAGCACGACCTCGATGCCGGCCTTGGCGCAGACGTAGGCGATGCCCGCACCCATCATGCCGGCGCCCAGGACGCCGACCTTGGTGAACTGCGTCCTGGGGATCTCCGAGCCGTCGGCGGCCTTGGGCCGCGCGCCACCGGAGGAGCAGTGCTGCATGTCAAAGAAGAAGGCCTGGATCATGTTCTTGGCCACGGCGCCGGTGACGAGCGAGACGAAGTAGCGCGCCTCGATCTTCTCGGCGGTGGCAAAATCCACCTGCGAACCCTCGACCGCGGCGGCCATGATGGCCCGCGGCGCAGGCGACGGCGCGCCCTTGGTCTGCTTGCGCATGTTGGCCGGGAAGGACGGGAGCACGGAGCTGACCGCGCGGTCGTTCACCGTGCCGCCCGGGAGCTTCCAGCCCTTGCGGTCCCACGGCTGGGTGGCCTCGGGGTCGGTCTTGATCCACGCCTTGGCGGCGTCGAGCAGCTGCTCGGGCGACACGACCTCGTCGACGAGCCCCGCCTCGAGTGCCTTGGCCGGTGCGAAGGACCGACCCGACATGAGGACGTTCGGCACGGCCTGGGCCAGGCCGAACATGCGGACGGTGCGGACGATGCCGCCGCCGCCCGGGAGCAGGCCGAGGGTGACCTCGGGCAGACCGACCTTGGCGCCGCGGGCGTCGGCCATGACGCGGTGGTGACACGCGAGCGCGAGCTCGAGGCCTCCACCGAGGGCCGCGCCGTTGATGGCGGCCACAACGGGAACGCCACTGGTCTCCAGGGCGCGCATGCGGCCCTTGATCCCCATGGACCGCTCGAAGAGCTGCTGTGCGTCCTCGGGGCCGGCGTTGATCATGGACTTGAGGTCGCCGCCGCCAAAGAAGCTCTTCTTGGCGGAGGTCAGCACCACGCCCTTGATCGACTCCTTCTCGGCCTCGATGCGACCGACGGTCTCCGAGAAGTCGTCGATGAACCGGGCGTTCATCGTGTTGGCGCCGTGGTCGGGATCATCCATGGTGAGGGTGACGATGCCGTCGCCGTCCTGCTCCCACCGGAACATGTTTTCGCTCACTGGTTTACTGCTCCTTCTATGGCTGGTGTCGGTGGGGGGTCAGACGCGTTCGATGATCGTGGCGACACCCATGCCGCCGCCCACGCAGAGGGTGATCAGTGCGCGCTTGCCGCCGGTGCGCTCGAGCTCGTCGAGCACGGTGCCTGTGATCATCGCGCCGGTCGCCCCGAGGGGGTGGCCCATCGCGATCGCACCGCCGTTGACGTTGAGCTTCTCGTCGGGGATGTTCATGTCCTTCTGGAACCGGAGGACGACGGAGGCGAACGCCTCGTTGAGCTCCCAGAGGTCGATGTCGTCGGCGGTGAGACCGGCGATCTCGAGCGCCTTCTTCGCGGCCGGGGTCGGGCCGGTGAGCATGATCGTGGTGTCGGCGCCGGAGGTGGCCGCGGCCACGACCCGTGCGCGCGGCGTCATGTTCATCTCCTTGCCGGCCTTCTCCGAGCCGACCACCACGAGTGCGGCGCCGTCGACGATGCCGGACGAGTTACCACCGTGGTGGACGTGGTTGATCTCCTCGACCCAGTGGTACTTCTGCAGCGCGACCGCGTCGAATCCGCCCATCTCGCCGACCATGGCGAACGACGGCTTGAGGCCGGCGAGCGTCTCGACCGTGGTGCCGGGGCGCATGTGCTCGTCGCGGTCGAGGATGGTGATGCCGTTGATGTCCTTGACCGGCACGACCGACTTGGCAAACCGGCCCTCGTCCCAGGCCTGCGCAGCCAGGCGCTGCGAGCGCTCGGCGTAGCGGTCCACGTCCTCGCGGGTGAAACCCTCGAGGGTGGCGATGAGGTCGGCGCCGATCCCCTGCGGGGAGAAGTAGGTGTCGTAGTTGGTGGCCGGATCGAGGGCCCAGGAGCCGCCGTCCGTGCCCATCGGCACGCGCGACATGGATTCGACGCCACCCGCGAGGACGACTTCGTCCCAGCCGGAGCGGATCTTCTGCGCGGCCATGTTGATGGTGGTCAGGCCGGAGGCGCAGAAGCGGTTGATCTGAACGCCGGCGACCGTGTCGGGCATCTTGGCGGCCAGCGCCGCGATGCGGGGCAGGTCCATGCCCTGGTCACCGAGGGGGGTGACGATGCCGTAGATGATGTCCGAGATCCGGTTCTCGTCGAGGTCGGGGAACCGACGTCGCATCTCCTCGATGAGGCCGACCACCAGGTCGATCGGCTTGACCCCGTGCAGAGCGCCGCCAGGCTTACCCTTGCCTCGCGGAGTCCGGATGGCGTCGTAAATGAATGCCTCGGTCATGAGTGGTCGACGGCCTTTCTCTGGGCGCAACTGATACGTGTTCCGCTTCACAGTACGTGGTCCCGACCCGCCTGTTCGGACTGCGGTCCGTTTCTGTCGGGCCCGCACCTGACGCGCTCCGGTGGCACAGTGGACCCTGCATGTTTTTCCCGGCGCTGTGAGACGAACGCCGCCCCACCCCACGCGAGGACGACACGTGAGCCCGACCGACGCCGTATCCCCCGCCCTGGCCGAGCTGGCCGACGCCTGCGGGGTCGCCACCACCTACCAGGACGCGCTCGGCGCCCACCGTGACATCTCGTCCCGGACGCTCCGCGCGGTCCTCGCCGCCATGGGAGTAGAGACCGGGGGCGACGACGACGAGGTCGACACCGCCGACCGTGCGGCACTGCAGGCGGTTCGACTGCGCCCGTGGCGGCGGGTACTGCCGCCGACTGTGGTGGCCCGGCAGGGGACGGTCACCAGCTGCCCGGTCCATTTCCCGCGCGGCGCCACCGTGAGCCTGTCGATCCGACTCGAGGACGGCGGCGCTCCCCTCGCGCTGCGCCCGCTGCCCCGACCGCAGGAGTCCCGGGACGTCGACGGCGTGCTCACCGAGCGACTGACCGTCACGATCCCTGATTCCCTGCCGCCGGGTTGGCACCGGATCCTCGCCGTCGTCAATAACGACGGCGACGGCGGCGGCAGCGGCAGCGGCAGTGGCAGTGGCAGTGGCAGTGGCGACGACACCGACACCCACACAGCCGAGGCCACCCTGCTGGTCTCGCCGCCCTCCATCCCCGTGCCCGCCGGACTCGACGAGCGACGCGCGGTGGGTCTGGCGGCGCAGCTCTACCAGGTGCGGTCCGAGCAGTCCTGGGGCGTCGGGGACCTGGCCGACCTGGCCTCGCTCGCCGGGTGGGCGGGTCGAGACCTCGACGCCGACTTCGTCCTGGTCAACCCGATGCACGCCGGGGAGCCGTTCCCGCCCGTCGAACCCTCGCCGTACCTCCCCACCACCCGCAGGTTCGCCTCCCCGCTGTATCTCCGCCCGGAGCAGATCCCGGAGTACGGTCTCCTCTCCCCGGCGGACCGGCAGCGGGTCGACGGGCTCGCGACGTCCGTCCGGAGGTTGAACGCCGCCGACACCATCGACCGCGACGCCTCGTGGACCGCCAAGCTCGACGCCTTGCGGATCATCTTCACCGCACCCCTGTCGCGCGAGCGAGCAGAGCACTTCGGGGACTACACCGCGGCCCATGAGTCCGGGCTCCACCGATACGCCACCTGGTGCGCCCTCGCCGCCGAGCACGGCCCGGACTGGTCGGTCTGGCCAACGGAGCTGCAGGACCCGGACTCCCCCGCGGTGACGCGGTTCGCCGAGGGGCACGGGGAGGAGATCCGCTTCCATCAGTGGCTGCAGTGGCAGGTCGCCGAGCAGCGCGCTACCGCGCAACGGGACGCCCTCGGGGCCGGGATGCGACTCGGGGTGCTGCACGACCTCGCCGTCGGGGTCCATCCCACGGGCGCCGACGCCTGGGCCCTTCACCAATCGTTGGCCCGCGGCGTCACCGTCGGCGCCCCACCGGACGTCTACAACCAGCGGGGCCAGGACTGGTCGCAACCCCCTCTGCGACCGGACGCCCTCGCCGAGCAGGGCTACGCCCCGTTCCGGGATATCGTCCGCGCTGCACTGCGTGATTCGGGCGGGGTCCGGATCGATCACATCCTCGGGCTCTTCCGACTGTGGTGGATACCGGCCGGCCTCCCGCCCACGGAGGGGACGTACGTCCGCTATGACCACGACGCCATGATCAGCGTCCTCGCCCTGGAGGCGTGGCGTGCCGGCGCGGTCGTGGTGGGTGAGGATCTCGGCACCGTCGCCCCCGGGGTGAGGGAGGAACTCTCTGATCGAGGCGTTCTGGGGACCTCGGTGATGTGGTTCGAGCAGCAGGACGGCCGGCCGCTGCCGCCGGAGGGGTATCGCCGGCTGTGCATGGCGTCGGTGACGACCCACGATCTCCCCCCGTCCGCCGGCTACGCCGACCTGGTCCACGTGGACATCCGTGAGGAGCTCGGACAGTTGACCGGGGACGCCGCGGAGGAACGTCGTGCCGCGGCCGGCGAGATCCAGTCGTATGTCGACGCGGTCCGTCAGCGTGGTCTCCCGGCCGGCGACATTGCAGAGGACGGACCAGAAGGCGGCGGTCCCGAGGGAGTCAGCAGTACCGAGGACCTCGTGGTGGCACTGCACGGTTTCCTGTCCGCGGCGCCGTCCCTGCTCTATGCGGTCTCGGTCGCCGACCTGGTGGGTGATCGCCGGGCGGTGAATATTCCGGGCACGTCGGATGAGTATCCGAACTGGCGGGTGCCGTTGTCGGACTCCCGCGGGGTGGTGGTGTCCCTGGAGGAGCTCCAGCATTCGGGCTTGGCGCGCCGGGTGATGGCGGCTGCGCTCGGACGGCGTGAGTAGCCGGTCGCGACGCGGGTCCCGAGCCGCGTCGCGACGCGCGCCGCGAGCGGGGTGCCGTTGCCAAATTGCCGCGTCGTGAAATGACGGAGAGCCCCCGGTCGCCGGTGAGGGCGATCGGGGGCTCTTCGTGGTTTTCAAGTTGTGTTCGGCGGTGACCTACTCTCCCACACCCTCACGAGTGCAGTACCATCGGCGCTGGCAGGCTTAGCTTCCGGGTTCGGAATGGGACCGGGCGTTTCCCTGCCGCTATGGCCGCCGTAACTCTGTGAAACAAGGCCCCACCCCGCAAGTTGCCTCGCGGGAGGGGTGTGTTGTTTCAGATACTGCACAGTGGACGCAAGCGGTTCTTCGCTTAATTTTGTGTGTAAGC